>NZ_JBWKSF010000002.1:0-907952 GCF_059419665.1 Caulobacter sp. GW821-FHT05F04
GGGGTGGAGCAGCCCGGTAGCTCGTCAGGCTCATAACCTGAAGGTCACAGGTTCAAATCCTGTCCCCGCACCCAAGGGTCTTTCGTGAAACAGCCGCCTTCGGGCGGCTTTTTTCGTTTCTGGGCGCCGTCTCACTCAAGTTTCAGCTTCGCCGCGATCGCCGACCATGGCGTGAGCTTGAAGTTCTGGTGCTCGGGGGGCGAGATGTTGCGGCCGTCCTGGGCGACGAAGGCGCCGGTCTCCAGGCCCGCGCCGAGCGAGGCGCTGGTCACATCCAGGCCGTCGGTCTCCGAGATGCCGTCGACGCCGTTGTCGCCATTGGCGGTCACCGCGAAGCTGCCGACATAGGCGTTGTCGCCCTCGCGGCGGAATACGGCGTAGCTGTTATTGCCCTGGCTGGAGACGACCAGATAACCTTTGCCGCCGGCCTGGGCGTAGAGGCCGACGCCTTCGAGGTCGTCCTTCAAGGCCGGGTTGTCGGCCACCCTGATGACGGCTTTCCGGGTCTGGCCGGCCTTGGCGTCGGCGCCCAGCTTCCAGAGGGCGACGTCTTCCTCGGCGACGTAGAGCGCCCCGGTCTCGTCGTCGGTGACGCAGCCTTCGGTCTGGGTGGCGAACCTGAGGTCGCGCACGGCCTGGGCGGCGACCTTGCCGGCTGGGGTGGCGGTCAGCTTCCACTGGCGCACCAGGCCGTCGGGATCGCTGATGAAGACGAAGGTCCCGCCTCTGCGGTCGCGATACATGCACAGGCCATAGGGATCCGAGAGACCGGTGGCCTGGACGCCGTCGGCGACACTGGTCAGCAGTCGGGTCTCGGGATCGATCGTGTAGAGCGCGATGGCCTTGTGGGTCCGGTCGCTGGCCGCGACCAGGGTCACGGTCTTGCCGCCCAACTTGAAGCCGCCGTGCAGGTCGACATTGTTCATCTTGCCGTCGGCCAGATATTGCAGCCGCTTGCCCGACAGGTCGTAGACCAGCAGGCCGCCCTTCTTGTCGGTGGCGATGATCGCGCTTCGGGACGGATCGGTCGGGTGGACCCAGATCGCCGGATCGTCGGCGGCGTCGCCGTCATGGCCGACCGGCTCGGTCTCCATGGTCGCCTGGACGAGCGCTGTCTTGCCGGGCTCAACCGCCGGCGCATCCTGGCCGAGCGACAGGTTCAGCGCCGAGGCGATGTCCCGCCACGACAGGATCTTGCTGTTGGCGCCGGCTTTGCGGTCGTCGGCGATTAGCAGCGCGCCGGCCGGCAGGCCTGGGCCGACGGGCGCGCGAACGCCGAACAAGCCCGAAGGCCCCTCGATCGCCGCCGTCCCGTTCGCCTGGACCTTGAAGGCGCCGAGGAAGCGGTCGCCCGCGCTCCGGTCATAGACGTTGTAGTCGCCAGCGTCGGCATTGACCGCGACCAGATAATCCGCGCCCTTGCCGCCGTTGATCACCGCCAGGCCACCCACCTCGCCGGCGATGTGGCCCAGGCGATTGATGTCGACGATGACCGGAACCGGCTCGGCCTCGGGATCGGCGTCGTAGCGCCAGACGCCGACGGCCTTCTGGGCGACATAGAGCGCGCCGCTGGCGTCATCGGCGACGCAGAACTTGGCTTCCGACGACAGGCGCAGGGTGCGGACGACGCGACCGTCGACCCTGCCGTCGGCGGTAGGGTAGAGCAGCCACTGATCAAGCTGCCCTTCGCGCCCCATGGTGAACGCGTAGAGCGCGCCGTCGCGGACGCTGCGATGCAGGCAGAGGCCTTCGCCCGAATAGCCCAGCAGCAGCGGGCGGGCGTCGATCGCCGTGGTCTCGCCGCTGGCGTGATCGCGGCCGAACAGCCGCAGGCGGCCGGCCTGGCGGTCCAGCACGGCCAGCAGGGCGCGCAGGCCGCCGTCACGGGTGTCGACCGCATAGACCTCGCCGCCCGGGATGGCCGCGATGCGCTGGCCGTCCAGGCCATAGAGCTCGAGCCCGCCCAGCTTGGCCGAGGCGGCGATCACGCTGCGCGTCGGATCCTTCGGGTCGCGCAGCAGCGCCACGGCGTTGGCGCCGCCCTGGGCGGTTGGAGCCGTGGCGCCGATGACGCCGACGCCAGGAGAGGTCTGAGCCAGGGCCGGCGCCGCGGTCATCAGGGCCAGCAGGCTGGCGGTGAGTCTCAGACGGTTCATGGCTTGGGCCCCTCGTGCTCGGCGGCCTGTCGCCCCGACCCCCGTTTCGTCCGCATACCGCGCGTCGATGACAGCCGCGTGAGACGGGGAGCAAGATTGCCGCCGATTCGCCTCACCAGAACCGCTTGGCCTCCCGAAGCGTCTTCAGCGCCTCGCGGGCCGCGTCGACGAGGTCGTCCTCGTCGTCGGCGAGGGCCACGCGCGCGACGGCGCGGGCCTGGTCCGCGTCGCCCTGAGTGGCCGTCTCGACCAGGGTCTCGCGGACGTTGCGATCGTTGAGCGCGCCCAAGGTGTCCTGCACCGCCCGCGCGGCCTCCAGGAACCGCTCGACCCGATGAGGATGGTGCGGGAACAGCGGGGCGAGATCCTCGGCCGCGTAGCGCAGGGTCTTGCCCTTCAGCCGCAGGCGATGCCGCGCCCGGGCGTCGAGGTCGTCGAAGTGCTTGGCGCGGGTTCGGACCTGCTTGAAGCGATGATCCAGCACCCGCGCGGCGAAGGCGTCGGCGCGGCCGTCGCGCACCTCGGCCAGGTCCGGATCGCGCGTCCAGGCGCCGGTCTCGAGCCAGGCCGCGGCCTCCAGCAGCACCTCGCGCGCCCGGGCGCTGGCCACCGCGGCCTCCATGCGCAGATAGGCGCTGGCGCGGGCGGCGTTCAGCGCCCGTTCGAAGTCGTCGCGACCGGCGAAGCTGGCGCGGCGACCGCCTTCGTCCCAGACGTCGCCGATGAAGACGTCGAGGTCGCGCGCCGTGTCGAACTCGGCCGCCAGCCAGTGCAGGCCTTCGTCGAGCCTCTGGGCGGCGGCGTCCTGAGCCAGCGGCTTGAAGATCTTCAGCAGCGCCCGCAGCCGGCGGGTGGCGACGCGGGCCTGGTGCACGCCCTCCGGCTCCGGCCGCTCGCGCAGCGATTCCAGCGCCGAACAGAGATGGCCCAGATCCGCGTGGCCCAAGGCCTGCAGCGTCTCGCCGACGGTGGCGTGGTGGTCCAGCGCCGCGGCCTGCCGACGAGGCAAGCCGCCCTCGTCGCCGGCGGCCAGGCCGTAGCCGCGCTCGGCCTTGCTGACCAACGACAGCCGCAAGGGCGCGTGGCGGGCGACCTCGCGCGCCAGGTCGAACAAGGCGCTGGCCGGGCCGCTCTTCAGCTCCAGCTCCAGCTCGCAGACCGGGGCCTGACGACCGCCGGCGAGGAGCTCGCCCTGGTCGAGGGCCGCCTCGATCACCGCGTCGCCCACCTCGACCAGCCGTACGGTGCGCTGGACGCGGGTGGTGAACACCGGCGCCAGGGTCTGGCCGACCAGCATGGCCGCGGCCGGGGTGCGGGACAGGGCGTCGGGGTCGGGATCGGGGCCGGCGATCCTCTCTTCCCATTCGCCGCGCGAGAACACGCCGCCGGCCGAGGCCGATTTCAGGGTCTGCTTGCGGCCGCCCTCGCCATCGCGCACCCGCAGGCCGAAGCCCGCCTTGCGCAGCGCATGGCCGGGGGTGTCGAAATAGGTGGCGTCCAGCTGGCGCACCTCGCCCTCGCCCTTCAACTGGGCCAGGGCCTCCGGCGCCGCCTCGGGTGGGATCAGGAATTTCAGTTCGATCTCGCGATCCATGACCTGACCAACTCCCGCGCGGCCCTTCGGCTCCCCTAGCGCTATGCCGCCTCGCCGACGTCTTGCCAAGCGTCATGGAGCGGTTCAAACCTGCGCGCCATGAGTAAGATCAACGCTTCGCCCGTCTCCCCGCCGGCTCGCCACGACTGGACCCTCGCCGAGGTGGAGGCGCTGTTCGAACGGCCCTTCATGGAGTTGGTGTTCGACGCCGCGACCGTCCACCGCGCCCACTTCGATCCCTCCGAGATGCAGCTGTCGCAGCTGCTGTCGGTCAAGACCGGCGGCTGCGCCGAGAACTGCGGCTATTGCAGCCAGTCGGCCCACTTCAAGACCGGGCTCAAGGCCGAGAAGCTGATGGCCGCCGACGACGTGGTGGCCAAGGCCCGCGCCGCCCGCGACGGCGGCGCCCAGCGCTTTTGCATGGGCGCGGCCTGGCGCGAGCTGAAGGACCGCGACCTGCCCAAGCTGACCGAAATGATCGGCGAGGTGAAGGCGCTCGGCCTGGAGACCTGCGCCACCCTGGGCATGCTGACCGCCGACCAGGCCAAGGCCCTGAAGGACGCGGGCCTCGACTACTACAATCACAACCTCGACACCGGTCCGGACTACTACAAGGACGTCGTCACCACGCGCACCTATCAGGAGCGCCTCGACACCCTGGCCCACGTCCGCGACGCTGGCATGAGCACCTGCTGCGGCGGCATCGTCGGCATGGGCGAGCAGCGCCGCGACCGCGCCGGCCTGCTGCACCAGCTGGCCACCCTGCCGGCTCATCCCGACAGCCTGCCGATCAACGGCCTGGTGCCGGTCAGCGGCACGCCGCTCGGCGACAAGGTGCTGGCTGAGGGCAAGACCATCGACGCCATCGAGTTCGTCCGCACCATCGCCGTCGCCCGCATCGTCTGTCCCAAGTCGATGGTCCGCCTGTCGGCCGGCCGCGAGGGCATGAGCCGCGAACTGCAGGCCCTGTGCTTCCTGGCCGGCGCCAACTCGATCTTCGTCGGCGGCAAGCTGCTGACCACGCCGCTGCCGGGCCAGGACGAGGACAGCCAGCTGTTCCAGGACCTGGACCTGCGGCCGATGGGCGGCGCGGTGCGGGTCGAGGCGCATCACCACGATCACGAGATCGTCGCGGCGGAGTAGGGCGCGCGGGCACGGCTTGGCGGCTTCACGCGGCGCGGCCGCTGAAGGCGTATGGGGAGGCGACGGAGCGGCCGGGCGAACCCGGAGACCGTGGGGTTTGTGTGTTTCGGCTCGCTTGACCGCTCCGCCAGGCTGTTCTTGCCCGTGAGGATGGGGGGCGTGAGCGTCTTTCAGCTCGGGACCCCACTAGCCCCCGGACGGGCGCGGACCAAGTCGATCGGCTACATCCGTCTCGACCCCGACGATCCACGATAGGCGGCTTGTACGATCACCGCCCTGTCGCTCCGCTGTCGGCTTGAACCCCGGACGGCTCCGTCACCCGCGTGCGCTCCTAAAGAGTAAGCGACGTGGCGTGATAGCGCCGCTCGGGAGCCGCCAGCGGCCCCGCTCAACCTATCCCCGCCGCCGTTTTGGGCCGGATCCAAACGCCCTCCCCCGCGACGGGGACGCATTGAGTATCGCGGCGGATTCGACGCCGATGATCCAGGGGCGCGAAAAATCGACAAGTCATTGATTTCGTGGGGTTCGACGCCGCGAACGCCGGGGACAGAGCGCCCTCAATCCCCTCTCTCTTAGAGGGGGGTTATATACTTGACAAAGCAGACCTGACGGCTAGGTTAGCTGTCAGGAGCCGCCGCTATGAATCTGACCTCGCCGATCTTCCAAGACGCCGATAAAGCCCGTGAGCATCTCGAAGCGCTCCGCTGGCCGCAAGGTCCGATCTGCCCGCATTGCGGCGTGGTGGATGACGCTACCGGCCTCAAGGGCAAGGCTCACCGTCCCGGCCTCTATCAGTGCAACGCTTGCCGCGAGCAGTTCACGGTCACGGTCAAGACCGTGTTCGAGAAGTCAAAGATCCCGCTCAACAAGTGGCTGCTGGCGACCTACCTCATGTCGTCCAGCAAGAAGGGCGTTTCGGCTCACCAGATCGGCCGCACGCTCGGCGTGACCTACAAAACCGCTTGGTTCATGTGCCACCGCATCCGCGAGGCCATGACCGAACGTTACGCGCCCGCTCCGATGGGCGGCGAAGGCAAGATCGTCGAAGTCGACGAGACCGTCATCGGCGGCAAGGAGAAGAACAAGCGCCTCTCCAAGCGCAATCCGAAGAACATCGGCGCCGTGGGTAAGCAAATCTGCTTCTCCCTGGTCGAGCGCCAAGGCCGCGTTCGCTCGTTCCACGTCCCAGCCGTCAACGCCAAGACGCTGCGTCCGATTATCACCCAGCACGTTCGCCGCGAGACCGCGCTCATGACCGACGACGCGGGCCAATACCGTATCATCGGACCCGAGTACGCACGCTATGAGACGGTCAACCACGGTATCGAAGAGTACGTGCGCGGCGACGTGTACACGAACACGATTGAGGGCTTCTTCTCGATCCTTAAGCGCGGGATCAACGGCATCTATCACCACGTCTCGGAAGCGCACCTGTCGCGCTACCTGTCCGAGTTCGACTTCCGCTATTCGAATCGTTCGGCGCTAGGCGTGAATGACGCCATGCGTACCGACGAGGCTCTTCGCATGATCGGTGGTAAGCGCCTGACTTACAGGAGTTCTAATCAAGGCGCGTACACGTAAACAGAAGGCAAAACGCCTCCAACGCCTGCGCAAGTCGACTACGACGACTTAGGGGCTTTGGACGACGGAGCAGCCCGATTCTTTTTTTTGTGCGGGGTCGGCGGCGTATTCACCAATTTCAGCAGCGTTCGCTCGAACGCGGCTGCTGCTTCCTCTTTAGGTTCGCTGGTCATGGGAATTACGTTTAGCAGCCCCCGCCATCTCCTCGCTAGCGCAGACGATCACATTCAGGAAGTCACCCAGCGAATTTCGCGCATCCCATATGACGGGGAATGGGAGCGCGTCATCGATACGGATGCGGATACCGGCGAGCAGGTCCACAAGGTTAAATACCGAATTTCCATTCCGCCGCTCGTGTGCGTTCGCGCTTTCAACATCGTTACGGAATTGCGAGCCGCTCTCGATCACGCAGTTTACGCCGCCTCTGTCGCCACAGGTTCTCGAGCCAAATACACTCGTACGGCCTTCGCATTCGGCGATGATCCCGCCGCCTACATAGCCGAGATTGATAAGCGCTGCGCTCACGTCCCACCGGACATCAAAACGCTGCTTTACGGGCTCAATCCGTACCCAGGAGGGGATGAAACCCTCTGGCGACTCAACAAGCTGAGGAACGTCAAAGACCACAGGCGTTTGCTTGTGCCACTGGTCTCGATTGCCGCTTTGAAGCTGAATGGGTCGATTGCGGCTGGTCCAGTCGGAGGGCGGATCGCCTTCAATCTCAAAGCTCCGGCAAATGACGAGATCACAATCATACGCCTGCCGGCCGGAGCGACAGCGGATTACAATTTGGAGCTCGCCATTAGAGTAGCGTTTGGCGATCCCGAAGAGCTCGCAGGAACGCCCGTCGTAGACTTTCTCATCATGGCGCGGAGCGCCGTTCTCAAGATCATCGAGTTTTTGGAAACGGAGACGGCCCTCCTCCTCAGAAGGCGAGCCACCTAGAGAGAAAGGCCCCCCGCTCGAATCATCGGCCGTTTCGGCTTGCTTTGCCAAGTATATAACTCCCCTCTTAGAGAGAGGGAGAGGCCCATCGCGCCGCGATGGGAGGGTGAGTGGTTACACCCGGGGCCGGCGTGCCGGCACATCGCTCGCAGCGGAGCCAAGATCGTCCACGGGTTTCGCCTACCCACTCACCCTCCCACGCCTGCGGCGCGGGCCCCTCCCTCTCTTCATGAGAGAGGGTTTTCGATGCGCGACCTCTTCCCGTCCAAGACGCCTTCCGCCCCGGAAGAGCGCCCCCCTTACATCTCACGGCGAGACGATCGCAGGGCTGTCCAGGTCACTCAAGGCCGACGCTCCGCGTCGCCGCGCGCGGTCGCCGGAGGCGAGCCTTGACTGACCTGATCAGCCCTGCACGCTGCAGCCTCCAAGAGATCTAAGGATCGCCCCGACCAAGGCCGGCTTTCGACCGATTGTGTTGAAAAAGTCCGCCGGGCTTAGCGGACGAGGCGTATCTGTGCGTGAACGCTCACGCCGCAGATTGAACCGTTCAGAAAACTGGATCGACCGGCATTATTCGTGCTGAAAATGAGCCTGTGAAATCGTGGGATCGACTTTTCAACACAATCGACCCTTAGCTGACGCCATAGTGGTCCGCTTCGGGACGGGAAGCCCCGAGCCGCAGTTAGTGCCCGCGAATGGCCGCCCGCGACTCATCGCGGTTTAGGGCTGCAGTTCATCAGCCTCGCCCGCCCGATTACAGTTTAGGCCCGCCGTCTCTGACGACGGGCCCGGCGGACGAATTCAGTCGCAAGTGCCGAACACAGAGTCCTCGGAATAGCCGGACCGCTGTCCGAACGACCTCACAGTCCCGTCGCAATAGTAGCGATCCCATCCCACTTCTACTCGCTCCCCAGTCGAGGGAGAATGCTCCGGTGACGCCTCATATAGATACTCATAGTAGATCGTCTCCCGGTAAAAACGGGGAAGCGCGGTCGAAACCGCGGGGATAGAGGAAATGGCCAGAGCGACTATCAGCGAGGCTCGAACGAAGCGCTTCATACGTAGTCTCCTCAACGGGCGGAAGTGCCCCGCCTGAAACTCACCATAGGTTGTGTGCTTTTGCAAATGCGGGGTTGATCTCTTGCGGTTAAGTCGCTTGCGCTGGCGGCCTACGCGCGATCGAGTGTTTCCGAGCTAGGCCGCCACGCCGGCGGCGGCTTTCCACCGAGGCTGTGTGAAAACACCCGCGCTGAAAATTTTGCGGGCATTTTCTTTCGCCTATGGATGAGTTTCCATCCGATCTCGAAAGGCTCAACCCGTTTGGGCTAAACAGCAGAATATTTTCTACTGAGAAATGCCCGCTCCGACGTTTTTACACAGCCTCCACCCTTAGCGGTCATCCCGAACGCCCGCCTCACGGCAGGCCCCGCGCCCCCTACCGCTCCTCGTCGAACCGGTTCGCCACCAGTTCGCACAGCGCTTCCACCGCCGGCCCGGCCTCGGGGCCTTCCGCGCTGATGTCGATGGTCGAGCCGATGCCGGCGGCCAGCATCATCAGGCCCATGATGGACCGGGCGTCGACGGACGCGCCGTCGCGGCTGACGGTCACCTCGGCGTCGAAGCCGGACGCCATCTTCACGAACTTGGCCGAGGCGCGGGCGTGCAGGCCGCGCTCATTGACGATCTCGACCGTTCTTGACGTCATTCCCTACTTTTCCCCCGCGAGCACGTAGGAGGCCACGGAGATATACTTGCGTCCAGCCTCTTGGGCGTGGGCGACGCAGGCCTGCAGGGTCTCGCGCTGGCGCACGCTGGCCAGCTTGATCAGCATGGGCAGGTTCAGGCCGGCGATGACCTCGGCCTTGGTCTGCTCCATGACCGAGATGGCCAGGTTGCTGGGCGTGCCGCCGAACATGTCGGTCAGCAGGATGACGCCGTCGCCATCGGTGTCGACCTCGGCGCAGGCCTTCAGAATGTCGGAACGGCGGCGTTCCATGTCGTCTTCGGGGCCGATGCAGATCGCCTTCACGGCGGCCTGCGGCCCGACCACATGCTCCATGGCGGAGATGAACTCTTCCGCCAGACGCCCGTGCGTCACGATCACGAGCCCGATCATGCCTTGTATCTCAACAGGGATCCCCATTCCCGTGGCGACCGGGAGAGCGTCGCGCGGGCGGCCTTGATACGCTCGTTAGGAGGCGACTCCAAGAGACTGCATCATGCGTCTTATTTTCGCCGGGGCGGCGGGTTCTCGCGGCCACAGGTCGAAAACGGGAACGGAAACGCCCGTGATCGTCTCGGTGCGCGGATCGGGCAGGCGCTCGACGGCGGCGGGGTCGGCGACGCAGCGGATGACCAGCGCCACTTCGCAGAAGGGCAGGGCGCCGGCGTCGAGCACGCCCAGGCCCCGCACCTCGATGAGGCCCGCCAGGGTTTCCGGCGCCTTGCCGTAGAGGCGCCCGTTGGCGGTGAAGACCACGACCCGGTCGTCGGCGACCAGCCGGAAGCCGGCGTCGAGGGCGCGCAAGGCCAGGTCGCTCTTGCCGACGCCCGACGGCCCCTCGATCAGGGCGCCGCGCCACAGGCCGCCCTGGCGCCGGGCGATCAGGCCGGCGTGACGGATCTCGGACGGCGCGCCCGGCGGGGTCTCCGGCCGAATCACTCCCGGACTTCCGGCAGCTCGACCACGAAACGGGCGCCGATCACCGCCCCGGCTTCGTCCTTGCGGTTCTCGGCGTGGATCTGGCCGCCGTGCGCCTCGACGATCTGACGGGCGATCGACAGGCCCAGGCCCGAATTGCCGCCGAACGCCCGGCCCTTGGGGCGTGAGGTGTAGAAGCGCTCGAAGATGGTCTCCAGATTGTCGGGCGGCATGCCGGGGCCGTCGTCGTCGACGATCACGGCCACGGTCGACTTGCCGCGCGGCCGGATCAGGGAGATCCGCACCTCGCCGTCGTCCGGGCTGAACGAGCGGGCGTTGTCGATCAGGTTGCGGAACACTTGGCCGATCGGCGTTTCGCGGGCCAGCACCAGGATCGGGCGGGAGAGGTCGGCCTCGAACCGCACCCGCACGCTGCCCGGCGCCGGGCCGGCGCGCAGCTGGGTCTCGTACAGGCTGGCGACCTCGGCCAGCAGCTTGGACAGGTCGATCGCCTTGGGATGCTCGCGCGACAGCTCCGCGTCCAGGCGCGAGGCGTTGGAGATGTCGGTGACCAGGCGGTCCAGGCGGTTGACGTCGTTCTGCAGGATGGCCAGCAGCCGCGCCCGGGCGGCGGGGTCGGTGACCAGGTCCAGGGTCTCGATGGCCGAGCGGATCGAGGTCAGGGGGTTCTTGATCTCGTGGGCCACGTCGGCGGCGAAGCGCTCGATGGCGTCCATACGCTCGGACAGCGAGTGGGTCATGTCCTCCAGCGAGCGCGACAGGTCGCCCAGTTCGTCGCGGCGCTCGGACAGGTCGGGCAGGGAGATGGCGCGCGCGCCTTGCAGGCGCACATGGTCGGCGGCCCGGGCCAGGCGCAGCACCGGCACGGCGATCAGGCGGTGCAGCATCACGCTGGACATCACGATCGCGACCATGGCCACGATGATGAACGGCAGCAGGGCCTTGCGCTCGGCCGAGATGATCTCGTCGACGTCGCCGGCCTCCAGGGTCAGGACCCCCAGCACGGCGCGGACATGCTGGATCGGGATCGACACCGACACCACCCGCTCGCCGTCCTCGGCCACGCGGGTCCCGGCCACCGGCCGGCCCTTCATGGCCTGGGTGATCTCGTTGGCCAGCGCCTTGCGGGCCTTCTCCGCGCGGGCCTGGGCGGCGGGGGTCAGGTGCGGCGGCGCGTCCTTGTCGCCCGGCTTGCGAGCGGGCGGCAGCACCTTCCAGTCGACGCGGTCGGCGACCACGAACGAGTCGGCCAGCGTCTTGCCGTGGGCGTCGAACAGCCGGGCCCGCTGGTTGCGCGGGATGAACAGCACCTGCAGCAGCTGGCTGGCGACATAGGGGTCGAGCGCCGGCTCGGGTTCGCCGACCGTGGCGGTCTGGTCGATGACGTTGGCGATCAGCTCGCCCTGGGTGGTCAGGCTGTCGATGCGGGCGGCGATCAGGCCGCTGCGCAGTTCGTTCAGCACCAGGGCCCCGACGACGACAATCGCCAGGGCCAGCACGTTCAGGACGATGATCAGCCGGCCGAGCCTGGACCCGCGCGGCCAGACGAAGCGTCGCCTGGCCTTGGGGGCCTCGAGGCTCTCGGCCTCAGGACTCGCGGTAACGGTAGCCAACGCCGTACAGGGTCTCGATGGAGTCGAACTCGGGATCGACCTGACGGAACTTCTTGCGCATGCGCTTGATGTGGCTGTCGATCGTGCGGTCGTCGACATAGACCTGATCGTCGTAGGCGGCGTCCATCAGGTTGTCGCGGCTCTTCACGAAGCCCGGGCGCTGGGCCAGGGCCTGCAGCAGCAGGAATTCGGTGACGGTCAGGCGCACCGGCCGGCCGTCCCACAGGCTGTCGTGGCGGGCCGGATCGAGGGTCAGCTTGCCGCGCTTCATGACCTTGGAGCCCGCCGCCGCCGCGGCCGAGCCGGCCATCGGCGCCAGGTCCTCGTCGTCCGGACGGGCGCGGCGCAGCACGGCCTTGACCCGCTCCAGCAGCAGGCGCTGGCTGAACGGCTTGTGCATGTAGTCGTCGGCGCCGAGGTTGAAGCCGAGGATCTCGTCGATCTCGTCATCCTTCGAGGTCAGCATGATCACCGGGATCTCGGACGTCTGGCGCAGGCGCCGCAGCACCTCCATGCCGTCCATGCGCGGCATCTTGACGTCGAGAATGACAAGATCGGGCGGGCTGGCCTCGACGGCCTCGAGACCCGAGGCTCCGTCGTAATAGGCCTTCACCGCGTGACCGTGGCTTTCCAGGGCCAGCGAGACCGATGCGACGATGTTCTCGTCGTCGTCAATGAGCGTAATGGCGGCCATCTGATCGTTCTTGTCCTTAGCCTTATCTTGCTTCGGCCGATCCTATCGGTCGAACGTCCTGGCTTCAACGCGTGGCGCGGTAAAGCTTTCCCTGCTTCTTCCTGGCCTTTGCGGCTCCAGAAAGGCGCGATTGCGGCGCTGGCGGCCGTCGGGCGCGGGTTCCCTCAACCTCACCTTAAGGTCTGAAAGCCCATAGTGAGGCCTCCTGAAGCGGGGCGGGCATGAGCCAAGTCCATTACGAGTTGTTTGTCCGGCGGAAAGTCGGGGCCCAGTGGACGCTGGAGATCGCCTCGGAGAACCGTGCGCACGCGCTGCAGGTCGCCGAGGACGTGCTGGTCCAGAACCGCGCCGTCGCCGTGCGCGTCAGCAAGGAAACGCTCGACGAGGCCACCGGCGAATACAAGTCGATCGCCATCTTCACCAAGGGGCTGGTCGACGGCGGCAAGCCCAAGAAGGAGGTCGAGGACCGCGACCCCCTCTGCGTGCAGCCGGCCGACCTCTACACCGCCCACGCCCGCGACCGCATCGGCCGCCTGCTGGAAGGCTGGCTGGCCCGGCACAAGGCCACGCCGTTCGAACTGCTCCACCGCCCCGATCTCGTCGAGAAGCTCGAGGCGTCCGGCACCGACCTGCAGCACGCGCTGCAGAAGATCGCCATTCCGGAAGCCGAGGCGCGCGGCCAGTCCGTGCACGAGGTCATCCGCCACTTCCAGGGCCTGGTCGAGCGCACCGTCGCCAACCTGATGAAGGCCTTCAAGAAGGGAGCCCTGCCGGACCTCGACAAGGAAGGCTTCGCCAGGGCCGCCGAGCGCCTGGTCGCCGACCCGGACCGCGCCTTCCTGCTGGGGGCCGGCGTCGCCGCCTCGATCGCCCCGGCCGTCAGCTGGTCGGCCAAGATCGCCCGTCTGCTGGACCTGGCCGACGCCGCCCCGGAGGAGCCGCGCGCCCGCTTCGCGGCGCTGCAGGCCATCGAGCAGCCGCTGGCCGAGATCATCGGCTCGCGCGCCGGCATGGCCGACCTGCTGGACACCACCAACGAGGATCTGGGCGTCACCCTGGCGGCCATGACCCGGCTGACCGGCGGCGTCGCCGTCGAGGCCCTGATCAAGATCGAAGCCAGCGTCCGCGGCTGCATGCCGGAGCTGTCGGGCACGGCCCGGCGCCTGGGCGAATGGCTGGCCGGCGATAACTTCCCCTCCGTGCGCAAGGCCATCGCCGAACGCGTGCTGACCGAGCTGAACGGCGTTCGCCGCCTCAAGCCCACGGACGCCGAGGCCGAGATCGAATATCTGCGCGCCTTGGCCATGAGCCTGACGGCCGCCGCTGGCCGCATCCTCCAGGCCGAGGACATCCAGAACGCCTTCACGACCCGCTCCAAGACCCTGTTGAACGGCGACTTCATCGAGGCGCTGCTGGGTCGAGACCGTTCGGCCTATGAAGAGATCAAGATGCTGATCCGCCTGGCCGAGAACGTCATGGGCGCGGTCAACAAGCGCAACGCCGCCCGTTGGCTGAACGCCAATATCAGCGCCATGCGCTTCGAGAAGGAACTGCGCGCGGGGCCGGACTCGCCGGTCGCCAAGCTCGGCAACCTGGCCGGCCTCCAGCGCCAGCTGGTCCGCTCGGGCCTGGTGCGCGAGGACTTCGAGCCGCTGTGCGTCAAGCTGGGCGAGATCGGCGCGCTGATCGAGGCCGACTCGCGCCTGCTGACCATGCTGGTCCGCGCCCCCGCGCCGCTGCCGCACCGTCTGCAGCTGCTGGCCAAGCTGGCTCTCGGCGAGGCCGGTCCCACCGGCCCGGTCGCCGACAAGGCCCGGGTCGAGGCTCTGAAACTGGCCCGCGATCCGACCTCGCGCGAACAGCTCCAGGGCTCGCCGCAGACCATGGATCTGCTGAAGACCCTGCTGGGGCAGGCGGCTTAGGGGGCGCTTGCCACCGGAGCTAGCCGCCTCACCGCAGCACCGCGTCCGCGCTGACCAGCCGGACGTCGTGCATCTGGTTCAGATAGGCCTCGTAGTAACCCTTGTGCGACGCGCCGACGATGGCGAGCATCCGCATGCCCGGGTGCTGGCCCAGTACGTCGCGGATATTGCCGACCATGCGCAGGTTGCGGGTCTCCCAGTAGCCGAGATACCGCCGGCCGAAGCCCTGGGGCGACGGCTCGACGAACGCCGCGCCGAAGTCGCCCCTGAAGGCCATCAGCTGGGCGTTGGCGCTGTTGTAGGCCCGGTAGAGGTTCAGCACGCCGTCCGGCTTGTCGAGGTCGGCCTCCAGGCGCTGGCTTTCGGCCCGGCGGGCGTGGCTGACAGGGTTGTCCCAGGCCGCCCGGATCGCGGTCTCGAAGGCCTTGGATTCGGCCGGGTCGGGACTGTCGGGCGTGTCGGCCGAGTGGTCGTCGACGCTCCACACGCGCTCATGGCCCAGGCGCGCGGCCACCACCGCGGCGATCAGGGTGGACTCGTTGCGGCGGACCTTGAAGGACTCCAGATAGGCGGCCAGCTCGTCGTTCAGGCCGTCGCCGGCCCGGCGCTCGGCCTCCGGCAACCGCAGCCACTGCACTAGGGCCGAATTACGCTCGCCCGCCGCCATGAACACCGCCGCCAGGCGCCGGCGCTGAGCCGCGGTGGGCTGGGCCGGCCAGGTGGCCAGCAGGCGCTCGGCCTCCGCGTTGGCGGCGGGCGCGTCGAGGCCGACGGCCTGGCCCGCCTTGGTCGGATCGTAGCAATAGCTCTTCACCGTCTCGGCGTAGCGGGCTGGGTAGCGGCGCAGGGCGTCGCACTGCAGGCCCGACAGGTCCTCGGTGGCGATGCCGGTCGGCTTCCAGGCCGTCAGGCGGTCCACCAGCGGCGCCAGCAGCGCCATGTCGAAGGTCTTGGGCAGGCCCGACAGGTGCGCCGTGCCCAGCACCAGCACCTCGTTGGCCTTGCCGGCGGGCGGGCCCTTCAGCGTTTCGGGATGGAAGGTGGGCATATAGTCCTGCGCCTGGGCGGCGCCGGCGATGACCGCCAACGCCCCAACGCCGGCGACGAGAACACGAACGGTGCGAAACATGGAGGCCCCTCGGATAGCTGCTTAAGCTTAGGGGCCCGGAGGAGGGCGAACGGAGGCGCCTGTCTTTTATTTAATGATCGTCTCTCCGGTCACCCAGGTGAGCGGGGACACCTAAATCTTGTCATTCCGGCCGAAGCGAAGCGTAGAGCCGGGACCCAGGGGCGGCCGGCGCTGAGGTCACGCACCCCCTAGGTCCCGGACAGCGCCTAAGGCGCTTCCGGGATGACAAGCGAGGGTTACCCCAGGATCCCCGCCAGCGCGTCCACGACCCGCTCGACATCGCCGTCGGTCATGGTCGGATAGAGCGGCAGGGTCAGGCAGCGCGCGTACCAGGCGTCGGCCCCGGGCAGGTCGGCCAGACCCTGGCGGTTCACATAGTAGGGCTGACGGTGCACCGGGATGTAGTGGACCTGCGTGCCGATGCCGCCGGCCTTCAGGCTGTCGACGACCGTGCGGCGCGACAGGCCCTCGGCCTCGAAGTCGATCAGCACGGTCAGCAGGTGCAGGGCCGGGTTCGAATGGGCTGGGCTCGCGGCCAGACGCACGCGTGGGACGCGTTCGGCCAGCCGCTTGGCGTAGAGCGCGGTCAGTTCGCGCCGCCGGGCCACGAAGCGGTCCAGCTTGTTCAGCTGCGACAGGCCAAGCGCGCACAGCACGTCCGGGATGCGGTAGTTGAAGCCCAGCTCCGGCATTTCGTACCACCAGGGATCGCCGCCGGGCTCGCGGACCATGCCGTGCGAGCGCAGCAGCCGGACCTTGGCCGCCAGGGCCGCGTCGTTGGTGGTCAGCATGCCGCCCTCGCCGGTGGCGAGCGTCTTGACCGGATGGAACGAGAAGCTGGCGAAGCTGGAAAAGGCGCAGTCGCCGACCGGGTGGGCGGTTCCGCCGAAGGTTCCGACCGAACCCAGGGCGTGGGGCGCGTCCTCGACCAGCACCGCGCCGGAGGCGCTGGCCATGGCCTTCAGAGCCGGCAGGTCGCAGACGTCGCCGCGCAGATGGACGGGCAGCACCGCCTTGACCCGCTTGCCAGGCGCGCCGTTCAGGGCGCGGGCCAGGGTGTCCGGGGTCATCAGGCCGCTGTCGGGATCGACATCGGCGAACACCACCTCGGCTCCGACGTAGCGGGCGCAGTTGGCGGTGGCGAGAAAGGTGATCGACGGCGCCACGCAGACATCGCCCTCGCCGACGCCTAGGGCCATCATCGCCAGATGCAGGGTGGCCGTGCCGTTGGAGACGGCGATGGCGTGCTCGGCCCCGACCTTTTTCGCGAAGGCGGTCTCGAAGGCCTCGACCGTCGGGCCGGTGGTCAGGAAGTCGCCGCGGAGGGCCTGCGCGACGGCCGCGACGTCGTCGTCTTCGATCGTCTGCCGGCCGTAGGGGAGGAAGCCGCTCATCGCGCGGCCTTCTCCTCCAGCATGGCCAGCAGGCCCTGGGGCGTCAGCCAGTCCTGGTTGTTGTCGCTGCTGTATGAGAACTCCTCGGCCACGCGCCGGGCGCCGTCGGCTTCCGAATAGGGCGTGCGGCCGAACTCGGCGAAGTTGGGCTCGATGGCGTAGCGATCCTCGAACTCGACGGTGGCGCGGGCGTCGTCGGCGCTGATCATGATCTCGTGCAGCTTTTCGCCGGGACGGATGCCGACCACCTTCATGCCGGCGTCCGGCGACATGGCCTTGACCAGGTCGGGCATGGCCATGGACGGGATCTTCGGCACGAAGATCTCGCCGCCGCGCATCATGGTCAGGGACGACAGCACGAAGTCGACGCCCTCGTTCAAGGTGATCCAGAAGCGGGTCATGCGCGGGTCGGTGACCGGCAGTTCGGTCGCGCCCTGGCTCAGCAGGCGGCGATACAGCGGCACGACGCTGCCGCGCGACCCCACCACGTTTCCATAGCGAACAACCGCGAAGCGGGTGCCGATATCGCCCGACAGGTTGTTGGCGGCCACGAAGGTCTTGTCCGAGGCCAGCTTGGTCGCGCCATAGAGGTTGGTCGGATTACAGGCCTTGTCGGTCGACAGGGCCACGACTTGTTTGACGGCGTTGTTCAGGCTGGCCCAGACCACGTTCTCGGCGCCCATGATGTTGGTGTGGATGCACTCGGACGGATTGTATTCGGCCGCCGGCACCTGCTTCAGGGCCGCGGCGTGGATGACGATGTCGACGCCGCGCAGGGCCAGGGTCAGGCGCTCGCGGTCACGCACGTCGCCGAGGAAGAACCGCAGCTTGCCGTAGGTGGCCTCGTCGAACTGCTCGCGCATTTCGAGCTGCATGTCGCTCTGCTTCAATTCGTCGCGGGAATAGATGATCACCTTCCGCGGCGCGTAGCGGCGCAGGACGGTCTCGATGAAGCGCCGGCCGAACGAGCCGGTGCCGCCGGTGACCAGGATCACCTTGCCGTCCAGATCGAGGGATTTGGGGGAAAAACGGCCCAAGGACTGCCTCCTGCGACGTTCGTCCGCCCTAGAGGCGCCCAGAGCGGGCGTGGCGACGAATCGTGGTTAACGCCCCTGTGTGCGCTCGCAGGCGTAAAGAGGACGTCAACCCCGGTGCGGTAGCAAGGCGACATGCGCCGAAACCGCCTCCTTCCGATCGCCCTGATCGCCGCCCTCGCCGGCGGCTCCCTGGCCGCGCCGACGGTCGCCTTCGCCAGCGCTCATGGCAAGGAAGAGAAGAAGGCGCCGCCGACCTATTTCGCCCTGGATCCGATCAACGCGGTGGTCCTGCGCCGTGACGGCCGCCGGGGCGTGATGACCGTCGAGGCCGGCATCGAGGCCAAGGATCCCAAGCTGATGGAGCGCGCCCAGGCCTCGACGCCTCGCCTGCGGGCGGCTTTCGCCCAGGTGCTGATGGTCTATGCCGCCGGCCTGCGCGGCGGCGTCCCGCCGGACCTCGACTATGTGGCGCGCGAGCTGCAGAAGGCCTGCGACCAGGTGGTTGGCAAGCCCGGCGCCAAGGTCCTGCTGGGCTCGACCCTGCTCAGCTAGCTTTTGGTTTTTCTGCGGGCGCGGAAGAATCCCCGCAGCAGCTCGGCGCTCTCTTCGGCCAAAACACCGCCCGTCACCTCCGGCCGCCAGTGGCAGGTGGGTTGAGCGAAGAACTTCGGGCCATGGACCACGGCCCCGCCCTTGGGATCCTCGGCTCCGAACACCACCCGGCCGATCCGCGCGTGGCTGATCGCGCCGGCGCACATGGCGCAGGGCTCCAGGGTGACGACCAGGGTCAGGTCGGTCAGGCGGTAGTTCTCCAGCTTCGCCGCCGCCGCGCGCATCGCCGCGATCTCGGCGTGGGCCGTGGGGTCGTGGGCGGCGATCGGGCCATTGCCGGCCGTGGCGATGACCTCGCCGGTCCTCGGATCCAGGATCACCGCGCCGACCGGTGTCTCGCCGGCCTCGGCCGCCGCGCGGGCGGCGTCGAGGGCCAGGTGCATCATGCGCCGATCCTGCTCCAAGTCTTGATCGTCGGGGAGATCGGTGTGCATTACCTGAACCTGAAACAGCCCATCGAGAGATGCGCCCAGCCCGAGAAGGACGCCGAAAATGACCAAGCCACACGATCCCCTGTACGAGCCTGAACTCGACGGTCAAGACGGCGAGCTCGACGGCGGTCCTGGCGAACGCGTCGCCAAGGCGCTAGCGCGGGCCGGCGTGGCCTCGCGGCGCGAGGTCGAGCGGCTGATCGAGGCGGGTCGCGTGGCGATCAACGGCAAGGTGCTGACCACGCCCGCGGTCAAGGTCCAGCCCGGCGACTTCCTGACCGTCGACGGCCAGCTGGTGGCCGAGCGCGAGCCGACGCGGATCTTCCGCTACCACAAGCCCACCGGGCTGATGACCACCCACAACGACCCCAAGGGCCGGCCGACGGTGTTCCAGTCGCTGCCCAAGGAGCTGCCGCGCCTGATCTCGGTCGGACGCCTGGACCTGAACTCCGAAGGCCTGCTGCTGCTGACCAATGACGGCGAGCTGTCGCGCGCCCTGGAGACGCCCAGCAACGCCTGGGTCCGCCGCTACCGCGCCCGCGCCTTCGGCGACACCACCCAGGCCAAGCTGGACACGCTGAAGGACGGCATTACCGTCGAGGGCGTCAAGTACGGCTCGATCGAAGCCAAGATCGACAAGGCCCACGACAAGGCCGGCGGCGGCAAGAACATCTGGATCACGGTCAGCCTGTCGGAAGGCAAGAACCGAGAGGTCCGCAAGGTGCTGGAAGCCCTGGGCCTGAAGGTCAATCGCCTGATCCGCATGTCCTACGGCCCGTTCGCCCTGGGTCCGCTGGAAGCCGGCCAGATCGAGGAGGTCGGTCCCCGGGTGATCCGCGAGCTGATGGAAGGCATTGTCTCCGAAGAGAACATGCCGACGGGCGATCGTCCGAAGTTCAACGGTATCGCCAGCGCCGTGAAGGCCCCCGGCACGCCGGGCGGCGGCGACCTGCAGCGCCGGGGCGTTCCGCGCGCCGACCGGGCGGTGGTCCTCGACGCGCCGCAAAAGTCCGAGAAGCCGGTTTACAAGGCCGGCTGGGCCAAGCCGAAGAAGAAGGTCTCGCCCCACGCCCCGGCCAAGGGGGCCAGCAAGGGCATCGCCGCGCCCAAGGCCAAGCGCGCCCCCAAGTCGATGGAGAGCAAGTTCATCGACATCGGCAAACCCGCCGCGCGCGGCAAGCCGGCGGGCAAGTCGCTGGGCAAGCCAGTGGACGGCGCGGCGCGGCGTGTGTCGGAGAAGCCGGGCAGGGCGGCCCCGCGTCCGGGAGCGGCCAAGCCCTCGCGCGGTCCCGCCCCGCGCGGTGGTCCGCCTAAGCGCTGAGGAGCCGAGACCCTCGTCCTTCGACAAGCTCAGGATGAGGGTCTCTAGACCGACGTCGGCATTCGTCCTCACCCTGAGCTTGTCGAAGGGCGGGGACGCGGTTCGGCGCTAAGCCGCCGCTGGGCTCGAGCCGCTGGTCCAGCGGCGCAGGGCCGGCCAGCGCACCGACAGCTCGGCCACGCCGATGAAGCCGGCCAGCACCACCAGGGCGCTGGCGATCAGGCCGGCCTTGAACTCGTGCGGCGAGTCCGGACGGGTGGTCATCGGCCGGATCAGCAGCAGGATCACGGCGTTGTTGGCCGCGTGGGCTCCGATGCCCAGCTCGATGCCGCCCAGGCGCAACGCCATCCAGGTCAGGCCCGCGCCCATGGCCGCGCGGACCAGGAAGGCGTCGATGTTCGGATCGAAGTGGATGGCCGCGAACAGCAGGCCGTTCAGCACCATCAGCACGATGGGGTCGCGGACATAGGCCGCGCTCTGCTTCAGCAGCCAGCCGCGAAACACCAGTTCCTCGGCGGCCGCGGCCAGGATCAGCAGGGCGATGGCCATGGTCGCGTAGAGCGTGCGGCCCACCAGGTTCGGCGAGACCTTCCACAGCGGCGGATCCAGCGACTCGCCCAGGGCGGCGGCGACGCCGGTGACGGCGATCATCACCCCCCCGACCAGGACGAGCCCGCCCAGCAGCAGGCGCCAGCGCACGGGCTGGCCGCGATTGATGTAGTCGGTGATGCGGCGGTGGTGGATGGCGCCGGCCGCGAACACGAAGCCGACCGCCGCGCCCAGGTTCACACCGGCCAGCACGGCCAGGAAGAACAACGACTGCCGCGCCGTCGGCTCGGTCAGGTTCGGATCGGAAAAGACGCTGAACAGGTCGCCGGCCGCCGGCGCGCCGTCCAGGCCGCTGACCACCAGCAGGCTGATCAGGGTGGCGCTGGTCGCGCCCAGCAGGCCCGCCACGGCGCCGGCCAGCATGCCGACCGGCACGGCGAAGACCGTCCGCCACGGGTCGCGGTCATAGGGCGACAGGTCGGCCAGAAAGCGCGAACGCTTCACCGCCTCCATCAGCTCGCCCATGCGCATCGTCCGCTCGCCTCTCGCCACGCGTTGCTGGCTTCCGGGCCGACTAAGAGGGAAGGGGCGCGATCTTGTAAAGCGGGTGCTTGCCGCAGCGCGCGCGGGACGGCACACATCCGGTTACGGGTTGTAAGGGGGGCGGGCATGAGTGACGGGGTTTCGGGCAGGGGCGACACGGGCGCGGGGCGCCGGCACAGGCTGATGCTCGTCTTCGGACTCTCCTGGCTTGGCCGCCGGATCGTTTCGTCGCCGGCGAAGGCCGCCTGATGCGCATCGTCTCGGGCCAGTATCGTGGCAAGGCCATCGTCGCGCCGCCGGGGGAGGCCACCCGCCCCACCTCCGACCGCGCCCGCCAGGCGGTGTTCAACATCCTGGAACACGCCGCCTGGGCGCCGGAGCTGCACGGCGCGCGGGTCATCGACGTGTTCGCCGGCTCGGGCGCGCTGGGGCTGGAGGCCTTGTCGCGCGGGGCCGGCTTCTGCCTGTTCGTCGAGACGGACGACGCCGCGCGCGGCGCGATCCGCGAGAACATCGACGCCATGCACCTGTTCGGCGTCACCCGCGTGCACCGCCGCGACGCGACCGACCTGGGACCCCGCCCGGCCAGCGCCGGAGCGCCGTTCGACATCGCCTTCCTCGACCCGCCCTACGCCAAGGGCCTGGGCGAGAAGGCCGTCGCCGAACTGCGCGCCCACGGCTGGCTGGCCCCCGGCGCGATCCTGATGTTCGAGCGCGGCCGGGGCGAGATCGACCCGGTTCTGGAAGGCTTCGAGCAGATCGACGCGCGCGACTACGGCGCCGCGCGCGTGCTGTTCTACAAGCTGCTCTAACTCACCACGCCTTCGCGCCCACCCGGTTGTCGAGCTGCGCCCGCAGATGGCCCAGCCCCAGCCGGGTGATCCGGTAGGGGCCGCCGTCCTGGCTGGCGATCAGCCGCTTGCGCTTCAGCGACTGGAAGACGCCGACCGTGCAGTCGGTCAGCGCCCAGCCGTCGCGGGTGATGCAAGGCGCCGAGATGATCTTACCCTTCTCGTCGCGTTCGAGTTCGATCCGGCCGCCCTGGGCCAGCGCGTGCAGCGTCCTTTGCTGCGGTTTGGAGATGTTCAAGGGATTGTCCGAGAGATCGAGGCATACGATCGCGCATCCGGCCAGCGGATACGCGGGCGGATAGCGGGCCTAGCGACTTTCGAACCGAGGTTCGGAGCCTGTTAGGCCCGCGCCTCGCGCACAATCTCGGACATGAACCACACAAGAGAGGTTGGTGACGGGAAGATGGGGCAAGAGCCAGCGAAGCTCAAGGTCGGGTCTTCGGCTGGACGTTCGGAACATCCGCGCGAGCCCAAGCGACCGCTACTTCTTGACCTTCGCCGCCGTCGTCTGCCCGACCTTCACCGGCGCGCCCTGCTGGCGGGCCTCGGAAACCAGGCCCGCGCAGTCGGCGTCCTTGGCCTCGCCGGTGGTGATGAGGGGCAGCAACGCCGCCAGCGGGTTGATCAGCGAGCCTAGGGCCGCGGCGACGCCGCCCTGGCCCAAGGTCTTGCTGACGTCGAGGCCGGTCTTGGGGGCCATGATCGGGCCCTTGATGGTGATCGGGATGAACAGGCGCACCAGGCGCGGCTTCTTGCTGTCGCCCTCGATGCGGAAGTCCATGCGCTCGGTGGCGAGGTTCACCGTGCCGCGGCCCTTGGCCAGCACCACGCCAGTGTCGGCGACCAAGGTGGTGGTGGTCATGACGCCGTTCCTGACGTCGAAGTCGGCGACGGCGCAGCGCACCGGCGTCTCCTTGTCGCTCTTGGACAGCAGCAGGAGCAGACCCTTGGAGGCGTTGACGCCCAGCAGCTCGGCGAAGGCCTGGCGGATCTGGCCGCGCGGGGCGACCAGGGTGACCGAGCCGTCGGCCGTGGAGGCGGCGCGGTGGACGCTGTTGCCCGTGCCGGTCAGCTTGGCGCGGGCCATGACCGCGCCCTCGATGGCCGGCCTGCCCTGGCTCTTGATCGGGATGAAGTCCTCAGTGCGGCCGTTCAGCAGGCGCACGTCGATATCGGTCTTCGGCGTGGCCGGGCGGGCGTCGAGGCGCACGGTTCCCTTCAGGTCGCCGCGCGAGAAGGTCAGGGCCAGCGGGTCGACGGTCAGCACGCCTTTCTCCAGGACCACCTCCGCGCTGACCTTGCGCAGCGGCAGATTGGGCGCGTTCACGGTCTCGGCGCGGTAGCTGACCTTGGCGTCCATGGCGCGGATACGTTCGACCTGCAGGGTGGCGTCGGGCAGCAGGCGCTGGGTGGCGTCACGTTGCGCGGCCTCGACCTTCTGGCCGGCCGAGGCGGTCTCGCCGCGACCGGTGGCCGGAGCGGCGCCGAACAGGCTGCCCAGGTCGTCGAAATCCAGCCGGCGCGAGCGCAGGTCGGCTTCCAGATAGGGCCGCTCGCGACCCGTCAGCACGAAGAGGTCGCCACGGATGTCGCTGTCGCCCACGCGGCCCGACAGCTTTTCGAAGTCGTAGCGGTCGCCCCTGCGGACCAGATGGCCCGAGACCTTGTAGGGCGGGGTGTTGGGCAGGGTCAGGCCGGTCAGGTCGTGCAGGCGGTTCAGGTCCGCGCCGGATACGGTCAGCTGGGTCTCGAAGCGACCCAGATCGAACGGCTTGATGACCTTGCCCTGCGCCGTGACGCGGGTCGAGCCGGCGCGGATGTCGGCGTCGAACGGGTAGGGACGGCTGGGCGAGATGTTCAGCAGCGGGCCGCCGGTGACCTGGGCGACGAAGGCGGACCGGTTCAGGCTGCCCTTGCCCTCCAGCACGAAGCGGCCGCCCCTGTCGCCGGCGCGTTCCTGGGCGTTGACCGTGCCGACGAACAGCGCGCCGCGCTGGCGGTCGTCGACCCGCAGCTGGCCCTCGTTGATCACGAAGCGCTGGACGGCCGGCAGCTTCAGCGGCTTGTCGCTCTTCCTCGCGCCGAAGGTCCAGTTGGCCCGGCCGTCCTTGTCGCGCAACAGGCGCACGTCGGCCTTGTCGATGGCCAGGAACGGCAGGATGACCTGGCCGCGCAGCAGCGGCAGGATCTTGATCTGCACCGCGATGCGCTCGACCTGGGCCATCTGGCCGGCCTGTGGATCGACCGACTTGGCCCAGGCCGGCTGGCCGATCCGCACGCCAAAAGCCTCGGCCTTGGGCGAGAACGACCAGGGATGGACGCGCAGGTCGCCGGTGATCGCCACCTCGCGCTGCAGCTGGGCCGAGGCGTAGCGGCCGATCGGGCCGCGCAGCCAGTTCCAGTCGAAGACGACCAGGAAGACGATGATCGCCGTGACCAGGGTCAGAGCCGCGCCGATGCCGATCCGGGCGCGCCGCGACAGGCCTCGGAACGGGTTCCGGGGCGGCCTGGGCGCGGGCGTGACGTCGAGCGTGGACAGGATCGTGGCTCCGGTTGAACCCACACAACGCGTGAGCCGGGCGATCCTGTTCCAATTTGAAGCGAAACGACCTTCAGGCCGGTTCCGGGATCAGCCCGTCAGTAGACGAGACCGATCCGGCAGACGACCACCCCCGCGATGATGAAGACGGCGATGGCCACGAGTTCATAGGCCTTGAAAAACGGCCGGCTTGGCGTGCGCATGATGAATAGTTCCCCCGTCCCATTTTGGTGCAACTCGACGCTTCCGGCGCAAGGGCGGCGCCACCCACTTTGGGGTTTAAGGCGCCTTTCCGGGCCAGATCAGGTAACCGGCCTCGTCGCGCCCGGCGGCGACGTAACCGGGGTAGGGAGAGCCGTAGCCATACGGCGGCGGATAGTTCTCGCCCTGGCCCCCACGGCCATAGGCGTAACCGCCGCTGTATGAGCTGCTCTCGTACGCGTACTGTGATCGCGAATTGCGACTATCGTACCGGCGCTCGCCGTAGCGATCACCGGCATGGGCGTAGCCGCCCGGATAGCCACGGTCCGCGCAACCGCCGCAGCCGCCACAGTCGGTCGTGTACCCGCCCTGGTAACCGCCCTGATACCCGTAGGCGGGCGCGCCCTGCGTCTGGACGTCGAGGCGACCGCCGCCATAGCCGTGACCGTAGCCGCCGCCATAGGCGCTGTCGCACTCGATACGATCCCAGCGATAGGCGCCGCCCGGACCGGTGACCCGGCGTGAGAAGCACTGGCCGGGCGCGGCGTTGGGCGGCAGGATCTCCGGACCCGGCGGGCCGCCGACGCCGCCAGGGCTCGAACCGGCCAGCGCGGGCGCGGCCGTCAGGACGGCGGCCGTGGCGAGGGCGATCGTGGTCAGGCGGCGAAAGGCGATCATGGGCGACTCCGGACGAGGGTTAACAAAACATTTCCAGCGCGGTCGCGAGCGTCCTTTCACCCGTCGCGCGAGCGTGGCCGTGGCGGCTTCCCCTCACGCCGCGAGACGGGTAGCGTTGCGTCAAACATCTGTTTGAGGGGCGGCCATGGCGATCGAGGCGGTGATCTGGGATTTCGGCGGGGTGTTCACCACCTCGCCGTTCGAGGCCTTCCGCCGCTACGAGACCGAGCGCGGTCTGCCCAAGGACTTCATCCGCACGGTCAACGCCACCGACCCCGACGTGAACGCCTGGGCCCGGTTCGAGCGGGCCGAGATCGACGCGGCGGCCTTCGACGGTCTGTTCCTGGAGGAGGCGACGCGCCTGGGCCATGCGGTCCGGGGCGCCGAGGTGCTGCCGCTGCTTTATGGCGACCTGCGGCCTCGGGTGCTGGAGGCGCTGAAGGCCTGCAAGGCGCGGTTCAAGGTCGGCTGCATCACCAACAACGTCCCCACCGGCCATGGACCCGGCATGGCCCAGAGCGCCGAAAAGGCCCTGGCGGTCGGCGAGATCATGGCCCTGTTCGACGCGGTGATCGAAAGCTCCAAGGCCGGGGTGCGCAAGCCGGATCCGCGCATCTACCAGATGATGTGCGAGCGGCTGGGCGTCGCGCCGGATAGGTGCGTCTACCTTGACGACCTGGGGATCAACTGCAAGCCGGCGGCGACCCTGGGCATGACGGCGATCAAGGTGTCGGGCGAGGCTCAGTTGTTGGACGACCTTGCCCAAGCGACCGGTTTGGCGTTCTGAGAGGGAAACCCCAGAAGCCCGTGCCCCACGGGCTTCTCTTCATCGTCGGAAGAGAAAACCCATGCCCCGTCCCAAGATCGGCGCAGACGCCGCGCTCGCCCAGCTTTCCGGCTGGAGCGCGGCTTCCGGCAAGGACGCGATCACCAAGACCTTCAAGTTCGCGGACTTCAATCAAGCCTTCGGCTTCATGACCCGCGTGGCGCTGATGGCCGACAAGCTCGACCATCACCCGGAATGGTTCAACGTCTACAACCGCGTCGAGGTGCTGCTGACGACGCACGACGCGGATGGTGTGACGGACCTGGACGTGACGCTGGCGAAGTTCATGGACAGCGCCGCCTAGGACTTTCCTCTCCTTCTGGGGGAGGTGGATTCGCGCGAATACGCGCGGAGACGGAGGGGGTCTGTGTAGGCGAGACCGAGCTGTCCCCCTTCCCCAAGAGGGGGAGGAGAGATTTCGGCTTCCCCTGTTCTCATGCCCGGTTCAAACTGTTGTTTGAACAATCGGGAGGACGCCGCATGGCGCAGAGCACGGGCCGGGTCGCCGGCAAGAAGGCCTTCATCACCGGCGGGGCCCAGGGCCTGGGCGCGGCGGCGGGGCGGATGCTGGCCAAGGAAGGCGCCAAGGTCGCCCTGGCCGATCTCAACCTGGCCGGCGCCCAAGCCGTGGCCGACGAGATCAACGCCGCCCACGGCGCGGGCACGGCCTTTGCCTACCTGCTGGACGTCACCCAGGAAGACCAGTGGATCGAGGTGCTGGAAAAGGCCGCCGGCGACATGGGCGGCCTGTCGGTGCTGGTCAACAACGCCGGCATCGGCGGCGACGGTCCGATCGAGAGCCTGGATTTCGCGCTCTGGAAAAAGGTGATGTCGGTCAATGTCGACTCGGTGTTCCTGGGCGCCAAGCACGCCCTGACCCACATGCGGGCCCACCAGCCCGGTTCGATCATCAATCTGAGCTCGATCGCCGGCCTGATCGCCAACGGCAACTCGCCCGCCTACAACGCCTCCAAGGCGGCGGTCTGGCTGCTCAGCAAGAACATCGCGCTGTACTGCGCCAAGATGAAGCTCGACATCCGCTCGAACTCCATCCACCCGACCTTCATCGACACCCCGATCCTGGAGGGCTTCACCTCGCGGTTCGGCAAGGAGGAGGCCTTCGCCAAGCTGGCCCGTCAGGTGCCGCTGGGCCGCATCGGTGAGCCGAACGACATCGCCAACGCGGTGCTCTATCTCGCCAGCGACGAGAGCAAGTTCATGACCGGCGCCGAGATCAAGGTCGACGGCGGCATCTCGGCGATGTGATGGGATAAATCCTCCCCCGTGTCGCGGGGGAGGATCTTGCATCTCAGCGCGGCGCGCGTTTCGCCAGGATCCGCTGCAGCGTCCGCCGGTGCATGTTCAGCCGGCGCGCCGTTTCCGACACGTTGTGGCCGCACATCTCGTAGACGCGCTGGATGTGCTCCCACCGCACGCGGTCGGCGCTCATCGGGTTTTCC
This sequence comes from Caulobacter sp. GW821-FHT05F04, assembly GCF_059419665.1. Taxonomy (NCBI): domain Bacteria; kingdom Pseudomonadati; phylum Pseudomonadota; class Alphaproteobacteria; order Caulobacterales; family Caulobacteraceae; genus Caulobacter; species Caulobacter sp. GW821-FHT05F04. The sequence goes on from NZ_JBWKSF010000002.1 coordinate 27,882, forward strand.
GGCGGCACCGGAGCCGCGTCCTTGGCGGCCAGCAGGGCGCGGGCCACGTCGTCGGCGTCGGCGGGCTTGGAGAGGTAGTCGACCACCCCCGCTTTCACCGCCGCCACGGCCGTGGCGATGTTGCCGTAGCCCGTCAGCATGATGACCTTGGCGTCGGCGCGGGCGTCGCGCACCGCCTCGACCACCTTGAGGCCCGAGCCGTCCTCCAGCCGCATGTCCAGCACCGCGTGGGCCGGGGCATGGCTGCGCAGAAGGGTCAGGGCCTCGGCCACGGACGCGGCCAGCGTCACCTCGAACCCTCGCTGCTCCAGCGCTCGACCCAATCGGGTCCGCAGCGGAGCGTCATCATCCAACAAGAGCAGCGTCTTGTCCGGCAGCGCCGAAACCAGCTCACCGATATCCGCCATAGAAGTCCGCGCCTCCCCAGCGCCAATACTCAACAGGCCAAATAACAACCCATACTTTCGTGCTTCCGCGTCGTACTCAAGCCCCCGCGAAACCAGGAGCTTCCAAGGCCGGACGAGGCCAGCGCGCCGAAACCACCGCCCCCCCCCGGCGACCATTACGGAAATCCACTGTCGCGCCGGTTCGTTCCAGCAAGGTCTTCGCGATAAAGAAGCCCAGACCCATGCCGATGTGCCCCGTTCGCGAGCCTTCCGCGCCCGGACGGGTCGTGACATAGGGCTCGCCCAGCTTGGCCAGCACCTCCGGCGAGAAGCCCGGACCGTCGTCGCGCGCCTCGATGACGATGTAGCGAGCGTCGAAGCGGGCGATGACGATCACCTCGCCCCTCGCGAAATCGACCGCGTTCTCGACGATGGAGGTCATGGCGTGGATGATCTCCGGGCGCCGCCAGATGTCCGGGGCGGTCTCGCCCGAAGGACCGTTGACGACCGCTTCCACGCGGACGCCATGCACCAGGTGCGGCTCGATCACGTCCTGGACCAGCTGCACCAGGCTCATGCGCTCGTGCACGGCGTCCTGGGCCTCGGGCATCTCGGTCAGGCGCTGGAGAATCTCGCGGCAGCGGGCCGCCTGGCCGATCATCAGCTCGGCGTCCTCGCGGGTCTGCTCGTCGGGCGCGTTGCGGGCCATTTCGCGGGCCACCACCGAGATGGTCGCCAGCGGCGTGCCGAGCTCGTGGGCGGCGGCCGCGGCCAGGGCGCCGAGGGCAGATAGACGCTGCTCCCGGGCCAGCACGGTCTCGGTGACGTTGAGGGCCAGCTCCATCCGCGCGGACTCGCTGGCCGCCTGCCAGGCATAGGCGGCGGTCAGGATGATGCCGACGATCCGCGCCGACACGATGGTCCACAGCATCAACGGGTTGGGCTCGAACGGCCACGGACGGCCGTTTATGGTCGGCAGCGGCATGTGGAAGATCGCCAGCAGCACCGAGGCGGCGATGGCCAGGGCGCCCAGGCCGAAGGCGTAGCGGGCCGGCAAGGTCGCCGCCGCCAGGGTCACCGGCGCGATCAGCAGCAAGGCGAAGGGGTTGTGCGCGCCGCCGGTCAGATAGATCAGGCCCGACAGCTGCAGGATGTCGAAGGCGATCTGGGCGGTGGCCTCGCCGTCGCGGGCCAGGCGCTGGCCGCTGGAGGCCAGGCCCAGCAGCACGTTCAGCCAGGCCGAAAGGGCGATCAGGGTGAAGCACAGCGCCCACGGCACCTGCAGCTTCAGAACCAGTCCGGAAATCAGCAGAACGGCGGTCTGGCCGACCACCCATAGCCAGCGCTGCGCCAGAAGGGTTCGCACCCTTAAGCGTCCGCGGCGCAGTCCTGGAGCTGTCCAGGACCAGGCGTCGTCTTGCGCCGGTTCGTCGCCCGGCTTATCGAGCCCTTTGTGACGTTGATCGTCGGGCGCTCTCGCGAACGATACGTCAGTCATGGTCGCAGGATTGTCCAGAATTGCGCGCTTTGCGAGAGCAAAAGGACAAGCGGCAAGAAAAGGATGAAAAGCACATGCCTCGCCACCGCCTTGTCCTGATCCTGGCCTGCGTCCTGGGGCTCGCCGTGACCGCGGGCCTGGCGTGGCGCGCCGGCGTGTTCAAGTCCCAAGCGTCCGTCGCGGTCGGCGGGCCGTTCCAGCTGGTGAACCAGAATGGCGTTCCGACCACCGAGAAAGCGCTGAAAGGTAAATGGAGCGCGGTGTTCTTCGGTTTCACCTACTGCCCCGACGTCTGCCCGGGCACGCTGCAGGGCCTGGCGGCGGCGACCGACCAGCTGGGTCCCAAGGCCAAGGACCTGCAGATCGTCTTCATTTCGATCGACCCTGCCCGCGACACGCCCCAGCAGATGAAGACCTATCTGTCGGCCGACTATGTGCCGAAGACGACGATCGGCCTGACCGGGACGCAGGAGCAGGTCCAGGCGGCCGCCAAGGCCTACAAGGTCTACTACGCCAAGGTCGGCGACGGCCCCGGCTACACCATGGACCACTCGACGGCGATCTACCTGATGGACCCCAAGGGGCGCTTTAAGACGGTGATCCCCTACAACCTGCCGCCGGCGGATATCGCACGCCGGATCGCCGACGCGATGCGCGAGGGCTGAGAACGCTACCACTCCGGCGTGAGGCGGCCCCATGACGCGGCGCCAATCGCTGTGAAAGGTAGACTCTCTTAGGCTTTGGCGTGCTATGTTGCGATGCAACATCGCGAGTGCGCCATGCTCTACGCTCTACATGAGGCGGCTTATTACGCCTCCACGCCGATGCGCCTCGCGGCGCGGGCGGCCCGGGACTTCTGGGGATCGCCGCTGAATCCGGCCGCCGACTCGGCCGTCGGCCGACATATGCACGCCGGCGCGGATCTGTTCGCCAACGTCACGCGCCGCTACGGCAAGCCCAAATGGAACCTGGACACGATCAGGGTCGGCCAGGTCGACGTCCGCGTCCGTGAGACCGTGGTCTGGCAAAGCCCCTGGGCGCGGGTGATCCAGTTCGACCGCGACATGGCCGACATGCGCCGGGCCGGGAAGTTTTCGCTGGATCCCGCCGTGCTGATCGTCGCCCCGCTGTCGGGCCACTACGCCACCCTGTTGCGCGGCACGGTCGAAGCCTTCCTGCCCGACCATTCGGTGTTCATCGTCGACTGGGTCAACGCCCGCAACGTCTCGGTGCTGGAAGGCCGCTTCGACTTCCACGACTATATCGACCACATCATCGAGATGCTGGCCGTGCTGGGGCCGCGCCCGAACGTCGTGGCCGTCTGCCAGCCCGGGCCGCCGGTCCTGGCCGGCGCCGCCCTGATGGCCGAGCGGAACCATCCGTCACGCCCGGCCAGCATGACCTTCATGGGCTCGCCGATCGACGCGCGCCTGTCGCCGACCGTGACCAACCAGCTGGCCGAGGAAAAGCCGTTCACCTGGTTCCAGTCGAACATGATCTACACCGTTCCGCCGCCCTATCCGGGCGCGGGCCGGCGCGTCTATCCGGGCTTCGTCCAGCTGGCCAGCTTCATGAGCATGAACGCCGAGCGCCACCAGGAGGCCCACCGCCGCTACTTCGAGCACCTGGTGACCGGCGACGGCGACAGCGCCGACAAGCACCTGGAATTCTATGACGAGTATTTGTCGGTGTTGGACTTGACGGAGGAGTTCTATCTCCAGACCATCGACATCGTCTTCCAGCAGTACCTGCTGCCCAAGGGCGAGCTGACGCACCGCGGGACCTTGGTGAAGCCCGAGACGATCACCGACATCGGCCTGATGACGGTCGAGGGCGAGAACGACGACATCTCCGGCATCGGCCAGACCCAGGCCGCCCACGGCCTATGCGCGAACATCCCCGACGACCTGAAGCTGGACTATGTGCAGCCCGGCGTCGGCCACTACGGCGTGTTCAACGGCCGCCGCTTCCGCGAGGAGATCTATCCGCGCGTGCGCCGCTTCATCCGCAAGTGCGACCCGCACTTCGAGGAAGAGGCTTAGGGGCCGAGCGACCGTCCCCGCCCTTCGACAGGCTCAGGGTGAGGACGAATGTTGGCGCCGCGCTAGTGTCCTTATCGATTCCGAAGTTCGTCGGAGCTTGCCACAAGCGCTTGCGAACTTCGGAATCGGGACACTAGAAATCCTCACCCTGAGCTTGTCGAAGGGCGAGGATTGCGGGCCCGCTTGCGGCGCGAGCCAACGCACCCGATCTTAAGCCCCGATGTTCGCGCTCAAGGCCCAACGCTTTTCCGACGGTGATCGACTGGAGATCGGCGGCTGGCCGGTTCGCCTGCGGGTGGACGGCCGGGCGCGGCGGATTTCGCTGCGCGTCGACCGGGCCCGGTCCGAGATCGTCGCCCTGGCTCCCAATCCTAAGCGCCTGAACGAGGCCGTGGCCTTCGCCCAGGAGAAGTCCGGCTGGATCGCCAAGCAGCTGGCGGCCCTGCCCGAGCGGATGAACCTGGCGCCCGGCGGGATCCTGCGGCTCAACGACAAGGCCTATCGCCTCGAGGTCGGTCCGGGGCGGGCTCGCCTTGACGACGCCCATGGCGATGGACCCCGCATCGTCGCGCCCGACGACGCCAACTGGGGGCTGAAGGTCATCCGCCTGGCCAGGCGCGAGGCGCTGGCCGTGCTGACCGAGCGCACCGCCGTCCATGCCGCGGCCCTGGGCCGGCCGATGCCGTCGGTGGCGGTGGCCGATCCCAAGGCGCGCTGGGGCTCCTGCCGGCCGGCGACATCCAGGGCTCCGGCGGCGATTCGCTACAGCTGGCGCCTGATCCTGGCCCCGGCGGTGGTGGCCGACTACGTCGCCGCCCACGAGTGCGCCCACCTGATCGAGGCCAACCACGGGCCGCGCTTCTGGGCGCTGTGCGAGCGGCTGGCCGGTGATCCCGCGCCCCACCGCGCGTGGCTACGGGCCCACGCGGCGGAGCTGCACGCGATCGGGGCTTCGCCGACCTAGTAGGGCAGCTGGTCCGCCGGCGGGGCCGCGCCGGAGGGGGTTTCGGCCGCCGGGCCTTCCGGACCTGGGGTGGTGTTCATCAGATCGCCGATCGGGTCGGTGTTCTCGACCGGCGGAGGCTCGACCATGCCGCCCGGGATTGGGGTGGCCTTCAGGCGGGGCAGGGCGGCCGACATGAAGGTGCGCCAGATCTCGGCCGGGGCGCCGCCGCCGGTGACCCGCTTCATCGGGGTGTTGTCGTCCTTGCCGGTCCAGACGGCGGTGACAAAGCCGCCCGTGTAGCCGACGAACCAGGCGTCCTTGTAGTCGCTGGTCGTGCCGGTCTTGCCGGCGATGTCATAGCCGGCGACCTTGGCGCGCGTGCCGGTGCCCGAGGCCACGACCTGGCGCATCATCTGGTTCATGTACTGCAGGGCCGGCGAGCCGATCACGGCCGAGCGGGCCTGGCGATCGACGCTGTGGTCGTACAGCACCTTGCCGCTGGCGGTGCGGATGCGCTCGATGCCGTAGCCCTTGGCCATGAAGCCGCCGTTCGAGAACGGGGCGTAGGCCTGGGCCATCTCCATCGGCGAGACCTCGACCGCGCCCAGGGCCATCGACGGGTCCAGCTGGATCTTGCTGGTGATGCCGAGACGACGGGCGGTGGCGGCGACATTGCTGGTGCCGACCTCGTTGGCCAGCCGCGCGGCGACCGTGTTGATCGACTGAGCCAGGGCCGTCTGCAGGGTGATCGGGCCCAGATACTTGTTGGTGTAGTTCCTCGGTTCCCAGTTGCCGATCTTGACCGGCTCGTCGACGACCATGACGGCGGGCGTGCGGCCCTGCTCCATGGCGGTCAGATAGACGAACGGCTTGAAGGCCGAGCCGGCCTGACGGCGGGCGGTGGTGGCGCGGTCGAACTGGCTGTCGGCATAGTCGGCGCCGCCGACATAGGCGCGAATACGGCCTTCGCCGTCGATGGCGACCAGCGCCGCCTGCTGCACGCCCTGGGCCCCGTGGCCATCCACGCCCAGCTTCACGGCGCGCTCGGCCGAGACCTGGATCGGCAGGTCCAGCGTGGTCTCGACGACCAGGTCCTCGGTCGGTTCGCCGACCAGCGAGCGGACCTGGGCGTCGATATAGTCGGTGAAGTACTGGGCGCGCTGGTTGGCCAGGGTGGCCGAGACCCGCACCGGCTCCTTGAAGGCCTCGTCGCGCTGCTCGGGCGTGATGGCCTTGATGCGCACCATCTCGTCGAGGACGATGGTGGCGCGGCGGGCGGCGCGCTCCTTGGCCGAGACCGGCGAATAGCGGGCCGGACCCTTCATCATTCCGGCCAGCAGCGCGGACTCGCCGATGGTCAGGTCCTTGGCGGGCTTGTTGAAGTAGCGCTGGGAGGCGGCCTCGATGCCGTAGGCGCCCGCGCCGAAATAGACCCGGTTCATGTAGAGGGCCAGGATCTGCTTCTTGCTGAACTTCATCTCCAGCCAGACGGCCAGGATCAGCTCCTGGGCCTTGCGGCGATAGTTCTGGGCCGGGCTCAGGAACAGGTTGCGGGCCAGCTGCTGGGTGATGGTCGAGCCGCCGCGCTGCGGGCCGTCATGGGTGGCGTTCCACGCCACCGATCGCATGATGCCCCAGGGGTTGAAGCCGAAGTGGTGGTAGAACTGCCGGTCCTCGATCGCCACGAAGGCGGCCGGCACGTATTCCGGCAGGGCGTCGATATCGACCGGCGGCGCGTACTGGCTGCCGCGCACCGCCAGCAGGGCGCCCGAGCGGTCCAGATAGTTGATCGAGGGCTGGCGCTTGACGTCGTAGAGCTTGGACGTGTCCGGCAGATCGCTGGCGAACACCGCGAAGAAGGCGACGATGAAGATCAGGCCCCAGACGCCCAGGACCGTGCCCCAATAGACGAGGGCCTGGAGCGGGGTGCGCTGCGGCCTGGCCGCCTTGTTCCCGCCGAAGGGTCCGTTCGCCATGGTCTTCCTGTTCCAAGATGCGGCCGCGAGGAGGCTCACGCTCGCGCGTGTTCCGTTTAGCCGAAGCCCACAGAACGCGCGACAAGATTGACGAGAGGTAAATGCGACCCGAGGCGCTCTTGTGGCGCTCGACCGATCGTGGCGATATGCTACCTGGAATTGAGTAAGCGAGAGGCGCGGTGATCATGACGTCCTGGGGGCCCCAACACTTGGCCTGGGGGCCGGACGCTGCCAAAAGAGCGCCCGTGTATGTTCCTCCCGAATCCCCAGAACTCGACCACGCCCGCGACGTCTTGCGGCGCACCTTCGGCCACGCCGATTTCCGAGGCATGCAGGCGGGGGTGATCAACGAGATCCTGGCCGGGCGCAGCGCCATGGCCGTGCTGCCGACCGGCGGCGGCAAGAGCCTGTGCTATCAGATCCCGTCGCTGATCCGGCCCGGGCTGGGTCTGGTGATCTCGCCGCTGATCGCGCTGATGGCCGACCAGGTCCAGGGCCTGCGCCAGGCGGGCGTGGCGGCCGAGCGGCTGGACAGCAACGTCTCGATGGACGAGCGCTCGGACATCTGGCGGCGCATCGACGCCGGCGAGGTCGACCTGCTGTACCTGTCGCCCGAAGGCCTGATGCAGCCGTGGATGCTGGATCGCCTCTCGCGCACGCCTCTGGCCCTGGTCGCCGTCGACGAGGCCCACTGCGTTAGTCAGTGGGGGCACGACTTCAGGCCCGAATACCGGATGATGGGGCGGCTGGCCGAGCTGTTCCCCAACGTGCCTCGCCTGGCCGTCACCGCCACCGCCGACGCCCGGACCCGCGACGACATCCGCGCCGAACTGCGCCTGCAGGGCGCGGCCGAGTTCGTCGACAGCTTCGCCCGGCCCGAGTTGGCCCTCTCCGCCGAGCGCAAGCGTGGCAAGGGCCATGACCGGGTGGTCGAACTGGTGCTGGAACGTCCTGGCCGGGCCGGCGTCGTCTATGCCGGCAGCCGCGACTCCACCGAAAAGCTGGCCGAGAAGCTCAACGCCGAGGGCGTTCCGGCCCTGGCCTATCACGCCGGCCTCGACAAGGCCGTCCGCGCCAAGCGGCTGGAGGACTTCCTGGAGGCCGACGCCGCGGTGATGGTGGCGACGATCGCGTTCGGCATGGGCGTCGACAAGCCCGATGTCCGCTTCGTGATCCACGCCGACCCGCCGGCCGCCATCGAGGCCTATTGGCAGGAGGTCGGCCGCGCCGGCCGCGACGGCCAGCCGGCCGAGGGCATCACGCTCTACGGCTCGGCCGACATGGCCTGGGCCGGCCGCCGGATCGAGACCAAGGACGCCCCCGACGAGGTCAAGCAGGCGCAAGGCCGCAAGCTGCGCCAGTTCTATTCCATGCTGGAGGGCGTCACCTGTCGCGCCGCCGCCGTCCGTCGCTATTTCGGCGAGGAGGGCGTGGCCCGCTGCGGGGTCTGCGACGTCTGCGTCTCGCCGCCGACCGGCATCGACGCCACCGAGGCCGCTCAGAAGGCGCTGTCGGCCGTCCACCGCATGGGCGGCCGGTTCGGGCGCGGGCGCTTGATCGAACACCTGCTGGGCAAGACCAAGGACGTCACGCCGCAGGAGGCGCAGCTGCCGACCTTCGGCATCGGTCGCGAGTTCAGCCAGCCGGTGTGGCGCGACCTGTTCGACACCCTGATCTTCGAGGGCCTGCTGCGCGAGGATCCCAATGACGGCCGGCCGTTGATCGGCCTGGGCGACGTCGAGGGCGTGCGCCAGGTCTATCGCGGCGAGCGCCGCGTCGCCCTGCGCCAGATGGCCGAGGCGCCGGAGACCGGCCGCTCGACGGGCGCCCGCAAGCGCCGCGAGGGCAAGGCCCTGACCATCCCGACCGAGAACCAGGTCCTGTTCGAGGCCCTGCGCGCGTGGCGCAAGGAGCAGGCGCAGGCGCAGCACGTGCCGCCCTACGTCATCTTCCACGACGCCACCCTGGCCGAGATCGCCGCCGCGCGTCCGGCCACCCTGGCGGCGCTCGGCAAGTCCGGCGGCGTCGGCCAGGGCAAGCTGGATCGTTACGGCGAGGCGGTTTTGAAGGTCGTGCGGGAGAACTAGACGGCTCCCCGCGCGTTAGCTCCCCGTCAAGCCGAGGAGCCTCCCCCCATGACCGACGTCAGCAGCTTTACCCCGAACGACGCCTCGTCCGCCGCCGCTGCGGCCGTTGACGAGGCCAGGAAGACGACCGCCGAAAAGACCAAGCGCGCCAAGGAAGCGGTGACCAAGTCCGTCAAGTCGGCCCGCGAGACCGCCACCGAAGTTGCCCAGCAGACCCGCACCTTCGCCGAGCAAAAGGCCAAGGTCGGCGCGGCCTGGACCCGCGACAAGGCCCAGGTGGTTCATCACACCGCCGAGGAACACCCGATCGGCGTGGCCTTCGGCGCGTTCGCCATCGGCCTGGGCGTGGGTTTCCTGATCGCGCGGAACCTGGACTAGCCAGACCTTTAGAGACTCAGGCGCTCGGCGTTCACGCCCGCGGCCCGCAAGGCCGCGAGGCGGGCGAACGCCAGCGTCAGGGCCTTGCGACGCGCTGGCGCCAGGGGCGTGAGCGGGGCCTCGCGCACGACCGCGCCGCCGAAGCCGTCGGCGACGACCAGCCCCGGCTCGTCCGGCAGGACGCCCTCCGGGAAATGCGGCGCGACGGCGAAATAGAACGCGTCGCAATAGGGTGCGTACTCGCCCCACTTCCGGTCGACCCGGAAGTCCTCCAGCCCCGACTTCACCTCGACGATCAGCACGTCGCCCTTGGGTCCCAGCGCCATCAGGTCGGCGCGTCGTCCATTGGGCAGGGTGACTTCAGCGAGCGGCGCATAGCCCAGATCCACCAACAGTCGCGCGGCGCCGCGCGTCACGTTCAGGGTGGTTTCAGGCCGGCTCTGAAGCTGGATAATCACGTCCATCGACGGAATAGTGTTCCAGCTTTGTTCGCGGATCAAGAGGGGCGCTAAGGCGCTGGCTGCTTCGTCGGCCGCAGCATGCCCACGTCATAGCCAAGCGCCTTGGCCCGCGCGGTCAGCGCCGCGCGGTCAGCTTCGGTCGGCAGCTCGCGCGACAAGAGCCACAGATAGCGTCCCGAGCCCTCGCCGACGATCGACCAGCTGTAGTCGTCGGCGTGGTCCATGACCCAGTAGTCGCCGAAGAACGGGCCGAAGAAGCTGACCTTCAGCTTGGCGTTGGTCGTGATGTCCACGACCTTGGCCTTGCCCTCGGCGACCTTCACCGGGCCGTCCACGGCGCCCTGGCGGCAGGTGTTGAGCACGCGGATCAGGCCGTCGGGGCGCCTGGAATATTCGGCGGTGACGCCTTCGCAGCCCTTCTCGAAGCGCATGTCGTAGCGGGCGACCTCGTACCACTTGCCCAGGTAGCGATCGAGCTCCACGGCCTTGGCCGGCTGCGGCGGATTGGGATTGCCGCTAGGGCCGGAGACGCAGGCGCTCAGCGACAGAACGAGCGGCAGGGCGAGGAGGGCGGCGCGCATGAAGACTCCGGGGCGTGAACGCGTGACCAGATACGACGGCCCGCGGCCGCCGGATGATAGCGCGGTCCAAAAACGACGACCGCCCCGCCGGGGTTCCGGCGGGGCGGCTAAGCTCTGGCGCCGGGGCGCGACTACTCGGCGGCGATGCTGACGGCGCCGACTGGACGATCCTTGAAGTTGATGGCTTGCAGGTGGCGGATGCCTTCCTCGGCGATGTCGTCGCCGACCATCCGCTCGCCCTCACCCTTCAGTTCGTCGAGATCGACATACATGGCGTAGAAGGCCTTGGTGCGGTCGGTGATGATGCCTGCGTTGAGCAGCGTCTTGACCAGCACCCGGAAGATGTTGGTCTGCTCCTTCATGTTCTCCCGACGCACGTCGTCGGTCATGATCTTCCCGTACTCCTCGACCACCTTGTCGGGATCCAGGCCGAATTCGGCATAGAGGTCCAGCTGCTGGTGCGGCGAGACGAGGTTGAACAGCAGGGTCTGGAAACAGTGCGCCGCCCAGTCCTCGATGATGGCGTGTTCCTCGGGCGACAGCTTGGGCACGGTGCGGTCGGCCCAGATCTTCCCGAACTTGTGGTGGAAGGCCTCGTCGGTCATCACCAGCTGCAGCAGGCGCTTGCCCACGGGATCGTTGATATTGTTGTAGAAGGTGGCGAAGGCGCCCATGGCCAGACCTTCGACCAGCATCTGCATGCCGATGATCTTCTTGTAGACCTCGGGCGCGCCGATGATCTCGACCAGCAGGGTCTTCAGGGCGGGGCCGCATTCGACCGGCTTGCCCCAGCGGGCCTTGATGTATTTGGCGAAGGCCGTGACGTGGCGGGCCTCTTCGCGCGTCTGGTTGGCGGCATATTCCTGCGCGCCCTGGTCCTTCAGCACGTGGCACAGGCTGGCCGACAGGTTCAGCGCGCCCTGCTCGCCGTGCAGGATCGACGAGAAGCTGCGCAGCACCGACTGGTTGATGAAGCGGATGCGCGTCTTCGGGTCGGACAGGTGGTTGGAGACGTAGTCGGTCGACAGGGCGATGACCATGTCCTCGGGAACCAGGGCCTGGTTCTCCATGTCGAACGGCTCGTCGAAGTCGATATAGGTCTTGTCCAGCGGATCCCAGAAGTGGTCGTGGGTCGCCGAGATGATCTTGTCGAAGGCGCTGGAGCGGTTGCCGTAGCGGTCGAGTTCGAGCATCGACTCGAAGTCGTCCGGCGCGACCGCGTCGTACATGGCGTCCTTGGTGATATTCCGGTCTTTAGAGATTGGGTCGGTCATGTCGGCGCTCCCTATCGGCCGTGCGATGTCCAGCGGGCAGGGTCCGTCTTGCGCGGATCTCGGCCCATCTGAACACTGTCAACTCAGTTGAGCGGACGGGTCAAACAAAAAATGACGGAGGCGTCAGGTTTGCTGGCGTGGCTGGGCTGGGACGCGGCCAGCCTCTCTAGGCGACGCTCGCGGCGCCCCGCTCGCACCAGCCCAGCGGACGCGGCGTCTTGTCGAGATAGAAGCGGTGGTTCTCGTCCAGGCGGAAGCCGGCCGCCTGGACCGCCGCCGAGACCGGCCGCGTCAGGTGACAGCCGCCCGCCAGGCGCTTCCACAGCGGTTCGATGCGTCGCTGCCAGCGCGCCGTACCGGCGTCGGGCGTGAGGCCATGCTCGCAGAACAGGAAGCGGCCGCCCGGCCGCAGCACCCGCCGAGCCTCGGACAAGACGGCGGCGGGCGAGCGGACCGAGCACAGGGTGAAGGTGCACTGCACGGTGTCGAAACGGGCGTCGCCGAACGGCAGGCTCTCGCCCTCGCCCGCGACGATCTCGACCGCCAGGCCCTCGGGGCGCGGGGCGGCCTGGGCGAGGGCGCGCAACTCGGCGGAGGGGTCGACGCCGGTGACGCGGGTCACCGTGGCCGGGTCGTAAAAGGCGAGATTCAAGCCGCCGCCGACGCCGAGCTCCAGCACCTTGCCCCACGCCTGGGGCACGATCTTGGTCCGCTGCTCGCGAAACGCCGGCGCGCCGCAAGCGCAGCACAGCAGCTTGGGCAGGATGTAGCGCTCGTACAGCGTCGCCATGGCGTTTTCCCCCTTTTTTGAGTTGGCAGCAGAGCGGCGCGGGGCGGGTTTGGTCAAGCCGGCCTGCTGTCAGATCTGGCAGCAGTGCGCTTTATTCGGAAACGGCCAGTCGCTTCGGAGTTCTCCCCATGCCCAAGCCCCTCAAACCGCCCGCCGAGGAGGCCGAAGGCGCGTGCGCGTGCGGGGCGGTGCGGGTCGCCATCGGCGTGCCGGCGCGGTGGGCGTTCCACGACCACTCGGCCGCCAGCCGCCGCGCCCAGGGCTGCGCCTATGTCACCTACACGGCCAGCTACCGCAGCCGCTTCCGCTGGCTGGAGGGCGAGGACCTCGTCACCCGCCACGAGCACGAGGGAACGACCCGGGGCTTCTGCAGTCGCTGCGGGACGCCGATCTTCATGGAGCGCAAGCGCGCCCCGACCATGATCAACCTGCCGCGCGCCCTGTTCGAGACCCGCACCGGCCGCGAGCCGCGCTACCACACGTCGCTCGACCAGGCGCCGGACTGGGCCTATGGCGGCGGCAAGCTGGTCCCGCTGAAGGGCTATCCGGGCGTGATGTGGGAACGGCCGAAACCGAAGGCCAAGCGCAAGGCGCCGATCGACGACTTCCTCTAGCGCCCTTCCAGCGCCGCCAGCACGGCCGGCTGCACGCGGGCCAGTTCGGCGAGGCGTTCGATCAGGGCGTCCTTGCTGTCGAGGGCCAGGCCGTCGCGCAGTTTCGCCATGCGCTCGCGGACCTTGGCCAGGTCGGCGGCGTTGGCGGCGGTGACCACGGCCGCCTGATGCTTGCAGGCCCCGAACTTCTCGAAGCCGGGGCAGGTGCACAGGCCTTCGCCGGCCGGAGCCCACAGCTGCACGACATAGAGATCGCCGACGCTGCCGGTGACGTGGGCGGTGACCTTCTCGTCCTCGATCGAGACGAGGTCGACGGCGCCGGCCTCGGCCATGGCCGCGCCGGTGTCGAACCAGCGCTCGTCCATGCGCTCGCGCCAGGTGTCGGTGTCGAAGAGTTGGCTGGGATTGGGGCTCATGCCTCGTCCTCGATGCGGTGGATGTCGTCGTCCGACAGGCCGAAATGGTGGCCGATCTCGTGGACCAGCACGTGGGCGATCAGGTCACCGAGGCTGACGTCGCCGCGCTCGGCCCACTCGTCCAGGATCGGACGGCGGTAGAGAAACACGCGCGACGGCTCGGTTCCGTAGTCCAGCACCGAGCGGCGGCCCAGGTCGACGCCCTGATAGAGGCCGGTCAGCTCGAAGGCGTCCTCGATGTCCAGGCCGTCCAGGACCTCCTCGGCCGCGAAGTCGTCGACCCGGATGACCACGTCGCCGGTCAGCTTGCGGAATTCGTCGGGCAGGGCGTCGAAGGCCAGCCGGGCCAGGGCGGCGAAGTCGTCGAGCGACGGGGCGAGGCGGTCGGACCAGGTCATGGGTCTCCAAATAGAGCGATTGGAGCGTTAAGCCACCGGGTGTCGCGATGAAATCGCGACCGACCGCCACACCCGACCTTGATCGCGCTCTGGTCATGGCCCGACTAATCTGGGATTCTGATTCGACGACCCGCTGGGGTAAGCGACGCGCCTGATGACTTCGTACGACCTGATCCTCGCGGCCGTGGCCGGCGCGGTTTGTCTCGCCATCTGCGTCACCCTGTGGTCGCTGGGGCAGCGCCGCGGCTATGAGGCCCGCATCGCCGCGCTGAAGGCCCGCCTTAGCCTGCAAGGCGGCGACGCCCTGGACGCGCCCGCCTGGGTCGAAGCCTTCGACACCGCCGTGATCGCCGTCGAGGGCGGCCGCGCCGATCTGGCCGCCGGGGCCGAGGGTCTTTCGGCCTGCGCCCAGGTGCTGGGCGTGGAGGCCCGCGTCGACGCGGTGATCGCCGCCCTGGGCGGGGCCGATCCCGACCATGCCCACAAGCTGACGGCGCTGTTCGAGCGCGGCGAAGCCTGCGCGTTCGAAGCGCGCGGGGCCGCGGGCTGGGTTTCGGTCGAGGGCCGCGCGGTCGGGGCGCTGGCCTGGCTGCGCCTGATGGCCGGCAGCGGCGGCGATTCCGGCCTGCCGTCGGCGTCCCGCTTCGCAGCCTTCGTCGACAGCGTGGCCGAGCCGGCCTGGATCGCCGGGGCCGACGGCCAGGCCGTCTGGGGCAACGCCGCCTTCGTCCGCGCCGTCGGGGCCAGCTCCGCCTCCGCGGCCGCCCTGGCCGGCAAGAGCTTCGACCGCGCCGCCGACGCCCTGGTCGTCGAGGCCGTCGAGAAAAGCGCCAACGGAGAAGGCCGCCGCGAGGCCGTGCGCTGGATCAACCTGGAAGGCCGCCGCCGCGCGTTCCGCCTGTCGGCCCAGCCCCTTGAAGGCGGCGGGGTCGGGGTGTTCTGCGCCGACGTCACCGAGATCGAGGATGTCCGCGACGCCTTCAAGAAGCACGTCGAGGCCCACGACGAGACCCTGAACCACATCGCCGAGGCCGTGGCGATCTTCAGCGCCACGCGGCGGCTGTCGTTCCACAACACCGCCTTCGCCGAACTGTGGGGCCTGGAGCCGGCCTGGCTGGCCGACCGTCCGACCCATGGCGAGATCCTGGATCGCCTGCGCCAGCGCCGTCGCCTGCCCGAGACCATCGACTACGCCGTCTGGAAGGCCGCCGAGCTGGCCCGCTACGAGGACGTGGGGCCTCAGGCCGACGACCTGTGGCACCTGCCCGACGGGCGGACGCTGAAGGTGGTGCGCCAGCCCCATCCGCTGGGCGGCATGCTGCTGATCTATTCCGACATCACCGGCGAGCTGCGCCTGAAGGCCCAGTACAACGCCCTGATCCAGGTGCAGCAGGCCACGCTGGACAAGCTGAACGACGCCGTCGCGGTGTTCGGTTCTGACGGGCGCCTGCGCCTGCACAACGAGGCCTTCGAGACCTTCTGGAACGTCAGCGCCTTCGCCCTGGAGGCGGCCGGCGACTTCGAGGGCGTGGTCGAGCTGTGCGTGCCGCGCCTGCACGACCTGGCCTTCTGGCGCGAGCTGAAGGGCCGGGTGGCCGATCCCGATCCGCAGATGCGCGCCCCGACCTCGGGCGAGGTTCGCACCTCGGACGACCGCATCGTCGTCTATCAGAGCCGGCCGCTGCCGGACGGCGCGACCCTGATCGCCTTCGCCGACGTCACCGACACCCGCGACCTGCAGTCGGCCCTGGCCGACCGGTCAGCCGCCCTGGCCGAGGCCGAGCGGCTGAAGCGCGACTTCGTCGGCAACGTCAGCTACGAACTGCGCACGCCGCTGACGACGATCATCGGCTATTCGGAGCTTCTGGAGCGCGCCGACGGCATCTCCGAGCGCGGCCGCAACCACGTGGCCGCCGTCCGCGCCGCCGCCACCCAGCTGGCCCGCTCGATCGACGACGTGCTGGACATGGCCCAGATCGACGCGGGCGAGATGGCGCTGGAGATCGGGGACATCCGCGTCTCCGACCTGCTGCTCAACGCCCAGGAACACGCCCTGAAGGACGCCCAGCTGGGCGCGGTGACCCTGGCGGTCGAGTGCGACGAAGAAGTCGGGCTAATCCGCGGCGACGGCAAGCGCCTGGCCCAGACCCTGGACCACCTGGTCGAGAACGCCCTGCGCCAGACCCCGCCGGGCGGCCGCGTCACCCTGTCGGCCCGCCGCGCGCTGGGCGAGGTGCGCCTCGACGTCTCCGACACCGGCCGGGGCGTGCCGTTCCACGTCCAGGCCCATATCTTCGACCGCTTCGTCGGCCGGGATCGCGGCGGGCCTGGCCTGGGCCTGGCCCTGGTCAAGGCGCTGGTCGAGCTGCATGGCGGCTGGGTGGCGTTGGAGAGCGAGCCGGGTGCCGGCTCGACCTTCACCTGCCACCTGCCCGAAACTCAGCAGCCTGGCGCGATGCAGCCGGAGCTGAGCTTCTAGTGCTGCGGGCGACGGTCCTCATGGCGGGGTTGCTGCTGGCCGGTTCCGCCGCCGCTAGCGACGGTACGGCGACCTTCAAGGACTGGTGGGCGGCCTGCGACAACGTCCGGGTCTGCACGGCCTATGGCTTTCCGCCGGACGAAGAGGGCGGCGCGGTCCTGCGCGTCCGTCGCGCGGCGGAAGCCGGCGCGATCCCCGAGTTCGACATCAACCTCGCCGCCGAGGCGGGCAAGGGCATCAACGGTCCGCTGAGCCTGGCCGTGGACGGCAAGGCCGTGGCCCGCACCGGGGCGCCGGAGGGTTCCGACGACGATTTCCGCGGCTGGACGGTCAGCCCCGCGCAGGTTCCGGCGCTGCTGGCCGCGATCGCACGCGGCCGGGCCCTGACGGTGCGGTCCGGCGATCGGACAGTCGTCACCCTGTCGCTCAGCGGCGGCTCGGCCGCCCTGCGCTGGATCGATGATCGGCAGAAGCGCGCCGGCGGCGTCACCGCCCTGGTCGCCAGGGGGCCGTCGCCGGCCTCGGCCGTACCCGCTCCACCGTCCCTGCCGGTCATCCGCGCCGCCAAGCCGGTCAGCCAGACCGGTCTGACCGACACGCCGCCCCGGGCCGTGCTGGACCGCCTGAAGGGCTTCGAATGCGAGGCCAAGCCGCCGGAGGCGCCATCGTCCAGCCGCCTGGCGTCGGGCATGGTGCTGTGGACCATCCCCTGCTGGGTCGGGGCGTATCAGATCAGCTCGGCCCTGGTGCTGGCCGACGAGAAGGGCGGCCATGTCCGCCTCGTCGACCTCGGCGGGCCTGGAGATGTCAAGGAACGAGCCATGGCGACCAGCGCCGAGTTCGACGCCGACCGCCAGGAACTGCACAGCTACGCCAAGGGCCGAGGCGTCGCCGATTGCGGGATCGCCACCACCCACGCCTGGACCGGAAAGGCCTTTGTGTTGACCGAGCGCACCGAGCTGTCGGCCTGCCAGGGGCTGTCGCAGGACTTCTGGGTCACCACGTTCCGCGCGCGCTGAGCGTCGGACATAAAGATATCTTTATGCGTTAATTGCTAGGAAGGGTCGGGCGCGCTATAAGCCGCTCAAGATCCCATCCGACCGCAGGAGCCCGACCGTGGCCGACTATATCGTCAAGGACATCTCGCTCGCCGATTTCGGCCGCAAGGAAATCGCCATCGCCGAGACCGAGATGCCGGGCCTGATGGCCACGCGCGCCGAGTACGGCCCGGCCCAGGTCCTGAAGGGCGCCCGCATCGCCGGCAGCCTGCACATGACCATCCAGACCGCCGTGCTGATCGAGACGCTGACGGCCCTGGGCGCCGAGGTCCGCTGGGCTTCGTGCAACATCTTCTCGACCCAGGACCACGCCGCGGCCGCCATCGCCGCCTCTGGCGTGCCGGTGTTCGCCTTCAAGGGTGAGAACCTGGTCGAGTACTGGGAATACGCCCACAAGATCTTCGAGTGGCACGACGGCGGCTACCCGAACCTGATCCTCGACGACGGTGGCGACGCCACCCTGCTCTGCGTGCTGGGCCCGAAGGCCGAGAAGGATCCGTCGATCCTGAACAACCCGCAGAACGAGGAAGAAGAAGCCCTCTACGCCGTGATGAAGAAGTATCTGGCCGAAAAGCCGGGCTTCTACTCGGCCATCCGCGCGGCCATCGGCGGCGTGTCGGAAGAAACCACCACGGGCGTGCACCGCCTGTACCAGATGGCCGCCAAGGGCGACCTGCCGTTCCCGGCCATCAACGTCAACGACAGCGTCACCAAGTCGAAGTTCGACAACCTGTACGGCTGCCGTGAATCGCTGGTCGACGCGATCCGCCGCGGCACCGACGTCATGCTGTCGGGCAAGGTCGCGGTGGTCTGCGGCTACGGCGACGTGGGCAAGGGCTCGGCCGCCTCGCTGCGCCAAGGCGGCGCCCGCGTGATCGTCACCGAGATCGACCCGATCTGCGCCCTGCAGGCGGCGATGGAGGGCTACGAAGTCCAGACCCTGCAGGACGTCGCCGACAAGGCCGACATCTTCGTCACGGCGACGGGCAACAAGGACGTCATCACGGTCGACGACATGCGCCGGATGAAGAACAACGCCATCGTCTGCAACATCGGTCACTTCGACTCGGAAATTCAGATCGCCGGCCTGCGCAACTTCAAGTGGGACGAGATCAAGCCGCAGGTCCACCACGTGGAATTCCCGGACGGCAAGAAGATCATCGTCCTGTCGGAAGGCCGTCTGGTGAACCTGGGCAACGCCACGGGCCACCCCTCGTTCGTGATGTCGGCCTCGTTCACCAACCAGACCCTGGCCCAGATCGAACTGTGGACCAACAAGGCCAAGTACGAAAACCAAGTCTACACCCTGCCCAAGCACCTGGACGAGAAGGTCGCCTTCCTCCACCTGGAAAAGCTGGGCGCCAAGCTCTCGACCCTGCGCAAGGATCAGGCCGACTACATCGGCGTGCCGGAAAAGGGTCCGTTCAAGCCGGACCACTATCGCTACTAATAGCGACATCCGCGGCGCCAGTTTCCGTTGCGGAAATCGTTTGAAACAAGAGGAAAGGCCCGCCGGCGACGGTGGGCCTTTTCTTTTTCGGCCACAGGTCGGGACGCCCTATTCAAGTCCGCATTGCTCGGCTAATCGCTTTGCCATGCCGTTAGCCTTGATCATCTCCAGCCACGTCGCCGGCAGCCAGGTGGGCGCGACGGCGCAAGCCACCGCCCTGGCGCAGTTCCGTATCGACTCAATGGTCGTGCCGACCGTGCTGTATGGCCGCCATCCCGGCTGGGGCATCCCCGGCGGGGCGCCGGTGCCGATCGAGGTGTTCGAGGGCATGATGGACGGGATCGAGGCCAACGGGCTGTTCGGCCTCGTCGACCTGGTCATCACCGGCTATTTCGCCACCGCCGCCCAGGTGCGGGCCGCCGCGCGGGTCATCGACGCCGTGCGAGAGTCTCCCCGCCCGAACGGCGCGGCCACTCGGCGGCCCACCGTCATCGTCGATCCGACCATGGGCGACGCCGGCAAGGGCCTCTACATCCCGGCCGAGACCGCCGACGCCATCATCGCCGACCTGATCCCCCGCGCCGACGTCGTGGCCTGCAACAGCTGGGAGCTGCAGAAGCTGACCGGCACGGACGCCCGCGACCCGCAGAGCGCCATGCGCGCCGCCCGGCTGCTGGGCAAGATCACTCTGGTTTCATCCGTGCATCGCGGGGCCGAGATCGGCGCCGTGCTGGCCGACAAGAAGGAGGCGTGGCTGGCCGCTCACGCCAAGGCCGAGCGCTCGCCCAACGGCACCGGCGACCTGCTGACCGCCCTCTACGCCGCCTCGATCCTGGAGGGGCAGACCTTCTCGTACGGCCTGGCCCGCGCCGTCGGCGGGGTGGCCGAGACGGTCACCGCCGCCAATATCTGGAACGCGCCAGAGCTGCCGATCGTGGCCATGGGCGCACGGATCAAGCAGACCTCGCCGACGGTCCGTATCGAGCGGCTGGCTTAGGATGGTGGGCGAAATCACCGGCCTCTGCCCCGACCGTTTCGCCCGCGTGCGCGAGGCGTTCGAAGCCAACTTCGTCGATGGAGGCGAGCTCGGCGCGCGCTTTTCGTTCGCCGTCGATGGCGAGATCGTCGTCGACCTGATGGGCGGCTTCGCCGACCGCAAGCGCGAGGTCGCCTTCGGTCCCGACACGCTGACGGCCCTGTTCTCGACCACCAAGGCCGTGGCGGCCCTGATGGTCGCGCGCCTCGTCGACGAGGGGCGCCTGGCCTACGACCAGCCCGTCGCCGACGTCTGGCCGGAGTTCGCGCAAGCCGGCAAGGGCGCGGTCACGGTGGAGCAGGCCCTGTCGCACCAGGCCGGCCTGTCGGGGTTCCCGGACGAGACCGACCCGACCCTGTGGTTCGACTGGGACGCCACCTGCGCGAAACTGGCCGCCATGGCTCCGCTGTTCCCGATCGGCTCGGCCAGCGGCTATCACCCGGTCACCTACGGCTACATCGCCGGCGAGATCTTCCGCCGCGTCGACGGCCGCACCATGGGGACGGCCCTGCGTGAGGACATCTGCGCCCCGCTGGGCCTGGATCTCTGGATCGGCCTGCCCGACAGCGAGCACGACCGCGTCGCCGACCTGATGCGCCCGACGGCCCTGCCCAAGTTCGGCGAGATCAACGCCGCCGTGACCGCCGCCTTTCTCAAGCCCTGGTCTTCGCCCGGCGGACGCGGCGCGGCCGAGTGGCGGCGGGTCGAGATCCCCTCGGCCAACGGTCACGCCACGGCCGAGGCCCTGGCCCGCCTGATGGGCGCCCTGGCCACCGACGGGACCCTGGGCGGCCGCTCGATCATCACCCCGGCCGGGATCAAGGCCGCCAGCGCCCAGCGCATCATCGGCCAGGACCTGGTGCTGCCCTTCGTGATCAGCTGGGGCGCGGGCTTCATGCGCAACGAACCCAACATGTTCTACGGCCCGACGCCCGAGGCCTTTGGCCACTCGGGCTGGGGCGGCTCGTGCGCGTTCGCCGATCCGGCGCGGGGCGTGTCGGGGGCCTATGTGATGAACAAGCAGGGCGCCGCCCTGATCGGCGATCCGCGCGCCGTGCGCCTGATCGAGGCGGCTTACGCTTCGCTTTAGGTCCCCCTCGTCCCGATCTCCCCGGCGAGAGCCGGGGCCCAGGTCCAGCCGTGGCTTTCAGACTATCTTGGCGCCTTAGACCCTATGATCTGGGCCCCGGCCTTCGCCGGGGAAATCGGATTTCGGAATAGCCATCGAGTCGGGAGACGTCGAATGACGCGCGCTCTTGCTATCGCAACCCTGTTGCTCGCCCTGGCCGGCGCGGCCCACGCCGAGGATCGCGACTTCTGCGCGGACCGGCCCGGCAAGGGCTCGCCGCCGTGCGTGCTGGACAAGGGGCGCTTCCAGGCCGAGCTGGGCGGGGTCGACGCCGCCTTCAGCCGGGGCGGCGGGGTCTCGGTCGACGATGTCTCCTACGGCGGGCTGGAGCTGCGGCTGGGCCTCACCTCGACCGTCGAAGGACAGCTGACCTGGACCGCCCACGAGCGGGTGAAGACCAACGACCACGGCGTCGTTTCGACCGTCTCGGGCGCGGGCGACCTGGGCCTTGGCCTGCGGTGGTCGCTGAAGAACCCCGGCGGCGACGGTCTTTCGGCCGCGATCCAGCCCTATGCCACCGCCCCGACCGGCGCCAACGGCATCGGCGGCGATCTGTGGCGGGGCGGGGTGATCGTCCCGCTCTCGATCCCGCTCAACGCCGACTGGTCGCTGAGCCTGTCGCCCCAGGTCGAGGCGCGCGAGAACGCCAGCGGGTCTGGTCGCCACGGCGGCTACGCCCTGGCCGGCGGCGTCGGCCGCGCGGTCGGCCCGGTGAACCTGGGCGCGGAGCTGTGGGTCGATCGCGACGACGACCCGTCGGGCCATGTCACCCAGGCCAGTTTCGACCTCACCGCCGCCTGGACGCCCAAGGCCCTGCACGACGTCCAGCTGGACGCCTCGGCCTATGTCGGCCTCAACCGCCAGACGCCGGACCTGGAGCTGGTGGTCGGCCTGGCGCACCGCTTTTAGGACCCATGGCCCGGTCTTCAGGCCGGCGCCAGGACCTTGGTCCTCTTCCAGGCTCCGTAGGCGAAGGTCGCCACGCCCAGCCAGATGAACACGAACGACAGCGCCCGCAGCGGCGTGAAGGCTTCGCCGAACGCCACGCCCAGCAGGAACTGGAGCGTGGGGGCGATGAACTGCAGGAAGCCCACGGCGCTGAGCGGCAGGCGGCGGGCCGACCAGGCGAACAGGGCCAGGGGGATGACCGTGGCCGGACCGGCCAGGGCCAGCAGGCCCGTGACGGCGGCGCCGTGGCCGAAATGGCCCTGTCCCGTCGATTGCAGGTGCAGCACATAGGCCAGGCCCGGCAGCGCCAGATAGGCGCATTCGATGAACAGGCCCGTCTGGGCGTCGGCCTTCACCTGTTTGCGCAGGATGGCGTAGGCGCAGAAGGTGGCGGCCAGGCCCAGCGAGACGATCGGCAGGTGGCCCAGGGCGATGGTCTGGATGGCGACGCCGACGGCCGCGAAGCCGATGGCGACCTTGCCCTCGCCGGTCATGCGCTCGCGGAACAGCAGGGCGCCGGCGGCCATGTTCATCAGCGGGTTGATGTAATAGCCGAGGCTGGCCTCGATCACGTGGCCGGCGTTCACCGCGAAGACATAGATCGTCCAGTTGCCGAAGATCGCCGCCGTCGACAGCAGCAGCATCCCCAGCGTGCGCGGCTGGCGCAGCACCCGCGCGACCTGGCCGCCCTGCCGGGCGATCAATACCAGGCCGCCAGCCCACAGCACCGACCACAGCGTCCGGTGGGCGATCATCTCCCAGGAGGTGGCGCCCAGGTTCGACAGCAGGTGGAAGTAGAGGGGCAGGAAGCCCCAGAGCACGTAACAGCCGACGCCGGCGACATAGGCGGAACGACTTTCGGCCGAGGAACTCGCTGAACTGGGCGGCATGGGACCAAACCTTTCGGCGGCGTTTGTCTCAGCCGGCAAGTTCGCCGTCCGCCCGCATCTTGCTGAGCTTTCCAAAATCCGATCTTCCCGGCGAAGGCCGGGACCCAGATCTCAAGGCGCTTGGGCTGATGGGAAGCGCGCGGAGCCGATAGCGCCAGCCCCGCGCTCTTCCATCTGGGCCCCGGCCTTCGCCGGGGAAATCGGATCTAAGGAACCCTAGGCCGGGGTCTTCTGCCTGATCAGGCCCTTGTCGTGCAGGAGCTGGGCGATCTGCACGGCGTTCAGCGCCGCGCCCTTGCGCAGGTTGTCGGCCACGCACCACAGAGCGATGCCGTTCTCGACCGTCGGGTCGGTGCGGATGCGCGAGACATAGACCGGGAACTCGCCGGCGCTTTCCTTCGGCGTCATGTAGCCGCCGTCCTCGCGCTTATCGATGACTTCCACGCCTTCGGCGTCGCGCAGGATCTCGCGGACATCGTCCTCGTCCAGCGGGGTCTCGAACTCGATGTTCACGGCCTCGGCGTGGCCCACCATGACCGGCACGCGCACGCAGGTGGCGGTCAGCTTGATCGACGGATCCAAGATCTTCTTGGTCTCCATCATCATCTTCCACTCTTCCTTCGTGTAGCCGTCCTCCATGAACACATCGATGTGCGGAATGACGTTGAAGGCGATCTGCTTGGTGAACTTCTTGGGCGGCGGGGCGCCCAGGACGAACACGCCCTTGGTCTGCTCCCACAGCTCGTCCATGCCTTCCTTGCCCGCGCCCGACACCGACTGGTAGGTCGAGACGACGACGCGCTTGATCTTGGCTTCGGCGTGCAGGGGGGCCAGCACCACCACCAGCTGCGCGGTCGAGCAGTTGGGATTGGCGATGATGTTCTTCGGCAGCTTGTCGACGGCGTTCGGGTTCACTTCCGGCACCACCAGCGGCACGTCCGGATCCATCCGGAAGTGGCTTGAGTTGTCGATGACGATCGGACCGGCCGCGCCGATCTTCTCGCCCCAGGCCTTGGAGATGGCGCCGCCGGCGCTCATCAGCACGATGTCGACCGTCGAGAAGTCGAACTTCTCCAGGTCCTCGCAGTGCAGGATCTGGTTGCCGAACGAGACTTCCACGCCGATGGATTTGCGGCTGGCGATGGCGTGCATCTTGTCCACGGGGAATTTGACTTCCTCGAGGATGTTGAACATCTCGCGGCCCACATTGCCCGTGGCGCCGACCACGGCGACCCGGTAACCCATCGCGCTCTCCTGAAACTGTGCCCGCGTACCGCGCGGAGCGTGGTTCGTTACGCTTCATGGTCCAGGCGCGCAAGGCGAGGAAAGTTGGCGGGGCGATCAGCCCGGCTTGCCAGCTGGAGCGGCGGGCTCGTCCTGGGCCTTCACGTCCAGGGTGAACTGCACCGGGATGGTGATGGTCAGGCCGTCGACCGTATCGCCTTCCCGCGTCCAGGGGTTCATGCGCATGGCCTTGACCGCCTCGACCGCCGCCGCGCCGAAGCCAAGGTCGGCAGGGTTTTCGCGCGCGGGCTTGCAGCCGGTCAGTTCGCCCGTGGCGGTGACCGTGCAGGTCGCCGCGCCGAGGCCGGACTTGACCCCCGCCTTCGCGGCCGCCTGCGGATAGACCTCCGCCATGCCCTCGGCCGACAGGGTGCGAATCCAGCGCGGCTTGGTCAGCTTGCGGGCCTCCGGCGCGGCCGGATCGCGGAATCGGAAGGGCAGATCGATTTTGTAGTCCTTGAAGGACTTGGCGTCGGCCGGGCCGATATTGACCAGGAACAGCTTCGAGAGGTCCTGGGCCGCCTTGCCGAAACCCTTGCCGCGCGGGTTTTCGGAGATCACGTCGCAGCTGCGCAACTGGCCGGTCTTCATGAGGACGCAGCGCAGGGCGGCCTGGCCGAACGGTTCGCCGGCCGCGGCCTTGGGCCACGCGGCGTCGAGCTCGGCCAGGGTGGGCGCGCGGCTCCAGGGCGGGTCCAGCACGATGGAGGTGCTGTTGATCGGCGCCCCGCCGGGGGGCTCCTCCCAGGTGATCGGGATGCTGACGTCGCCGCCCGGCACGGCGCGGCCGCCCCGGATCTTGGGCGACATCCGAAACTGCGGAGCCAGCTGCAGGCCGGCGCCGCCGAAGTCCATGCCTTCGGGCGATTCCGAGAGGACCCGGCAGGCTTCGAGGAAGCCCTCGACCGTGGCCTTGCAGCGGATCACGGCCTTGCCGCCGACGCGCCTGTCCAGCGCCTTCTTGGGGAAGACATTGGCGATCTCGGCGCCGTTCGGCTTGCGGATCCAGCCCGGATTGGCGTCGCCGGGGGCCAGGAACTCCAAGCTGGTGCGAACCGGGCGGCCCTCGACCGAGGCGCCGTGGGCGTCCTTGGTCGCGATCCGCTCGTAGCCGACCACCGACAGGGCGGCTTCGCCGAAGCCCTGTCCGACGGGATCCTCGCGCAGCACCTTGCAGTCGGCCAAGCGGCCGCCCTTGTCGGCGACGCAGCCCAGCACGGCCTTGCCGGTGACGGTCGCGCCCTTGGGGAAGGCGGCCTTCATCCTGGCCTCGGGCACGTGGGTGACGAAGTTTGGCCGCCAGCCCGAGGGCGGGGCGTCGTCTTCGGTCTGGGCCAAGGCGGCCGTGGCCAAGGTGGCCGTGGAAAGGGCGGCGGTGGAGAGGCCGGCCGTGAGCAGGGCCAGCAGGAGAGTGCGCGACAGCACGGGAAACCCCAGGAACCAGCCAGCGCACGACCCCTTCGTGGCTCGACCTTAGGTGGAGCCTAGGCGATCCATTTGCGCGCCGCCAGAGGGTTCCCGACGCACCTTCCGCCCCCTATGTTGCCGGCCATGACCGACGCCGCCGCGCCCCCGCTTCCGAACGTTTCCGACCTGACCCAGGACGGGCCCGCCGTCCGGCTCTTTCTCGTGGATGGCTCGGCCTATCTGTTCCGCGCCTATCACGCCCTGCCGCCGCTGACGCGCAAGAGCGACGGCCTGCCGGTGGGCGCCGTCCAGGGCTTCTGCAACATGCTGTGGAAGCTGATGCGCGACATGCAGGGCGACACGCCCACCCACCTGGCGGTGATCTGGGACCACTCCGAGAAGACGTTCCGAAACAACCTCTACGACAAGTACAAGGCCCACCGTCCGCCGCCGCCGGAAGACCTGATCCCGCAGTTCCCGCTGGTGCGCGAGGCCACCCTGGCGTTCGGCGTGCCGGCCATCGAGCTGCCCGGCTACGAGGCCGACGACCTGATCGCCGCCTATGCCTGCAAGGCCCGCGAGGTCGGCGGCGAGGCGGTGATCGTCTCGTCCGACAAAGACCTGATGCAGCTGGTCGGCGACGGCGTCTCGATGTTCGACCCGATGAAGGGCGTGCGGATCGAGCGCGAACAGGTGTTCGAGAAGTTCGGCGTCTATCCGGACAAGGTCGTCGACGTCCAGGCCCTGTGCGGCGACAGCGTCGACAACGTCCCGGGCGCGCCGGGGATCGGGATCAAGACCGCTGCTCAGCTGATCACCGAATATGGCGACCTCGACACGCTGCTGGCCCGGGCGGGCGAGATCAAGCAGCCCAAGCGCCGCGAGACCCTGATCGAATTCGCCGACCAGATCCGCCTGTCGCGGGCCCTGGTCAAGCTGGACTGCGACACGCCGCTGCCGCAGCCGCTGGACGAGTTGACCGTGCGCGAGCCGGACAAGGAGGTCCTGGCGGCCTTCCTCGAACAGATGGAGTTCCGCACCCTGGCTCGCCGGGTCGGCGACGGCTCGGCCGCCGCCACGCCGGGCACGCTCGAGCGGGCTCCGGCCCAGCCCAAGGCCCCGGTCAGCACGGTCTCCTACATGGGCGCCGCGGCCCGCGCCGCCGCCAGCGCGGTGGCCGAGCCGGTCAGCATCGACCATGCGGCCTATGTCCGTATCCAGGATCTCGACACCCTGAAGGCCTGGGTCGCCAAGGCCACGGCCAAGGGCGTGGTGGCCTTCGACACCGAGACCGACGCCCTGTCGTCGGCCACGGCCGGTCTGTGCGGCGTGTCGCTGGCCATCAACGCCGGCGAGGCCTGCTACATCCCGGTCGGCCACTGCGAGAAGGACGGCCTGGCGCTGGAAGCCGCCGCCGACCTGGTGCAGATCCCGCTGGACGAGGTCATCGCCACCCTGAAGCCGCTGCTGGAGGATCCGGCGGTGCTGAAGGTGGCGCAGAACGCCAAGTACGACATCGCCGTCCTGGCTCGGTACGGGATCCAGGTCGCGCCGATCGACGACACCATGCTGATCTCCTACGTGCTGGAGGCGGGCCTGCATGGCCATGGCATGGACGAGCTGTCGGAGCTGCACCTGGGCTACAAGCCGATCCCGTTCAAGCAGGTGGCCGGGACGGGCAAGGCCCAGATCAGCTTCAAGCATGTGGGCCTGAACGAGGCGACGGCTTACGCCGCCGAGGACGCGGACGTCACCCTGCGCCTGTGGCAGACGCTGAAGCCGCGCCTGGCGCGCGAGGGCCTGGCGACTGTCTACGAGACGCTGGAACGGCCGCTGCCGGCGGTGCTGGCGATGATGGAGAACAACGGGGTCAAGGTCGATCCCGAGGCGCTACGCCTGCTCTCCAACGAGTTCTCGCTACGTATGGCCAAGTTCGAGGCGCGCGCCCAGGAGATCGTCGGCCGCCCCTTCAACCTGGGCAGCCCCAAGCAGATCGGCGACGTGCTGTTCGGCGAGATGAGCATGAAGGGCGGCAAGAAGACCGCCACCGGCCAGTGGTCGACCGACAGCGACGTGCTGGAAAGCCTGGCTTTGGAGCACGAGCTGCCGCGCGTCCTGCTGGACTGGCGCCAGCTGTCCAAGCTGAAAGGCACCTACACCGAGAACCTGGTCGCCGCGATCGCCGAGTCCACGGGCCGGGTCCACACCTCCTACGCCCTGGCCGCGACGACGACGGGCCGCCTGTCCTCGTCCGACCCGAACCTGCAGAACATCCCGGTCCGCACCGAGGAAGGCCGCAAGATCCGCAAGGCCTTCATCGCGCCGCCGGGCAAGGTGCTGATCAGCGCCGACTACAGCCAGATCGAGCTGCGCCTGCTGGCCCATATCGGCGACATCCCGCAGCTGAAGAAGGCGTTCCAGCAGGGCCTGGACATCCACGCCATGACGGCCTCGGAAATGTTCGACACGCCGATCGAGGGCATGGACCCGATGATCCGCCGCCGGGCCAAGGCCATCAATTTCGGCATTGTCTACGGCATCAGCGCCTTTGGCCTGGCCAACCAGCTGGGCATCTCGCAAGGCGAGGCGGGGGCCTACATCAAGACCTATTTCGAGCGCTTCCCGGGCATCCAGGCCTATATGGACGCGACCAAGGCCTTCGTGCGCGAGCACGGTTACGTCTCGACCGTCTTCGGCCGCAAGATCAACATCCCGGAGATCCAGTCCAAGTCGGTGGGCCAGCGGCAGTTCGCCGAGCGCGCGGCGATCAACGCCCCGATCCAGGGCGCGGCCGCCGACGTCATGCGCCGGGCGATGATCCGGATGCCCGCCGCCCTCGAGGCGGCCGGTCTCGAGGCGCGGATGCTGCTGCAGGTGCACGACGAACTGGTCTTCGAAGCGCCGGAAAGCGAGGCCGATCGCGCCTGCGCCGTGATCAGCGACGTCATGGAAAAGGCCGCCGAGCCCGCCGTGGCGCTGTCCGTGCCGCTCACCGTCGAGGCCCGCGCCGCGCTCAACTGGGATGAGGCTCACTGACCAAAAAAGTGGCGGAGTTGTCATTTATGCGACATTCCGCCACGGCACGGTTAATGCCCCGGCAATTGTTCGCGGCCACTGTGCCTGTGACGCCCGCGAACCGTAGTGCAGTTTCAAAGAGTAGTGTTATCCGAGGTTTAGCGGTCGCCGCCCCATTTCGAGGAGCCCCGGCCGGTGTCTTTTGGCGATCTGAAAATTCCGCACAAGCTGATGGCGGTTTTCGCTGTCATGCTTACGACCATCGTTGTGATGGGCGTGTCCCTCTACGCCAACAAGGTCGCCCTCGCTCATTCCGTGGAACGCACCGAGCGCGCCTATGAGATGCTGCGCCAGGCGGATACGGCGGCCTTCCGCCTGACCCGTCAGGAGAACTCGCTGCGCGGCTTCCTGCTTTCGGGCGACAACTACTACGTCCAGCGCCTGGAAGAGGCGCACAAGCCGAAGTTCCTGAAGGCGCTGGACGAGATGCGCGCGCTGGCCGCCGGCGACCAGGAAGACCTGGCCCGCATCGCCGCCGTCGACGCCGCCTACGCCAACTATCGCAAGATGGCCATCGAGCCGGGCGAGCGGCTGGGCGCCGATCCGGCCACTCGTCCTCAAGCGGTCGAGCTGGTGCGCAACGACGGCGTCGCCGACAAGGCGGTCGAGCCGGTCGAAAACGCTATCGAAGCCATCACCAAGCACGCCGAGGCCCAGCTGGCGACGGAAGCCGCCGCCCAGAAGAAGGCCTCGCTGGAATCGACCCTGGCCCTGGCCATCGGCATCCTGATCACGGCCGGCATCGCCATCGGCGGCGGCCTGCTGCTGACGGGCGCCATCGCGGCGCCGGTGACCGCCATGACCAACGCCATGCGCCGCCTGGCCTCGGGCGACAGCACCGTCGAGGTGCCGGCCCAGGGCCGCAAGGACGAGATCGGCGACATGGCCGCCGCCGTCGCCTACTTCAAGGATTCCGAGGCCGAGAAGGTCCGCATCGAGGCCGCCGCCGCCGAGCACCGCCGCGCCGCCGACGACGAGCGCGCCGCCAACGAGGCCGAGAAGGCCGAGGTCGCCCGCGCCGACGCCATCGCCATCACCGCGTTGAACGAGGCGCTGGACCATATGGCCAGCGGCGACCTGACCCACCGGATCACCACCCCGTTCGCGCCCAAGGCCGAAAGCCTGAAGGCCAACTTCAACGCCGCCGCCGACCGCATGCAGCAGGCGATCCAGTCGATCAACGCGGCCACCGGCGGCGTCAACAGCGGCGCCGACGAGATCGCCGAGGCCTCGGACAACCTCTCGCGCCGGACGGAACAGCAGGCCGCCAGCCTTGAAGAGACCGCCGCCGCCCTCGATGAGATCACCGCGACGGTCCGCAAGACCGCCGCGGGGGCCAAGGAGGCCTCGCAGGTGGTGGCCAACGCCCGGTCGGACGCCGAACGCTCGGGCCGCATCGTCAGCCAGGCCGTCGCCGCCATGACCGAGATCGAGACCTCCTCGACCCAGGTCGGCAACATCATCGGCGTCATCGACGAGATCGCCTTCCAGACCAACCTGCTGGCCCTGAACGCCGGCGTCGAGGCCGCTCGCGCCGGTGAAGCCGGCCGCGGGTTCGCGGTCGTCGCCCAGGAAGTTCGGGCCCTGGCCCAGCGCTCGGCCGACGCCGCCAAGGAGATCAAGACCCTGATCTCGACCTCGACCCAGCAGGTCGGCGCGGGTGTGGATCTGGTCGGCCAGACCGGCGAGGCCCTGAGCCGCATCGTCGAGCAGGTCGCCTCGATCGACGCGTTGATGAAAGAGATCTCGGCCTCGACCACCGAGCAGGCCACCGGCCTGAACGAGGTCAACGGCGCGGTGAACCAGATGGATCAGGTCGTCCAGCAGAACGCCGCCATGGTCGAGGAAGCCACCGCCGCCTCGCACTCGCTGAAGAACGAGGCCGCGGCCTTGATGGAGCTGGTCGGTCGCTTCCGCGTGACCGAGGGCGCGCCGGCCGTCGCCACGTCGCGTCCGGCCCAAACGACCTATCGTCCGCCGGCTCCGGCTCCGGCTCCGGCTCGGGCTCCCGCCCGTGCCGAGCCCGCGCGTCCGGCGGTCTCGGCTCGTCCGGGACGCGGTTCGGCCGCCGTGGCGGTCCGCGAGGATTGGGAAGAGTTCTGATCGCCCTGTTCTGATCGTGGACGATCAGCGATCTTGAGCGGGCTCTCCGGGAAACCGGGGAGCCCGTCTTCGTTTAGCGCGGGCTTAGCCGCGGTTCAGGGCGATCGTCTCGAACGACGATTGGGTGGTCCGGGGGCCGTGGCTCGGGTTCGGCGTCGGCAGGGCCAGGCCGATCGCGGCGGCGATCAGCAGGGCGACGGTGAAGAAGGCCTTGGCAGCCATGTCCTATCTCGGGTCTGACGTCTTGAAGCGACAATTCGCGGGCGTCGACGAGGGCCTAGATGGCCCCGCCGCCGCCAGGTTCAAGGCCCGGGTTCCTGTGGTCCCGAAGCGTCCTGATCCAATAGGAAAGGCCGGAAACCCGCTTGCGGGTTCCCGGCCTTTTTAGGATCGATGCGCTGCGAAAGCGGACTTAGAAGATTTCGAACAGGCCGGCGGCGCCGCGCTGAGATCGCGAAGAGCGATCTCAGCCACTCTTGGTGATGGGCGCCGTCCTCCGTCCTGATCGAAATCAGAAGATTTCGAACAGGCCGGCGGCGCCCATGCCGCCGCCGATGCACATGGTCACCACGCCCAGCTTGGCCTTGCGGCGCTTGCCTTCCAGCAGCAGGTGGCCGGCGCAGCGGGCGCCGGTCATGCCGAAGGGGTGGCCGATGGCGATCGAGCCGCCATTGACGTTGTACTTCTCCGGGTCGATGCCCAGGCGGTCGCGGCTGTAGAGGCACTGCGAAGCGAAGGCCTCGTTCAGTTCCCACAGGTCGATGTCGTCGACCTTCAGGCCGTGGCGTTCCAAGAGGCGCGGCACGGCGAAGACCGGGCCGATGCCCATTTCGTCGGGCTCGCAGCCGGCGATGGCGAAGCCCTTGAACAGGCCCAGCGGCTCCAGGCCGCGCTTGGCGGCTTCCTTGGCTTCCATGACCACCACGGCGGCGGCGCCGTCCGACAGCTGGCTGGCGTTGCCGGCGGTGACGAAGTTGCCCGGACCCTTGACCGGCTCCAGCTTGGCCAGGCCCTCGAGGGTCGTTTCCCGACGGTTGCACTCGTCCTTGGTGACCACGTAGTCGACCAGGCTCTCTTCCTTGGTCTCCTTGTTGACCACCTTCATCTTGGTGGCCATTGGCACGATCTCGTCGTCGAAGAGGCCGCTGGCCTGGGCCGCGGCGATGCGCTGCTGGCTGCGCAGCGAATATTCGTCCTGATATTCGCGGCTGATGTTGTAGCGCTTGGCGACGATGTCGGCGGTGTCGATCATCGCCATCCACAGGGCCGGCTTTTCCTTCATCAGCTTGTCTTCGGTGATGTGGAAGCGGTTCATGTGGCCGCCGCCCTGCACCAGCGAGATCGACTCCACGCCGCCGCCGATGGCGACCGGGGCGCCGTCGTTGCGGATGTAGTTGGCCGCCGTGGCGATGGCCTGAAGGCCCGAGGAGCAGAAGCGATTGACGGTCTGGCCCGAGGTGGTGACCGGCAGGCCGGCCCAGATCGCGGCGTTGCGGGCCACGTTCATGCCGGTGGCGCCTTCGGGGCCGCCGCAGCCCAGGACGACGTCCTCGACTTCCGGGCCGTCGAGACCGGCGCGGCTCACCGCGTGCTGGATCGCATGACCGGCCATGGCCGCGCCATGGGTGTTGTTGAAGCCGCCCCGATTGGACTTGGCCAGGCCCGTGCGGGCGTAAGAGACGATAACCGCTTCGCGCATAGAGGCGCACTCCCCGTTAAACGTTAGTTTGAATTGGGCTCACCCTAGACCGGCTTTCCGCGCGGCGAAAGATGACGTTAGCGTCAACGGTAGGTCTATTTCCCGAACCCTTGACCCGGCTCCATCAGCGCCAGGCGGATCAGCCGCGAATCCTCGACCGCCGCCGTGCGGTGCTCGACGAAGACGCGGTAGTCCGGGTTCGTGACCATGGCCAGGAAGGCGCCGGCGTTCGGATATTCGGCGATGAAGGCCAGGTCCCAGCGCTCGTCCGTCGGGCCGGTGACCACGCCCTCGGGCCGTCCCGCCCAGACCTGCCGCCCGCCCAGGCTGGCGAACAGCGGCGCGGTCGTGCGGCCATATTCGCGATAGGCGTCGAGGCCGGTCAGGCCCTTGCCATGAAGGGGATGCCCCTGCGGATAGTCGGCGGCGGGCTTCAGCCGGATCAGGTTGAGCATCTGGATCGGCGTGTCGCGCGGCAAGGCCTTGAAGGCGTCGAACTGCGCGCGGGTCGGGTCGATGCTGGACATGGTTCCTCCGGTCTCGGCGCCTCAGCGCTCTTGTTCGGACCGCAGTGGAGGCCAGAACCGAAACAACGCCAAGCTCAATATCGCGAGGGCGACGGCTTCAGCCGGACGTGTCCGCCTATCTCCCTGTCCTCACCGCTTCGTCAGGATGGTCAGGCCGTCGGGCAGTTCGTTGCGGTCGTCGGGGCGCGGCGGAATGTGGGTGGCCAGGATCGTTCCGGTGCGGTTCACGGCGGCGACGAAGCCGTCGGCGATCTCGCCGCGCTTGAGGCCCGCGACCAGATCGGCGACGACCTCGTCCCAGACCGCATTGGGCGCGGCGGCGTAGATGCCTTCGTCGGCGATGACCTCGACCCGGTGCTCGGCCAGGGCGGCGAAGATCAGCACGCCGGTGCGGTCGCGGGTGACGTGCAGGCCGTGGCTGAGGAACTGCTCAAGGGCCGCGCGCTTGACCCGGGCCGCCTTGAGCGAGCCGGGCGTGAGGGCGCGGCGGACCGGCGGCATCGACACCACCAGCGCCACGACGACGAACACCACCAGCTGCAGGGCGATGTAGGTCGACAGCGCCGACAGGATCGCGCCGTCCAGCGCGGCCTGGTGGCCGATGCTCCAGCCGCCGAACAGGCGGGTCAGCATCTCGGGCCGGAAGCCGGCGAACAGGGCGCCGGCCGGCAGGACCAGGGCCGCGAACGCCGCCCAGGCCAGGGGCGTCTCGCGATAGTCCGACACCTCGGGCGCCAGCACGCAGAAGATCTCGCCGCCGGTGGTCTTCTCGGCCTCGGCCACCGCGCCGGCGATACGGTCGAGGTCCTGTGGGGTCATGAATTGCGCCATCTCACCAGTTCCCCGAACTGCCGCCGCCGCCGAACGATCCGCCGCCGCCGGAGAAGCCGCCGCCACCGCCGCCGCCCCAGCCCCCGCCTCCGCCCCGCCGGCCGCTGTCGTTCAGCGCGCCCAGGATGATCCACGGCAGGGCCGAGCCCAGGCCGCCGCGACCGCGGCCTCCCCGGAACAGGCTGGAGAAGACGAAGATGATGAATAGGAAGATCAGGAAGCCGACGATCGGCGAGCCCTTGGCCTTCTGCCGCTCGGGCTGGCTGGCCTCGGCGACGCGGGCCTTGGCCTGGTCGGCGGGCAGGCTGAGCTGCTCGACCAGGGCGTCGGTCCCGGCGACGACGCCGCCCTCCATGTCGCCGGCGCGGAACTTCGGCAGGATGGCGCTCTGGATGATGACGCTGGACAGGGCGTCGGTCAGGACGGGCTCAAGGCCGTAGCCGACCTCGACCCGCACCTTCCGGTCGTTGGGCGCGACCAGCAGGATCACGCCGGTGTTCTTGCCCTTTTCGCCGATGCCCCAGGTCCGGCCCAGCTGGTAGCCGTAGTCCTCGATCGGATAGCCGTCGAGGCTGGGCACGGTGGCCACGACCAGCTGGCGGCCGGTCGTGGTCTCGAGGTTTTCCAGCTTGCCCGTCAGGTCCTGCTCGACCTGGGGCGACAGGATCTGGGCGTCGTCGACCACCCGCCCGGTCAGGGGCGGGAACTTCGGATCGGCGAAGGCGGGGAGGGCGAAGAGCACGGCCGTGAGGGCCAGCAGCCACGTCCTCACGCTCGCCCGGACCTTGGGCAGGGCGCGTTGCAACCTAGTTGACCTTCGGCGGGGTCGCCGCCGGCGGGCTGGAGAAGTCCACCGTCGGGGCGGTCTGGGCCGAAGCCGTGGCCTGGAACAGCTGGGCCGGCTTCTGGCCGCTGTAGACGGTCTTGGCCCACAGCACGCTGGGGAAGGTGCGCAGCGTGGTGTTGTAGGTCTGGGCGGCGCTGTTGTAGTCGCGGCGCGCGATGGTGATGCGGTTCTCGGTGCCTTCCAGCTGGCTCTGCAGGGCCAGGAAGTTCTGGTTCGACTTCAGGTCCGGATACTGCTCCTGGATGACCATCAGCCGACCCAGCACGCCCGACAGCTTGTCCTGGGCGGCGGCGTACTGCTGGAACTGGACCGGATCGGTGATGGTCGAGGCGTCGACCTTGACCTGGGTGGCGCTGGCGCGCGCTTGCGTCACCTCGACCAGCACGCTCTTTTCCTGGGCCGCGTAGCCCTTCACCGTGGCGACCAGGTTCGGCACCAGGTCGGCGCGGCGTTGGTACTGGTTCTGCACCTCGGCCCAGGCGGCCTTGGTGGCCTCGTCCTGGGTGGGGATGGTGTTGATGCCGCAGCCGGCCAGCGTCGCGGGAATGGCGACGATCAGGGCGATGCGCGCGGCGTAACGGACGAGACGGTTCATGGAGCCTCCTGCGCGAACACGTATGTTCGCGTATCGCGGTTAGATAGCGTGTCCATTGATACACGTCAGGTCGCGACGGGTTAAACCTTATCCATGTCCGCCCGTTCCTGGGCGAAGGCCTGCTTTCGCGGTCCGGCATAGCCAAACAGCCAGGCCGCGACCTTGCGCATCTGGATCTCCTCGCTGCCCTCGGTGATCCGGTAGCGGCGGTGGTGGCGGTAGATGTGCTCGAAGGGCTTGTGGCGCGAATAGCCGATGCCGCCGTGGATCTGCATGGCCCGGTCGGCGGCCTCGCAGCACAGGCGGTTGGCCCAGTAGTTACACATCGAGACCTTGTCGGAGAGGCGCTTTTCGACCTCGACCTTGGACATCTGGTCCATGTCCCAGGCGGTCTTGCGGATCAGCAGGCGCAGCATCTCGGCCTGGGTCGAGAGCTCGACGATCGGGAACTGGATGGCCTGGTTCTCGGCCAGGGCCTTGCCGAACGGCTTGCGCGCGCGCGCGTACTTGATGCTTTCTTCTATGCAGAAGGTCGCAGCGCCCAGGCTGGAGGCGGCCTGACGGATGCGGTTCTCGTGCACGAAGTGCTGGGCCAGGGCCAGGCCGCCGCCCTCGGGTCCGAACATCGCCGATTCCGGGACCCATACGTCGGTGAAGCTGACGCGCGGGTGGTCGGTCGGCATGTTGAAGGTCCAGAGGTACTCCTCGATCTTCACGCCGGGCGCGTGGGCCGGGACCAGGAAGGCGGTGATCCCCCGGGCGTCGCCGTCCTCGCCCGAGGTGCGGGCGAACAGGCAGCAGTGGGTGGCCGCGTGCATGCCCGTGGTCCACATCTTCTCGCCGTCGATCCGCCAGCCGGCTTCGCCATGGCGTTCCTCGCGCACGGCCTGGGTCTCCATGTGGGTGGCGTCCGAGCCGTGGTCGGGCTCGGTCAGGCCGAAGGTCGGGCGGAAGGCGCCCTTGTCCAGCATGTCGGTGATCAGGTGCTGCTGGTCGGGCCGGCCGAAGTCGCGGATCATCAGCACGAACGGGTTGTTGCCGACGATCGAGTGCTCGTTCTGCAGGTCGTTGAACAAGCCCAGGCCCTTGCTGGCCAGGTGTTCGCGGATCACCGCCATCCACAGGTTGGAGCCGTCCTGGCCGCCATGGGCCTTGGGCAGGGCGAAGCGGTAGTGGCCAGCCTGGTCGGCCAGCTTGCGGGCCTGCGCCAGCAGCGCTTCCCATTCGTGTTTGGGCAGGCCGCCGCCGTCCCAGTCGGTGCGGGCCCATTCACGGCGGTGGTCGAAGAAGCGATCGTTGTCGTCGCGCGCCTGCAGGGGCGCGATCTCCCTGTCGATGAAGGCGTCCAGCTCGCCCAGATAGGCGGTCAGCTCTGGTGGCAAGTGGAAGTCCATGGCGAAGCCTCCCTCAAGCGCGTTTTTGAGCGCACATCTTATGGTTATGGCGAGAGACTAAGCGCGGCGCGCGGCCGCGGCCAACCGTGCCCCTGCGGAATGAAGTTTTAACCGGTCCTTGACCAGAGCGTGCGTAGGGTTTCGGCCATGATCACCATGGCTGCCTTCGCGATCATCGGGGCCGCGCTCGGGCTGTTCGTCCGACCGCGCTGGCTGGGCGTGCTGCTGCCGATCGTCCTGGCCATGCTCGTCGAGGGCGGGGTCTACTGGGCCGTCGGGATCATGGAGCGCCAGCCGAACCGCGAAGTGCTGATCATGCGACTGCAGGCGATCTTCGGCGAAGACTGGATCGGCATGAGCGGCCCGATCGCCGCCGCCGTGATCGGCGCCGTCATGGCCGCCTTGCTCGGCGCCTTCACAGACCCCAAGCAGGTCGCGCCGGTGCTCACCGCCGAGGGCATCCAGCGTCGCGCCGGCAAGAACGGCCGCTATGCTCGGGCCGAGGGCATGGTCGAGGACCGCGCCATCCACGCCAAGGCCGAAAGCCGGATCGACTCGATCCTGGGGCTGTAGGCTCGCCGTTTCCGGCCGCCATTCGCCGCAATCGCTCCGAAATCCCCGTTTTCTGAAAATGCGATGCGCCCGCAAAAATTCCGCTTGCGCAATTTCTTATCACTGATATCTAAGCGATGCTTAGTTCGGACCCGAAGCACCGGTGGGGATACCGGCGCGGCCATGCCTAGATAGGGTGGTCCCAAGGGATTGGTAGGGTCCGGGCGGCCAGTACCGCTTTTCGACGATCAACGATCTGACCGCAATTTCCCCAACACCGGAGGGCTTTCTGATGAAGCTCCGCACACTGGCGGCTGTCGCCGCCATCTCCTTCTCGATGTTCGCCGGTTCGGCCCTCGCCGACGGCCGTATCGCCGCCGCCCTGGACGCCCCCGTCGCCGCCAAGACCAAGGTCGTCGCCGGCGGAGCAGTCTTCGTCTGCGAAGGCGCCGAGTGCGTCTCGGCCCAGGCCCCGTCGCGGGCCCTCACCGCGGTCGCCTGCAAGGCGCTCGCCAAGGAAGTGGGTCGCGTCGCGGCCTTCGGCGGCGAAACCAAGTCGCTGGACGCCGACGAGCTGACCCGCTGCAACGCCTCGGCCAAGGACGTTTCGTCCCTGGCCTCGGCTAAGTAGGAACACGTACCGCGCTTTACCTGAGTACCAGACGCGTTGTGGGTCGCCGTTTCTCCGACCCGGTCTGGCTGTTTCCTCGAGCATTCACCTTCAAGGGCGGCGGAAACCTTCCGTCGCCCCTTTTCTTTTCCGGACCAGTGATTAGTTGACGCTGATGGACATGAGCTTGGCCGCACAGCTGGAAACCGTTCTGCGCAAGGCCGCGGGCGAAGGAACGGCCCTGGCCTCGATGACCGTGGACTATGCCGGGGACGCCGGCGAAGAGGATCTGGAGCCCAAGGCCTGGGTCGAGCGGGGCACCCGCAGCCTCGTCTTCGCCCAGGGCGAATTGCGGCGTCCGGACGGCGCTCTGGCGGCTTCCGCCTCGGCCGTGTTCCGCCGCGCCGCGGACTGAACGGCTAACCAGCCTCGCCCCTTTGGTTGCGACTGCGAAAGGCCCGTGTTATCAGGCGCGCGGCTTCGGACAGGGCGGCGCGGACGCGTCGGCCGTCCATGTGCTTTTCATAAGCACGCTCAAGCCTTTAAGCCGCGATAAGGGTTAACCTTCTTGTTCGCGGCCATTTACAACGCACCGGGCGGATACCAAGTGGCGGACGAAACCAAGGCGACGGATGCGGGTCAGCGCTATGCGCAGTCCCTCTTCGAACTGACGATCGAGAACGGCTCCCTGCAGAAGGTCGAGGCCGACCTGAAGAGCCTGAAGGCCATGGTGGCCGACAGCGCCGACCTGCGCCGTCTGATCGCCTCGCCGGCCTTCTCCGCTGAGGACAAGGGCAAGGGCCTGGCCGCCGTCGCCAAGAAGGCCGGCTTCCAGCCGCTGACCACCAAGTTCCTGGGCCTCGTCGCCGCCAACGGTCGCGCGGGCGACCTGCTGGGCGCGATCACCGCCTTCACCGAGATGTCGGCTAAGCACCGCGGCGTCGTCACCGCCGAGGTCGTCTCGGCCGCCGCCCTGTCGCCCGCCCAGCTGAAGGGCGTGCAAGCCGCCCTGGCCGAAGCGCTCGGCAAGACCCCTGAAGTTTCCACGCGCGTCGATCCGTCCCTGCTGGGCGGTCTGAAGGTGCGCGTCGGTTCGCGTCTCTTCGACGCTTCGCTCCGTTCGAAGCTCGATTCCCTGAAATTCGCCCTGAAGCGCGCTTAAGCCTTTAAGTAAGCGCCAGAAAAATTAGATCGCAGAGAGCCCAGAAGACCATGGACATCCGCGCCGCCGAGATTTCGGCCATCCTCAAGTCGCAGATCGCCAACTTCGGCGAGGAGGCCGCCGTCTCGGACGTCGGCCAGGTGCTGTCCGTCGGTGACGGCATCGCCCGCATCTACGGCCTGGACAACGTCCAGGCCGGTGAAATGCTGGAATTCCCGAAGGCCGGCGTGAAGGGCATGGCCCTGAACCTCGAGCGCGACAATGTCGGCGCCGTGATCTTCGGCCAGGACCAGGCCATCAAGGAAGGCGACGAAGTCCGTCGCCTCGGCGAGATCGTCGACGTGCCGGTCGGCCGTGGCCTGCTGGGCCGCGTCGTCAACCCGCTGGGCGAGCCGATCGATGGCAAGGGCCCGATCGAGTTCACCGAGCGTCGCCGCGTCGACGTCAAGGCGCCGGGCATCATCCCGCGCAAGTCGGTGCACGAGCCCGTGCAGACCGGCCTGAAGTCGATCGACACCCTGATCCCCGTCGGCCGCGGCCAGCGCGAGCTGATCATCGGTGACCGTCAGACCGGCAAGACCGCCGTCGCCATCGACACCATCCTGAACCAGAAGATCGTCAACGCCGGCAAGGACGAGAGCGCCAAGCTCTACTGCGTCTACGTCGCCATCGGCCAGAAGCGCTCGACCGTCGCCCAGATCGTCAAGACCCTGGAAGAGCACGGCGCCCTGGAATACACGATCGTCGTCGTCGCCTCGGCCTCGGAGCCGGCCCCGCTGCAATACCTGGCGCCGTTCTCGGGCTGCGCCATGGGCGAGTGGTTCCGCGACAACGGCCTGCACGGCCTGATCATCTATGACGATCTGTCCAAGCAAGCCGTCGCCTACCGCCAGATGTCGCTGCTGCTGCGCCGCCCGCCGGGCCGCGAAGCCTATCCGGGCGACGTGTTCTACCTGCACTCGCGCCTGCTGGAACGCGCCGCGAAGCTGAATGAAGACAACGGTTCGGGCTCGCTGACGGCGCTGCCGATCATCGAAACCCAGGCCAACGACGTGTCGGCCTACATCCCGACCAACGTGATCTCGATCACCGACGGCCAGATCTTCCTGGAAACCGACCTGTTCTACCAGGGCATCCGCCCGGCCGTGAACGTCGGCATTTCGGTGTCGCGCGTCGGCTCGTCGGCCCAGATCAAGGCGATGAAGCAGGTCGCCGGTCCGATTAAGGGCGAACTGGCCCAGTATCGTGAAATGGCCGCCTTCGCGAAGTTCGGCTCGGACCTGGACGCCTCGACCCAGAAGATGCTGGCCCGCGGCGAGCGCCTGACCGAGCTGCTGAAGCAGCCCCAGTACGCGCCGCAGTCGGTCGAAGAGCAGGTCTGCGTGATCTACGCCGGCACGCGCGGTTATCTGGACAAGATCCCGACCTCGTCGGTCCGCCGCTTCGAGACCGAGCTGCTGGCTCGCCTCCACAGCGCCCACAAGGACCTGCTGGACGGCATCCGCACCAAGAAGGCCCTCGACAAGGATCTGGAGAACACGCTGAAGAGCGCGCTCGACAGCTTCTCGGCGACCTTCGCCTAAGGCGAGGCAGATGGCTGACGCCCCCAAGACCCTGGACGCCTGGTCCGGCGAGTTCGGCGACCGCTACACCCAGCGGAACGCCGTGACCGTCGACGCCGTGCGCGGCCGGACGAAGGCTTGGGGGCAGGTGCTGCCGCGTCTGGTCGGCGATCCGCCCAAGAGCATCCTGGAAGTCGGTCCGAACGTCGGGCTGAACCTGCGGGGTCTCCAGGCGATCACCGACGCCGAGCTGTGGGGCATCGAGCCCAACGGCGCGGCCCGCAAGCAGATCCTCGAGGATGGCGTCCTGCCGCCCGAGCGTCTGTTCGAGGGCTTCGGGCACAGCATTCCGCTGGCGGATGGCGCGGTCGACCTGGCGTTCACCTCGGGCGTTCTGATCCATGTGGATCCGACCCAGCTCGAGGCGACGATGCGCGAGATTCATCGCGTGTCCGCCAAGTACGTCCTCTGCGCCGAGTATTTTTCGCCGAAGGCGGAAACGATTACGTACCGAGGCGAGACGGATCTTCTGTTCAAGAACGATTTCGGCTCGCTCTATTTGGATCTGTTCCCGGATCTGGTGCTGGTTGATTACGGGTTTTTCTGGAGAAGAACGACCGTGATGGACGACACCACCTGGTGGCTGTTTAGGAAGGTCTGATAGGCGGATGGCAAGCCTAAAGGAAATGCGCAATCGGATCTCGAGCGTCAAGGCGACGCAGAAGATCACGAAGGCGATGCAGATGGTGGCGGCGGCGAAGCTGCGCCGGAGCCAGGACGCGGCGGAAGCCGCCCGTCCGTACGCCCGGCGCCTGGCTTCGGTGATCGCCAATCTGGCCGCCGGCGTGTCGGGCGACGGGGCTCCGGCCCTGCTGACCGGCACGGGGCGCGACGATCGTCACCTGATCATCGTCGCCGCGGCCGATCGCGGCCTGGCCGGGGGCTTCACGTCGTCGATCGTGCGGGCCGCGCGCCAGCAGATCGACAGCCTGATCGCCCAGGGCAAGGACGTGAAGATCGTCTGCGTCGGCAAGAAGGTCAGCGCCCAGCTGAAGCGCCCCTACGGCGACAAGGTGGTCGAGAACTTCGACCTGTCGGCCTATCGTCAGTTCACCCTGTCGGTCGCCCAGCCGATCGCCGACGTCGTCACGCGCCTCTATGAAGCCGGCGACATCGACGTGGTCACGCTGTTCTACAGCCAGTTCAAGTCGGTCGTCGTCCAGACCCCGACGGCGCTGCAGCTGATCCCGGCCGTGGTCGACGGCGCCGCGGCGCCCGCGGGCCAAGGTCAAGGCGGGGGCGCTTCGGCGGTCTACGAGTACGAGCCCTCGGAAGAGGCCATTCTCGAGACCCTGCTGCCGCGCAACCTGACGGTCCAGATCCTGTCGGCCCTGCTGGACAACATGGCTGGCTTCTACGCCAGCCAGATGACCGCCATGGACAACGCCACGCGCAACGCCGGCGACATGATCAAGCGCTACACCCTCGAATATAACCGCTCCCGCCAGGCCCAGATCACCAAGGAGCTGATCGAGATCATCTCCGGCGCCGAAGCCGTCTGATCCAAGCCTAACGACACAAGCACGCAGAGACCGAAAGACCGCAAGCCATGGCCAAGACCCCGACTAAGGCTCCCGCCACCGAAACGCCGGCCGCCGCCGCCAAGAAGCCCGCCGCCCCCAAGGCCGCCGCGGCTCCGAAGGCCGCTGTCGCGAAGGCTCCCGCCGCCGCTAAGGCTCCGGCCGCCAGGAAGCCGGCCGCCCCGAAGGCCGCCGCCGCCTCGGCCAACGCCGCCGTCAACCTGGACGGCGCGACCGGCCGCCTGGTGCAGATCATCGGCGCCGTCGTCGACATCGAGTTCACCGGCGAGCTGCCGGCGATCCTGAACGCCGTCGAGACCGTCAACACCGCCACCGGCCAGCGCCTGGTGTTCGAAGTCGCTCAGCACCTGGGTCAGAACACCGTCCGCGCTATCGCCATGGACGCCACCGAAGGCCTCGTTCGCGGCCAGCCCGTGCGCGACACCGGCGAGTCGATCCGCGTTCCGGTCGGTCCGGGCACCCTGGGCCGCATCATGAACGTCATCGGCGAGCCGATCGACGAGCAGGGTCCGATCCAGTCGGACATCTATCGCACGATCCACCGCGACGCCCCGACCTTCGCCGAGCAGACCAACACCGCTGAAGTGCTGGTCACGGGCATCAAGGTCATCGACCTGATGTGCCCCTACACCAAGGGCGGCAAGATCGGCCTGTTCGGCGGCGCCGGCGTCGGCAAGACCGTGACGATGCAGGAACTGATCAACAACATCGCCAAGGCTTACGGCGGTTACTCGGTTCTGGCCGGCGTGGGTGAGCGCACCCGCGAAGGCAACGACCTCTATCACGAGATGATCGAGTCGAACGTCAACGTCGACCCGAAGGCCAACAACGGCTCGACCGAAGGCTCGCGCTGCGCCCTGGTCTACGGCCAGATGAACGAACCCCCGGGCGCCCGCGCCCGCGTCGCCCTGACCGGCCTGTCGATCGCGGAATACTTCCGTGACGAAGAAGGCAAGGACGTGCTGCTGTTCGTCGACAACATCTTCCGCTTCACCCAGGCCGGCGCCGAAGTGTCGGCTCTGCTGGGCCGCATTCCCTCGGCCGTGGGCTATCAGCCCACCCTGGCCACCGAGATGGGCAACCTGCAGGAGCGCATCACCTCGACGAACAAGGGTTCGATCACCTCGGTCCAGGCCATCTACGTGCCCGCCGACGACTTGACCGACCCGGCCCCGGCCGCCTCGTTCGCCCACTTGGACGCCACCACCGTTCTGAGCCGCGACATCGCCGCCCAGGCCATCTTCCCGGCCGTCGATCCGCTGGACTCGACCTCGCGGATCATGGACCCGCTGGTCATCGGCGAAGA
The DNA here is from genome assembly GCF_059419665.1 of Caulobacter sp. GW821-FHT05F04. NCBI lineage: Bacteria > Pseudomonadati > Pseudomonadota > Alphaproteobacteria > Caulobacterales > Caulobacteraceae > Caulobacter > Caulobacter sp. GW821-FHT05F04. The sequence continues at coordinate 71,274 of NZ_JBWKSF010000002.1, forward strand.
GCACTACAATGTGGCCCGCTCGGTCCAGGAAGTGCTGCAGCAGTACAAGGCCCTGAAGGACATCATCGCGATCCTGGGCATGGACGAGCTGTCGGAAGAGGACAAGCTGGTCGTCTCGCGCGCCCGCAAGATCTCGCGCTTCCTGTCGCAGCCCTTCCACGTCGCCGAGCAGTTCACCAACACGCCGGGCGCCTTCGTCCAGCTGAAGGACACGATCCGCTCGTTCAAGGGCATCGTGGACGGCGAGTACGACCACCTGCCGGAAGGCGCCTTCTACATGGTCGGCCCGATCGAGGAAGCCGTGGCCAAGGCCGAAAAGATGGCGGCTGAAGCCTAATGACCGAAGACACGGAACTGGCCGGTTTCTGCTGCGAGGAGCTGGCGGAGGCGGTGTCTCCGGACACCAACGCCGGTCTCATCGAGCATGACAGCGGCCTGATCCTGCTGAACCTCGGTGAGCGGGAAGAAGAGGGCGAGACGGGCTTGATGCTGGCCACGATCCACTTCTGCCCGTTCTGCGGGACCGAAATCCAGACCGACGAAGACATCGAGGCCGCCCTGGGCGGTGTCGAGGAGACCTTCAACTGATGGCCAAGCTGCATTTTTCCCTGGTTGCACCCGAGCGCGAACTGTTCTCCGGCGACGTGGACATGGTCCAGGCTCCCGGCGCGGAAGGCGACTTCGGCGTCCTGGCCAACCACGCTCCGTTCATGACCACCCTGCGCGAAGGCAAGGTGACCGTGAAGGACGGCGCGACGACCAAGGTGTTCGACATCCAGGGCGGCTTCGCCGACGTCGGTCCGGAAGGCCTGACGATCCTGGCCGAGCACGCCGTCGAAGCGGCCTGATTCAGGTTTTCTACGTGTTCTGAAACGCCCTCGGTCCTCGTGATCGGGGGCGTTTTCGCGTGTGGGGCGACCATCCGTGGTGTCAAGCGTAAGAAAATTACACTTGTGGCCCAATCTTGGTCTTAATCCGTAGCCATAAGGGTTGCGAGGGACCGTCCGTCGGTTTTAATGCCGACCTCTCGTCTTGTTGGGGATATCCAGCCTATGCGCCTTGCGCTCGCCAGCCTGATCGCCCTCGGTGCGGTCTCGACCGCCGCCGTTGCTCAGGAGCAAACCACCGCTCCCGCCGCCACGCCCGCTCCGGCTCCGGCCGCCGCGCCAGCCCCGGCCGATCAGGCCGCTCCCGCCGCCGCTCCGGCTGATCAAGCCGCGCCGCCCGTCGCCGCGCCGGCCGCCAGCGCCGCTCCGGCCGAAACCTATACCGCTCCGGTTCGCGGTCCGCGCACCACCGACCCGCTGTCGGTCCGCCTGATGGACGTGCTGGACAAGGTCTGCAAGCCGTCGGTCGCCGGCGGCGACTTCGCGCAGCTGGTCAAGGACTACGGCTTCAAGAAGAAGAAGGAACAGTGGGTCTTCGCGCTCGAGAAGCCCTACAACATCACCCTGGACAACCCGGGCTCGAACAAGAACGTCTGCACGATCACCATCGACTACGCGCAGACCCCCGAGCAGGCTCAGGAACTGGCCAACGCCCTGCACGACTACGCCACCTGGGAAAACAGCCCGCAGCTGCGCCTGATCCGCAACGACCAGACGGTCGGTAGCGACTTCCGCCGCTTCACCGTGTCGTGGGACGACGCCTGGGCTGGCGGCCACGCCGGTCTGGTGTTCATGCGGCTGAAGAAGACCGACGAAACCTCGGTCGGCAAGAACTTCGAACGCGCCCAGATCCTTTACAGCACCACCAGCCGCTAAGGCCCGTTGGTTGCCCTTCGGGGCGGCGCGATCTATCTAGGCGAGGCGCGGGGGACGACCCCCGCGCCTTTTGCTTTTCGCGAAGGCCGATTGTCCGGGGACGACCCCACCTTTTCAGGAAAGGGGCTCGTCGTGGCCTGGATCATTCTCCTCATCGCCGGCGTCTTCGAAGTGGGCTGGGCCGTGGGCCTGAAGTTCACGGAGGGCTTCACCAAGCCGATCCCGATCGCGCTGACGGCGGTCAGCCTGGTGCTGTCCATGGGGCTGCTGGGCTGGGCGGTGAAGACCCTGCCTCTGGGCACGGCCTACGCCGTCTGGACCGGCGTCGGCGCGGTCGGCACGGCCATTGTCGGCATCGTGCTGTTCAAGGAGCCGGCGACGGCCGCCCGGCTCGTCTGCCTGGGCCTGATCGTGGCCGGGATCCTGGGGCTGAAGGTGTTCTCGCCGACGGCTTAAGCCGCTGCCCGGCCTTCGTCAGCGATAAACGCCAGGCACCGTTCCGCCACCTTTTCCCAGCCCGGCTCCCCGGGAAGCCAGTGGCTCATCTCGGGGAACACCTCGACGCCGCCGCCCAGGCGCGCGGCGGTCTGGCGGACCGTGGCGGGCGGATGGATGACGTCCTGGCCGCCGGCGATCGCCAGCACGGAACAGCCCGGCGCCGAGACCGAGGTGGTCATGAAGGGGTCCAGCCACCAATTGAGCGTTTCCCAGAGGGCCCGGCCGCTCTCGGCCGTCATGCGGGCGAAGATCGCCTTTCGCTCGGGGCGCTGCAGGCGGTCGACGCTGTAGCGCCGCACCACGCCATAGTCCGGCGCGATGGCCTGCAGCCAGTAGGGGCCGAGGCTGTAGAGGCTGACGGCCGAGACCGCCTCCTCCAGGCTCGCGCCCGAGACGCCCCAGGGCGCGGAGGGGGCCAGCAGGATCAGCTTGGCGGCCTTGGCGCGGCTGGCGGCCATCTGGGCGACCAGGCCGCCCATCGAGTGGCCGATCACGATCGGCGGCGTCTCGCAGGTCTCGATCAGGCGCGCGATCTGGCGCGCGTAGTCGCTCATCGAGACACCGGCGGCGCTGCTCTGGCCGTCATGACCGATCAGGTCGGGCGTCAGCACGCGATGACCCGCCGCCTCGAACGGCGCGCGGAAGGCGTCGAAGGTCCAGCCGCCGCAGAAGGCGCCGTGGACCATGATCACGGGTGCGCGCATGAACGCCCTAAAGAAACCCCGCCGACGAAGCAGCCGGCGGGGAGCAGCCTACACGCTCTACTTCGCCTTGGGCGAGGTTTTGGCGGCCGTCTTTGTCGCAGGGGCTTTGGCGGCGGCCTTGGGCGCGGCGGCTGCTTTCGGAGCAGCGGCCTTCGGAGCGGGGGCGGCCTTGGGAGCGGCAGCCTTGGGCGCGGCCTTGGCGGCGACCGGTTTCGCGGCCGCGGCCTTCGGAGCGGCCTTCGGCGCGGCGGCCTTGGCGGGAGCCGGAGCGGCCTCGGCCTTCGGCTTGGCGGGGGCCTTGGGCTTGGCGGCCGGAGCGGCCTTGGCGGCGGGCTTCGGCGCGGCGGCGGCCTTGGCCGGAGCCTTGGCGGCTGGAGCCTTCGCGGCCGGCTTCGGCGCGGCCTCGGTCTTGGCGGGCGCGGCCTTCGCCGGCGCCTTGGGTTTCGCCTCGGCCTTCGGCTTGGCGGCGGCCTTGGGAGCCGCCGCCTTCTTCGGCGCGGGCTTCTCGGCCGCCGGGGCGGGAGCCGCCGCCACCGGGGTCGGCGCGGGCGCCGGAGCTGGAGCCGGAGCCGGGGTCGGTTCCGCCGCCTTCACGGGCGCGGGCGTCGGCGCGGGTTCGGGCGGCTTAGCCGGAGCCGGAGCCGGAGCCGGAGCCGGAGCCGGGGCGGGCGCGGGGGCCGGAGCCGCCGTCGTGGCCGGGGTTTGCTTCTTGCCCGTCAGCCAGGCGATCACGTCGTCGAGGATCTTCATCGTGTTGGGCTCGTCTATGAGATAATGGGCGTTGTTGGGATAGATCTTGAGGTCGGCCTGCGGGTACTTGCGGCCGAGGCGCTGGACGTCGTCCAGCGGCGTGGTGCGGTCCAGGGCGCCGGCATTGATCAGGATCGGCACGGTCACCTTGGTTTCGTCGACATAGGCGGTCTTGTGGACGTCCTTGTGCGGCCAGGCCAGGTCGGCCAGCGCCTGGCCGCTGTCATAGACCATCGTCGCGTAGAGCGCGTCGTGACGCTCGGCCGGCACGGCGTTCATGACGCCGAACTTGAAGCCGGTCTTCCACATCTTGCCCGCCCGGGTCTCGGGTTTGGATCGGAGGGCCATGTTCAGGAAGGTGAAGACCGGAGAGAGCTTGGGCTTGCCGCGCGCATCGGCCGGCGAGGCCGGGGCGAACAGCACCAGCGCCGACGCGTGGCCGGCCTCGGCGACCTTCTGGGCGATCAGCCCGCCCATCGAATGGCCGAAGACCAGCGGCTTCTTGCCGGTCTCCTTGGCCAGGGTCTGGGCCAGGGCGCTCATCTCGGCGACATAGTCGGCCAGAGAGAGGCCGACCAGACCCGCGCGCGGACCTTCGACCGTGCGCACCGCCGATCGGATGGTCGGCGCCTCCACGCGATAGCCTTCGGCCTTCAGCCGCGCGGCGACGGGACCCCAGACGTCCCCCGCGCAGCCATAGCCGTGAATCAGCAGGACCGTATTCGCCATTCGATACTCCCCAGCGCGGGAGATCAGCCGCCGCGCGCGAACTCCTGGAACGCGGCGACCACAGCTTCGTAGACCCCGCGCTTGAAGGGTACGATCAGTTCGGGTGCTTCGTCGAGCCTGCCCCATTTCCAGGCGTCGAACTCGACGTGCGCGTCCGCTTCCAGATCGATCTCGGCCTCGTCGCCGATGAAGCGATAGGCGAACCAGACTTGCTTCTGCCCCAGCCAGCCGCGCGAGCGCTTCTCGTTGGCCAGCACCTCGGGCGGAAAGTCGTACGTGATCCAGCCTTCGGTGCGTCCCAGAAGTTCGACGGAGCTGACGCCGGTCTCCTCGGCCAGCTCGCGCCGGGCGGCGGCCTCCAGGTCCTCGCCTTCGTCGACCCCGCCTTGCGGGAACTGCCAGTTGTAGGGCGGGGGCTGTTTGTGGCGGCGACCCAGCCAGACGCGGCCGTCCGGATGGAACAGGACGACGCCGACGTTCGGTCGGTGCTTGGGATGGTCGAGCTCGGTCATGCCGAGCCTTTTTCCACGAGTTCTAGCGGTGCGCCAGGGCTGACGCCGGGGCCAGCTGCATGCCGCGCGCCTGCAGGCCGGCGGCCCAGATACGCACCTGGTTGATCGTCACCGGATAGGCGAAGCCCGAGCCCAGCGCCTGTCCGCGACCGGCCGCGCCGGTCTCAAGGGCCTTGAGCTGAGTGTCGATGGCGCCGGCCGAGAGCTCGTCGTCGATCACGCGGTCGGCCGAGGCGCGCGGGATCGGGCCGGCGCGGCGGGCGGCCAGGCCGTCGTCGACGAAGGCCAGGCCCCGCGACTTGAGCACGCCGTTGAAGGTGGCCATCGCCTGGTCGTTGTCGACGAAGCGGGCGCCCAGATAGTTCGACAGGCCGAAATAGCCGGTGGCGCGCGACATCAGCCATTCCAGCTTGCGCACGGTGTCTTCGGGCCTGTTGGCGGCGATCAGGGTGTAGGGACCCGGATCGTTGGCCGGATAGTCGGCCGGCTCCATCGGGGTCTCGAGCAGCACCTCGTGGCCATGGGCGCGGGCCAGGTCGATCCAGCCCTGCAGGCCCTCGGCATAGGGCGCGAAGGACAGGGTGATCTCGCCCGGCAGGGTCTCGATCGCCGCGCGGGTGGTCTGGGCGTTGAGGCCGAGCCCTCCGATGACCATCGACACCTTGGGGCGGCCGTTGGGCGTGAAGGGGCGAGCATAGGCCTCGGCCGCGGTGCGGCCGTCGGCGCCGATGATCGGCAGAGGGCCGCCGCCGGGGCCCGGCGCGGTCAGGCCGGCGATCGGGGCCTGGGCCAGGCCCGGGCCCTGCTGGATCGGCGGCAGGTTCTGCAGGCCCTCGGCGGCCGGCGCCTTGCCCTCTTCGGGCTTCACCGGGGCGAAGGGATTGGCCGACAGGTCCAACTGGCCGGGCGCCAGTTCGGCCCCGTGCGGATCCTCGCCGCCCAAGCCCTCGCGCCAGCCCTCCGGCGCGTTCTTGGTGGCGCCGATCTTGGTCAGCTCCAGGCGAATCACCGGCGAGCCGGCGTGCGGGTCGCTGGTGATCAGAACCAGCGTCGCCAGCGAGGCCAGGAACAGGCAGGCCGCGCCGCTGGCGCCGATGAAGGGATTGCTGACCGCGGCCATCAGCTTGGCGCGCAGGTCGCCGGACCCGCCCGGAGCGGGCGCGGCGGCGGCATAGGCGGGCTTACGCGAAAAGGATACGGCCATGACCTCTTAAGGCTAGCGGGCAAGCTTCGAATATATGGTTAACGAGGTATGGCCGTATGGCGTTCTGATGACCTTCTGGCCGCGGCGCGGCGACGCGGGCGCCGCTGAAATTGGCGTTTTCTGCAATCGCCGCAGGCGTTGAACGCTGAGTGCGGTCACGGGCGGTCTGATCGGTTGACGGGCGCGGCCCCGGCTCCTTCCCTGGAGTCCTCTCGCGGGAGAGATCGGGCCCCGGCCCGGCGCTGAAGGCGAAACCGCCCCGGAAACGCTCAAGCAGAAGGACCGCGCGAGATGTTGAACGCTGGAAAGCAGGGCGCGTAACGCCCTCGCCGAAGGAGCAAGGCGACCGCCCGTCCATCGGAGGCGGGGCGCTGAATCTCTCAGGCCCAAGGACAGCGGGGGTGCGAAGGCGAGCCGTCCCGGCCCGCTCAGACCCACGCGTGCGCCAATGCAGATCTAGGTATTTCCATATCGATATAGCCAAATGCAATGAACGCGATCGTCGTGCACGACTTTCGTGAGATATCTGTTAGATATATAATATGAATATATTCAAAGTGTTCATAAATCGAACATGGATGCGTAACGTTTCCACTTTGTGATTATGTGGATGCGATCCGAGAAATTCTTAGTTTACCTGCGATGAGGCGTTGATGACGTTGCCCTGGTCAAAATGATCGGGGATAGTCATGACCACTCGCATACCTGCACACGCCGCCGTTCGTCTTAGGGCGCTGCTGCTCGCCGCCTCGGTTCTGGGAAGCGCCACGCCGGTCCTGGCCCAGGAAGCCGACAAGGCGGCCGAACTGGAAACCGTCGTGGTGACCGGAAAGCGCCTGTCGGAAGCCAGCGTCGCCATCGGCACCGACCACGCCACGGCCACCGTTTCGATCACCCGCGAGGCTCTGTTGTCCGCGCCGGCGGGGATCACCGGCCTGAAGATGCTGGAGAGCCTGCCGGGCTTCAACGTCCAGGCCAACGACGCCCTGGGCATGTACGAGTTCGGCAATTCGGTCTCGGTGCGGGCCTTCAACTTCCAGCAGATCGGCTTCCTGCTGGACGGCATCCCGATGGGCCGCAGCGACCAGTTCGGCGGCAGCCCGATCTATCGCTATGTCGACAACGAGAACCTGCTGCGGGTGACCGCTTCGGCCGGGGCCGGCGACGTCGCCCTGCCCAGCTATGCCTCGCTGGGACCCATCGTCGACTACTTCACCCAGGCCCCGTCGGAGGAGATGGGCGGCGCGATCAGCCAGACCTTCGGCAGCGACGACCTGCGCCGCACCTTCCTGCGCCTGGAATCCGGCAAGGTGGGTCCGCTGTCGGGCTATGTCAGCGGTTCTTGGATCAAGGGCGACCTGTGGCGCGGCCCGGGCACGATCGATCGCAAGCACTACGAGGGCAAGCTGCAGTACGACCTGCCCAACGGCGGCGACATCAGCTTCCAGACCGTCCACAACGATTATTTCGACTATGACAGCCCGTCGATCACCAAGGCTCAGTACGCCGGAACGGCGGGCGACGTGTTCGGCCGCCAGGGGCGCTATTTCGCCTATCTGGGCGCGGTGCCCACCTCGGTTCCGTTCGGCACGCCGCTGTCGATCCCGACGGGCAGCTTGCCGGAAGCCGTGGCGGGGGTGCCGTACTCCAACGCCAACTACGCCCAGTACTACAAGTTCGCGGTCAACAAGCGGAAGGACCACCTGTACGGCCTGACGCTGAACACGCCGATCACCGACAACTTCGACCTGACCACCACGGCCTATTACGAGGACAAGGGCGGCTACGGCGTCTCGCCCGAGGCCTATTCGACCTCTAAGTCCAGCTATGACGCCGAGGTCGGCAAGGTGGCCGGCATCGTCGCCCCGCGCGGCATCCAGTACGGCCTCTCCGGCATCGACGGCATCCGCAAGGGCGTCACCGCCAAGGTCGCCTGGCGCCTCGGCTTCAACAAGATCGAGGCCGGCCTCTGGCTGGAGAACGACGACTATCACCGCACCCAGAACCGCTACAACGTCGAGAACGGCAATCCCGACGGCAAGCCGCTGTTCAACGAGCGGGTCCACGCCCAGCGCGACTACAAGTCGCTGCGCGAGACCAAGCAGTTCTTCGTCAAGGACACCGTCACCCTGCTGGACGCCAAGCTGAAGCTGGAGCTGGGCTTCAAGGCCACCGACATCGACTACAAGATCGCCGGCTATCGCAATCCGTTGGACTACATCAACGGCCGCCACCCGATCCTGAAGGACAACTGGAAGGACAGCTTCCTGCCCCAGGTCGGCGCGGTCTACAGCGTGACCGGCCGCGACCAGATCTTCGCCTCGTACTCCGAGAACATGGCCCTGCCGCGCGGCGCCGACGACATCTTCTCGGCCGCCAGCCCGACCGTCGCCGGCCCCGATCCCGAGACCTCGACCAACTGGGAGCTGGGCTACCGCGCCAACCACAAGACGTTCAACGCCTCGATCGTGGCCTACCAGACCGAGTTCAAGAACCGCCTGCAGGCCTTCGCCTCGCTGGTGCCCGGCGGCGGCGGCACGACCGAGACCTTCTACCAGAACGTCGGGGCGGTGAAGGCCAAGGGCGTCGAGTTCAGCGGCCAGTGGAAGCCGGAGATCTTCGCCGGCAAGGCCTATTTCAACGCCAACGTCTCGTACAACGACGCCAAGTTCCAGGACGACGTCCTGAACTACCGCGCCAGCACCACGGCCGCGCCGGCCACCCTGGCCGTCGCCGGCAAGAAGGTGCCGGACTTCCCCGACTGGGTGTTCCAGGGCGGCGTGACGCTGGAGCCGTTCGATGGCCTGCTGATGAACGTCTCGGCCCGCCACCTGGAGAGCCGCTTCACCAACTTCGTCAACAGCGAGAAGGTCGGCGGCTACACCATCGTCAACGCCTATATCGACATCGGCGACGGCTTCGCGGCCGGGCCGTTCAGCCAGGTCAAGGCGCGGGTCAACATCGATAACCTGTTCGACAAGGACTATCTGGGCACGATCAACACCACGGTGAACACGCCGGCCAGCTTCCGTCCGGCCCCGCCGCGCACGATCCAGTTCACGATCTCCGCCGACTTCTAGTCCCCGCCCTCCGGTCGGCCTCTGCAAAGGCCGGCCGGACCCTTTTCGAGCGTACTCATGACCCGTTTCCTCCTCGCCACGACCGCCGCCCTGGCCCTGGTCGCCGGCGCCGCGCCCATGACGGCCTGGGCCGCCGATCCGGCCGCCGCGCGCAAGCTGCACGAGGGCCTGCTGACCCTCGACACCCACCTGGACACCCCCGCCAATTTCGGCCGGCCGGGCTGGGACATTCTCGATCGCCATTCCGCCGACAAGGACGGCTCGCAGATCGACTATCCGCGCATGGTCGAGGGCGGGCTGGACGGCGGCTTCTTCGCCATCTTCACCAACCAGGGACCGCGCACGCCCGAGGCCACGCGCGCCGCCCGCGACGCGGCGATCATCCGCGGCGTCGAGATCCGCGAAATGGTCGCCAAGCACGGCGACAAGTTCGCCCTGGCCCTGAAGGCCGACGACGCCGAGCGCATCGCCGCCCAGGGTAAGCGCGTGGTCTTCGTCAGCGTCGAGAACAGCTATCCGATGGATGGCGACGTCACCCTGCTGTCGACCTTCTACGCGCTGGGCGTGCGGATCTCGGGCCTGGCCCACTTCAAGAACAACGACATGGCCGACAGCTCGACCGACACGCCCGAGTGGCATGGCCTGTCGCCGCTGGGCAAACAGTTCGTCGCCGAGGCCAACCGCCTGGGCGTGGTGCTGGACGGTTCGCACTCGTCCGACGAGGTGCTGGATCAGCTGATCGCCCTGTCCAAGACGCCGGTGATCCTGACCCACTCGGGCTGCAAGGCGGTGTTCAACCATCCGCGCAATGTCGACGACGCCCGCATCAAGGCCCTGGCGGCTAGCGGCGGCGTCATCCAGGTCGACGCCTATTCCAGCTACCTGATCGAGACGCCCAAGAACGCCGAGCGCGACGCGGCCATGGCGGCGCTACGGGCCAAGGCGGGCGCGCGGGCCAAGATGACCGAGGCCGAACGCGCGGGCTTCATGGCCGAGATGAAGGCGATCGACGCCAAGTACCCCGTCCCGAAGGCGACCTTCGAGGACTTCATGAACCACCTGAACCACGCGCTGAAGGTGGCCGGCGTCGACCACGTCGGGATCGGCATCGACTTCGACGGCGGCGGCGGGGTGACCGGTCTGAACGACGCCTCGGACTACTGGAAGATCAGCGAGCGCCTGCTGGCCGAGGGTTACACCCGCGACGACTTGGCCAAGATCTGGGGCGGCAACGTCCTGCGGCTGCTGCGCGCGGCCGAGGCGGCCAAGGCGGCTTAAAGTCGTGCTCTAGCCGCTCAACAGCTTGTCATCCCGGCCGCAGCGAAGCGGAGAGCCGGGACCCAGGGGCCACTGGCAGTGCGCCGGCCGCTGGGTCCCGGACAGCCTCTTCGAGGCTTCCGGGATGACAAGGATTTTTGGCTTTGAATTTGTTGAAGACCCGAGGCTTTGTCCCGAACGAAAAGCGCCGCCCCGGTTTCCCGGAGCGGCGCTGATCGGATCGAGGAAGGCGAAGGCCTATTTGTTCTCGCTGACCGGCTTGCCGCTCGCCGCGGCGGCCGCCTTGGCGGTGACCTCGGCGACCTTGGCCGCCGGCTTGGGCAGCTTCGGCGTATTGGCGACGCCGCCGGCGTTCAGCACGGCGATGGCGCGCTGCAGCTGGAAGTCGCCCTTCTTGTCGTCGAAGGCGGTCGGCGGGGCTTCGGCCGGGGTGTGGACGCCCACGCGGCTCTTGCCCTCGTCGGCGTTCAGCGCGTTCTTGAAGCTGGCCTCGCTGAACCAGACGCGGTTGGCGATGTCCTGGGCCTGGTCGCGGGTCTGGGCGACCTCGAGGTCCGGGGCGATGCCGGTCTTCTGGATCGAGCGGCCCGACGGCGTGAAGTACTTGGCCGTGGTCAGCTTCAGGGCGCCGTCGGCCCCGCCGCGCAGCGGGATCACGGTCTGCACCGAACCCTTGCCGAAGCTGGTCAGGCCGACCAGTTCAGCGCGGTGGCGATCCTGCAGGGCGCCGGCGACGATCTCAGCGGCCGAGGCCGAGCCCTGGTTGATCAGCACGACCATCTTCATGCCGTTCAGCAGGTCGCCGGGACGAGCATTGTAGCGCTGGATGTTGCGCGGATCGCGGCCGCGCTGGCTGACCACCTCGCCGCCGTCCAGGAACACGTCGGCCACGCCGACCGCCTGGTCCAGCAGGCCGCCCGGATTGTTCCGGAGGTCGAGGATCAGGCCCTTCATCTTCGGGTTCTTGGCCTTCAGATCATTGATCGAGGCGACCAGGGCGTCGGTGGCCTTCTCGTTGAAACCGGGCAGGCGGACGTAGCCGTAGTCGCCTTCCATGCGGGCGATGGCGGCCTTGGGTTTGATCACCTCGCGGACCAGCTTGACGTCGAACGGATCGGTCTTGTCGCGGGCGATGGTCAGGGTGACGCCTTCGCCGGGCTGGCCGCGCATCTGCTTGACCGCCTCGTTGACGGTCAGGCCCAGCACGCTCTGGCCGTTGACGGCGGTGATGTAGTCACCGGCCTGGACGCCGGCGCGGGCGGCCGGAGTGCCGTCCATCGGCGAGATCACCTTCACGACGCCGTCCTCGCTGGTCACTTCCAGGCCCAGGCCCCCGTATTCGCCGCGGGTGGTGTCCTGCATGTCCTCGTAGGCGTCGGGCGCCAGATAGCCCGAGTGCGGGTCGAGGCTGGTCAGCATGCCGTCCAGGGCCGCTTCGATCAGCTTCTTGTCGTCGACCTCGGTGACGTACTGGTCCTCGACCGTGCCCAGCACGTCGCCGAACAGCTCAAGCATCTTGTAGGTCTTGGTCTTAGGCGCGTTGTTGGCCTGGGCGATGGGACTGACATAAGCCATGGCCCCCGCGCCGAGGACGAAGGCGGAAACGCCGATGAGCAGGTACTTGCGCATTAAGGCCCGGAAGGCTCCCTACGCGACGCGCGGCGTCGCAACCGAATTTAGCCCCACCCAACCACTGTCAGAGGCCGGAGGTATAATTACGGCCACCATTACTGAAAAAGCCGTCTACCGCGACTCCTGTTTGAGCCAACGCTCCGGATCGGCCGGCGCGCCGTTCTCCCGGACCTCCAGATAGAGTTCCGGCTCGGAAGATACATGATCCGGCATCTTCCCGATGGGGGCGCCGACCGCGACAGATTGTCCGGGTGAGGCCGTTATCTGGTCGAGGCCCGCCACCACCACGTGATAGGCGCCCTGGGCGCGAAGGATCAGCACCGCGCCCCAGCCGTTCAGCGCGCCGGCGTACTCGACGGTTCCGGCGACGGGCGCGGTGACGGTCAGGCCCTTCTCCGTGCGCACGGTCAGGCCGGGCGACTTGCCGCCGGCCGGCATGTCCTGGCCGAAACGGCGGACGATCTCGCCGGCGGCGGGACGTCGCAGCACCAGCGGCCCGGTGGCATCGACCCTAGCCAGGCCGTCGGTCAGGGCGCCTAGGGTGCGCAGCTCGTTCTGCTGGGTCAGGGCCTCCTGGGCATAGGCCCGCTCCAGCTGGGTCTTCTCGATGATCAGCCGCTCGATCTCGCCCTTGCGATCGGCGACCGCGCTCTCGGCGGTGAACAGTTCGGCCGAGGCGGCGGCGGCCTCGCGGCGCAGTGTCCCGACCGCCACGGCCTGGCGGCCATAGGCCTCGGCGCGCTTCTGCAACTCGGGCGTCATGGCGCGGATCAGGATCGCGGCCCGCACCGCATCGCGCGCATCGTTCGGCGTCACCAGCAGCGCCGGCGGCGGATCGCGGCGGAACAGCTGCAGGGCCGACAGCAGCAGCGACAGCCGCTGCCGGTTGGCGCCCAGGTCGGCCAGGATGGCGTTCTCGCGGGCGTTCAGGGCTTCCAGCCGGGCCCGCTTGGCGTCGACGTCGCCGCCGGCGGCGATGCGGGCGTGGTCCAGGCGGTCCAGCTCGGCGCGCAGATCCTCGATCTCGCGACGGGTGTCGATGGCGGTCTGGCGATCCCTGGCCCGCTGGTCCTCGACGATGCGGTCAGCGCGCTGCCAGCCGACCACGGCCGTCGGGACGGCGAGGACCAGGGCGCAAACGGCGATGACGAGTCGCGAGCGGGACATCGCCCAACCTTTAGCCCTAGTCGCGGTGATAGGGCGAGCCCGACAGGATGGTGGCGGCGCGATAGACCTGCTCGGCCAGCATGGCCCTGGCCAGGGCGTGCGGCCAGGTCTGGGGGCCGAAGGCCATGGTCTCGTGGGCGTTCGCCAGGATCGAGGGATCCAGGCCGTCGGCCCCGCCGATCAGGAACACCACCCGCCGCGTCCCGTCGTCGCGCAGGCGGGCCAGGTGGTCGGCGAAGGCGCGGCTGGGCCGGACCTTGCCGTGCTCGTCGCAGGCGATGACGTGGGCGCCCTCCAGGTGCGGCCGCAGCACCTCGGCCTCGGCCGCCTTGCCGGGCTTGCGGGCCTCGACCTCGAGGATCTCGACCGGTCCCAGGGCCAGGGCGCGGCCGGACGCCGTGGCGCGGGACGCATAGTCCACGGCCAGCTGCGCCTCGACCATGCGGCCGAGTTTTCCGACGGTGAGGATTGTGATCTTCATCGGGGGAGTGCGTTGAGATCCCCGCCCTTCGACAGGCTCAGGGCGAGGATCTCAAGAACGCGCATCAATAGACCTCACCCTGAGCTTGTCGAAGGGCGAGGTCGCCTGGCGCTATCAGTTCGTCGCGGTGCGGTGCGGTGCGTCGACCGCCCAGATCTTCTCGATGTTGTAGAAGCTGCGCACTTCGGGACGGAACAGGTGGATGACGACGTCGCCGGCGTCGATCAGCACCCAGTCGCAATGCGGCAGGCCTTCGACCCGCGCCTTGCCGTAGCCGTTTTCCTTCAGCGCCCGCAGCAGGTGGTCGGCCAGCGCGCCGACGTGGCGGTGCGAACGGCCCGACGCCACGATCAGGCTGTCGGCGACCGAGCTCTTGTCCGCCAAGTCGATGTGGACGATGTCCTGGGCCTTGTCGTCATCCAGACGTTCCAGGATCAGGCGCTCCAGCGCCTTGAGATCGAGGGGCAGACTCAGGCCCGGGGATTCAGTCGATGACTCGGCGCCGGCCAGGCCTTCGTGCGCACTAAGCGCGGGGTCGCTACGCAGCGGATTGCTCCTTATGGGTTCGCTGTGGATATCTTCCATAGCACGGAATTGAGCCGGAAGTGAGGGGGTGATGGCCGAACGCCGATTCGTCGGCGCCCCTGAGGCGTTCACGCAACGCCCGAAAGCTTGGCTTTCAGCCCTTTTGCCGTGACCGCATAGCCGTGGAAGAGGCGAAGTTCAGCGGTCCGGTCAGGTAGACCCAGGCCGGCGACTTGGCGTCCGGCAGCCTGGCCGCGGCGCTGGCGGGCCAGCGGGCGAAGGCGAAGCGGCGGGCGGCCGGCGAGGTGCGGGCCTTCAGCGCGATCCAGGGGCGGGAGATCACCGCGACCGGAACCTCGCGCATGATCTGGGTCCAGCCGCGCCAGCGATGGAAGGTGGCCAGGCTGTCGGCGCCCATGACCCAGACGAACTTCACGCCAGGATAGCGCGCCCGCAGCACCCGCAGGGTGTCGATGGTGTACCGCGACCCCAGCCGCGTCTCGGCGTCCGAGACGATCATCCCCGAGCCGCGCGCCCAGCGGCGGGCGTTGGCCATCCGCTCGGCGACGGGGCGGGTCTCGTGCGACGACTTCAGCGGGTTCTGCGGCGACACCAGCCAGATGACGCGGTCCAGCTCCAGGCGGCGCATGGCGGTCTCGGCTACGTGGGCATGGCCCTCGTGCGCCGGGTTGAAGCTGCCGCCGAACAGGCCGACGCGCATGCCCGGCTCCAGGTGGAAGCCAAGACGCTGAGCGTTGGGCCGGCCGGCCTCAGGGACGAGTCTGGCCGGTCCCGCGAACCACATATTTGAATGTCGTCAGTTGCTCGGCCCCAACCGGGCCGCGGGCATGAAGCTTGTCGGTGGCGATGCCGATCTCGGCCCCGAAGCCGAACTCGCCGCCGTCGGCGAACTGGGTCGAGGCGTTGACCAGCACGATGGCGCTGTCGACCTCGGCCACGAAGGCGTCGGCGGCGCCGGTGTCCTCGGTGACGATCGCGTCGGTGTGGCCGGAGCCATAGGCCGCGATGTGTCGGGCCGCGCCGGCCACGCCGTCGACCACGGCCACGGCCAGGATCGGGGCCAGGTATTCGGTGGTCCAGTCCTCGACGGTGGCCTTCTTCATCGTCGGCTCGATGGCGCGCGCAGCCGTGTCACCCCGGAGTTCGCAGCCGGCCCGGATCAGGGCGTCGGCGATCGGCGGGAGAAGCTTTTCGGCGGCGGCCTTGTCGACCAGCAGGGTTTCGGCCGAGCCGCAGACCGACACCCGCCGCAGCTTGGCGTTGACGACGATGTCGACGGCCTTCTTCACGTCGGCGGCCGCGTGGACGAAGACGTGGTTGAGGCCTTCCAGATGGCCCAGCACCGGGGCGCGGGCCTCGGCCTGGACGCGGGCGACCAGGCTCTTGCCGCCGCGCGGGATGATCAGGTCGATGGCCTTGTCCAGGCCCGAGAGGAGGGCGCCGACGGCGGCGCGGTCGGGGGTCTTGACGATCTGGACGGCGGCGGCGGGAAGGCCAGCGGCCTTCAAACCGCGTTCTATCGAAGCGTACAGCGCGAGGTTGGAGTGGATGCACTCCGAGCCGCCGCGCAGGATCACCGCATTGCCCGAGCGCACGCACAGCGCCGCGGCGTCGGCGGTCACGTTCGGGCGGCTCTCATAGATCATGGCGATGACGCCGATGGGTGTGCGGACGCGGCTGATGTCCAGGCCGTTGGGCCGGGTCCAGCGCGCGGTGGCGACGCCGACAGGATCGGGGATGGCGGCCACGGCCTCGACCCCGGCGGCGACGTCTTCCAGCCGCGCCTCGTCCAGGGCCAGGCGATCCAGCATCGGGCCTGAGACGCCATTGGCCTCGGCGCGGCCCAGGTCCTTGGCGTTGGCGGTCAGGATGGCGACGGTGTCCTGGCGGATCGCGGCGGCCATGGCCTGGATGGCGGCGGTGCGCTGCTCTGGCGTGGCGAGGCGGAGCGCATGCGCGCCCTCGCGAGCCGTCCGGCCCATCCCCGCCATCGTCGCTTGCAAGCTGACGCCCGCGTCGTCCATCGTCCCCGTCCTGATCCTGATGGTCCTGGTAAGTTATGCTCAGGTTGAGGCTTACCTAGGCGCTTTCAGGGTAGGATGAAACAAGGTTCGTCTGAAAACGGACGGAGTTTTGGTGGGGCGGTCTCGCTTCAGGATGGGTCGCTGACCATCCAGGCTGGTATGTCGCTGGCGGCGTGCAGCACACGCCAGACGTCGATATGATCCTCGCGGGCAACGTAGAAGACGACATAGGGACAGCCGTGCAACGGCCAACCGCGCAGGCCGGGCAGGTCGAGCTCGTGGGCGTAGCGGCTTGAGCCGGCGTCCGGTCGTTCGCCGATCAGCCTATAGGCCCGTTCGAGCGCGTCGATGAAGCCGAGCGCGGCCTTCGGACTGGCTTCCGCGAGATAGAAATCCAGCGCGTCGTTGATGTCGCGCTCCGCCAGGGTGCGCGGAACGACGTCCTTGGACTTCAAGAGCGGCCACGCACGCGCGTCCGAAGCGCGTCGAAGTAGCTCGCGTCCGCCTTGGCGCCAGACGGCGCGGCCGCGCCATCCAGCAGCAGGGCGCGGAGATGCTGGCGGTTCTGGTCCTTGCGGATCAGTTCCCGGACATACTCGCTGCTGGTTCCATAACCCCGGCCGGAGACCTGCTCGTCGACAAAGGCCTTCAAGGCGTCCGGCAGCGAGATATTCATCGTGGTCATGGGATCAGGATGAGGTTCTTGGCAAAAATTGGCAAGGGTCGCGTCTGGCGACCTATTCCGCGTCCCAGGCATACGCCTTGTCCAGCCAATCCCCCAGCCGCCCGTCCGGCCGCGCCAGGGCGTGGATCCGGGTCATCTCGTCGTCGGACAGGTTGAAGTCGAGGATGTCGAAGTTCTCCTCGATCCGCGCCGGGTTCTTGGTGCGGGGGATGGCGATGATCCCCTGCTGGATGATCCAGCGCAGGGTGACCTGGCCGGGGGTCTTGCCGTGCGCGGCGCCGATCTCGACCAGCACCGGATCATGGGCGACCTTGCCCTGGGCCAGGGGCGACCAGGCGGTGATCGAGACGCCCAGCGCGTCGGCCTTGGCCTTCAGGGTCTTGATCGACAGGTAGGGGTGATACTCGACCTGATCGTTGGCGATCGGGGCTTCCGACAGCTTCGCGGCTTCTTCCAGCAGAACCGATGGGAAGTTCGACAGGCCGATGGCGCGGGTCAGGCCCCGCGACTGGACCTCGTTCAGGGCCTTCAGGGTCTCGGCCAGCGGCACCTCGGGCTTGGGCCAGTGCAGCAGCAGCAGGTCGACGTGGTCGACGCCGAGACGCTCCAGGCTCTTCTCGGCCGAGCGCTGCAGATCGCCGTCGTGGAACTTGTCGATCCAGACCTTGGTGGTCAGGAAGATCTCGTCGCGCTTGACGCCGCTGGCCTTGAGGGCGGCGCCCACATCGCGTTCGTTGCCGTAGATCTGAGCGGTGTCGATATGGCGATAGCCGACCTCCAGGGCCTTCTCGACCAGCGGCGTGGCCGCGCCGTTCTCCAGCTGCCAGGTGCCGAAGCCGAGGGCGGGCATCAGGACGTCGCCCGAGCGGATGGCGGGAACGAGCTTGGACATGGAGAACTCCTGGGAAGACGTCAGGCGGATATAGGCTCTGGCTTGGCTAGCGCCACCTTGGTGCGAACGCGCGAGAGGGCGATGAAGACCAAGGCGAAGGCCCGCGCGGCCCTGATCCTCAAGGCGGGGTCGCCGTCGGATGGGCCTCGTCCCAGGCCTTCAGCACCTTCTTCGGAGCGGTGGCGCGCCATTGGCGGGCGATCAGCCGCTCGACCGTGCCCGGATGGGCGTGGGGCAGGCGGACCAGGACGTAGGGGTAGTTCCTGAAGTGATCGGTGACATGGAAGACGTCGGGCTCGGCCTCGATCAGCATCTCGCGTTCGTCGAACGGCACGGCGGGGCAGACCAGGCTCTCGCCGTCCTCGAACAGGCGGGTCAGGAACTTGCCGTGCGCCTTCAGGCAAGGCCGGCCATAGGCGGTCCCATCCTCGACCCCGGGCAATTTGAACGCGAACGCTCTGACGTCGTCGTAGGTCATGGGCTCTCTTCCCCAGCGCGACTATATGTGGGGAATGGACGCTGAGAACACCCTGAAGACGCCGGTCCTGGTGCTGGGCGCGACCAGCCTGATCGGCGGCCACCTGCTGTCGCGGCTGAAGGCCGAGGACCTGGATCCGACGGCGTTCAGCCGGCGCCCGCCGACCGAGGAGACCTGCTGGATCGGTGGTGACCTGAAGGACGCCGATCTGGACGAGCGGCTGCCGGTGGCGGCGACGGTGTTCGCGCTGTCGCCGATCTGGCTGCTGCCGACGGCGCTGCCGGCGCTGAAGGCGCGCGGCATGGAGCGGCTGATCGCCTTCTCCTCGACCAGCCGCTTCACCAAGGTCGACTCGCCGGACGAGGGCGAGCGGGCGGTGGCGCGGACATTGGCGGAGGCCGAGGCGGCGGTCGAAACCTGGTGCGCCGGGCACGGCGTCGCCTGGACCATCCTGCGGCCGACCCTGATCTATGACGAGGGCCACGACGAGAACGTCAGCCGCATCGCCCGCCTGATCCGCCGCTTCCATGTCATGCCGCTATCAGGCGACGGCGCGGGCCTGCGCCAGCCGGTCCATGCCGAGGACCTGGCGGCTGGAGCGCTGGCCGCCGCCCACGCGCCTGCGACGATGAACCGGGCCTATGACCTGGTGGGCGGCGAGACCGTGACCTACCGCCTGATGGTCGACCGGATCTTCGAGGGCCTGGGCAAGACTCCGCGCAGCCTGCCGATGCCGACCTGGCTGTTTGGACTGATCATGCGGCTGGCCAAGCCGTTCTACCCGGGCGCGACCGTGGCCATGGGCGCGCGGATGGGCCAGGACCTGACCTTCGACAGCTCGGCGGCGATGCGGGATTTCGGGTGGAGCCCGAGAAAGTTCCGCCCGCGCTTCTAGTCCGCGTCGGCCAGCACCATGGCGAACGGCGTCAGGCCGCCGTCGCGTTCGACATAGCCGCTGACCAGCTTGCGGTCGGGCGGCAGGACCCCCAGGTCGATCTCCTCGGTCGGGAACACCACGATGCGGCGGTCGCCGATGCAGACCACCAGCTCGTAACCGTCCAGGGCCCGGCGGGACATGTTCTTGATGTAGGAATAGTACGGCTCGCGCTTCCAGCTGGCGGGCTTGCCGGCGTCGACCACCACGTTCAGGCGCTTGCCGTCGCGGTCGGAATACAGGACGAAGCCGGCCTTGTCGGGCCGCCAGGCGTCGCCCAGCTTCTCGGACGTGATCCACAGGCACATGAAGCTCCGGCACGCCTGGGGCCGTAGTTCATAGTCGCCGCAGCCGCCGCCCTCCTGCCCGAAGTGAGCTTGATCGTCAGGAGGCGGACGATAGCAATGCCGTGTGACGGTTTGATGGGGCGGCGCTACGCGGGACAGCTCGTCCGGGTCAGCTCGTAGCGGGCGAACGGCGCTTCCTTGGCTCCGCTCTGGGCGACGATGGTCCAGGTCAGCCGGTCGCCGTCGCGCCGCCAGCGGTTGACGTAGCTGGCGTCCGGATAGGCGTAGGCGATATCGAACCCGCCCGGCTGGGCCGCGCCCTGGCCGACGGCGGTGAAGTCGCCCCCGAAGCTGTCGGACCAGAAGCCGGACACGCCGGCGGGCTCACCGCCCTTCAGCGTCGCGCCCCGACCGCCAAACACCAGGTGGGCGGCGTAGCGATCCTTGGGATCGGCCTTGGCGCGACTGTCGGCGTCCACCGTCAGCATGGTTCCGAGCGCGACGGGCTTGGCGGCGAGGGTGATCTCGACCGCCTTGCCCATGACCTCGCCCGCGCCGCGCCAGCAGCCTTGCAGCGCGCCGACCTCGGCCGGCACGGGCGCCGGCGGCGGATCGTCCGCCCAGGCGGTTCCGGCCGTCGCCAACAGCAAGATGCTCACGCTCGCCAGATGCATATCTACTCGACCCCCGTCGCGCTCCACACGCCCAGTTCATTGCCGGATGGATCGGTGAAGTGGAAGCGGCGGCCGCCGGGGAAGCTGAAGATCGGGGCGGTGATCACGCCGCCGGCCTTCGTCACCTTGTCCAGCATGGCTTCCAGGTCGTGGGCGTAGAGGATGACCAGCGGCCGGTCGGTGGCGCCCTCCTGCGGCTTGGCGAAGCCGCCATCGGCGCCCTGGCCCTCGAAGGCGACATAGTCGGGGCCGTAGTCGACGAAGCTCCAGCCGAAGGCGGCCGAATAGAAGCCCTTGGTCGCCGGCAGGTCGCCGCCCGGCCACTCGATATAGTCGATCTTGCCGTCCTCACGCATGGGTGCTTTCCCGAAACTGTGTTCTCTAAATGTTCTAGTTCGCCGCTAGGGCAGAGTCCAGACGCTCGTGCGCTTGACGGCGAAATCCTCGAGCTCGCGGGTGGTCTCGACCTGGTACTCGGCCAGCTTCACCAGGTCGTCCTTACGGAAATAGGTGCGGCCCGGATCGCCGATGAACACCGTCGCGCCGGCGGCCCGGCCTTGCCGCAGCCAGTCCATCACAGCCTCGGCCATGGGCTTCTCGTAGCAGATGTCGCCGGCCAGCAGCACGTCGCAGGCCGGCGGGGGAGCATCGAGAAGATTCACATCGGTGAAGGCCACCTCGACCCCGTTGGCCTCGGCGTTCAGGCCGATGGCGGCCTCGCAGAAGACGTCGATATCGGCGGCCAGCACGCTGGCCGCGCCGGCCTTCATCGCCGCGATGGCGACGATGCCCGAGCCGGTGGCGAAGTCGATCACGCGCTTGCCGGCGACGGTCTCGGGGTTGTCGAGGATGTAGCGCGCCAGGGCCTGGCCGCCCGCCCAGGCGAAGGCCCAGAAGGGGGGCGGCAGGCCGATCTCTTCCAGCGCCTCCTCGGTCAGCTTCCAGATCGGCGTGATCTCGTCGGCCAGGTGAAGCGACAGTTCCGGCGCGTGTGGCGTCGGCTGGAAGCGGGTGTTGTCGCGGATGAAGGCCCGGCGGCCTTCCAGGGTCTGGACGATCATGGCGCGCTTAGAGCATCCAGGGCTTCGGCTGGGGAGCCGAAATCCTCGTCCTTCGACAGGCTCAGGATGAGGATTTCTACCGTGACGTTGAAGTCGTCCTCACCCTGAGCCTGTCGAAGGGCGAGGGCGGGCCTCAGGCGGCGACCGGTTTGCTCGAGGCGGCCTTCAGCACGGTCAGGTAGCCCGGGGCGGTCAGCATGCCGGACGTCAGGCCCTTCTTCTCCAGCAGCCGGTGCGCCATCGGCAGGTTCCAGCACGGGGTGTGCATGAACAGGTGATGCTCGGCGTGGAAATTGACGTGATAGGGCGCGATCAGGGCCCGCTCGATCCAGTTGGCGTGGGTGGTTCGGGCATGCCGGAACGGATCGGGCTCGTCCTTGGCCACCAGGGCGTGTTCGGCGATGTTGCGCAGGCGGGTGACCAGCGGGAACCAGGTCGCCATCGGCACGATCCACAGGGCGAACCAGGCCCACCAGAGGCCCAGCGCCGACAGCACGATCAGGATGCCGAGGTTCCACAGCAGGAAGGGCCTCTGCCGGGCGATCTCGCCGGCGAAGATCGCGCCCTTGGGCTGTCCGACGGTTTTCGAGCCCTTCATCTTTCCCAGCAATGGCCCGAACCGCTGCTTGAAGAAGGTCTGGCCGGTCAGGTCGCGGATGATCTTGCGGCGCAGGCTGGCCCGCGTGGTCGGGAAGGGCGCCGACAGGATCAGGTCCGGATCCTCGGCCTGCTGGGCGTATTTGTGATGGGTCAGGTGATAGGGGCGATAGCTGGCCAGGGACGCGCCGGTCGGGGCGGCGCACAGCCACTCGCCCAGCCAGTTGTTGACCTTGAGGTTCGGATGCAGCCCGCCGTGCGCGGCCTCGTGCATCAGGATGGCCAGGCCCAGCTGCCGCGCGCCGATCAGCATCACGGCCAGCACGTAGGTCAGCGGGTTGGGAAAGAAGACGAACAGCGCCCCGGCGGCGATGATCACCGCCCAGGCGTGGGCGACCATGAAGATCCCGCGCCAGGACGAGCGCGCGGAGATGCGCGTCCATTCGTCGGGCGTGAACAGGTCCTGCGGTTTGACGCGGGGGGCGACGGCCATGGAACGATCATCGCACATTCAGCTTAGGCCTGACAGGATGACCCGACGTCACATTTGGAGCCACCCATGCGCCGACTGATCCCCGCTTTCGTTCTGACCGCTGTCTGCGCCGGTGTTTTCGCCATTGGCGCCACGCCCGCCGCCGCCGCCAGCTTCGATTGCCGCAAGGCCCGCACCGCGGACGAGAAGGCGATCTGCGCCAATCGCGACCTCAACGACCAGGACGTGCGGATGGACCAGCTTTACGGGATCACCCGCCATCTCGTGCCGATGGGCGGTCGCGGCGCGATCATGGACGACCAGCGCGCGTGGCTGGCGGCCCGCAAGGCCTGCGGCGGCAACCGGGCCTGCCTGGCGCGCAGCTACGACAACCGCATCCGGCAGCTGAACACGGTCATGGAGCGGGTGTACCAGCAAGGGCCGTTCTGATCTGAACCCCTCCCCCTTGCGGGGAGGGGCGGGGGTGGGGGAACCAGCGCCTTGGGCCGGCCGATACGGAGCCGGCGCCCCCATCCCCAACCCCTTCCCCGCGAGGGGGAAGGGGCTCTTAGAACCGCACGCCCGGCTTCCACAGTCCGGCGACCAGTCCCGCGAAGACGATCAGGCCGGCGATGGCGTTGGACTTGAACAGCTTCAGCGCGCCTTGGCCGTCGTCTATGCGGACGGCGGCCGCCTGGCGCGACAGGTGCAGGGCGAAGAAGGCGGCCAAGGGCAGGAACAGTGGCCCGATATTGCCGACCCAACCGGCCGCGACCACGCAGACGAAGCTGGCCAGATAGAAACCGGCCACGCCGATCTGGACGTGGTCGCCCAGGCGTCGGGTCGAGGACTTGATGCCGGCCAGGGCGTCGTCCTCGATGTCCTGGATGGCGTAGATCGTGTCGTAGCCGAGGGTCCAGAAGACACCCGAGGCGTAGAGCAGGGCGGCCGACCAGGACAGGTGGTGGGTGGCGGCGGCGTAGCCCAACAGGGCGCCCCAGTTGAAGGTCAGGCCCAGCCAGGCCTGCGGCCACCAGGTGATCCGCTTCATGAACGGATAGCCCGCCACCAGACCCAGCGACAGTACGCCCAGCCCGATCGCCACCCAGCCCAAGGTGAGCAGGACAGCCAAGCTGATCAGGCTGCAGCCGATCAGGAACAGCCAGGCCTGCTTGACGGTGATCAGCCCGGCCGGGATCGGCCGCATGGCGGTGCGAGCCACCTGGGCGTCGAAGTCGCGGTCGACGATGTCGTTGAACGCGCAGCCGGCCGCCCGCATCAGAGCCGCGCCGACGAACACGGCGAGAAGCAGCAGTGGATTGGGCCAGCGGCCCTGCTCGGCGGCGGCCAGGGCGATGCCTTGCCAGCCGGGCAGCATCAGCAGCCAGATCCCCGCCGGACGGTCGAAGCGTCCCAGCTTCAGCCAGGGCCGCAGGCGCTCGGGCGCGTGGCGATCGACCCAGTTGGTGGCGACGGCGTCGGGGAGGATCCCCGTGGGGCTTTGGGCGGAGGCGGTCATGCGGCGAGGCTTACCGCGCAAACCGCGCGGAATCCCATAGGGAAGATCGATCTCGTACAGAGAAACAATCAATTGGATTTGTGGGCGCGATGAGATCAAGGTCTTCCTGCAAGTCATTCGCAGGAGCGACAACTATGACCACCGCCGCAATCCGTCTCTCCGGCTGGAGCCTGCTGCTGGCCGGCGTCGGCGCCGGCATCGTCCTGCCCCACCCGGTGACCACCCGTCTGTGGACCGCCGCCGGCAGGCTGTTCGCCCTGGCCGGCGACCACGGCATGGTGGCGCGGCTGACCTCGGCCACCAAGTTCGGCCCGAAGATCCGGCGCGGCCTGAACAGCCGTCCGCCGCGCCGCGTGGGCGGGGTGGCGGAGGCGTTCTAAGGCTTCCGAGCGCGAACGCGACGCGTTAGCTTGGGCGCATGACTCCTGAACCCGCCCGCAAGCCGCGCCGCCGCCTGAGCCGCGTCGAGCGCTGGGTGCTGGATGGCCTGGGCGGGGCGCTGCTGGCGACCGGCGCGGTGGGGATCGTCACGCCGGGCATGCCGACCACGGTGTTCTGGATCGGCGCGGTGCTGTGCTTCCTGAAGACCCGCCCCCACGCCGTGCGGCCGATGCTGCGCGTGCCGGTGGTCGGGCCGGCGATCCTGTGGTTCCTGCGCTGGCGACCGTTCGGCGGCGGGCGCAAGCGGCGGGGCTGACGAACAGGCGGGAAAGCACTATCTCCGCGCCATGACCGACGCTTTCGAGGATGAAGACGAAACCGGCGCCCGCAAGCGCGCGCTGTCCAACCGCCAGGTGCTGGGCTTCGTGGCCCGGTTCTGGAAGCGGCGGCCGGTGCTGTTCGGCTTCGGCGTCAGCCTGACCCTGGTGGCGATCGCCTTCGACCTGGCGCTGCCTTACGCTTCGGGCCACCTCGTCGACACCGTCACCAGCAAGCCGCGCGGCGACGCCGGCGCCTGGAAGGCCCTGGGCGTCTTCGTCGGCGTGTATTTCGCCTTCGCGGTGATCCGCAACATCGCCCATCGGTTCTGGATCCCGCTGGCGGCCCGGAACATGGAGGAGATGACCAACGAGGGCTTCGCCAAGGTGCAGGCCTTCTCGTCGGACTGGCATGCCGACAGCTTCGCCGGCGCGACCGTGCGCAAGCTGACCCGGGCCATGTGGGGCTATGACAGCGTCACCGATGCGGTGACCATCTGGCTGGGGCCGGGGATCATCGTGCTGGTCGGCCTGTCGATCGGCATGTTGCTGCGCCAGCCGCTGGCGGGCGCGGTGTCGCTGGTCGTGGTCGTGGCCTATCTGTCGGTGAACCTGTGGATCACCGAGCGCTATGTGCGGCCCAGCAACCTGCGCTCCAACGCCCTGGACTCCCAGATCGGCGGAGCCCTGGCCGACGCCGTGACCTCCAACCCGACCGTCAAGAGCTTCGGCGCCGAACAGCGCGAGGCCGCGCGGCTGGCCGAGGTCACCGCCGCCTGGCGTGACGCGGTCATGGTCACCTGGAGCCGCTTCACCGATGTGTGGCTGGGCCAGAACCTGCTGCTCGTGCTGCTGCAGGCTGGCCTGACCGGCTCGATGGTCTGGGGCTGGGCCAAGGGCACGGCCACGCCCGGCGACGTCGCCTTCGCCATCACCGCCTTCATGCTGATGAGCGGCTACCTGCGGAACCTGGGCGAGAATATCCGCATGCTGCAGAAGGGCATCGACGACACCGAGGACGTCGCGGCCTGGACCCGCCTTTCGCCACAGATCGCCGACGCCCCCGGCGCGCCGGACTTCCAGCCGGGCGCGGGCGCGATCGAGTTCCGCGACGTGACCTTCCGCTACAAGGCGGCCGGAGCGCCGCTGTACGACCACTTCTCGCTGAAGATCGCGCCCGGCGAGCGGGTGGCGCTGGTCGGGCCGACGGGCTCGGGCAAGTCGACCTTCGTCAAGCTGGTCCAGCGCCTGCACGACCTGCAGGATGGGGCGGTGGTGATCGACGGCCAGGACGTGTCGAAAGTGACCCAGGCGTCCTTGCGCCGCGCCATCGCGGTGGTGCCGCAGGATCCGGCCCTGTTCCACCGCTCGCTCTACGAGAACATCGCCTACGGCCGTCCCGGCGCGACCCGCGAGGAGGTCGAAGCCGCCGCCAAGAAGGCCCGCGCCCACGACTTCATCCTGCGCCTGCCCAAGGGCTACGACACCCTGGTGGGCGAGCGGGGCGTCAAGCTGTCGGGCGGCGAGCGCCAGCGCGTGGCCATCGCGCGCGCCTTCCTGACGGACGCGCCAATCCTCGTTTTGGACGAGGCGACCTCCTCGCTGGACGTCGAGACGGAAGGTCAGGTCCAGGCCGCCGCCGAGGCGCTGATGGAGGGGCGCACGACCATCGTCATCGCCCACCGCCTGTCGACCGTGCGCGGCGCCGACCGGATACTGGTCTTCCAGGGCGGCCGCGTCGTCGAGGAAGGCCGCCACGCCGAACTGACTGCCCAGGGCGGGGTCTATGCCCGGCTGAACGCGATCAGCGCGGGGGTGGCGTAGTCACTTCTTGTCGGGGCTGACACCGCCGTCCTTCGGCGGAGCGGCCGACGCGCCGCTGGCCTGGCAGTCTTTGCTCGCGGGCTGGAGGGGCAAGTGTCGACCATCGAGGATCAGGTCGCGACGGGCGACGGGCTCGCCCAGCGTGGGCGGGCCGGCCTTCATCCAGGTTTCGAGGTCATAGCTCTCGCAGCCCGCCAAGGCGATGGCGGTCAGGCTCCAGGTGTGATCCGCGCCTTCCGAGAACACCTTCAGGCGGTCACCCTCGGCCAGCAGGACCTCGTCCCTGCCGTCGGCGTCGACATCGGCGACCAGGGCCGGGCACTGCATGGCGGCGCCGGTGCAGTTCGAGCCTGAGGGCTTTGACCAGTCCTGCTCGGTGAAGCTCTTGGGCAGAGCCTTGCCGATCGGATAGACGGTCATCGCCTTGAAGTTCGGGCGCGACTCGCTGGCGGCGTAGCGTTTCTCGGTGCTGGCGGCGGCTTCGCCAGCACGCTTGGCGACTTCGGCGTCGGGATGGGCCTTCAGGCGTTCGAGCGCCAAACGCCCGTACCGCCCGCTGTCGAAGCGCAGGAACTGGAAGTCGAACTTCGCGGCTGTGACCTTGCCGCCCTCCAGCCGCTTGACCTGGCTCGCCACCGACAGCCGCGCCGGATCGGCGATCGGGGTGAACAGGGCGAGCAGCAGCAGCACCGAGACGGCGGCCATGATCAGATTGGTCGGCTCCAGGGTCTTCATCCACGGGCCGGGCCTCAGGGCGGCGATCGCGTAGCCGGCCGTGAAGCCGATCGCGACCACCAGATAGGCGCCGGCGACCACCCGGTCGGGCGTCAGGCCATACTGGTTCACCCGCAGCCACAGGGCGTAGGCGGCCAGGATCACGATCGGAATCAGCAGCAGGCCGGCGATCCGCGCCGCCCAGCGCGGGATCGTCGAGGGTGGCTCGACCCCGTCCTGATAGGCCGCGTTGACCAGGATGATCAGGGCGGCGGCGGCTGACAGCAGCAGGGACGCGGCGGCCTTGGTGCCCCACAGCGGGGCCAGGCCCGTGAAGGGCAGGGTGGCCAGGAACCCGCCGGCGATCACCACCATCAGCGGCGACAGCCAGGCCAGCAGGGTCAGGCCGACCGTGCGCACGCCGCGCACCAGGCCGGCGCGGGCCTCGGTCAACTGCACGGCCATGTGGACGGCGGCGGCGAACATCAGGCCGGTGGCCGGGAAGGCGAAGGCGGTCTCGCCGATCAGCTTCTGGATCGCCTCGACGCCGATCAGCTTGAACAGCGCTCCGGCCAGGAACAGCAGCAGCCAGAAGGCGCCGGTGAAGGCCAGCGACAGGAACAGCCGGATCAGGTTGGTGAAGGCCAGGTCGAAATAGTCCGCATAGGGCGCGACGGGCTTGCGGGCGGCGTCGGCCGGCTGGACCAGGTGATGGGCGATGAACAGCAGGGCGGCCGCGGCGATGAAGATCGGCGGCGACAGAGGGCCCGCGCCCAGGCGTTGAGGCTCGGCCCCGGTCCAGGCGGTGTGGACGGCCAGGATCGCCGCCAGGGCGACCGCGACGGCGGTCCAGGCGATCAGCACCGTGCGCCGCATGGCCGACAGCGCGGCGAGCGGAATCAACGGGACCATCAGAGCGCAGACCAGCAGCGGCGCGTAGAGCATCGGTACGGTCGCCGGCCAGGCCTTCGACTCGTCGGCCTTCTGCAGCAGGAACAGCGCGATCCCCTGGGCCAGGCCGATGGCCAGGCGCGTCGCGGCCGTCTTTCGCGCCGTCATGGCGTCGGTCGAGCTCATCCGGCGTCTCCCCTTGTCGGCCTCAGACCATCACGCCCGCGCGCGGTTGTGAAGCTTCCCCGCTTGGCTTAGCAATTTCTCCCTCTTTGGAGGGGTAGTAATGAAACAGCTTTTCCGGGCCAGCGTCGCGGCCCTTCTCGTCACGGCGGTGCTTGGCGGCGCGCCGGCCCTGGCCCAGGACAAGGGCGGCGACAAGCCGGCCGCCGAGGCCAAGTCCGACCTGCCGGCGTTTCCGGCCGACAAGTCCGTCAAGCAGACGGCGACGATCGGCGGCAAGGTCGTCGCGTACACCGCGACCGTCGGCGTGCTGCCGGTGCGGGACGAGAAGGGCAAGAAGGTCGCCGAGGTGGTCTACACCTCGTACATCGTCGACGGCCCGCGCGATCCGAACCGCCCCATCACGGTGGCCTTCAACGGCGGCCCTGGCGCGGCCTCGGTCTATCTGAACTTCGCCCTGGGCCCCAAGCGCGTACAGTTTGGCGCGGAAGGCGACAGCCCCTCGTCGTTCAGCAAGCTGGAAGACAACCCCGCCAGCTGGCTGGACTTCACCGACCTGGTGTTCATCGACCCGGTCGGCACCGGCTTCTCGCGCTCGCTGGTCAGCGAGGACGAGACCAAGAAGCGCTTCTACGGCGTCAAGCAGGACATCGACTACCTGTCGCGCATCGTCTTCGACTACCTGGTCAAGACCGAGCGCCTGGCCTCGCCCAAGTACCTGGTTGGCGAAAGCTACGGCGGCTTCCGCGGTCCGCGCCTGGCCTATGAGCTGCAGACGGATCTGGGCGTCGCGGTGAAGGGCGTCGTGCTGGTCTCGCCGCTGCTGTCCAGCGCCGGCCGCGCCAGCCAGGAGGTCTCGCCCCTGCCGGCCATGTGGACCCTGCCGTCCATCGCCGCCGCCAAGCTGGAGCGCGACGGCAAGCTGACGCCCGAGACCATCAAGGCCGTCGAGGACTACACGCGCGGCGAATACATGGTCGACCTGATGAAGGGCTCGGACCCCGCCGCCCTGGACCGTCTGACGACCAAGGTCTCGGCCATGACCGGCCTGGATCCGACCTATGTCCGTCGCGCCGGCGGCCGCCTGGAGACCCAGTCGTTCCTGCGCGAGGTGTTCCGCGACAAGGGGCGCCTGGGCAGCCGCTACGACAGCAACGTCACCTCGCTGGATCCCTTCCCCAACGCGCCCGAGCAGGAGGTCAACGACCCGATACTCGACGCGATCATCGCGCCGACGACCAGCGCCATCGTCGACTTCACCACCCGCATCGTCGGCTGGAAGCCCGAGGCGCGCTACGAGGCCCTGTCGGGCAACGTCAACCGCCTGTGGGATCGCGGTCGCGGCGCCGACACCGAGTCGGTCTCCGACCTGCGCAAGGTCGTCTCGGTCGACCCGAAGCTGAAGGTGCTGATCGTCCACGGCTACAATGACCTGTCGTGCCCGTTCTTCGCCTCGCGCCTGATCGTCGACGCCATTCCGGCCACGGCCAACGGCCGCGTGACCCTGTCCAACTATCCGGGCGGGCACATGTTCTACAGCCGCCCCGACAGCGGCGCGGCGTTCCGCCGGGACGTCATGGCGCTGTACGGGGCGCGCTAACCCAAGACTCCGATCTCCCCGGCGAAGGCCGGGGCCCAAATCCAGCCTGAGCGGCGGCGCATGACGCGCCAACCGCATTGCGGACATCCCGATGTCCGTGGGTTCGATCTGGGTCCCGGCCTTCGCCGGGAAGATCGGTTTGGTTATTGAGCTAGCGCGCCAGCCGCCCATCCTTCAGCGCGGTCGGCTCGAACGAGAAGATCACGCTGGGATCCGGCTTGGCCACGCCCTTGGCCAGCTTCTTGTCGCCGGCCGCGTGCAGCAGCCAGCGGATGACGTTGAGCCGGGCTTCCTTCTTGTGGTCGGCGCGCACGCAGATCCACGGGGCGACGTCGCTGTGGGTGCGCATGAACATCTCGTCGCGGGCCTTGGTGTAGTCGTCCCACTTTTCCTCGGCGACCTTGTCCAGGTCGCTGGTCTTGAAGGCTTTCAGCGGGTCCTCGCGGCGGGCCTTCAGGCGCTTGGCCTGTTCGTCGCGGCCGATGTCGAGCCAGAACTTGACGTAGCGCAGGCCATTCTCGACCAGCATCCGCTCGAAGGCCGGCACGTCGCGCAGGAACTGCTCCTGCTGCTCGGGCGTGGAGAAGTTCATCACCCGCTCGACCCCGGCCCGATTGTACCAGGAGCGGTTGAAGATCACCACTTCGCCACAGGCGGGCAAGTAGTCGACATAGCGCTGGAAATACCACTCGCTGCGCTCGCGGTCGGTCGGCTTGGGCAGGGCCGCGATCGTGGTGTCGCGCTTGGACAGGTGCTCGGTGATCCGCGCGATGGTGCCGTCCTTGCCAGCGGCGTCGCGGCCCTCGAAGACGGCCAGGATCTTCCAGCCGTCCTTGATGGCCTTCTTCTGCATGGCGATCAGGGCCAGCTGCAGCTGGGCGAGTTCGTTCTCGTAGTCGTCGTGCTTGCTCATGCGCGGAGCCTACCCCCGGAAAGAGGAGTTGCGCTAGAAGAGCCGCATGATCCGTCTTTTCGTTCCCAACGATCTCTCCGCCGGGGCCGGCGTCGTCCCCACCGTCGACCAGTCGCGCTATCTGACATCGGTGATGCGCCTGGGTGTCGGGGCGGAGGTCCTGCTGTTCAACGGCCGCGACGGCGAGTGGCGCGCGAGCATCATCGAGTCGACCAAGCGCGGCTGCCTGCTGAAGGCCGAGGAACAGGCCCGGCCGATGGAGATCGGGCCGGACCTCGACCTGATCATCGCCATGGTCAAGCGCGGCCGGGTCGAGACCATCGTCGAGAAGGCGGCCGAGCTGGGCGCGCGCCGTGTGCGGCTGACCATCACCCGACGGACGAACGTCGACTTCGTCAAGCTGGCGCGCCTGGACGCCATCGCCATGGAGGCCGCCGAGCAGACCGGTCGCCTGGACGTGCCCGAGGTCGCCGACCCGGAGAAGCTGGACAAGATCCTCGACGACTGGGATCCGGCCCGGCGGCTGGTGTTCTGCGACGAGGGCGGCGATGCGAAGCCGGCGATCGAAGCGCTGGCGGGAACGGGCGCGCCGGCCGCCATCCTGATCGGTCCGGAAGGCGGGTTCGCGCCGGAGGAACGCGAGCGGCTGCGGGGGCTTTCCTTCGTCACGCCGGTGTCGCTTGGCCCTCGCATCCTGCGGGCCGACACCGCCGCGATCTCGGCCATGACCCTGTGGCAGGCGGCCGCTGGGGATTGGCGGTAAAAATATATGCTCAAGGTCGCCCCTTGAGGTTCGCAAAGAAAACGCCCAACTGGGCGAGACTGAAGTTCGCCGTCGGCGGAGAGAATGGGCCCTCTCCTCCCGCAGCATCGCACCCTGGGGAGGGACGGCTTGCATGGCCGACACCGCTAACGTCCAAGAGCGTCAACTGACGCTCGCCGATCTGACCGAATATTTCGCCGCGGGCAGCAAGCCCAAGGAGGCTTTCCGCGTGGGGGCCGAGCACGAGAAGTTCGGCTTCTATCTGGGATCGCACGCGCCGGTTCCATACGAGGGCGACAAGGGGATTCACGCCCTGCTGACCGGCCTGCGGCGTTTCGGCTGGACCCCGGTCATGGAGGGCGAGGTCGTCATCGGCCTCGAGCGCAATGGGGCCAATGTCAGCCTGGAGCCGGGCGGCCAGTTCGAGCTCAGCGGCGCGCCGCTGGCGACCATGCACGACATCTGCGACGAGACCGGCCAGCATCTGGACGAGGTCAAGACCGTCGCCGACGAGCTGGGTCTGGGCTTCGTGGGCGTGGGCTTCTCGCCGCTGTGGACGCGCGAGCAGGTGCCGGTCATGCCCAAGGGCCGGTACGTCATCATGCGAAACTACATGCCCAAGGTCGGCAATCTGGGCCTCGACATGATGCTGCGCACCTGCACGGTGCAGGCCAATCTCGACTTTTCCAGCGAAGCCGACATGGTCGCCAAGTTCCGCATGAGCCTGGCCCTGCAGCCGATCGCCACGGCGCTGTTCGCCAATTCTCCGTTCGCGGAAGGAAAGCCGAACGGCTTCCTCTCCGCGCGGGCGAATGTCTGGACCGACACCGATCCGAACCGCACGGGCCTCTTGGATTTCGTGTTCGAGGACGGCTTCGATTTCGAGCGCTACGCCCGCTACGCGCTGGACGTGCCGATGTACTTCGTCAAGCGCGGCGACAAGTATATCGACGTGGCTGGACGATCCTTCCGCGACTTCATCGAGGGCAAGCTGCCCGAGCTGCCGGGCGAGATCGCCACGATCAAGGACTTCGTCGACCACACGACGACCGCCTTCCCGGAAGTGCGCCTGAAGACCTATCTGGAGATGCGCGGCGCCGACGCCGGCCCGTGGAGCCGTCTGTGCGCCCTGCCGGCCCTCTGGACCGGCGTGTTCTATGACGACGCGGCCCTGGCCGCCGCCTGGGACCTTTGCAAGGACTGGACGCTGGAGGACCGCGAGGGCCTGCGCCGCGACGTGCCGAAGCTGGGCCTGAAGGCGACCGTCGCCGGCCGCACGGCCCAGGACGTCGCCAAGGACTTCGTGGCCATCGCCAAGTCGGGCCTGAAGAACCGCGCCCACCTGAACGGCGGCTTCCTGGACGAGACCATCTATCTGGGCGAGCTGGAACAGATCGCCGACAGCGGCGTCACCCCGGCCGAAAGACTGCTATCGCTCTACAACGGCGCATGGCGGGGCGACATCAGTCGGGTGTTCACGGACTGCGCGTACTGAGATCGAGGTGGAGCGTGGCGTGAAATCTCGTTATGTATCTTAACTACATAACGAGGGTTTCGAATGCTTCGCTTGCTGCTCGGCGCCGTTGCGCTCACCGTCCTCGCGACGCCGGTGCTGGCCCAGAACCTGGCCCTGGTCGGGCCCGACGGCCAGGCCGTGACCCTGACCGCCGCCGAATTGGCCGCCTTGCCGCGCCAGACCATCGCTTTCGCGGGTCACGGCGAAAGCCATGTCTATGAGGGGCCGCTGCTGATCGATGTGCTGGCCAAGGCCGGCGCGCCGACGGGCAAGGCTCTGCGCGGGCCCGAGATGGCCGATGTCGTGCTGGTCGAGGCGAACGACGGCTACGCGGTGGCGCTGGGCCTGGCCGAGGCGGATCCGGGGACGCGCGCGAACCGCATCATCCTGGCCGACCGCGCCGACGGCGCGCCGCTGGCGGCCAAGGACGGCCCCTTCAAACTCGTCGTGGAGGGCGACCTGCGTCCGGCCCGTTCAGCGCGGATGGTCGCCAGGATCACGGTCATGCGCCTGGGCGGCGCGGCCGCCGCCAGCCACACGCACTGACCCGGCGCTCTAGAAGATCGCGCGGACTCCGACGATAACCGCCACCCACAGGCCGATGGCGGCGGCGAGCGTGAAGAGCCGACCCCAGGCGAGGCGGCGAACGGGATTGGTCGCGTGAACAGCCCGATCATATGAGACGTAGGCCATGGTTTCCTCCGCGCCCCTCTGACGGGAGCTGAACCGCATGGTCACGCTCCCAAGGGTTAAGGTCGGTTTAAGCCGGGGCGTCGCGCTACGGGGCGCCGGCGCCCCTGTAGGGTTGGTCGATGTCGCGCTCGGCCCGTTCGGGATCGGGCATGTCGACGTTCGGCGGCCAGTGCTCGGCCTGGCTGCGGCCCGAACCGCTATCGGTGTGGCGGATCGCGTCGTCGACATCGACCGCTTCGGTCCGGGCGGCCGTAAGCTCGCCCAGCTGGAACTCGACGTGCTCGGGATAGAAGGCCACGCGATTGGCGATCTGGCTGACCGCCGCGAACGGAGCCTCGTAGGACCACACGGCGTTCTCGATGACCTTGGCGTCGCGATAGATGGTGAAGTAGTTGGCGTCGCCCTTGTACGGGCAATGGGTCATCTTGTCGGTCCGACGCAGGAACAGCATCTGCACGTCCTCGCGCGCGAAGTAATAGACCGGCGGATAGTTGGCTTCCTTCAGGACCAGGACGTCGTCGCTGTCGGCGATCTCATGGCCTTCGAACAGGACGCGCACGGTCGTCGGGGCGCGCTCGATGGTGATGGGGTGGTCTTCGTCGGGGATCTTCATGGCGGGCTCCCGTCGTGGCAAAGGGTTCGCCTAGCCAAACGCGCGGGGCGACCGCCAAGCTCCCAAGCGAACATGGGGCCGTTTACGTCAGCGGCAAGCCGTTGCTTGTGAAACCGTCAGCCGCGTGATCTTCTCCCCGCCAAATTGGGGTCGATGGGGATGATTTGACCGGGGGGTCAGGTTCCCGTCTCTCGTCATGTTTCAAGGCTAGCGTATGAATATCGTCATCGCCGCGGGGATCCTGGTCACGCTCGTGACCGGCATTCCCGTCTTGGTCCAGCTGCTGCGCGGCCACCCGCGGGGCCTGATCATCTGCTTCCTGGCCGAGATGTGGGAGCGCTTCTCCTACTACGGCATGCGCGCCATCCTGATCTTCTATCTGACTCAGCATTTCCTGTTCGACCCGAAGGTCGCGTCCGGTCACTACGGCTCCTACACGGCCCTGGTCTATCTGCTGCCGCTGATTGGCGGGTTCCTGGCCGACAAGTGGCTGGGCACGCGCAAGGCGGTCGCGTTCGGCGCGATCCTGCTCGTCGCGGGTCACCTGGCCATGGCGATCGAGGGCAAGCCCGCCGTGCAGACCCTGACCTATCAGGGCGCGACCTATGAGTTTCTGGCGGAGGGCCGGGGACAGGACCGCGTGGCCAAGCTGGTGATCGCGGGCAAGCCCTATGACGTGGCCGCCACCAAGGCTGGCGAGTTCGAGATCAAGGATCTGCCGGCCGGCGCGCCGCTGCCCGCCGTCCTCCCGAAGGCCGACTACAAGCTGGACGTGACAGGGCGCGATCCGCTGTACCTGAACATCTTCTGGTTCTCGCTGTCGCTGATCATCCTGGGCGTCGGCTTCCTGAAGCCCAACATCTCGACCATCGTCGGCCAGCTGTACCCGCAAGGCGATCCGCGCCGCGATCCGGGCTTCACCCTCTACTACTACGGCATCAACCTTGGCTCGTTCTGGGCCTCGATCCTCTGCGGCCTGCTGGGCGTGAACGTCGGCTGGTGGGCCGGCTTCGGCCTGGCCGGCGTGGGCATGCTGGCCGGCTTCGTGGTCTTCGTGCTGGGCAAGCCCTGGCTGGAAGGCAAGGCCGAGCCGCCCCAGCCCAAGGTCCTGAAGGAAAAGGTCCTGGGTCCCGTCAACCGCGAGCTGGCCATCTACGCCGTCTCCCTGCTGGGTCTGATCGGGATCTTCTTCCTCGTGCAGTTCAACGCCGTGGTCGGCGTCGCCCTGAACATCGGCATCCTGGCCTCGCTGGGCTACATCGGCTGGTTCATGTTCCGCAAATGCGGCAAGGAGGAGCGCGAGCGCCTCGCCCTGGCGGTGTTCCTGATCTTCGGCGCGGTGGTGTTCTGGACGCTGTTCGAGCAGGCCGGCTCGTCGCTGAGCCTGTTCGCCGCGACCAACGTCCAGCTGGATCTCGTCCGCGAGCCCGTCCGGCTGTTCAGCGGCGCGGTGACCCTGGCCACGCCCGAGCAGTTGGCCAAGGCCGGCATCGACGCGGCCTCGACCTTCTGGGTCAACACCAGCTTCAACGCCCCGCAGACCCAGGCCCTGAACGCCGGCTGGATCCTGATCTTCGCGCCCGTTCTGGCCGCGCTCTGGACCTTCCTGGGCGCGCGCGGCAAGGACCCCAATCCGGTCGTCAAGTTCGGCCTGGCTCTGATCCAGGTCGGCGCCGGCTTCCTGCTGCTGCAGTGGGGCTCCACCTTCGCCGACGGCGCCTTCAAGATGCCGCTGATCTTCCTGACGCTGATGTACATGCTGCACACCACTGGCGAGCTGTGCATGTCGCCGGTCGGCCTGTCGCAGATGACCAAGCTGTCGCCCGCCTCGGTGGTGTCGTTCATGATGGCCGTCTGGTTCATGGCCGTGGCCATCGCCCAGTGGGTCGGCGGCAAGATCGCCGGCTTGGCGGCCACCGAGACGGTCGGCGGCCAGGTGCTGGACCCCGGCGCGGCGCTCGCCGCCTCGCTGAAGGTGTTCAACGTCATCGGCCTGGTGTCGGTGGTGATCGGGATCGGCTTCCTGCTGCTCTCGCCGGTCCTCAAGAAGTGGTCACACGGCGCCGACGACACCACCGGCCCGACGGTCGCCGACGCCTCGGGGGCCTAGACTGAATAAGGAACGAAGGGCCCCAGCATGGACTGGGGCCCTTCTCACGAGGCGCGGAGGGGCCGCGCCTCGACCCCAGGTGGGACCGTCCTTCGCGGTGGCTCAAACCCCGAAGTCCGTTTCCGCTCCTACCCGAAGTTCGTCGGTGAAAACCTGGAGGCAAGGTGGCGCTCGCCGCGCCGCGAGGGAAGTTACAAGCCCGACAGGTGGATTAAACCTTTGCAAGGTTGCGCGGGCGGCCGCCGAGCCATAGGTCCGAGACCCGACGGAGGGTCCGATGACCGACCTTGTGAAGCCGCTGACGACCGACGACCTGACCGGTCCGGACGGGCAGGCGCTGCTGGCGTTGAACAACGACCACGCCGTCGAGCTGTCGTGGCTGGAGCCCGAGCGGCTGGCGCATCTGGTCGCCGAGGCCTTCGTGGCGCGCCGGGTGGGCGTGGCCGACGCGCTGCTTCTGACCTTCGACCAGGCCGCCGACTATGACAGCGTCAACTATCTGTGGTTCCGGGCGCGCTACCCGGCCTTCGTCTATGTCGACCGCGTCGTGGTGGCCGACACCGCGCGCGGACGCGGCCTGGCGCGCGCGCTCTATGACGACCTGTTCGCCGCGGCCAGGGCGGCAGGGCACGAGCGGATCGTCTGCGAGGTCAATTCCGATCCGCCCAACCCGGCTTCGGACAAGTTCCACGCCGCGCTCGGCTTCGTCCCCGTGGGGACGGCCCAGATCCACGGCGGGAAGAAGACGGTCACCTATCTGGAGCGCACCCTTTAATCCGATCTTCCCGGCGAAAGCCGGGACCCAGATCGTAAGGCTGTGAGGCGCATGCAGAAACGCCAGCGATCCTCTCCGGAACACGGGCGCTCTTGCATCTGGGCCCGGGCCTTCGCCGGGGAAATCGGAGTTTGGGTTAAACCGCCGTCCCGCCCACCGTCAGGCCGGTGATCTTCAGGCTCGGTTGGCCCACGCCCACGGGCACGCCCTGGCCGGACTTGCCGCAGACGCCGATGCCGGGGTCGAAGTCGAAGTCGTTGCCGATCATCGTCACGCGGGTCAGGGCCGACGGGCCGTCGCCGATCAGGGTCGCGCCCTTGACCGGGGCGGTGATCTTGCCGTCCTCGACCAGATAGGCCTCGGTGCACTGGAAGACGAACTTGCCGTTGGTGATGTCGACCTGGCCGCCGCCGAAATTGGCGCAGTAGAGGCCGCGCTTCAGCGAGGCGATCATCTCCTGGGGATCGTCCTTGCCGGCCAGCATGCCAGTGTTGGTCATGCGCGGCAAAGGCATGTGGGCGTAGGACTGGCGGCGGCCGTTGCCGGTGGCCTTCATGCCCATCAGGCGCGCGCTCATCCGGTCGTGCATGTAGCCGACGAGGACGCCATCCTCGATGAGGATCGTGCGCTCGGTGGGCGTGCCTTCGTCGTCGATGGTCAGCGAGCCGCGGCGG
The DNA here is from genome assembly GCF_059419665.1 of Caulobacter sp. GW821-FHT05F04. Taxonomy (NCBI): domain Bacteria; kingdom Pseudomonadati; phylum Pseudomonadota; class Alphaproteobacteria; order Caulobacterales; family Caulobacteraceae; genus Caulobacter; species Caulobacter sp. GW821-FHT05F04. The sequence continues at coordinate 109,208 of NZ_JBWKSF010000002.1, forward strand.
CCGGGCAGCGAGCCGTCGTCGAACACCGTGACGCCCTTGGCCGCCACGCGCTCGCCGATGCGGCCCGAGAAGGCGCTGATGCCCTTGCGGTTGAAGTCGCCTTCCAGGCCGTGGCCGACGGCCTCGTGCAGCAGCACGCCGTTCCAGCCCGGGCCGAGCACCACGTCCATCTCGCCGGCCGGGCAGGCGACGGCGTCCAGATTGACCAGCGCCATGCGCAGGGCTTCGTCGACCTGGTCCCGCCACTTGTCGGGCGAGATCCAGGCGGCGAAGCCGGCGCGGCCGCCGGCGCCGGACGAGCCGCTCTCGCGCTTGCCGTCCTTCTCGACCGTGACCTGGACATTGACCCGCACCAGGGGGCGCACGTCGCGGAGCAGCTTGCCGTCGGCGCGCAGGATCTCGACCACCCGGCGCTCGCCGGCCAGCGAGGCCATCACCTGCACGACGCGCGGGTCGCGGGCGCGGGCGAAGGCGTCGATCTCCTGGAGCAGGCTGACCTTGTCCGAGAAGTCGGGGGCGCTGACGGGGTCGTCCTCGCCGTACAGGCGCTCGTTGGTCGAGCGTGGACCCTCGGCGCTGACGCCACTGTAGCCACGCTTGGCCAGGCTGGCCGAATCGGCGGCGCGGCGAATGGCGGCTTCGGAGATTTCGGCGGCATGGGCGTAGCCCGCCGTCTCGCCGGCCACGACGCGCAGGCCGAAGCCTTCGCCGCTGTCGTAGGAGGCGCTCTTCAGGCGTCCGTCGTCGAAGACGAAGGCTTCGCTCTCGGAGCGTTCGAGAAACAGTTCGCCATCATCGGCGCCGGCGAGGGCTTCGCCAAGAATCGACTGGGCGCGGTCGCGATCGACGCCAGCGGCGTCCAGAAGAGAAGGGGCGGCCAAGGAAGAGGCGGAGAGCGGAGCGTTCATGGCCCTACAGGTAGGACTTCCGAGCGCGTCCGTCACCCCGCCCCCTTCGTCACACCAGCTTCCGATCTTCCCGGCGAAAGCCGGGATCCGGGTCTTATGGCCGCGAGGCGCATGCAAAAAACGCCCACGATCCTGTCCGGAACGCGGGCGCTCTTGCATATGGGCCCGGCCTTCGCCGGGGAGATCGGATATCTCGAAGATCAGTATTCGCGGCGGATCTCGCCCGAACCGCTGATCTCGCTGGTCACCGTCTTGGGTTCGGTGCGCAGCTCGACGTCGCCGCTGCCGGAGATGTTGATCCTGGCCTTGTTGGTGGCGAACAGGGCGCCGCCGCCGCTGCCCGAGACGTCGAACACCGCGTCCTTGGCCTTCAGGTCGGTCAGGTTGACGTAGCCCGAGCCCGAATTGTCGACCGCGATGGTCTCGACCCGGCCGGCGGCCTCGACGTCGCCGCTGCCGCTGACCGACACGGCGAAGGCCGGGTGGTCGTACTTGCGGACCTCCAGGTCGCCCGAACCGCGGACGTCGAACCTGGTGACGTCCGGGGCGATGACCGTGATCCTCACCCGATCGGAGTCGCTTTCGACATGCACGCCGAACGCGTTGATCGTGATGCTGTCATGGTCGACGCCGTCGTTGTCGCCCAGGGTGATGCGGCCGCCTTCGACGCGCAGGCGGTCGATATAGCTCCTGGGTCCCGAGGCGACGATCTTGGCCTCGGCGCCCTGAACGAAGACCACGTCGACCGGCAGGTCGATGATCAGCTCGTCCTTGCCCGTCCAGGCGAAGGTGCGGTCGACGCTGGGCTCGGCGTGCCGGCCCTGGACGAAGTGCCGTCCAGTGCGGACCACCTTGCCGTTCTCGCGGATGACGATGGTCTCGTCATGCTCCAGCGGCAGGGTCCAGCCGTTCTTGAGAATGTCGGGGCCGGCGAGAGCCGCCACCCCGGCGAAGCAGCCGACGGCGAGCACGAAGCTGGCCCCGGCGACGATGAGCGTATTGCGGATCAACATTGTCCCCTCCTAATGCCGCTCAGGCTTGGTCCATGGCCGGCTTCAGCAGCCGGAAGTGAAGGCGGGCGTACCAGACGACCGCGTTGAAGACCCCGACGGTGGCCAGCGTCAGCAGGGCGCCGAGGCAGGTGGCCACGCCCATCATGCCGAGACCCGCCAGGAAGGCGGTGAGCGGGCCCCCGGGCGGTCCGGTCAGCGGGCCGGCGGCGAAGACGAAGCCGCCCGCGATGAAGATGGTCACGACCGCGACCAGCATCCCGAACAGAACGCCCAGCACGCCCATCAGCAGGGGCAGCAGGAACATCACGTCCAGGGCCCCCAGGCCCAGCAGGGCCAGGACGGCGGCCAGGGCGTTGGAGGGGTTCTTCTTCTCCTCCCACTGCTTGAGACCGTTCTCGGCGCGCAGTTCGCGGGCCAGGCGGTCGGGATCGCCGAGGGCCGCCGCCGTTTCGGCCTCGCTGCGACCGGCGGCTTGCGCGTCGGCGAAGTGCGCCTCGTGATCGGCGACGATGTCGGCGATGGTGGTCACCGGCAGGCCGGCGAGACCCCGTCGCAGACGGGTGATGAACTCGGCGCGGTTCATGCGGCGGCTCCCACGATGTCGTTGACCGCTCGCGAGAACGCCGACCATTCGGCCCTCTGCTGCTCCAGGCTTTGACGCCCGGTGGTGGTCAAGCGGTAGTATTTGCGCGGCGGACCACTCTGGCTTTCAACCAGATAGGTCTCGACCAGGCCATCCGACTGCATGCGGCGCATCAGCGGATAGATCGTCCCTTCCCCCATATCGATGTCCCTCGTCAGCCTGCTGGCGATCTCGTAGGCGTAGCTGTCGGCGTGCGAGAGCAGGGCCAGCACGCACAGCGCCAGCACGCCTTTCTTCAGTTGGATTTCAATCGTTTCCGGCACGGCGTCCTTGCCTCCGTTGATGCTCTCTTCTACCGCCAGGTACTGAGTGGTGCAAGGTACCTACTCATGAATGATACGTAATGATGCGGACGGAGGTTTTCGGGCTTGATGAGAATGGTTCTTGACTGGAGCGGCCCCAGGCCGGGATTACGGGCAATCCCATGCCGCGCGCGTGGTCTCTGGCGCTTGGCAACCGCTAGGGATGCGCGTATGCAGCCTCCGGACCGATCCTCGGGGCGGGCTGACGTCGACGCGCGATTCTACGAGCGCGAAGTCGATTGTGGAGCGCTCCGGGATTGTAATATGCAAGTCGGCGCGGCGCGGCCTTGATCGGGCTCAAAAACCGCCGCTGAAACGGGCCGTGAGGGATATGAAGGCGCAATTTTCGGGGATTCGGCGGATCATGACGGGCGCGTCCGCCCTCGCCGCCGCAATGGTGTTTTCTGGGATGCTCGCGGGGAACGCCCTCGCCGAGGATCTGCTGGGCCAGCCGACGCCGGGGGCCATTGACCTTCAGCCGGCCGCCTCGGTCCTGAAGCACGACGCTATCCGCTTCCACAACCTGGTGCTGATGCCGATCATCACGGCCATCACCCTGCTGGTTCTGGGCCTGCTGATCTGGATCATCGTTCGCTACAATAAGAAGGCGAACCCGGTTCCGGCGAAGTTCAGCCACAACACCACGATCGAGATCATCTGGACGGTGTTCCCCGTCCTGATCCTGATGGTCATCGCCATCTTCTCGTTCCGCCTGCTGTTCGCCTATAACAACATGCCCAAGCCCTACATGACCGTGAAGGCCACGGGCTATCAGTGGTACTGGGGCTACGAGTACCCGGACCAGAAGATCAGCGAGATCGTGTCGCTGCCGCTGACCAAGGAACAGGCCGACGCCAAGAAGGTCCCGTACCTGCTGGCCGCCGACAAGGCGATGGTCGTTCCCGTCAATCAGGTCGTCCGCGTCCAGGTCACCGGCGCCGACGTGATCCACGCCTTCGCCCTGCCGGCCTTCGGCCTGAAGATCGACGCCATCCCGGGCCGCCTGAACGAAACCTGGTTCAAGGCCGAGAAGACCGGCGTCTATTACGGCCAGTGCTCGGAACTCTGCGGCGTTGACCACTCGAACATGCCGATCGAGATCCGCGTGGTCTCGCAAGGCGAGTTCGACGCCTGGGTCAAGGAGAAGGTCGCTCCGCCGGCTCCGGCCGCCGCGCCGGCCGCTCCGGCGGACGCCGCCGTGACCCCCGCTTCGGCTCCCGCCCCCGCTTCCGCTCCGGCCGCGGCTCCCGCCGCGCCGGCGGCCTAAGATACGATCGTAGGATAGAAGTCCGATGGCTCACGCCGCAGACACTCACGACGCGCACGGCGGTCATGACGACGCCGACCACAAGCCGCCCTTCATCGCCCGCTGGTTCTTCTCGACGAACCACAAGGACATCGGCACCCTGTACATCCTGTTCGCCATCATGGCGGGCATCGTCGGCGGGGCCCTGTCGGGCCTGATCCGCTGGGAGCTGATGGAGCCGGGCATCCAGGTGTTCTCGGACACCGGCATGCTGGCGCAGATGGGCATCTTCAAGGGCAAGCACGGCTACAACGCCGTGGTCACCGCCCACGCCCTGATCATGATCTTCTTCATGGTCATGCCCGCCATGATCGGCGGCTTCGGCAACTGGTTCGTCCCGATCATGATCGGCGCGCCGGACATGGCCTTCCCGCGGATGAACAACATCTCGTTCTGGCTGCTGGTCGCCGCCTGGGTCCTGCTGGTCACCTCGATGTTCGTCGACGGCGGTCCCGGCCACGGCTTCGGCGGCGGCTGGACGATCTATCCGCCGCTCTCGACCATCGGCCACAAGGGTCCGGCCATGGACCTGGCGATCCTCTCGCTCCACCTGGCCGGCGCTTCGTCGATCCTGGGCGCGATCAACTTCATCACCACGATCTTCAACATGCGCGCGCCGGGCATGACCCTGCACCGCATGCCGCTGTTCGCCTGGTCGGTGCTGATCACCGCCTTCCTGCTGCTGCTGTCGCTGCCCGTCCTGGCCGGCGCCATCACCATGCTGCTGACCGACCGTAACTTCGGCACCCACTTCTTCGACCCGGCCGCCGGCGGCGACCCCGTCATGTTCCAGCACCTGTTCTGGTTCTTCGGTCACCCGGAAGTGTACATCCTGATCCTGCCCGGGTTCGGCATCATCAGCCACATCGTCTCGACCTTCTCCAAGAAGCCGGTCTTCGGCTACCTGGCGATGGCCTACGCCATGGTCGCCATCGGCTTCGTCGGCTTCGTCGTGTGGGCGCACCACATGTACACGGTCGGCATGAGCATCAACCTGCGCGCCTATTTCGTGGCCGCCACGATGATCATCGCCGTCCCGACGGGCGTGAAGATCTTCAGCTGGATCGCCACGATGTGGGGCGGTTCGCTGGACTTCAAGACGCCCATGCTGTGGGCGATGGGCTTCATCTTCCTGTTCACCGTCGGCGGCGTGACCGGCGTGGTCCTGTCGAACGCCGGCATCGACTACAGCCTGCACGACACCTACTACGTGGTCGCCCACTTCCACTACGTGCTGTCTCTGGGCGCCGTCTTCGCCATCTTCGCGGGCTTCTACTACTGGTTCGAGAAGATGTGGGGCGTGAAGTACAACGAGTTCCTCGGCTGCGCCCACTTCTGGGTGATGTTCGTCGGCGTGAACCTGATCTTCTTCCCGCAGCACTTCCTCGGCCTGCAAGGCATGCCGCGTCGCTACGTCGACTATCCGGATGCCTTCACGAAGTGGAACTACGTCTCGACGGTCGGTTACATGATCACCGTCGTCGCCGTCGGCATCTTCATGATCATGCTGCTGGAAGCCGCGATCCGTCGCCGCCCGGCGGAAGCCAACCCGTGGGGCGAAGGCGCCACGACGCTGGAATGGACCCTGTCCTCGCCGCCGCCGTTCCACCAGTTCAGCGAACCGCCGGTGATCAAGGAAGACGGCCACCACTAAGGCCGGCTTCCGGGTTTGACCTGAAGCAAAAAGGGGCGCGGTCAGGATCCTTAAGGGTCCGGGCCGCGCCCTTCGCCCATTCAAGACCGATATGTTCACCCCGATGTCGAAGACCCTCGCCATGGCCCCGGAGACCGTTCAGCCCGACACGTCGCAGCCAGACCTGTCTCAGGCCGCGCGTTGGCAGGACTACTTCCAGCTGATGAAGCCGCGCGTCATGTCGCTGGTGGTGTTCACGGGCCTGACGGGCCTGCTGGCCGCCCGCGCGCCGATCCATCCGGTCCTGGGCGCCATCGCGGTGCTGTGCATCGCCGTCGGGGCCGGCGCCTCGGGCGCGCTGAACATGTGGTACGACGCCGACATCGATCAGCAGATGCGCCGCACGCGCGGCCGTCCGGTCCCGGCCGGCAAGGTCAAGGGCGAGGAGGCCGCCTCGCTGGGCGTCGTGCTCTCGCTCCTGTCGGTGATGTTCCTGGGTTTCGCGATCAACTGGTTCGCGGCCGCCCTGCTGGCCTTCACCATCGTCTTCTACGCCGTCGTCTACACGATGTGGCTCAAGCGCTGGACGGCGCAGAACATCGTCATCGGCGGTCTGGCCGGCGCCCTGCCGCCCGCCATCGGCTGGGCCGCGGCCACGGGCTCGGCCCCGCTGAACGCCTGGCTGATGGTCGCCATCATCTTCTTCTGGACCCCGCCGCACTTCTGGGCGCTGTCGCTGTACGTCACCACGGACTACGCCAAGGCCGGGGTGCCGATGCTGCCGGTGGTCAAGGGCGCCAAGGAAACCCGCAAGCAGATCCTGATCTACAGCCTGATCCTGATCCCGATCTGCCTGGCGCCGGTGCTGACCGGCCTGGGCGGTCCGATCTACCTGGCCGTGGCCGGTCTGGGCGGCGCGGTGTTCCTGATCCTCGCCTGGCGCGTTTTCGCCAGCAAGGCGGGCGACGCGGCCGACCCGCGCGTGACCGACCGCGCCCTCTATGAGGTCACCGAGGACGAGAAGGCAGCCGGCTCGAAAGCCGCCCGCAACCTGTTCGCCTTCTCGATCCTCTATCTTTTCGCGATGTTCGCCGCCCTGCTGGGCGAAGCCGTGTCGGGCGTGCGCGCCCTGGAGCTGCTCAAGTGAATCAACCCCTAGACACTCAAGCCAACAGGGACGCCGCCAAGAAGGCGCGGGACGGGCGCAACATCGCGCTCGGCCTGGGCCTCGTGGCCTTCGTCATCATGGTGTTCGTTGTCACCCTCGTGAGGCTCGGCGCCAATGTCGCCCACCCGCACCCCTAAGAAACGCACCCCCAAGGCGGACCTGACCCCGCAAGAGCAGGCCGCGCGCCGCAACGGCAAGGTGGCGCTGATCTGCGCCGCCGCCTTCTTCGGCATGGTTGGCGCGGCCTATGCGGCCGTCCCGCTGTACAAGCTGTTCTGCCAGGCGACCGGTTTCGACGGCACGGTCCGCAGGGCCGAGGCCAAGCCGGACAAGATTCTAGATCGCAAGGTCACCATCCGCTTCGACGCCAATATCCGCGAGCTGCCCTGGAAATTCCAGGCGCTGCAGTCCAGCCAGGACGTGCGGATCGGCGAGACGGGCCTGGCCTTCTTCAAGGTCACCAACCCCACCGACAAGCCGATGACCGGCCGGGCGCTCTACAATGTCGTGCCGGAGTCGGCGGGGCCGTATTTCCAGAAGCTGGAGTGCTTCTGCTTCACCAGCCAGACGATCCAGCCCCACCAGACGGTGGAGTTCCCGGTCGTCTACTTCGTGGATCCGCAATACGTGAAGGATCCCGAGACCGTCGGAAAGAACGAGATCACGCTCAGCTACACGTTCTTCCCCGCCGTCGACGACGGCAAGAAGACCAAAGTTGCGGCGGCGGCGACGCCTCGCATCGTGGAACCCCTTGGCGGCGCACCGTCGAGAGGGCTATAGCGTTTCACAACGACCACGGCGCGGGGGACCAGCGACCGTGATCAGAGGGATATAAGGGTTAGCAGCAACATGGCCGGCGCCGTCAAACACGACTACCACATCCTTCCGCCCAGCCCGTGGCCCTTCGTGGGCTCGGCCGCAGCCACCGTCATGGCCATCGGCCTGATCGGCTGGATCAAGGGCGGCGTTCTCGGCATCGAGAAGGGCAACTGGGCCATCTTCGCCGCCGGCATCGCGGGCGTGCTCTACACCATGTTCGGCTGGTGGTCGGACGTGGCCAAGGAAGCCAAGGCCGGCGACCACACCCCGGTCGTCTCGATCGGCCTGCGCTACGGCATGATCCTGTTCATCGCCTCGGAAGTCATGTTCTTCGTGGCGTGGTTCTGGATGTTCTTCGAGATGGCGCTGTTCCATCATCACCGCACCCTGTCGGCGATCGAGGAAGTCCGCACCGCCTGGGCCACCTGGCCGCCCGCCGGCGTCGAGACCGTCTCGCCCTGGCACCTGCCGCTGGTCAACACCCTGACCCTGCTGCTCTCGGGCACCACGGTCACCTGGGCGCACCACGCGCTGCAGGTCGGCGACCGCAAGGGCGCCAAGTGGGGTCTGATCCTGACCATCCTGCTGGGCGTGCTGTTCACGACCATCCAGATCTACGAGTACAGCCACATCAACCACGAGAAGCTGTTCTACTCGGAAGCCGCCGTGAACTCGGGCCTCTATGGCTCGACCTTCTTCCTGGCCACCGGCTTCCACGGCTTCCACGTGTTCGTCGGCACCCTGTTCCTGCTGGTCTGCCTGATCCGCCTGATGAACGGCGCCTTCACGCCCAAGCAGCACTTCGGCTTCGAAGCGGCGGCCTGGTACTGGCACTTCGTGGACGTGGTCTGGCTGTTCCTGTTCGCGTTCATCTACGTGATCTTCGGGGCCTCGCCCCACTAGAGCCCTCATGAGAGGGCTCTAGCCTCAAAGTTTGAGCGCGGCGACGCGCTCGGGGGTCGCAAGATCCTGAGGGGCCCGGAGCGCGGATCAGCGTTCCGGGCCTTTTTCGTTTCGGAGGCCCGCACCCATGACCCCTTCTTCCACCCACAAGACCAATCCCTACGCCGCCGGCGCGCGCGGCCTCTGCCCCAACTGCGGCGAGGGCCATCTGTTCGAGGGCTTCCTCAAGTTGGCGCCATCCTGCGAGGCCTGCGGCTTCGACCTGAGCAAGTTCGAGACCGGCGACGGGGCGGCGACCTTCGTCATCCTGATCGCCGGATCGGTCTGCGCCTTCGGGGCGCTGTTTTCGATGTTCGCCTGGAACTGGCCGATCTGGGCGCTGCTGGTCGTCTGGTTGCCCGCGGTCGTGATCATTAGCCTGGGCCTCATGCGCCCGGCCAAGGGGCTGATGGTCGCCTCCCAGGTCGCCCACAAGGCCTCGGAAGCTGGTCGCGACCATGTCTGAGTCCGCGGCCAGGAAGTCCGGCTTCCCGATCGGCCTGACGATCGCCACGGGGATCGCCTTCGCCATCCTCTGCGGCCTGGGCGCCTGGCAGGTCCAGCGCCTGCATTGGAAGCAAGGCATACTGGCGCGGATCGAGGTCCTGAAGACGGCGCCGGCCTTGCCGCTGATCCAGGTGCTGACGGCCGAGGCCCGCGCCAAGGACCTGGCCTGGACCCGGGTGAGCGTCGACTGTGGCGACGTCGCCGGCCAGCCCCTGCCGCTGGTCTATGGCGTTCGCGACGGCGACGTGGTCTGGCGCGCCCAAGCCCCCTGCGCTGTCCTGGCCGGTCCCTACAACATGATCCTTGTGGACCGTGGCGTCGTCCCCGCCCTGACCGGGCAGGTGGCGCCGCCGCCGCGGTCCTTCGACACGCCGCGTCGGGTGGTCGGCGTGCTGATGCCGATCAAGCAACTGGGCGGTGACCGGGCCGAGGTCCTGAAGCGCTTTCCCGGCCGCCAACCCGCGCCGCTGGTGTTGATGGCCGAGAGCGAGGCCCCCGCGCCGGCCGGAATCACCCCCGCGCCGCTGCCGGCAGAAATTTCCAATCGGCACCTGGAATACGCCCTGACGTGGTTCGGTCTTGCCGTAACCCTGCTGTTTATCTATGCCGCCATGCTCTGGCGGAGAGTGAGACCCTGATGCGCTACGTGTCGACCCGCGGCCAGTCCGCGCCCATCGGCTTCCTGGATGCGGTGCTGGCCGGCCTGGCCCCCGACGGCGGCCTGTACGTGCCCAACGAGTGGCCCAGCTTCTCGGCGGCCGAGATCGCGAGCTTCGCGGGCCAGCCCTATGCCCAGGTGGCCGCCGCCGTGGTCGGCAAGTTCGTCGGCGACGACATCCCAGCCGAGGACCTGCTCAACATGTGCGAGGAGGCCTACGCCACCTTCGCCCACACCGCTGTCACGCCGCTGAAGCAGCTGACCCCGAACCGCTACCTGCTGGAGCTGTTCCACGGCCCGACCCTGGCGTTCAAGGACGTCGCCATGCAGCTGCTGGGCCGGCTGTACGACTACGTGCTGGAACGCCAGTCGCGGAAGATGACCATCATCTGCGCCACCTCGGGCGACACCGGCGGCGCGGCCGTCGAGGCGTTCCGGGGCCGCAAGAACGCCCGCATCGTCGCCCTCTTCCCGGAAGGCCGCATCAGCGAGGTGCAGCGCCGGTTCATGACCACGGCCGTCGACGCCAATGTGGCCTGCATCTCGGTGCTGGGGTCGTTCGACGACTGCCAGGCCATCGTCAAGCAGGCCTTCCAGGACGACCAGTTCCGCCACGCCGTCGATCTGTCGGGCGTCAACTCGATCAACTGGGCGCGGATCGCGGCCCAGAGCGTCTACTACTTCACCTCGGCCGTCGCGCTAGGCGCTCCGAACCGCGAGGTCGCCTTCGTGGTGCCCACGGGGAATTTCGGCGACGCCTACGCCGCCTTCGTGGCCAAGAAGCTGGGCCTGCCGATCCACTCGGTGACCGCCGCCACCAATTCCAACGACATCCTGGCGCGCGCCATCGAGACCGGCCGCTATGCGCGCGGCGCCGTGGCCGCGACCCAGAGCCCGGCCATGGACATCCAGGTCGCCAGCAACTTCGAGCGCCTCTATTTCGAAGCGGTCCGCCGCGACGGCACCGAGACCGGTCGGGCCTTCCGCGCCTTCGCCGACACCGGCTTGCTGGACATCCCGCCGGGCGCCCACGCCTGGATGCGCGAGCTTTTCCGCGGCGCCTCGGTCAGTGAAGCCGACACCGCCAAGACCATGCTCTCGACCCTGAACGAGACCGGCGAGGTCATCGACCCGCACACTGCCGTCGGCCTGGCCGCCGCGCGGGGCGTGGACGTCCCCGCCTCGGTCCCGGTGGTGGTGCTGTCGACCGCCCATCCGGCCAAGTTCCCCGAAGCGGTCCAGGCCGCCACGGGCCTTCTACCCCTGACCCCGCGCGCCACGCCGGACCTCTCCAAGAAGCCGGAAAAGTTCGAACGCCTGCCGGCCGACGGCGCGTCCATCAAGGCCTTCGTGCGGACCTTCGCGGCCAATACTTGAGGCTGGGCTAGTGTTTAGGCGCGCGAGCGCCTAGATACCGCCGCTCATGACCACGATCCTCCGCACCCTGCCCAATGGCGTCCGCGTCGTCTGTGACCCGATGCCGGGCCTCGAAACCCTGGCCCTTTCCGTCGTGGCGGGGCGCGGGGCCGCTTATGAGGATCCGGCGCGGTCGGGTTGGTCGCACTTGCTGGAGCACATGGTCTTCAAGGGCGCGGGCGGCCGCTCGGCTCGCGACATCGTCGAGGTCATCGAGAACCAGGGCGGCTCGGTCAACGCCGCGACCGGCTATGAGCGCACCAGTTTCCAGGTCCGGGCGCTGAAGGGCGGCCTGGATCTCGGCATGGACGTCATCGCCGACCTTGTCCGCCGCCCGACGCTCGATCCCGCCGACCTGACCCGCGAGAAGCAGGTCGTCGCCCAGGAGATCGCCGAGGCCGCCGACGCGCCCGACGACTATGTCTTCGACCTGATCCAGCGCGCCAGCTGGGGCGACCACCCGTTGGGCCGTCCGATCCTGGGCAGCGACGCCACGGTCGAGGCCGCCACGGTCGAGGCCCTGTCCGACTGGCGCGCCCAGCTCTACGCCGCCGACCGCCTGGTGGTCAGCGCCACGGGCGCGGTCGACGAGGCGGAGCTGATGGCCGCCGCCGAGCGCGCTTTCGGCGACCTGCCCGCCACGCCTGGCGCGCCCGTCCCGCAAGCCGCGGCCTTCATCGGCGGCCCGCGAGCCGAGACCCGCAAGCTGGAGCAGGCGCATCTGGTGTTCATGCTGCCGGCCTGCGGCGCGCGCGAGCGGGACTATTTCGCCCTGCGCATCTTCGCCGAGACCCTGGGCGGCGGCATGTCCTCGCGCCTGTTCCAGGAAGCCCGCGAGAAGCGCGGCCTCGCCTACAATATCGACGCCTATGCCGACACCTATGCCGACCACGGGGCGCTGGGCATCTATGCCGGCTGCGCGGCCGGCGACGCGGTCGAGACCGCCAAGGTCTGCGCCGAGGAACTGGTCAAGCTGGTCGAGCGCATCGACGACGCCGAGCTGGCCCGCGCCAAGGCCCAGCTGAAGGCGCACATGTTCATGGCCCGCGAGCAGCCGCTGTCGCGCGCCGAGCAGGGGGCCGGGCAGGTGTTGCTGTTCGACCGCCTCTATCCGCCGTCCGAACTGGCCGCGGAGGTCGATGCGGTGACTCCCGCCGACGTTGCGCGCCTGGGTCGGCGCCTGCTGGCCGGCCAGGCCGCCACCGCCGTGCTCGGCGCCAAGTCGGCGCTGAAGGCCGGCGAGGCGTTCGGCAAAGCATTGTCCCCCAAAAGCTGACATCGGAAGGTGACGGCCGTGATTGAGATCGAGCTTCGTCCTTGTCCGTCCTTCTACCGTTCCTGAAGACTCGCCCCCGCCTGCAGCTGGAGGGCCGCGCCGTCTATCTGCGGCCGCCGCGTCCGCAGGATCATCGCGCCTGGGCGGCCCTGCGCGCCCAGTCCCGATCTTTCCTGGAGCCGTGGGAGCCGACCTGGCCAGAACACGACCTGACCCGGGCCGCCTTTCGCGCCCGACTCAGCGCCTATGCCCGCGAGCTGGAGCTGGGCGAGGCCTATCCGTTCTTCATCTTTCGTCGTTCGGACAACGTCCTGGTCGGCGCCGTGCGACTTTTCCACGTGCGACGTGGCGTCGCTCAGACCGGCTCGATTGGATACTGGATCGGCCAGTCCTTTACTCGGCAAGGCTTGATGAGCGACGCCGTCCAGACCCTGATCCGCTTTGCTTTCAAGGGTCTGGATCTCCACAGACTTGAAGCCGCGTGCATGCCGCAGAACGCCGCCTCGGCCGCCCTGTTATTGAAATGTGGGTTTTCTGAGGAGGGATATGCGCCCGCTTATTTGAAAATTAACGGCGGTTGGCGAGATCATCGTCTGTTCGGCATGGTCGCGCCCGAGTAGCGCCGCGGCCCGATCGACGAGTTTTTGGGACGGGCATGTCTTTCAAGACCAGCGAACGACGGAACTGGGACACGACCGCCACGCTCGAGGCGTTGGGCGGCGCCGATGTCGCGCTGTGGATCTGGGAGCCCGAAGCCGATCGCCTCCGCCTGAATGGCGCCGCCCGCGCCCTGGGCCTGGGGCCGCTGGCCCCCGAATGTTCCTCCGCCGCCTTTCGCGCCTTGGCCTTGCCGCAGGACCGCGCGCAGGCCGAGGAAGTCCTCAAGCTGCGCGAGCCTGGCTGCGAGGTCATCGCCCGCTTCCGCGTGCGCGGCGGCGAGACTTGCCTGTGGCGGGGCGTCTGGCTGGAGGAGGGCGTCCGCGCCGCCGGCGTCGTCGCCCCCGAAACGAAATTCTCGGCCTCGGAGCGCTGCGAGCTCACAGGCCTGCTGGATCGCCGCAGCTTCATCGCCCGCGCCCGCGAGCGCCTGCAACAGGACGGGATGCACGAACTGGTCGTGGCCGACCTTGATCGCCTGCGCCGCCTGAACGAGGCCTTGGGCCACGAACGCGCCGACCTGGTCCTGGCCGCCCTCGGCTCCCGCCTGGCCGCCTCGTTCCCGGGCGACGCCCTGCTGGGCCGGATCGGCGAGGACGAGTTCGCCGTGCTGTGCGCGCCCAAGGGCTACGAGCCGGCCGAGATGCTGCGCTCGGCCCTGGAGCAGCCGTTGCGCGTGGCCGGGTTCGACATCCATCCGACCCTGTCGATCGGCGCCGTCTCCGCCGAGGGCGGCCTGGACGCTCCGGACGCTTGCGAACTGCTGCGTCGCGCCGAGCTGGCCGTCGAGGCCGCCGCCGCCGCCGGCCGTGGCGGGGCCGCCGCCTACGGCCGTTCGATGGAAACCGACGGCCTCTCGCGCCTGGCCCTGGAGGCCGACCTGCGGGGCGCCATCGCTCGCGGCGAGATCAAACCCTACTTCCAGCCGGTCGTGCGCCTGTCGACGGGCGCGCTGTCGGGCTTCGAGGCCCTGGCCCGCTGGATCCACCCGCGCCGGGGCATGCTGCCGCCCGACGAGTTCCTGCCGCTGATCGAAGAGATGGGGCTGATGAGCGAGCTCGGCGCGCACATGATGCACACCGCCGCCAAGCAGTTGGCCACGTGGCGCGACAGCCATCCGGCGATGGGCGCCCTGACCGTCAGCGTCAACCTGTCGACCGGCGAGATCGACCGTCCGGGCCTGGTCACCGACGTGGCCGAGACCCTGCGCGTCAACCGCCTGCCGCGCGGCGCCCTGAAGCTGGAAGTGACCGAAAGCGACATCATGCGCGACCCCGAGCGGGCCGCCGTGATCCTGAAGACCCTGCGCGAAGCCGGCGCCGGCCTGGCGCTGGACGACTTCGGCACCGGCTTCTCGTCGCTCTCGTACCTGACGCGCCTGCCGTTCGACACGCTGAAGATCGACCGCTACTTCGTCCGCACCATGGGCAGCAACGCCGGCTCGGCCAAGATCGTCCGCTCGGTCGTCAAGCTGGGCCAGGACCTGGATCTGGAAGTCGTGGCCGAGGGCGTCGAGAACGCCGAAATGGCCCATGCCCTGCAGTCGCTGGGCTGCGACTACGGCCAGGGCTTCGGCTACGCGCCGGCGCTGTCGCCGCAGGAGGCCGAGGTCTATCTGAACGAAGCCTATGTGGACGGCGCCGCGCCGGTGAAGGCGCGGGGCTAAGCCCGTCCCGCCGTCGCCGACAGGTGGTCGGCGGTGACGCCCAGCTTGGCCAGCGCCCGGGTCCACTTGTGTTCGTGGTCCTCGTCGAACAGCAGGGCCTCGTCGGCGTCGCAGATCAGCCAGACATTGTCGCGCAGCTCCTGCTCCAGCTGTCCCGGACCCCAGCCGGCATAGCCGAGGGCCAGCATCGCCTTGCGCGGGCGGTTGACGCTGGCCAGGGCGTCCAGCACGTCGCGGGTGGCGGTCAGGCTCAGGCCGTCGGCCACGGGCAGGGTCGAGTCCGGCGACATGAAATCGTCGGTGTGCAGCACGAAGCCCCGTTCGCGCTCCAGCGGGCCGCCCAGAAGCACCAGATCACTCGGGGCCTGGAGCCGTGACTTCACGCCCAGGCGTTCCAGCAGCTCGAACACGGTCAGGCCCTCGACCGGGCGGTTGACCGCCAGGCCCATGGCCTGGTCCTCGTCGTGGGCGCACAGATAGAGCACGGTGCGCTCGAAGCGCGGGTCCTCGATGCCGGGCATGGCCACCAGGAGCCGCCCGACCAGGAAATCGCCGTCATCCTCGCCATTGGGGCCGTCTTCGATGAAGGTGTCCATGATAAGAGCATTGGCTTTCGTCGTGACGGTTTCAAGTCGTTGAACGTTTCAAAGCGTGCTTGGCGTCCGCTCTCGCGAGGGATATTCGAGCAGGCGCGATTTCACACGCACACGAGGAAACACGGCCCATGGCGATCAAGGTTGGCGACACGCTGCCCGCGGCGACTTTCATGACCAGCACGGCCGAAGGGCCGGCGCCGATCACCACCGACGACATCTTCAAGGGCAAGACCGTCGCCCTGTTCGCCGTCCCCGGCGCCTTTACCCCGACCTGCTCGGCCAAGCACCTGCCGGGCTTCAAGGAGAAGGCCGCGGAACTCAAGGCCAAGGGCGTCGACACGATCGCCTGCGTCTCGGTCAACGACGTTTTCGTGATGAAGGCCTGGGGCAAGGACCAGGGCATCGACGGCGAGGTTTTGCTGCTGGCCGACGGCAATGGCGACTTCACCAAGTCGGTCGGCCTGGACTTCGACGGTTCGAAGTTCGGCATGGGCGAGCGCTCGCAGCGTTACTCGCTGATCGCCAAGGACGGCGTCGTGACCCAGCTGAACATCGAGGAAGCCGGCCAGTTCAAGGTCTCGTCGGCCGAGTACCTGCTCGAGCAGCTGTAAGATCCGAAGGGCGCGGCGGCCCCGCCGCCGCGCCTTTTATTCTTTGACTATGGCCTCGTGCAGCGCCTGGATCCGCTTGTTGAGCGCCCCCAGGTCCTCGCCCTCCATGCCCGACCGCTCCAGCAGCATGTCGTTCAGGCATCCCGAGCGGCCAAGCAGGGCGCGTCCAGCCTCCGTCATCGTCACCTCGACACGGCGCTCGTCCTCGAGCCCGCGCCGCCGCGCGACCAGACCGGCGGCCTCCAAGCGTTTGACCAGCGGCGTCACGGTGCTGGACTCCAGGTCCAGCCGTTCGGCTATGCCGCCGATCGTGATCCCCCCTCCTTTGCCTTCAGGCGCCTCGCCCAGCACGTTCAGCACCAGGTACTGCGGATAGGTCAGGCCCAGCGCGTCGAGCAGGGGCTTGTAGGCCCGCGTGATCGCCATGCTGGTGGCGTACAGGGTGAAGCAGATCTGCTGATCCATAGGGTATGGGCGTGGGGTTTTCGTCGTCATGGATCCTTCCTATCACGAAAAATGATGTCGCGATAAATAAAATGATGGACAGGGCCGCCGCCGCGGTTTAGATCGCTACTTGTTGTCGCGATAACAATTATCGCGGTTAGAAAATGAGGGTTGATCCATGAGCCAGTCGAACCAAGCTTCCCGTCGCGGCGTGATGACCGCCGGCTTCGGTCTCGCCGCCGTGGCGGCCGCCTCGCTGGGCCAGAGCGCCCAGGCCGCGACCCCGAAGGCCGCCGTCGCCACGCCGCATGCCGCCAACCGTTCGCAAAGCGGCTTCGTCACCACCCAGGACGGCGTCCAGATCTTCTACAAGGACTGGGGTCCGAAGGACGCCCAGCCTGTCGTCTTCCACCACGGATGGCCGCTCAGCGCCGACGACTGGGACGCCCAGATGATGTTCTTCCTGGGCAAGGGCTATCGCGTGATCGCTCACGACCGTCGCGGCCATGGCCGGTCGACCCAGACCGACATCGGCAACGAGATGGACACCTATGCCGCCGACGTCATCGCCCTGGCCGACCACTTGGACCTGAAGAACGCCATCCACGTCGGCCACTCGACCGGCGGCGGCGAGGTCGCTCACTATGTGGCCCGCGCCAAGCCGGGCCGCGTCGCCAAGGCCGTACTGATTGGCGCGGTGCCGCCGATCATGCTGAAGACCCCGGCCAATCCGGGCGGTCTGCCGATCGAGGTGTTCGACGGGTTCCGCTCGGCCCTGCTGGCCAATCGCGCCCAGTTCTTCCGTGACATCCCGGAAGGTCCGTTCTTCGGCTTCAATCGTCCGGGCGCCAAGATCAGCCGGGGCCTGATCGACAACTGGTGGCGCCAGGGCATGATGGGCGGGGCCAAGGCCCACTATGACTGCATCAAGGCCTTCTCCGAGACCGACTTCACGCCGGATCTCAAGAAGATCGACGTGCCGGTCCTGATCATGCACGGCGAAGACGACCAGATCGTCCCGATCGCCGACAGCGCCCACTTGGCCATCAAGCTTCTGAAGAAGGGGACGCTGAAGACCTATCCGGGCCTGCCGCACGGCATGGCGTCCACGCACCCGGAGGTGATCAACGCCGACCTGCTGGCGTTCTTCAAGGCGTAGGCCTGAACGCGCAAGAAAACGGTGTCATCCCGGGCGGCGTAGCCGACCCGGGACCCAGGGGCCGGCGCACCGCCGCTGGCCCCTGGGTCCCGGCTCTCCGCTTCGCTGCGGCCGGGATGACACGCTTTGTTGTCAGGCCCCCAGCACCTCGGGCGTCATCGCCTCCAGGTCGGCCGCGCCCAGCATGACGCTGGCCGCCGCGCCGGGAACCTGAGCCAGCACACTCTCGGCGAAGACGCGGGCCAGAGCCCGCTTGCTCTCGGCCCAGGCCGCGTCGGCTTCGCCCGAGGCCGCCAGGGCGCCCTTGGCCAGCATCCACCCGCCGACGACATCGCCCATCAGCTTCAGATAGGCCGTGGCGCCGGAGAGGGCGTCGGGCATCGACTTGGTCCGGCGCTCGACCAGCCAGGCGGTGGCCGAGGCGGCGGCGTCCAGGGCGGCGCCCAGGCGCAGGCCGACGGCCTTCAGCGCCGAAGCGTTGAGGGCGTCGATGGTGTCGCGGATGTCGTCCATCAGGTCAGCCACGGCCTGGCCTTCGCCCATCGTCAGCTTGCGGCCCACGAGATCGATGGCCTGGATGCCGTTCGTGCCCTCGTAGATCGGGGCGATGCGGGCGTCGCGATAGTGCTGGGCCGCGCCGGTCTCCTCGATGAAGCCCATGCCGCCGTGAATCTGCAGCCCTTGCGAGGCGACCCAGACGCCGACATCGGTCGACCAGGCCTTGGCGATCGGGGTCAGCAGTTCCTCGCGCAGCTTGGCGCTCGTGCGGGTCGCCTCGTCGGCGGCGGCGCGCGACAGATCGGCGGCGACGGCGGTCGACAGGCAGATGCCGCGCGCGGCTTCGATATGGGCCTTCATCAGCACCAGCGAGCGGCGCACGTCCGGATGGTCGAACAGGCGCGAGGGATAGGCGCCCGTCCAGGCCGAGCGGCCCTGGACGCGTTCCTGGCTGAAGTTCAGGGCCTGCTGGTAGGCGCGCTCGGCGATGGCTACGCCCTGGGCCCCGACCTGCAGACGGGCGGCGTTCATCATCACGAACATGTTGGGCAGGCCCTGGCCCAGGCCGCCGACCAGCTCGGCCTTGGCGCCCTCGAACAGCATCACGCAGGTGGGCGAGCCGTGGATGCCCAGCTTGTGCTCCAGCCCGCCCACGCGCAGGGCGTTGGCCTCGCCCAGCTTGCCGTCGGCGTCGACCAGCACCTTGGGGGCCAGGAACAGCGAGATGCCCTTCACGCCGGGAGGCGCATCGGGCGTGCGGGCCAGGATCAGGTGGACGATATTGTCGGCCGCATCGTGGTCGCCCCAGGTGATGAAGATCTTCTGGCCGGTGATCTTCCAGCCGCCGGCGCCATCGGGGGTGGCCATCGTGGTCAGGGCGGCCAGGTCGGAACCGGCCTGCGGCTCGGTCAGGTTCATGGTCCCTGTCCATTCGCCGGAGATCAGCTTGGGCAGGTAGGTGTGCTTCTGGCTGTCCGTGCCGCACAGCTCCAGGGCCTCGATGGCCCCCAGGCTCAGCATCGGGCAGAGGCCAAAGGCCATGTTCGACGCCTGAATCATTTCCAGCACCGCGACTTCGAGTGTCTTGGGCAGGCCCTGGCCGCCGTGCTCGACCGGCGCGGCCAGGCTGGCCCAGCCGCCTTGCGCGAACTGCTTGTAGGCGTCGGCGAAGCCGGGGGCGGAGCGGACCACGCCGTTCTCCAGCCGGGCGCCGACCTGATCACCGCCCCGGTTCAGCGGAGCCAGCACGTCGGCGGCGAAGGCGCCGGCCGCTTCCAGCACCGCCGTCACCGTGTCGGCGTCGGCCTCGGGAAAGGCGTCGGCCAGCCGCCCGAAGTCCGCCGCATGCCGCAGCGAGAAGGCGAGGTCACGGACGGGGGCGCGATAGGTCATGGCCGACAAGCTCCAGAGGATCGGCGATCTGTTTAGGCGGGGTGACGCAACGTCGCCAAGCCATCCCCGTCTTTATGGCGAAGATCACGGCCTCGTGATCTTCGCCCCCTTCAAAGCCGTGCTGGAGTGCCTAAGTCGGGGAACTGCAACTAATGCTGTTTTAATTCCGCCCTGGAGCGCCCCGATGTACAAGCCCTTCCTCTACGCCACGCTCGCCGCGGCCGTGCTGACCGCGCCGGCCGCCATGGCCGCGCCGTCGACCGATCCGGCCAAGATGCCCGCCGGCAGCTATGTGCTCGACAAGACCCACGCTTCCCTGACCGCCAAGCTCAAGCACATGGGCCTGTCGAACTACACCCTGCGCTTCACCAAGCTGGACGCTTCCTACCAGTACGATCCGGCCCAGCCGACCGCCGCCAAGCTGACCGTCACGGTCGACCCGGCCTCGATCGACACCTCCACCGGCGCCGACGAGTTCGGCCTGAAGTTCAACAAGGAACTGATCGGCGACGGCTGGCTGGAAGCCGCCAAGTACCCGACCATCACCTTCGTCTCGACCGTCGTGAACGTCGGCGACGGCCAGCACGGCACGGTGACCGGCGACCTGACTTTCCACGGCGTGACCAAGCCGGTGGTGCTGGACGTCACCTTCAACGGCTCGGGCCCGGGCATGAACCCGCTGCAGACCCGCGCGGGCTTCTCGGCGACCACGACCATCAAGCGGTCGGAGTTTGGCGTCGGCAAGTACGTGCCGCTGGTCGGCGACGACGTCACGCTGAACATCGAAGTCGAATTCCAGAAGAAGTAAAACTGCGCTGGATCATGGCGGGCGAACCCCGCCATGATCCAAGCTAAGTTCAGGGGACCTGGGAGACTCGCATGGCCGCAAGCCGTACGCGCTACACGACGGTGGCGATCGTCATTCACTGGCTGATCGCCGCGGCCCTCATCTTCCAGATCATCCTGGGCTGGCGGATGGGCGACGGGCCCAAGGGCCCGACCACCTACGCCCTGTTCCAGCTGCACAAGTCGATTGGCATCACCATCCTGCTGCTCAGCCTGGCGCGGCTGGCCTGGCGGCTGTTCAACACGCCGCCGGCCCCGCCCGAGGGACAGCCCAAGTGGGAGCAGGTCGCCTCCAAGCTCGTTCACATCGGCTTCTATGTGATCATGATCGGCCTGCCGCTGACGGGCTGGATCCTGGTCTCGGCCAGCCGCGTGCCGATCCCGACCCTGTTGTTCGGGACGATGCCGTGGCCGCACATTCCTGGCCTGCCCGAACTGGCGGCCGGTCCCAAGCACCTCTGGTACGAGATCGGCGAGCTGGGCCACGGCGTGCTGGTCAAGGTCACCTATCTGCTGCTGATCCTGCACCTGGGCGCGGTGGCCAAGCACCAGATCCTCGACAAGGACGAGGTGTTCGCCAACATGGCTCCCGGCGCTCGCCCCGGCTGGAAAGAGCCCCGGGCCTGGCTGGCCGCGGCCGGTCTCGCCGCCGTGGTCGCCGCGGGCTATCTCTACATGCCCGCCACCAAGGCCAAGCCCGCCGCGCCGCCCGCGCCAGCCGCCGAACCTGCTCCGGCCGAAGCTCCGACCGCCGCCGCGACGCCGCCGGTCGACGCCGCGCCGCCCGCCGTCGAGGCCGCCCCCGCGGCAGTCTCCGAGCTCAAGGACCCCGTCCAGTGGACCGTCCAGAAGGGCTCGACCCTGGGCTTCAGCGCCACCTGGTCGGAGAACGCCATCGAGGGCCGCTTCAAGACCTGGACCGCCGACATCCTGTTCTCGCCCGAGGCCCTGGACCGCTCGAAGCTGACCGTCGCCATCGACACGGCCTCGGTCGACACCGGCGACGCCCAGCGCGACCAGAGCCTGCCCAGCGGCGACTTCTTCGACACCGCCGAGCACCCAAAAGCGACCTTCACGGCTGCCAAGTTCCGCAAGACCGGCGAGGGCAAGTTCGTCGCCGACGGGATCCTGGACCTGCGCGGCGTGAAAAAGCCGCTCAGCCTGCCGTTCTCCCTGAAGATCGACGGCGACACGGCGACCGCGCGGGGTGTAACCACCCTCGACCGGACGACGTTTGGAGTTGGGCAGGGCGAATGGGCGTCGACGGACGAAATCGCGGCGAAGGTGAAGGTCAGCTTCAGCCTGACCGCCAAGAAGAAGTAGAGGCCGCCGCCGACGCTCTGCGCGCCGGCGGGCTGGTCATCCTGCCGACCGAGACGGTCTACGGGCTCGGGGCCGACGCCGCGAACCCGGCGGCCGTGGCGGCGATCTTCGAGGCCAAGGGCCGGCCGCGCTTCAACCCGCTGATCGCCCACGTCGCCGACCTGGAAACCGCCGCGCGGATCGCCGACCTCGATGACCGCGCCTGGGCCCTGGCCCGCGAATTCTGGCCGGGGCCGCTGACCATCGTCGCGCCGATCAAGGACACGGCCGCCGTCTGTGACCTGGCGCGCGCCGGGCTCGACACGGTGGCGATCCGCGTGCCGGGCCACCCGGTTTCGCACGCGGTGCTGGAAGCGTTCGGCGGCGCGGTCGTCGCCCCCTCCGCCAACCGCTCGGGCCGCCCCAGCCCCACCACCTATGCCGACGCCATCGCCGAGACCGGCGACAAGGCCGCCGCCGCCCTGGACGGGGGGCCGAGCGCCGTCGGCCTGGAATCGACCGTGGTCTCGGTCCTGGACGGCCAGGCGCGCCTGCTGCGGCCCGGCGCCGTCACGCGCTTCCAGTTGCAGCGGATCGTCGGGCCTCTGGCCGAAGCGGAAGACGACGCCAGGCGCTCGCCCGGCCGCCTGGCCCTGCACTACGCCCCCGACGCGCCGGTGCGGATCAACGCCAAGGCCCCAGAGACGACCGAGGCCTATCTGGCGTTCGGGGATTGGCCGCAGGGTCCGCGCGTCTTCAATCTCAGCCCGTCCGGCGACCTGGCCGAAGCCGCCGCCAACCTGTTCTCGTACCTGCGCGCCGCCGACCGTCTTCGCCCCTCGGCCATCGCCGTCGCGCCGATCCCGGAAGACGGCCTGGGCGAAGCGATCAATGACCGGCTGCGTCGCGCGGCCGGCTTCGTAGGATAGACCGATGAAGAGCAAGACCCGGATCATGTATGTCGAGGACAAGTCCAAGGGCATCAACGGGCCGGCGCGGATCGGGCGGGTCGTCTCGTCCAAGAGCGGCGAGACCCTGCACTATGCCGGCCAGACGTTCTGGGCCCTGCGCCACTCGGGCCTGAAAGCCAACTTCCAGGACAGCGTGACCGGCCATCCGTACTGGATCGCCCGGGCGCGCAAGGACGGCGCCGACCGGCTGTTCAAGGGCGCGGGCGATCCGGCCGTGATCGACGACAATGTGCGCGAGGAATATTGGCGCGACATCCGGGGCCTTCCCGACCCCGCCTTGGGTTAGGTCCGCGACGCCGTAGACGCTGACATCGACCCAATCCGCCGCTTATACTGAGCGCCATGATCAAGCCCGTTCCCGCCGATGTCGTCTCCCGGATCAAGGCCGTGCTCGGCGAGGGCGGCTGGAGCCAGGATCCGGACGTGCTCGCGCCACACCTCGTCGAATGGCGCGGTCGCTGGCGGGGCGAGACGCCGCTGCTGGTGACGCCGCGCACGACCGACGAGGTCGCCGCCGTGGTCGGGATCTGCGCGGCCGAGGGCGTGGCGATCACGCCCCAGGGCGGCAATACCGGCCTCGTCGCCGGCCAGATCCCGCACGGCGAGATTCTGCTCTCGACCCAGAAGCTGAAGGCGATCCGCGACGTCGACCCGCTCGACGACGCCATGGTGCTGGAGGCCGGGGTCACGCTGCACGAAGCCCACCAGCAGGCCGCCCGGGTCGGCCGGCGCTTCACGGTCGGCGTGGCCTCGGAAGGCTCCTGCACGATCGGGGGGCTGATCTCGACCAACGCCGGCGGCACGACCGTGCTGCGTTATGGCATGATGCGCGAGCAGGTGCTGGGCGTCGAGGCGGTGCTGCCCAATGGCGAGATCTGGAACGGCCTCAAGCGCCTGCGCAAGGACAATACCGGCTACGACCTCAAGCAACTGCTGATCGGCGCCGAGGGCACGCTGGGCATCGTCACCGCGGCCTCGCTGAAGCTGCACGCGCCGCTGGCCTCGCGGGCGGTGGCGATCGTGGGCCTCAACGCGCCGGCCGACGCGATCCAGCTTCTCGCGAGGGCGAAAGACGAGACCGGCGGCGCGGTCGAGGCCTTCGAACTGATGAGCTTGCTGGGTTTCGCCCTGACCATCCGCAACGTGCCGGGCCTGCGCGACCCGCTGCCGACCGAGCATCCCTGGTACGTGCTGATCGAGATCGCCAGCGGCGAGCCCGGGACGGCCGAGGCGGCGTTGGAACGCCTGCTGGCCAAGGCCCTGGGCGACGGCTTGATCGCCGACGCCGCCGTCGCCCAGACCGAGACGCAAGAGAAGACCTTCTGGCACATCCGCGAGGGCCATTCGGCGGGCCAGAAGCCCGAGGGCGCGGTGTGGAAGCACGACATCTCGGTGCCGGTCTCGAAGATCCCGGCCTTCATTGAAAAGGCCGACGCGGCGCTGGAGGAAGCTTTCCCCGGCGTGCGGATCATCGCTTTCGGCCATGTCGGCGACGGCAATGTCCACTACGACGTGCTCAAACCCGTTGGCGCGGATGATGACGCTCATGACGCCCAGCGCGAGCTGGGCGCCAGGATCGTCCACGACATCACCGCCAGCTTCGCCGGCTCGATCAGCGCCGAGCACGGTCTGGGGGCGATGAAGACGGCCGAGGCCCTGACCTACAAGGACCCGATCGAGGTCGCGGCCCTGCGCGCGATCCGGGGGGCTCTGGACCCCAAGCGGATCATGAACCCCAGGATTCTGTTCTAGGCGGCGGCTTTGGCGAGGGCGCGCCGCTTGCGGACGCGCAGGGCCTGCAGGACCAGCACGCCGATCGCGCCAGCCGGGATCGTGGCCTTGTAGAAGCCGGCCTGCGAGCCGGGACCCAGCACGTTGATCGCCAGGGGTATGAAGCCCCAGTGGCCCGTGCCCTGTTGCATCCAGAACGCGCCGACGCCGACGAAGCACATCAGCGCCCACACGATGCGGAACTTCAGCGTCCGGTCGCGGGCGACCAGGAACGCGGCCACGACCATCGGCAGCGGCCAGGCGAGAGCGGCCACGAGGCCAAAAGTCTGGGTCATGGGCGCTGCATAGCCGTCTCGCCCGGATGGGTCGAGCCGCCTTCACGGTTACTCAACTCCTAGGCGTCCATAAGGCGCACCTGTCAGGGGATGGGCGGGGAAAGATCATGAAGTTTGGTTTGGTCGCGTCGGCGTCCGCGTGCGTCCTGCTCTGCGCCTGCGCGTCTGTGACGCGCGGCTCGACCGACGCCTGGGAGGTCAACAGCGACCCGATCGGCGCCAAGGTCGAGACCACCAACGGCCACTTCTGCGAAGCGACGCCGTGCGCGATCCGCATGAGCCGCAAGAGCGAGTTTGTCGCCACCGTCACCAAGCCGGGGTACCGCCCGGCCACCATCACCGTCACCCACAAGACCGCCAAGGCGGGCGCCGCCGGCATGGCCGGCAACGTCCTGATCGGCGGTCTGATCGGGGTCGGCATCGACTCCGCCACCGGGGCCACCCAGGACCTCGTGCCCAATCCGGCCTTCGTGAAGCTGGAGCGGACTGGACCTTACGACCCGCCCGCCGAGATCCTGCCGCCGGAGCCTGTCCCGCCGCCGCCGGCCGTTCCGCAACCGGTCTATGCGCCCGAGCCGGTCGCGGCGCCGCCGATCTACACACCGGCTCCGCCGCCCTCCCGCGCGCCGACCTACGCACCGGCGGCGCCGACGGTCTACACGCCCGCGCCGCTCTCCGGGGGGCCAGTCGCGCCGCCGCCGCCACCCCCGCCGGTCGTGAGCAGCAGCAACATCATCAAGGGCACGGCCTTCCTGCGCACGCGCAACGGCCAGACTCGCAGCTGCGCCGGCTCGCCGGTGCGGTTGTTCCCGCGCGGTCCTTCCACTATCGCCTTCGTGCGCCAGGCCTATGGTTCGGAGCAGGGCGGCTTCGCCCGCCGGACGACCTGGGAGCCGCAGCCGTTCGATCCGGTCATCACGGTCGAGACCTGCGACGCCCAGGGCGGCTTCGCCTTCGACCGCCTGCCCGACGGCGACTACTATGTCGCGGCCGTGGTCAGTATCGAGAGCCCGGCCGGTAATGGCGGCGGCTATATGGTCCAGGAGGGCGGCACGATCGTCACCCTGGTCTCGGTCTCGGGCGGCGCGGTCAAGCCGATCGTCCTGACCCGTTAGGTCTCCGGCACCCCGGCCATCATCGCCTTTAGAGCCCCCAGGTGGCCCTTCAGCGCCTTGCGTCCGGGACTGGTCAGCGACAGCCAGGTGCGCTGGCGGCCGTCGGAGGCGGCCTTGCTGACCTTGACGTAGCCGGCTTCCTCCAAGGTCTTCACGTGCTTGGAGAGCACCGACTCCGAGACGTCCAGCGCCTCGCGGACGGTGGCGAAGTCGATGGTGTCCACCGCCGCCAGCATGCAGCACATCTGCAGGCGATTGGGGGCGTGGATCACCGGGTCCAGTTCCACGCTCACAGCGAGCCGCCGTCGCGCAGGTCGGCGCGGAAGGCCGCTTCCCAGACGAAGCCGCCGATGGTGACGATCACGGCGACCAGCGCGCCGAAAACCAGCGGCGCCAGGGTTAGCCCCCGCTCGTGCACCAGCCAAAGCGAGATCAGTCCACCGAGCGTCGCGAGCGCGGCCAGCCCGACCGCGATCCAGCGTGTGCGCCCGGCGCGGTAGCCGCTGACCCACATTCCCGTGTGACGCTTGTAGGCTCGCACCAGCAGCCACAGGCCGGCGAGATAGACGGCATAAAACGCGACCACGAGGGGGATCGGCAGCGCTTGCACCCCGATCAGCCCGCCGATCAGAACACCCAGCGCCGGGTGGTGCCAGATCGGCGCCTTGGCCCGTTCGGCCAGGTCGGTATTGGCGGCTTCGACCTCGGCCAGCATCCGCAGGGCGTCTTCGTCTCGGGTCATGGCGACTTCCTTACTTTCCATTGCGTAAAGTCATAACTCGCTACTTTCCAGTGTGGCAAGTGGAAACTTTCCGATCTGGAAAGTGATGGACTCGACAAGCGCGATCGGGGCGAGCTTGATGGCGGCATGAGCGCGCTCTTCCGGTTCGCCAGCGCTGTCCGGCGTCACGCCGAGGTCGAGGCCTGGTTCTCGGCCGACGATCCGCTACGTCAGTTGGGTCACGCTTGGTTCGAGCGCCTGCGGGCCAGCGGCGGAGACGTCCGCGAACTGCTGCACGACGGCCATCCGACCGCCTGCGTCGACGACGCCGCCTTCGCCTATGTCGACGCCTTCGCCGCCCATGCCAGCATCGGTTTCTACGCGGGTGCGTCGCTGCCTGATCCGGGCCGTCTGCTCGAAGGGACGGGCAAGCGGATGCGGCACGTCAAACTGCGCTGGGGCCGGCCGATCGACGAAGCGGCCTTGGTCGAGCTGATCGCCGCCGCCCATGCGGACATGCGGCGGCGTGTCGACTCAGGGGAATGACATAGCTGGCGCCGTCGCTCCTAAGCCTCTATCTCCCGGCCATGCTGATGGTCATCTCGCCCGCCAAGTCGCTGGACTTCACCGCCCCCAAGGATGTGCTGCCGCTCACCACGCCGGCGCTGAAGCCCCAGATCGCCGAACTGGCCAAGGTCACGCGCAAGCTGACCGCGCCCGACCTCAAGCGGCTGATGCACATCTCCGACGCCCTGGCCAAGCTGAACCGCGAGCGGTTCCAGGCTTTCGACTCCGAGCTCGAGGATGGCCTGCAGGCGATCATCGCCTTCAACGGCGATGTCTATGCCGGCCTGGCCGCCCGCGAGCTGGACCGTCCGGCCCTGGAGTGGGCCCAGGATCACCTGCGGATCCTGTCGGGCCTCTACGGCGTGCTGCGCCCGTTCGACGCCCTGCAGCCCTATCGCCTGGAGATGGGCGCGCGGCTGAAGACCAAGCGTGGCAGCAACCTCTACGACTTCTGGGGCGAGACGATCTCCACGACCCTGAACGCCGCCGCCGAGGGCCACGACGACCCGACCCTGGTGAACCTGGCGAGCCAGGAGTATTTCGGCGCCGTCGACGCCAAGGCCCTGAAGCTGCCGGTGGTCACTTGCCACTTCAAGGAAGAGAAGCACGGCGAGCTGCGGGTGCTGGGCTTCTTCGCCAAGAAGGCGCGGGGCCGCATGGCCCGCTACATCATCGACAACCGGATCGACCTCGCCGAAGGGCTGAAGCGGTTCGACCTTGACGGCTACGCCTTCAAGCCGAACCTTTCGACCGAGGCCGACTGGGTTTTCGCTCGCCCGCAGCCCTGAATTCATCTATCGATGAATTTATAAGCGCTCGCCTCTCGCATGGGCGAGCTATATGCTGCGTCGCAGCAAATGCAGGGAGCGTGAGCGCATGGCCGTGGATTTCGGTTTGCAGGGGCAGGTCGCCATCGTCACCGGCTCGACCAGCGGCATCGGTCACGCCTTGGCCGACGCGCTCGCCGCCCAGGGCTGCAACATCGTCATGAACGGCTTGGGCGAGATGAACGCCATCGAACGGGCCCGGGCCGAGATGGCCGAAACCCACGGCGTCGAGGTGCTGTATCACGGCGCCGACATGACCAAGCCCGACCAGATCGCCGACATGGTCCGCGCCGCCAAGGCCGAGTTTGGCGAGCTGGACATCCTGGTCAACAACGCCGGCGTCCAGCACGTGGCCCCGATCGAGGATTTCCCGGACGACAAGTGGGACCTGATCATCGCGATCAACCTGTCGTCGGCCTTCCACGCGACCAAGGCGGCCGTGCCGATCATGAAGGAGCAGGGACGCGGGCGGATCGTCAACATCGCTTCGGCGCATGGTCTGGTCGCCTCGCCGTTCAAGTCGGCCTATGTCGCGGCCAAGCACGGCATCCTGGGCCTGACCAAGACGGTGGCCCTCGAGGTCGCCGAGCACGGAATCACCTGCAACGCCATCTGCCCCGGCTTCGTGAAGACCCCGCTGGTCGAGGCCCAGATCGCCGATCAGGCCAAGGCCCGCGGCATTTCGGAAGAGGCGGTGATGAAGGACGTGATCCTGGCCGCCCAACCAACCAAGCAGTTCGTCACCTTCGAACAGCTGGGCGGCATGTTGCTCTATCTGGTCTCCGACGCCGGGGCTTCGGCCAATGGCGCGGCGTTCCAGGTCGACGGCGGCTGGGTCGCGCAATAGGCTGGGCCGCGTGCCCATCCCGCCCTTCATCAAGAAGAAGTCCGCCCCCCGGACGCTGAGCCTGGCCCTGCAGGGCGGGGGCTCGCACGGGGCGTTCGAGTGGGGCGTGCTCGACCGCCTGCTGGAGGAGGACGATCTGGAGATCCGGGCGGCCACCGCCGCCTCGGCTGGGGCGATGAACGCCGTCTGCCTGGCCCAGGGCCTGATCGACGACGGCAAGGCCGGGGCCAGGAAGCGTCTCGAATCTTTCTGGCGGCAGGTGAACCGGCAGGGCGGACGCAATGTCTTCGGCGACACCTCGATCTGGACCTCCGCGTTCAGCGGCGGGGCCGACTGGCTGAAGAACACTCCCGGCTGGCGGATGGCCGAGACCTTCGCCCTGTCGCTCAGCCCCTACGAGTTCAATCCGTTCAACCTGAACCCGCTGCACGACACGCTGGAAGCCGAGATCACCTTCAGCCAGATCCGCGAGAAGAGCCCGATCAAGCTCTATGTCGCCGCCACGGCGGTGCGGACCAGCAAGTCGGTGATCTTCCGCGAGACCGAGCTGACGTCTCGCCACATCATGGCCAGCGCCTGCCTGCCGCAGGTTTTCCAGGCCGTGGAGATCGACGGCGAGCCCTACTGGGACGGTGGTTTCCTGGCTAATCCGCCGCTGTGGCCGTTGTTCTATGACGACACCCCCGACGACATCCTGATCGTCAGCCTCAACCCTTTCGTCCGCGAGGAGACGCCCAAGTCCCCGGGCGAGATCATGGACCGGCTGAACGAGATCACCTTCAACGCCTCCCTGGCCTCGGAGCTGCGGGCCATCGGCTTCGTGCAGAAGCTGCTGGACGAGGGGCTGCTGAAGGAAAACGCCCGGGGCCGCTACCGCCGGATGCTGGTCCACGCCATCACCGCCGACAAGCCGCTGGCGGATCTGTCGCTCTCCACCAAGTTCAACACCGAGTGGAGTTTCCTGACCGATCTCAAGGCGCGGGGGCGCAAGGCGGCGGAAGCTTGGCTGGCCGACTGCGGAAACTGCATCGGTGTGAAGTCCAGCGTCGATCTCAAGGTCGGCTTCCCCTGAAGGACCTGGCCATGAACCATCCCGTGCCGACCGTCGGTGTCGTCTGCCTGCGCGGCGACGAGGTCCTGCTGATCCGGCGCGGCACGCCGCCTCGACTGAACCAGTGGAGCCTGCCGGGCGGAAGGCTGGAATGGGGAGAGACCCTGGAGGTCGCCGCCTTGCGCGAGCTCAAGGAAGAGACCGGCGTCGAGGCCGAGCTGCTGGGCCTGCTGGACGTGGTCGACGGCGTGTTTCCGGCCCGTCCAGGCGGCGAGATCACCCGCCACTACGTGATGATCGACTACGCCGCCCGCTGGACCGGCGGCGAGCCAGTGGCCGGCGACGACGCGGCCGAGGCGAAATTCGTGACGCTGGACGAGGCCATGGCCCTGGTCGAGTGGGAAGAAACACGGCGGGTGATCGCGGAGACGTATCAGCGGCTCGGGGCTTAGACGCCCCTCCGTCACGGCGCTTCGTTGCGTCCAGCCATCGCCCGTGTTCAATCCACCCATGACCCTCGTCGAAGCCCGCGCCCCGCGCACCTCTCTCAGCCCCAACGCCCTGATCCTGATCGCCGCGTGCGTCGGTCTGGGCTGGGCCGTCGCTGCCCAGCTGCCGCCCGCCGGACCGCTGACCTTCGCCTTTGTCGCCGCGACCTGGATCCTCAGCGTCGGGGTCCACGAGTTCGGCCACGCCTTCGTCGCGCACAAGGCCGGTGACACGACGATTGTCGAGAAGGGCTACCTGACCCTCGATCCGCTCAAGTATTCGGACCTCGTCACCACCCTCATCTTCCCGCTGATCGCCCTGGCCCTGGGCGGCATCGGCTTTCCCGGCGGGGCGGTCTATCTGCGCGAGGACCTGATGCGGTCGAAAGGCTGGCGGTCGCTGGCCTCGCTGGCCGGGCCGCTGGGGACGCTGGCGGTGCTGGTCGCCCTGGCCATCGCCCTGCCGTTCGTCGCCTCCGGTCCGCTCTACAACGCCCTGTCGCTGCTGGCCCTGCTGCAGGCCAGCGCCCTGGTCTTGAACCTCCTGCCGATCCCGGGCCTGGACGGCTACGGCGTCATCCGGCCGTTCCTCTCCGACGGCGTGCGGGCCAGGCTGGTCAAGATCGAGCGGATCGGCTTTCTCATCCTGTTCGCCCTGATCTTCTGGGTCCCCGGGGTCAGCGGCTTCATCTTCGGCGCGGCCCTGACGGTCACCGACCTCCTGGGCGTATCGCGGTCGGCCGTCGGCGCCGGCTGGCAGGCCTTCCACTTCTGGGGCTCTTGACCTTCCGCCCCTGACCGCCTCTCCTTCAAACAAGCGTTTCAGAGACAAGAGGGAGGTTCGCCATGGCCTACGCGCCGTTCAATCTGTCGGGCAAGGTGGCCCTGGTCACTGGCGGCAATCGCGGCATCGGCCTGGGCATGGCCAAGGCGATGGCGGAGGCTGGCGCCGACATCGTCATCTGGGGCTCCAATCCCGAGCGCAATCTCGAGGCCGAGAAGCAGCTGACCACGCTGGGCGTGCGGGTGAAGGCCCAGACCGTCGACGTCTCCGACGAAGATCAGGTCCGCGAAGGCATGGAGGAGGCCGTGGCCGCCATGGGCCGGGTCGACAGCGTCTTCGCCAATGCCGGCGTCGGCTTCGGTTCGCCCTCGTTTGTCGAGATGAAGACCGAGACCTATCGCAAGGTGCTGTCGGTCAATCTGGACGGTGTGTTCTTCACCCTGCGCGAGGCCTGCCGCCACATGGTCGAGCGCGCCAAGACCGGCGATCCGGGCGGTTCGCTGGTCGGGGTGGCCTCGCTGGCCGCCATCGAGGGCGCGGCCCGCAACGAGGCCTATGCGGCCACCAAGGGCGCGGTGATCTCGATGATCAAGTCGGTCGCCGTCGAGCACGCCCGCTATGGCGTGCGCGCCAACGCCATCCTGCCGGGCTGGATCGCCACCGACATGACGGCCGGGGCGCAGGCGAACGCCGCCTTCGCCGAGAAGGTCATCCCGCGCGTGCCGGCTCGCCGCTGGGGCGAGCCCGAGGATTTCGGCGGCATGGCCGTCTATCTGGCCTCGGACGCGTCGAGCTACCACTCGGGCACGACCATCGTCATCGACGGCGGATACTCGATCTTCTGACGGCGTGTTTCTTGGACTCTGAAGTCCAATAAAAACCCAGGTAAAACAGGGCCTTGCGGAACGGTCCGCGCGGTGAGAAGCTTTCTCCACGGCAGCCTGGACATCAGATCCGGGCGCCGACGAGGAAACAAAGACGATGACGCCCCAAGACGTTGTCAGCCTGGCTCCGCCGCGCGGCTTCCTGACGCTGATCGCCCTGGTCCTGACGGCCATGGCCAGCTGCTTCTGGACCGCCGAATCGGACGTCGAGACCGAGCTGGTCCGCCACAACTAGGCTAGGCTAACCTCGCGGCACGCTTGCGGGCGCGGGCGCGGCGCGAAATCCTCCCTGAAAGCAACGGGAGGAACGGTCATGGGCCTGCGCACGCCGCTCTGCGATCTACTGCATATCGAGCATCCGATCCTTCTGGCCGGCATGGGCGGGGTGTCCTATGCGCCGCTGGCGGCGGCGGTGTCGAACGCCGGCGGCTACGGTGTGCTGGGCATGGCCGGGACCTCGCCGGACTTCATCCGCGACCAGATGCGCGAGGTCCGAAGCCTCACCGACAAGCCGTTCGGCGTCGACCTGCTGGCCGCCACGCCGGACGCGCTGACCGCCAGCGTCGAGGTCATTATCGAGGAGGGCGCCTCGTCCTTCATCGCCGGCCTTGGCGTGCCGCTGCCGATCATCGCGCGCCTCAAGGCGGCCGGCCTGAAGGTCATGGTCGTCTGCGGGGCGGTGAAGCACGCGGTCAAGGCCGAGCAGGCCGGCTGCGACGCCGTCATCTGCCAGGGCGGGGAGGGCGGCGGCCACACCGGTCTGGTCGGCACCTTGCCGCTGGTCGCGCAGTCGGTCGAGGCCGTGAAGATCCCTGTCGTCGCGGCGGGGGGGCTCTATGATGGCCGGGGCCTCGCGGCGGCCCTGGCCCTGGGCGCCCAGGGCGTCTGGATGGGCACGCGCTTCATCGCCAGCCTCGAGGCTCACGCCGGCGACCTCTATCGCCAGGCGGTGGTCGAGGCGGCCGACGAAGACACGATCCGCACCCGTTGCTACTCAGGCAAGCCGATGCGGGTGAAGAAGAACCCCTATGTCGACGACTGGGAGGGCCGGCCATCCGACATCCAGCCTTTCCCCCAGCAGGCCATGATCTCGATCCGGGCGGGGGCCATGGGCGGCATCGGCGGCCAGATCGAGGGTCTCGACCCGGCCAAGTCCTGCTTCGCCATGGGCCAGAGCGCCGGTGGCGTGCGCGAGGTGCTGCCGGCCGGCGAGATCGTGGCGCGGCTCGTCAGCGAGGCAGAGGCGGCGCTGGACCGGGCGAACGCCTTCCGCGTCTAACGCTTGTGCGGGGGCAGGATCCGCTGGAAGTGCGCCTCGAAGACCGCGTGGCATTCGCAGGCGCGCTTTTCCAGGCCCGGACGGTCCAGCACCTCGACCTTGCCGCGGCCGATGTGGATGACCTTGGCGTCCTGCAGGACGCGGGCGACGGCGCTGATCGTCGTGCGCTGCACGCCCAGCATCTGGGCCAGGGTCTCCTGGGTCAGGCGGATCGGCTCCTTGCCCGAGCGGTCGTGGGCGAACTGCAGCCAGCGGCAGACGCGTTGCTCGATCGGATGCAGGGCGTTGCAGGCGGCGACCTGCATCATCTGGGCGATGAAGGCGTCGGCGGCGCGATCGAACAGGTCGCCGACGACGGCGTGGCGGAGCTTGACCTCCTCCAGCTTGGCGGTCGGCAGGCAGAAGGCGTGGCCGGGCACGCGAACGACGGCGCGGCCATAGGCGGGCTTGAAGCCGGCGCTGACCACGCCGCCGATCGCGCCTTCGAAGCCGATGCTGGCGGCCTCGATCTCCTGACCGTCCGAGGTCACCACCAGCAGCGAGGCCTGGGTGGGGCCGCAGGGCAGGTAGGTGTGCTCGACGTCGTCCCCGACATCGAACAGCACGGCGTCGGCCGGCAGGTCGACGAGAACCATGTGCGCGGCCAATTCGGCCAGGGCGTCCGGGCGCAGGGCGGCCAGCAGACGGTTGGAATCGTAGGTCGGGGCGGCGTCGCCCTCGACGGTGCTGCGGACGATGCGGGTGATGGCGGTCATGCGTGCCTCCCGTGAAGCTCGACAGCATAAGCGCGCGGCGCACGGCTTAGTTTCCCGTGGACGGCGAGACTCTTCCGAAGCACCCTCCGCAAGGGCCACGGAGTAGACCCATGATCGCCAAGCGACACCTGCGGCGGAGGCTGAGCCAGTACGGCGCGCTATGGCTCGGATCGTTCGTCGTCACCCTGCTGGTCATGGCCGCCATGGTCTTCGGCGTGGGCGCGCCGCTGGCGGAGACCGCCGACCTCGCCCTGCCGATCGCCCTGGCCCTGCTGGGCCTGGCGGTGATCACCGGCGTCGGGATCACGTTAGCCCAGGACGTCAGCCTGTCGACCAAGTCGCTGATCACGGCCCTGGCCCTGCTGCTGGTCCTGCCGCTGCTGTGGGCGCCGGTGCTGGCGGTGATCGTCACCGCCGCTATCGCCGGGGCGTCGGTGGAGTATTCCACCGCCTACGCTCAGTTCCGGATCGCGGTCAGTCACCTGATCTACCCGCTGGTGGCGATGCTGGGCGAGGACCCGCTGGTCGGCTTCGTCTGGCAGGCGTTCCAGGTCGTCGCGTCCGTGGTGGGCGCGGTCGCGTCGGTGCTCCAGGTGTGGCGGGTCATCAAGCCGTTCCTGTACGGCGAGGAGGAAGAGACGGCGGAAGCCTAGACTGTATCTTCCAGCCTCCAGCCTCCAGCCTCCCCGGAGGTGAGGGCCCAGGCGCCGGTTTCCGCCCTATCCAAAGCTTGTCATCCCGGCCGCAGCGCAGCGGAGAGCCGGGACCCAGGGGTAGCCGCACTGCGCCGACCCCTGGGTCCCGGACAGCCTCTGCGAGGCTTCCGGGATGACAAGAATTTGGTTTGAAGCGTCAGCTTCGGTCCCCGCTTTCGCGGGGATGAGCGGTTGGAGGAATGCCTTAGCTCAGCGTCGTCGGGCCGGGCAGCACCCAGTCCTCTTCCTGCTCGTGCAGCATCACATGCAGGCCCAGGCCGGCTGGATGCTCGGCCAGGCGTCGGGCCGCGGCGCTGGCTTGGCCGCGCGTTTCGTAAGCGCCAAAGCGCAGGTTGTCGCCGATGATGGACCAGCGATCGCCGACCCGAACGACACCATAATGCACCTCAGTCATGGGCAGACCTCCTTGCAGTATCCACAGGGAACGCCTGATCTGTGGCGATCACAAGGCCCTTATTGTTCAAGCTTTTTTGACACCGAGGGGCATTTTGTCCCCAAGCGGAAGCCGACCGCTCGCCCGTCAGGCGCGGGACGGTGACAGGCGGGCGCGGTTTGGCGATAACAGGCTCATGTCGCGTCCGTTCCTTATCGGCGTCCTCCTCGGCGCCCTCGTCGTTTCGCCGGTCCTGGCCCCCAAGGCGTTCGGTCAGGAACGGGCCGCCGACGAGCGTCAGCGTCTGCTGGACCTGGCCTATACGCTGGGCGAGAGCCACGCCCTGCGCCAGGCCTGCGAGGGCGTCGACGACCAGTACTGGCGCTCGCGCATGGTTCGCCTGACCGAGGTGGAGCAGGCCGACCAGGCCTTCGACGCCCAGATGCGCGAGCGGTTCAACACCGGCTTCGCCTCGCGTCGCAGCGAATATCCGATCTGCGACGACGCCAGCCGCAAGGCCGAGCAGGCCGCCGCCCGCAAGGGCCAGGTCCTGGCCCACAAGCTCTCGCAGTCGATGCGCCCCGCGCCTCCGCCGCCCGCGCCGGATTCCATGGCGGACGGCGAAGGAGCGCGCTAACCTCTACCCAGGTTTGTAGAGGAGCGTCGCTCTTGGGCACGTCCATCGTCGTAATCGTCCTGCTGGTTCTGGCCTTCGTGCTGGTGATGAGCGTCATCAAGATCGTGCCGCAGGGGCGCGAATTCACCGTCGAACGGTTCGGCCGCTACACCCGGACCCTGAAGCCCGGCATCAGCATCCTGACTCCCTTCGTCGAGACGATCGGGCGCAAGGTGAACATGATGGAGCAGGTGCTGGACGTCCCCCAGCAGGAGGTCATCACCAAGGATAACGTGTCGGTGAAGGTCGACGCCATCGTCTTCATTCAGGTGATGGACGCCGCCGCGGCCGCCTATCGGGTGGACAATCTGATGTACGCCATCACCCAGCTGGCCCAGACCAACCTGCGCACGGTCGTCGGCTCGATGGAGCTGGACGAGGTGTTGAGCCAGCGCGACGCGATCAACACCAGGCTGCTCTCGACCATCGACCACGCCACCGGCCCGTGGGGCGTCAAGGTGGCGCGGATCGAGATCAAGGACCTGACGCCGCCGCCGGACATCACCAACGCCATGGCCCGCCAGATGAAGGCCGAGCGCGAGAAGCGCGCGGTGATCACCGAGGCCGAGGGCGAGAAGCAGTCCCAGATCGCCCGCGCCGAGGGCCAGAAGCAGTCCGCCATCCTGCAGGCCGAGGGCCGCCGCGAGGCCGCCTTCCGCGACGCCGAGGCCCGCGAGCGGGAAGCCGAGGCCGAGGCCAAGGCGACGGCCTTCGTCTCCGAGGCCATCTCCAAGGGTGACGTCAACGCCATCAACTACTTCATCGCCCAGAAGTACGTCGAAGCCTTCGGCGAGCTGGCCCGCAGCCCGCAGCAGAAGACGGTGATCGTGCCGGCCGACTTCTCGGGCCTGACCGGGACCGTCGCGGGCGTCGCCGAGCTGATCAAGAGCCTGGGCGCCGATACCCCCAAGGCCCCGCCGCCGTCGCGGAGCGCATCGACCGCGGCGCCGACCAGCCCGCCGCCCGCCAAGCGCGGAGCCTAGGTCATGGGCGCGATCGCCGGCTTCTACGCTCTGCAACCGTTCTGGCTGTGGCTGGCCGTCGCGGCCCTTTGCCTGGCCATCGAGGTCTCGACCGGGACGGGCTGGCTCCTGTGGCCGGCGGCCAGCGCCTTCGTCATAGGCCTGGTCGCCCAGGCCTTGCATCCGGGCGCTGTGCTCGAGATCGGCCTGTTCGCCGTCCTGACCATCGCCTCGACCTATCTGGCCCGCCGCTTCCTGCGGCCGGTGCTGGAGCCGACGGGGCCGGACCTCAACGACCCACTGAAACGGCTGATCGGCCAGCGCGGCCAGGTGCTGTCGACCTTTGAGCAAGGCCGCGGCCGGGTGTTCGTCGACGGCAAGGACTGGGCGGCCGAGACCGAGGAGCCGATCCCCGCCATCAGCCAGGAGGTCGTGGTCATCGGCCTCAATGGCGCGGTGCTGAAGGTCCGCAAGATTCCGACCTGACGGAAACCTGCTGACAGAACGCGGCGTCTGCCCCTGTTATCCGCCGACGGCGACACCATTTGAGCCCCGCATCAGCCACCTTGCAGGGCATGCGCGACGCTGAACCGTCGCGTTTAGGGGAGACGGCGTGACTTCAATCATATCGGTGAAGGGTCTGACCAAGACCTATGCGTCTGGCCATCAGGCCCTCAAGACGATCAACCTGGACATCGAGAGGGGCGAGATCTTCGCCCTCCTGGGCCCGAACGGGGCCGGCAAGACCACCCTGATCAGCATCATCTGCGGCATCGTCAATCCCAGCCTGGGCGTCGTCCTGGCCGACGGCCACGACGTGGTGAAGGACTATCGCGCCGCCCGAACCAAGATCGGCCTGGTGCCACAGGAACTGCACACCGACGCCTTCGAGACGGTCTGGGCCACGGTCAGTTTCTCGCGCGGCCTGTTCGGCAAGCCGCGCAATGACGCACTGATCGAGAAGATCCTTCGCGATCTGTCCCTGTGGGACAAGAAGGACAGCAAGATCATGGCGCTGTCGGGCGGCATGAAGCGCCGGGTGATGATCGCCAAGGCGCTGAGCCACGAGCCGACCATCCTGTTTCTGGACGAGCCCACCGCCGGCGTCGACGTCGAGCTGCGCCGCGACATGTGGGAGATGGTCCGCCAGCTGCGCGAGAGCGGCGTCACCATCATCCTGACCACCCACTATATCGAGGAGGCCGAGGAGATGGCCGACCGGATCGGGGTGATCAACAAGGGCGAGATCATCCTGGTCGAAGACAAGACCGTGCTGATGCGCAAGCTGGGCAAGAAGCAGCTGACCGTGCACCTGCGCGAGCCGCTGACCACCCTACCGGCCGGCCTGGACGACGCTTCGCTCAGCCTGATCAATGACGGCGCAGACCTCGTCTACACCTTCGACGCCCAGGCCGACGACACCGGCATCGCCGATCTGCTGAAGCGGCTCGCCGAGCACGGGGTCGACTTCAAGGACCTCAAGACCGACCAGAGCTCTCTGGAAGACATCTTCGTCAGCCTGGTGAGGGCCCCGCAATGAACCTCTTCGCGATCAAGGCCATCTACCGCTTCGAGATGGCGCGGTGGTTCCGCACCCTGCTGCAGAGCATCCTGGCGCCGGTCATCTCGACCTCGCTGTATTTCGTGGTGTTCGGCTCGGCGATCGGCTCGCGCATGCAGTCGATCGACGGCGTCAGCTACGGCGCCTTCATCATCCCCGGCCTGATCATGCTGTCGCTGCTCAGCGAGAGCATCTCCAACGCCTCGTTCGGCATCTACATGCCCAAGTGGGCCGGCACGATCTATGAGCTGCTCTCGGCCCCGGTGGCCTGGTTCGAGGCCGTCACCGGCTATGTCGGCGCCGCCGCCACCAAGTCGATCTGCCTGGGCCTGCTGATCCTGGCCACCGCCCGGATCTTCGTGCCGTTCGAGATCGCCCACCCGTTCGTGATGCTGCTGTTCCTCGTCTTGACCTCGATCACCTTCAGCCTGTTCGGCTTCATCATCGGGGTCTGGGCCGACAATTTCCAGAAGCTGCAGATCGTGCCCGCCCTGATCGTGACGCCGCTGACCTTCCTGGGCGGCAGCTTCTACTCGATCAAGATGCTGCCGGAGGTCTGGCAGAAGGTCACCCTGTTCAACCCGGTGGTCTATCTGATCAGCGGTTTCCGCTGGAGCTTCTACGGCCAGTCGGACGTCGGCGTCGGCGTCAGCCTGGCCATGACCGGCGTGTTCCTGGTCATCTGCCTGACGGCGGTGGGCTGGATCTTCAAGACGGGCTACCGGCTGAAGGTGTGATCGGCCTCGGCGCTGTACTCCTCTCTTGTCATCCCGGCCGAAGCGAAGCGTAGAGCCAGGACCCAGGGGCAACCGCTTTGCGTCGACCCCTGGGTCCCGGACAGCCTCTGCGAGGCTTCCGGGATGACAAGAAATGGCGCCGTTCAGTCGGTCTCCGCCGCGCCGGCTTTAAGCCCCTGCGCGCCGCCGCCCTTGCTCACCAGGGCCGCCTCGGCGGCTCTGACCATGGCGCGTTCGGCGTTGAAGGCCGTCAGGGTCTCGCAGGTGGCGAAGAAGCCGGGATCGGCGTTGGTGTCGATCGCGGGCTGGGCCACGATCAGATGCAGGCCGCGGGCCTTCAGCTTCAGCACCGCCTCCAGCAGGTCCGTCGTCGTGCCGGCCAGGGCGTGCAGGCTGAGCACCGCCAGGGTTCCGCCGGGCGCCAGGGCCGCCAAGGCCTTGTCGAGGCCGGGGCGGATGATGGCGTTGGTCAGGCACCGGTCGCTGAACACCTCCTGGCAGCCCAGGAGCAGCAGGCGCTCCTCCTGGACCGGGCTGAAGAAGACGCCCCTGACGGGCGGCAGGCGGTAGTAGCCGACGCGGTTCATCGCGTCGGCTTGGCAAACCCGGAGAGCCTTGGCGAGGACTTTCCGGGACCGCCCACAGCTTCTTAAGCCAGCAAGCCCCCTAGGAGACGAGATTGGCAACAAGGGCCGAGATCGGCGTGGTCGGGCGGCCGATCAGGCCCGACAGCTGATGGCCGTCGTCGAACAGGCCGCCTTGCGACGCGCCGACGTCCGACTGGGCCAGGATCGCGGCGAAGGCGGCGGGCAGGCCCAGGCCTTCCAGAATCTTGGCGTACTCGGCCTCGGGCAGGTCGTTGTAGGGAATGGTCTTGCCGGCCTTGGTCGAGATCTCGGCGGCCAGCTCGGCCATTGTGAAGGCGGTGTCGCCGGCCAGTTCGTAGGTCTTGTTCTCGTGGCCATCGGTCGCCAGCACGACGGCGGCGGCCTCGGCGTAGTCCGCGCGGGCGGCGGCCGAGATCCTGCCCTGGCCGGCGCTGCCGATCAGCGCCCCCGACGCGACGGCGCCGTGGATGGCGCCGGCATAGTTCTCGGCGTACCAGCCGTTGCGCAGCAGGGTGTAGGCGACACCCGAAGCCTTGAGCAGCGCCTCGGTGGCCTTGTGCTCGTCGGCCAGGACCAGCGGCGACGTGTCGGCGCGCAGGATGCTGGTATAGGCGATCCGCTTCACGCCGGCCGCCTGCGCGGCCTCGATGACGGCGCGGTGCTGCGGCAGACGCTGGCCGACCTCATTGCCGGAGATCAGCAGCAGGGTGTCGACGCCTTCGAGCGCCGGCCCCAGGGTCTGGGCTTTGGTGTAGTCGGCGGCGCGGGCGGCCACGCCCAGGTCGGCGGCCTTGGCCGGATCGCGGACCAGGGCGAGAATCTCGCCGGCCGGGACGCGCGCCTTGAGGCTTTCGACGACGAGGCGGCCCAACTGGCCGGTGGCGCCGGTGATGGCGATGGTCATGATCGTTCTCCCAATGGGTATGACGGTCTCGATCTGGGCGCCTTGCTTACTTTTCGTAAGTACCCACATGAATGTAAGCATGAAAGAAACTTCGCCCCCTCC
Organism: Caulobacter sp. GW821-FHT05F04; assembly: GCF_059419665.1. Lineage (NCBI taxonomy): Bacteria > Pseudomonadati > Pseudomonadota > Alphaproteobacteria > Caulobacterales > Caulobacteraceae > Caulobacter > Caulobacter sp. GW821-FHT05F04. The sequence continues at coordinate 149,964 of NZ_JBWKSF010000002.1, forward strand.
CGCGCCGCTCTCGGAGAAGCTGATGCGCGGCGACCTGATGGCGCCCGACTGTCCGTCGCGCGCGGTGCTGCAGCACGTGACCAGCCGCTGGGGCGTGCTGGTGCTGATGGCCCTGGAGACGGGGACACATCGTTTCAGCGAACTGCGCCGGGGCATCGGCGGGGTCAGCGAGCGGATGCTGGCCCAGACCCTGCAGCAGATGGAAGGCGACGGCTTCGTGCGCCGCGTGGCCTACCAGGTCGTGCCGCCGCATGTGGAGTACAGCCTGACGCCCCTGGGCCTGGAGGTCGCCGAGAAGGTGCGCGGCTTGGCCGACTGGATCGAGCTCAATCTCGACCGGATCCTGGTCGGCGAGCCAGAGGACGCGCCAGTTATCTAAGCGCTCTTTCCATCAGGCTCTGGCGAACCGCGCCCGGTACGCGCCGGGCGTGGTCGAGAACTGGCGCCGGAAGTGATGGCGCAGGGCCGGCGCGCCCAGGCCTACGGCCTCGGCGACCTGCTCGATCCCGGCCGGCGAGGTCTCCAGCAGATCCCGCGCCCGGTTCAGCCGTTCGGCCAGCAGCCAGCGGGCCGGGGTCTCGCCGGTGGCGGCCTCGAAGCGGCGCAGGAAGGTCCGCTCGCTCATCCCCGCCGCGCCGGCCAGGGCCTTGATCGTATGGTCGCCGGCGAGATCGGCGCGCATCCGGTCGAGGATCGGCGAAAGCCGCGAGGCCTCATGCGCCACGGGCACGGGCCGCGCGACGAACTGGGCCTGGCCGCCGTCGCGATGCGGTGGCACGACCAGGCGCCGGGCGACGGTGTTGGCGGCCTCGGGTCCGAAGTCGCGGCGGATCAGGTGCAGGCCAAGATCGATGCCCGCCGCGCTGCCGGCCGAGGTCAGGAGGTCGCCTTCGTCGACATAGAGCACGTCGGGCTGGACTGCGATCGCCGGATAGCGCTGGCGCAAGGCGTCGGCATAGCGCCAGTGGGTGGTGGCCCGGCGTCCGTCCAGCAGACCCGTGGTCGCCAGCACGAACACCCCCGAGCAGATCGACATCAGCCGCGCGCCCCTGGCGTGGGCCTTTCGCAGCGCCTCGATCAGTGGCGTGGGCGCGGGATGATCGATCCCCCGCCAGCCCGGGGCGACGATGACGCTGGCCTCGCTCAGTAGTTCCAGTCCGCCGTCGCCGACGATCCGCACGCCGCCCAGGCCGCGCAGGTCGCCCGGCTCCACGGCGGCGGTGGCGAAGCGGTACCAGTCGGCGCCCATCTCCGGACGCGGCAAGGCGAACAGCTCGACCGCCACGCCATATTCGAAGGTGCAGAGGCCGTCATAGGCGAGGACCACGACGAGAGGCTGAGCGTTTGGCATGATCTTTACGGTCGATGTCGATCTCGCCAGCTAACGCGGGCGCGGTCCGCGCGGCAAGTCTAGGGGCGTCCAAACCTGGAGAGCGCCATGAGCTTCGTGTCCGAGATTCCCGCCGCCCCGTCTGCCGTCGCCGCCGACCACTTCGCCGCGCGGCTGTCGCTGGAGACCGATTGCGCCGACGTCGCCGCCGCCCTGCAGGCGGGTGAGGTCGATTTCGTCCTGCTGCATGTCGTCGGCTCGCCGCAGGCCTATGCCCGCGGTCACGTGCCGGGCGCGATCCACCTGCGCCACGCCGACATGACGGCCGAGCGGATGGCGCAATGGCCCGCCGACACCCTGTTCGTCGTCTATTGCGCTGGCCCGCACTGCAACGGCGCCGATCGCGCGGCGCTGAAGCTGGCCCGGTTGGGCCGACCGGTGAAGCTGATGCTCGGCGGGATCACGGGTTGGGAGGACGAAGGCCTGCCGTTCGTGAGCGGCGAGGAGCCGGGCGTTCTCGAGGCCTAGAAGACCCTCGGATTGGCCTGGCGCAGGCCTTCGTTGGCCAGGGCGTCGGCGCGTTCGTTCAGCGGATGGCCGGCGTGACCCTTGACCCAGCGCCAGTCGACATCGTGCCGTTCGCGGGCGGCGTCGAGGCGCTTCCAGAGGTCGTCGTTCTTGACCGGGCTCTTGTCGGCGGTCTTCCAGCCGCGCGCCTTCCAGCCGCGGATCCACTCCTGGATGCCCTTCATCACGTACTGGCTGTCGGTATGCAGCTCGACCTTGCAGGGGCGGTTCAGCAGCTCCAGCGCCTGGATGGCGGCCATCAACTCCATGCGGTTGTTGGTGGTCGCCGGCTCGCCGCCGCAGATCTCTTTCTTCTTGTCGCCATAGAACAGGATGGCGCCCCAGCCGCCCGGGCCGGGATTCCCCTTGCAGGCCCCGTCGGTATAGATCGTGACCTTGGGCGTCATGCGAACAGCACGAGGCCTTCGCGGTGGACGGCCAGCTTGCGCTCGTACTCCAGCGGGTCCTTGGGCTTTACGAGGGCGCCGGCGGGCGTCGAACCCCAGTCGGCCAGGCGGGTCAGGAAGAAGCGGATGGCCGCGCCACGCGCCAGGATCGGCAGGGCTTCCTTCTCGGCCGGGCTCAGCGGCCGGCGGCGCTCATAGCCGTTCAGCAAGGCCTTGGCGGCGGTGATGTTGAAGCTGCCGTCGGGTTCGAAGCACCAGGCGTTCAGGGTGACGGCCACGTCGTAGGCGTAAGCGTCCTCGCAGGCGAAGTAGAAGTCGATCGCCGCGGCGAACTTGCCGTTCGACTCGAAGAAGACGTTGTCCGGGAAGTAGTCGGCGTGGATCACGCCCGACGGCAGGTTGCGCGGCCACATCAGGGCCAGCTGCGCCAGGTCGCTGTCGATGGTCGCCGACAGGCCGGGCTTGAGGTCCTCGGCGGCCTTGCGGTGCTTGGAAAACAGCGGCGACCAGGCGCTCTGGCCCAGGTCGTTGGCGCGGCGGCCGGGATAGCCCTCGCCGGCCAGATGCAGCCAGGCCAGGCCCTCGCCCGCCTCGCGGCAGTGGGCGACGGTCGGCTTGCGCACCGACAGGCCGGGCAGGAACTCGACGATGGCGGCCGGCTTGCCGCGCAAGGTCGCCAGGGTGGCGCCCTTGCGGTCCGGGATCGGCCGGGCGCTGGGATAGCCCCTGTCGGCCAGCCAGGTCAGCAGGTTCAGGAAATAGGGCAGATCGTCGGCCTTCACCCGCCGCTCGTAGACGGTCAGGATATAGCGACCCTTCTCGGTCTCCAGCAGGAAGTTGGAGTTCTCCACCCCCTCAGCGATGCCCTTGAAGGCCAGGGGCAAGCCCAGGTCGTAGCCCGCCAGGAAGGCTTCGAGTTCAGCGTCGGTGATGTCGGTATAGACGGCCATGGTGTCGGGATGCGGGACGAGGGGCTGGCGGTCAAGGGGGCGTTGAAGTATAACGTTCGTAAGAACGTGGAGCCGCTTGATGATCGCTCTTAAACTGACCCAGATCGGAAACTCGGTGGGTGTAGTTCTGCCCAAGGAGGCTTTGGTCAAGCTCGGCGTTGAGAAGGGTGATGTCGTCTATCTGACCGATGCTCCCGGCGGCGTTCTGCAGATCTCGCCATATGACCCCGAGGTCGCTCGTCAGATCGAACTGGGCGAAGAGATCATGGATGAGTATCGCGATACCTTCCGCGCGCTAGCCAAGTGAACCTTGAGCCCGTTTGGGTTCACGTCGAAGCCCTGAAAGTCCTGCATGAGCGAAGCCTCGCGCTGCACGGCGGCCCGTCGGGCGTGCGCGATCATGGCTTGCTGCAATCGGCGTTGGAGAGGCCGAAGAACCGCTTTCACTACGAGGGTGTGACGGACATAGCCGAGCTTGCCGCCACCTATGCCGTCGAGATCTCGGGCAACCATCCGTTCGCCGACGGCAACAAGCGTGCGGCCTTTCACGCGATGGCGTTGTTTCTGCGCCTGAACGGATTGAGGCTGAAGACCGATCAGGCGGAGGCGGCGCGCACGATCTACAGGCTAGCGGCCGGTGAGCTCGACATTCTGGCTCTGACCGCCTGGCTCCGAACGCGCGTCGTCTAAGCCGTCAGCAGCCTCGGCAGCTTGAACGTGATGGTTTCGCGGGCCTCGACCAGTTCCTCGACGGTGGTGTCGAAGCGCGCCGAGATGGCGTCGATGACGCCCTGCACCAGGTCTTCCGGGGCCGAGGCGCCGGCGGTCAGGCCCACGCGCGAGACGCCGTCGAACCAGGTCCAGTCGATGCCGTTGGCGTCGTCGATCAGATGGGCGGCGGTGGCGCCGGCCTTCAGGCCGACTTCCTTCAGGCGCACCGAATTCGAGGAGTTCTTCGAGCCGACCACCAGCACCAGTTCCGACTGCTCGGCCAGGTGTTTGACCGCGTCCTGGCGGTTGGTGGTGGCGTAACAGATGTCTTCCTTGTGCGGAGCGGCGATCCCGGGGAAGCGCTCGCGCAGCAGGGCCACCATGTCCGCCGTGTCGTCGACCGACAGGGTGGTCTGGGTCAGGAAGGCCACGTTGGCGGCGTCCTTGGGCTCCCAGGCGGCGGCGTCCTTGATGTCCTCGATCAGGGTGACCGAGCCCTCGGGCAGCTGGCCCATGGTGCCGATGACTTCCGGGTGGCCGGCGTGGCCGATCAGCACGATCTCGCGGCCGGCGTCATAGTGTTTCTGGGCCTCGACGTGGACCTTGGAGACCAGCGGGCAGGTGGCGTCCAGATAGATCATCTGACGCGATTGGGCCTCGGCCGGCACCGATTTGGGCACGCCGTGGGCCGAAAACACCACGGGGCGGTCGTCGGGGGCCTCGGACAGTTCCTCGATGAACACCGCGCCCAGGGCCTTCAGTCGGTCGACCACGTGGCGGTTGTGGACGATCTCGTGGCGCACATAGACCGGCGCGCCGAACTTCTCGACGGCGCGTTCGACGATCTGGATGGCGCGGTCCACGCCAGCGCAGAAGCCGCGCGGGCTGGCCAGCACGAGCGAGATCGGGCGACGAACCGGCATGGGGGCGGGCGTATGGGCGTTCATGCGCGGAAACTAGTCGTTCGGATGGTCCGGCGCCAGGAGTCTGCGTCGTTGCGACGTCACGCATATGCCTTTATCAGGCTGCATGACGCCGAAGGGGCTGCATGGTCCCGCTTGGCTCTTCTTTTTCTCGAACCGGACGTTTCATGCGCCGCATTCTTCCGCTCGCCCTCAGCGCCATGATGGCCGTCTCGTTCGTCGCGACGGCGACGACTGTTCATGCGCAGATGGGGCCCGGCGGCGGCCAGGGCGGCGGCCCCGACGATGACAGCGGCGCCGCGAAGAAGAAGAAGCGCGACGAGGAGTGGAACCAGCCCAAGGCGCCGCTGCAGCAGCTGCGCAACGCCGGCCCGTGCCCCTATGTGAAGGTGCTGTACGACGCCAGCCGTTATGTCGAGTTCAAGGACGGCAAGGAAGCCGCCAACCAGGCCGGCTTCACGGGCGAGATCCAGAGCATCTCGTCGGGCTGCGCCTACAAGGCCAACGAGCCGATCAGGATCCGCATCGAAGCCCTGTTCCAGCTGGGCCGCGGCCCGCAGGCCGAGGGCGACAAGCACGTCTATCGCTACTGGGTCGCCGTCACCGAGCGGAACCAGTCCGTGATCGCCAAGGAATATTTCGACCTGCCGGTGACCTTCGCGCCCGGCAAGGATCGCGTATACGCCACCGACACGATCGAGCAGATCACCATTCCGCGCGCCGACGACAAGGTCAGCGGCAGCAACTTCGAGGTCCTGTTGGGCTTCGACGTGACCCCGGAAATGGCCGCCTTCAACCGTGACGGCAAGCGCTTCCGCGTCAATGCCGGTCAGGCCGCACAGGCTCAGCAAGCTGGGCAAGCAGGGAACACCACCAAGCAATGAACGATTTGAAGCGGTCCCTGAGCGAGGCGGCCGCGGCCGCTTTCCAGGCCGCCGGACTGCCTCCCGAATTCGGACGCGTCACCGCCTCCGACCGTCCCGACCTGGCTGATTTCCAGTGCAACGGCGCCCTCGCGGCCGCCAAGAGCGCCAAGCGCAATCCGCGCGAGATCGCCGTGCAGGTCGTCGATATCCTGAAGGGCGACCCGCGCCTGGCCTCGGTCGAGATCGCCGGAGTCGGCTTCATCAACATGCGCGTCAGCGACGAGGCCCTGTCGGCCCGCGCCCGCGAGATCGCTTCCGACGATCGCGCCGGCGCTCAGCTGCTGGAAACCCCGCGCCGGGTGCTGGTCGACTATGCCGGCCCGAACGTCGCCAAGCCGATGCATGTGGGCCACCTGCGCGCCTCGATCATCGGCGAGTCGGTCAAGCGGCTGTACCGCTTCCGCGGCGATGACGTGGTGGGCGACGCCCACTTCGGCGACTGGGGCTTCCAGATGGGCCTGCTGATCAGCGCCATCATGGACGAGGACGCGTTCATCAACGCCCTGATGCAGAAGCTTCCCGAGGCTCCGCGCGGCTTCAGCGCCGCCGACGAGGCCAAGGTGATGGCCGAGTTCGAGAGCCGCATCACCCTGGCCGACCTCGACCGCATCTATCCGGCCGCCTCGGTGCGCCAGAAGGAAGATCCGGCGTTCAAGGAGCGCGCCCGCAAGGCCACCGCCGAGCTGCAGAACGGCCGCTTCGGCTATCGCCTGCTGTGGCGTCACTTCGTCAATGTCAGCCGCGTGGCCCTGGAGCGCGAGTTCCACGCCCTGGGCGTCGACTTCGACCTTTGGAAGGGCGAGAGCGACGTCAACGACCTGATCGAGCCGATGGTCCGCCAGCTGGAGGACAAGGGCCTGCTGGTCGACGACCAGGGCGCCCGCATCGTCCGCGTGGCCCGCGAGGGCGACAAGCAGGACGTGCCGCCGCTGTTGGTGGTGTCGTCGGAAGGCTCGGCCATGTACGGCACGACCGACCTGGCGACGATCCTGGACCGCCGCAAGTCGTTCGACCCCCACCTGATCCTCTACTGCGTGGACCAGCGCCAGGCCCTGCATTTCGAGACCGTGTTCCGCGCCGCCTACCTGGCCGGCTACGCCGCCGAGGGCTCGCTGGAGCACATCGGCTTCGGCACCATGAACGGTGCGGACGGCAAGCCCTTCAAGACCCGCGCCGGCGGCGTCCTGAAGCTGCACGACCTGATCGAGATGGCCCGCGAAAAGGCCCGCGAGCGCCTGCGCGAAGCCGGCCTCGGCGCCGAGCTGACCGAAGAGCAGTTCGAGGACACCGCCCACAAGGTCGGCGTCGCGGCCCTGAAGTTCGCCGACCTGCAGAACTTCCGCGGCACCTCCTACGTCTTCGACCTCGACCGCTTCACCAGCTTCGAGGGCAAGACCGGTCCGTACCTGCTGTACCAGTCGGTGCGTATCAAGAGCGTGCTGCGCCGCGCCGCCGAGGCCGGCGCCGTCGCCGGTCGCATCGTGATCCGCGAGCCTGCCGAACGGGACCTGGCCATGCTGCTGGACGCCTTCGAGGGCGCCCTTCAGGAGGCCTATGACAAGAAAGCCCCCAACTTCGTGGCCGAGCATGCCTACAAGCTGGCTCAGTCGTTCTCGAAGTTCTACGCGGCCTGCCCGATCGTCAGCGCCGACACCGAGGAACTGCGCGCCTCGCGCCTGAGCCTGGCCGAGACCACCCTGCGCCAATTGGTGCTGGCCCTCGACCTGCTCGGCATCGAAGCGCCGGAACGGATGTAGGGTTCGAGCCCCTCGCGGCGGTTGCAATCGCCGCGAGGGCGCACGACAGTCCCGGCCGCACTTGCGTGTGTCGGGAGGGGTTATGAACAAGTCCGTGGTCGCCATGTTGATGGCGAGCGCCTGCGTCAGCGCGATCGCCGCGCCGGCCTTCGCCGAGAAGGCCAAGCCCAAAACCGACAAGTACGCCGACGCCACCGCCGGCCTCGAACGCAAGGACGGCCTCCTGCCGGTGTTCGTCGACAAGAAGGACGGCAAGATCCTGGTGCTGCTGCCCAAGCCGGGCGCGGACGGGATCGCGGGGCGCTATATCTACCAGACCTATCTGCGGTCGGGTCTGGGCTCGAACCCGACGGGTCTGGACCGCTCGGCGCCGGGCGACACCCAGATCATCGCCTTCCACCGCGTGGGCGGCAAGGTCATCGCCCAGTTCGAGAACTGGGGCTTCTCGGCCGCGCGGGGTTCGGTCGACGAGCAGAAGGCGGTGGCCGACTCGTTCCCGGTCTCCAGCGTCTGGTCGAACGCCATCGAGGCTGAAAGTCCGGACGGGGGCCTTCTGGTCGATGTGACCAGCTTCCTCACCCGTGACGCCCAGGGCGTCGCCAAGACGCTGAAGCGCGGCAAGCAGGGCGACTTCCGTCTGAACGACGGCCTGTCCTACGCCGACACCGGCGCGGTGAACGTCTTCCCGCTGAACGTCGAGCTGGAGGCGGTCGAGACCTTTGTCGGCGACGATCCGGGTTCGGAGGTTCGCGGCATCGTCCCCGACCCGCGCAACGTGACCCTGGCCCTGCACCACTCGTTCGTGGCCCTGCCCGAGCCGGGCTATCAGCCGCGCCAGAACGATCCGCGCGTGGGCGTGATCGACCACACCGTGGCCGACTATTCCGCGCCGCTGGGCGAGCCGCTGGTCTATCGGCTGGTCCATCGCTTCCGGCTGGAGAAGACCGATCCGACCGCCGCCCGCTCGCCGGTCAAGAAGCCGATCGTGTTCTATGTCGACCGCGCGGCGCCCGAGCCGGTGCGCTCGGCGCTGATCGAGGGCGGCCGCTGGTGGAACCAGGCCTTCGAGGCCGCCGGTTTCATCGACGCCTTCAAGGTCGAGCTGCTGCCCGAGGGCGTCAGCCCGCTGGACGCTCGCTACAGCGTCGTCAACTGGGTGCACCGCCAGACGCGCGGCTGGTCGTATGGCCACGCGGTGGTCGACCCGCGCACGGGGGAGATCATTAAGGGCGACGTGCTGCTGGGCTCGCAGCGCGTCCGCCAGGACCGGCTGATCTTCGAGGGACTGGAAGGCGCGGCGGCCACTGGCAAGGGCGGCCCCAACGATCCGATCGAGATCTCGCTGGCCCGCATCCGCCAGCTGTCGCCGCACGAGATCGGCCACTCGATCGGCCTGCAGCACAACTTCGCCGCCAGCACCTATGGCGACCGCGCCTCGGTGATGGACTATCCGGCCCCGAGGATCGCCATCAAGGGCGGCCAGCTGGACTTCTCCGACGCCTATGGGCGCGGGATCGGCGCCTGGGACAAGTTCGTGATCGACTGGCTGTATGGCGTCGCCCCGGCCGGCGTCGACGAGAAGGCCTGGCTGAAGGCCAAGGCCGACAAGAGCCAGGCCGACGGCCTGCGCTATGTCTCCGACGACGATGCGCGCGGGCAGGACACGCCGCATCCGGTCGGCGCGGTCTGGGACAACGGTTCCGACCCCGTCGTCGAGCTCGACCATCTGATGGCCGTGCGCAAGATCGCGCTGGACCGTTTCGGCCTGGCCAACCTGCCCAAGGGCGGGTCGGTGGCCGATCTGCGCCGCGTGATCGTGCCGATCTACATCTTCCATCGCTATCAGGTCGACGCGACGGCCAAGCTGGTCGGCGGCGTCGACTTCACCTACGCCGCCGAGGGCGATGGCCGGGAGGCCAGCAAGATCGTTCCGCCCGCCCGCCAGGCCGCCGCCATCGACGCGCTGCTGAGGACGCTGGCGCCCGCCGCGCTGGACCTCTCCGACAAGACCCTGGATGTCCTGACCTCGGGCCAGTCGCAGGGCGCCGACAAGGCCAATGATGTCGAGACCTTCGGCCAGGGGCCGGTCTTCGACCTCCCCGCGACCGCCGACGTCGCCGCCGACCTCGTCTGGGGCGACCTGTTCGCGCCGGCGCGCCTGAACCGTCTCATGGAGGCCAAGCGCCGCGATCCGGCCCAGCCGGGTGTCGAGGGGCTGTTGGACAAGGCCCTGGCCTTCGCCGCCTTCGATGGCAAGGCGACGGGCCGCCAAGCCGAGCTGGCGCGTCGCGTCCGCCAGAGGATGGTGGTCAACCTGGCCAACGCCTTGGGCGACAAGGACCTGTCCCCGACCGCGGCCACCGTGATCCGCGCGCGTCTGGCCGACTGGGGCAAGGGCCTCAAGGCCGTGACCGCAAGCGACGCCGCCGACCGCGCCCAGGCTCGCGCCCTGGCTGGTGTCGTCACCGATGAAAGCGGCGACCGCCTGGCCGGGCTGATCGAGGAAGGCAAGGCCAAGGTCGTCATCCCGCCCGGCCCGCCGATCGGCGAGGACGACTGGTTTGGGGGCATCGGCCTCTGACGTGGCAGGCCGTGCTTGACTCGCACGGCCGCCTCCCGCATCACCCCGAAGACCCTCGCGGGAGACATCGGGATTCGCTCCCGAGGCCGAAGGCGCAACCGCCCCGGAAACGCTCAGGCAAAAGGACCGCGCGGGTTTAGGAACGCTGGAAAGAGGCCTCCCGAAAGGGCGGCTCGCCGAAGGAGCAAGGCCAAACCCGTCCGGCAGAGGGGCGAGGCCGGAATCTCTCAGGTCCAAGGGACAGCGGGGGCGACTTGCCGGCGGACGCCGGTCCCGTCGCCGACCCCGCTTGGAGCCTGTCCAGTGTCCGATCAAGACCTCAAGAAGACCCCGTTGTACGAGGCCCACGTGGCGCTTGGCGCGCGCATGGTGCCGTTCGCCGGCTACTCGATGCCGGTGCAGTACAAGGACGGGGTGCTGAAGGAGCACCTCTGGACCCGCGAGCACGCCGGCCTGTTCGACGTCTCGCACATGGGCCAGGCGCGCCTGCGCGGTAAGAACCCGGCCAAGAGCTTCGAGAAGGTGGTCTCGGCCGACTACCAGGGCCTGAAGGCCGGCAAGCAACGCTATGGCGTGCTGCTGAACGCCGAGGGCGGGATCATCGACGACCTGATGACGGCGCGCCCCGACAACGACGGCCTGTTCGTGGTGGTCAATGGCGCCTGTAAGGACAACGACTACAAGATCATCGCCGAGGCCCTGGCCGGCGAGGCCACGGTGACCCGCCTGGAGGACCGCGCGCTGCTGGCGCTGCAAGGTCCGCAGGCCGCCGCCGTCCTGGCCGCTCATGTTCCGGAAGCCGCCGGCATGGTGTTCATGGACACGCTGGCCCTGACCGCCTTCGGCGTCGACGCGATCATCTCTCGCTCGGGCTATACGGGCGAGGACGGCTACGAGATCTCGGTCCCGGCCGACGCCGCCGAGCGCATCTGGAACACCCTGCTGGCCGACGAGCGCGTCAAGCCGATCGGCCTGGGCGCGCGCGACAGCCTGCGCCTGGAAGCGGGCCTGCCGCTGTACGGCCATGACCTGGACGAGACGGTCTCGCCAATCGAGGCCGGTCTGAACTTCGCGGTCGGCAAGTCGCGCCGCGAGGCTGGCGACTATCTGGGCGCGGCCCGGATCGCCAAGGAACTGGCCGGCGAGCTGTCGCGCGTCCGCGTCAATCTGAAGGTGCTGGAAGGCGCGCCGGCCCGCGAAGGCGCCGAGATCGCCGACGAAGCGGGCAATGTCATCGGCAAGGTGACCAGCGGCGGCTTCGCCCCCAGCCTGGGCTTCCCCATCGCCATCGGTTTCGCCCCGCCGGCCTATGCGGCCGTGGGGACGAAGCTCAAGGTCATCGTTCGTGGAAAGGCCGCCGCCGCTGAAGTGGTCGCCACCCCGTTCGTCGCCAACCGTTACGTCCGCAAACTCTAATCAAGGGCCCAGGCAATGCGTTTCACCAAAGATCATGAATGGGTCATCGTCCAGGGCGACGTGGCCACCGTCGGGATCACCGCCTACGCCGCCGAGCAGCTGGGCGACGTGGTGTTCGTCGAGACGCCCGAGGCCGGCAAGGTCGTCAAGCAGGGCGAGCAACTGGCCGTCGTCGAAAGCGTCAAGGCCGCCTCCGACGTCTACGCCCCGGTGTCGGGCGAGGTCGTCGAAGGCAATGCCGAGCTGGGCGATGCGCCGGAAACCGTCAACGCCCTGCCGGAAAGCGGCGGCTGGTTCGCCAAGATCAAGCTGAGCAACCCGGCCGAGGTCGACGCCCTGATGGACCGCGACGCGTACGAAGCGTTCCTGAGCACGCTCTAGCTCCACCGCCGTAGACACCCCCCATCCCCGCCCCTTCCCCCATTGAGGGGGAAGGGAGAAGGACCGAAAGATGCGTTACCTCCCCCTGACCCCCGAAGACCGCGTCGAGATGCTCGGCGCGATCGGCGTCAAGTCGATCGACGACCTGTTCATCGACGTGCCGGCCTCGGCCCAGCGTTCCGGAACCGTCGACCTGCCGCTGCACGCCGGCGAGATCGAGGTCGAGCGCGAGATGGCCGGCCTGGCTCGTCGCAACCGCTCGGCGGGGGAGGGACCGTTCTTCTGCGGGGCCGGCGCCTATCGCCACCACGTGCCCGCCACGGTCGACCACATCATCCAGCGGTCGGAATTCCTGACCAGCTACACGCCCTATCAGCCGGAAATCGCCCAGGGCACGTTGCAGGTGCTGTTCGAATTCCAGAGCCAGGTCGCGGCCCTGACCGGCATGGAGGTGGCCAACGCTTCGCTCTATGACGGTTCGACCGGCGCGGCCGAGGCGGTGATGATGGCCCAGCGCGTCACCCGCCGGAACAAGGCGGTGATGTCGGGCGGTGTCCATCCGCACTATGTCGAGACCATCGAGACCCTGGCCCACGCGGCCGGCGTCATGACTCAGGCGATGGCTCCGGCCATCGACGCCGAGGACGCCGTGATCGCCGCCATCGACGCCGACACCGCCTGCGTCGTCGTCCAGACCCCGAACGTGTTCGGCACGGTCACCGACGTGACCCGGATCGCCGAGGCCGTCCAGGCGGCCGGCGCGCTGCTGATCGTGGTGACCACCGAGGCGGTCTCGTATGGCCTGCTGAAGTCGCCCGGCGAGATGGGCGCCGACATCGCCGTGGCCGAGGGCCAGTCGATCGGCAACGGCCTGAACTTCGGCGGCCCCTATGTCGGCCTCTTCGCCTGCAAGGAGAAGTTCGTCCGCCAGATGCCGGGCCGCCTGTGCGGCGAGACCGTCGACGCCGATGGCAAGCGCGGTTTCGTTCTGACCCTGTCGACCCGCGAGCAACATATCCGCCGCGACAAGGCCACTTCGAACATCTGCACCAACAGCGGTCTCTGCGCCCTGGCCTTCTCGATCCACATGAGCCTGCTGGGCGAGACTGGCCTGCGCCAGCTTGCCGCCCTGAACCACCAGAAGGCGGTCGCCCTGCGCGACGCCCTGAAGGCCGTGCCGGGCGTCGAGATTCTGACCCCGCGCTTTTTCAACGAGTTCGCGATCAAGCTGCCGAAGGATGCGGCCGAGGTCGTCGAGACCCTGGCCGGCCATGGCGTCATCGCCGGCGTGCCGTTCTCGCGCCTCGACGCGGACGCGGGCCTGAACGACGTGCTGCTGGTCGCGGCCACCGAGACCACGCTCGATATCGACATCCCCTTCTTCGCCAAGATCCTCACCAAGGCGGTGGCCCAATGAGCATGAACAACGTCGGCCGCCCCACGCGTCCCGAAACCGCGAACGACGCCGCCACCGGCCACGAGACCCTGACCGGCGGTCGTGGTCTCCTTCAGGACGAGGCCCTGATCTTCGAACTGGACGGCTGGAACAAGACCGGCGTCGACCTGCCGGAAGCCGCCGCCCCGTCGAGCGACCTGGCCGGCCTGCTGCGCGCCGAGCCCATCGGCCTGCCGGGCCTGTCGGAGCCCGAAGCCGTCCGCCACTACGTGCGCCTTTCCCAGAAGAACCATGCCATCGACCTGGCGCTGTATCCGCTGGGCTCGTGCACGATGAAGCACAACCCGCGCCTGAACGAGAAGATGGCGCGGCTGCCGGGCTTCTCGGACATTCACCCGCTGCAGCCGCAGTCGACCGTGCAGGGCGCCCTGCAGCTGATGGACCGTCTGGCCCACTGGCTGAAGACCCTGACCGGCATGCCGGCCGTGGCCCTGACGCCGAAGGCCGGCGCCCACGGCGAGATGTGCGGCATGCTGGCCATCCGCGCGGCCCACGAAGCCAACGGTCAGGGCCACCGCAAGACGGTGCTGGCTCCGACCAGCGCCCACGGCACCAACCCGGCCACGGCGGCCTTCGTCGGCTACACTGTCGTCGAGATCGCCCAGACGGAAGACGGCCGGGTGGACATGGCGGACCTGGAGTCCAAGCTCGGCGACCACGTCGCGGCGATCATGGTCACCAACCCCAATACCTGCGGCCTGTTCGAGCGCGACGTCGTCGAGATCGCCCGGCTGACCCACGCGGCCGGAGCCTACTTCTATTGCGACGGCGCTAATTTCAACGCCATCGTCGGCCGGGTTCGTCCTGGCGACCTGGGCGTCGACGCCATGCACATCAACCTGCACAAGACCTTCTCGACGCCCCACGGCGGCGGCGGTCCGGGCGCTGGTCCTGTGGTGCTGTCGGAGGCTTTGGCGCCCTTCGCGCCGACGCCCTGGCTGGTCCACGGCCACGACGGCTTCACCCTGGTCGAGCACGCCGGCGAAGAGGGGGCCAAGACCGCCCTTGGCCGCATGAGCGCCTTCCACGGCCAGATGGGCATGTATGTCCGCGCCTACGCCTACATGCTCAGCCACGGGGCCGACGGCCTGCGGCAGGTGGCCGAGGACGCCGTTCTCAACGCCAACTACATCAAGGCCCGCCTGAAGGACGTGATGAGCCCGGCCTTCCCGGATGGTCCGTGCATGCACGAGGCCCTGTTCGACGACAGCTGGCTGGAAGGCACCGGGGTGACCACGCTCGACTTCGCCAAGGCGATGATCGACGAAGGCTTCCACCCGATGACCATGTACTTCCCGCTGGTCGTCCACGGCGCCATGCTGATCGAGCCGACCGAAACCGAGAGCAAGCAGGAGCTGGATCGCTTCATCGAGGCGCTTCGCCTGCTCGCCGGCGCGGCCAAGGCGGGCGATACGGAGCGCTTCAAGGGCGCGCCGTTCCACGCTCCGCTCCGCCGCCTCGATGAGACCCTGGCGGCCCGCAAGCCCCGGTTGAGGTGGAAACCTGTGGCCGCGGCGCCACTAGCCGCTGAATAGCAAATTCCATACCCCCCTTGCGACGGCAGGGCGCCTTTACGGCGCCCTGTTGTCTCCACATATCGGGGGGGCGCATCCGGGCTGACTGGCTTTTCCAGGGAGCAAGCGGCGCGCAAGCCCGTTTCGTCCTCCCATGACTGCTTTCGCACTCACCATGCCGCGCGCCCAACGCACCGCCGATGACCTCGCCCGCGAGCTCGTCGCGCGTTTTCTGCGCGTCATTCTGGTGACACTGGGTATGCTGCTGGTCATCGGCGGCATACTGATCGCGCCGCTGCCCGGCCCCATGGGGCTGCCGCTGACCGTGGTCGGCCTGATGCTGGTGCTGCGCAATTCGTTCAAGGCCCGCAAGCAGTTCGTCCGCTTCCAGCACGCCCACCCCAAGCTGATCTTCCCGCTGCGCCGCCTGCTGCGCCGCGAGCCGGAAGTCGTGCTGGTGGCCTGGCAGCAGGCCCTGCGCGTCGAGCGCCTGATCGTGCCGCGCAGGTGGCGGGTGGCCGTTCGCTGGCGCAAGTCCCTCAAGCAGCGCGCCGTGAAGCGCAGCCAAAGGTGAGCGCGGTCGCCACGATTGACGATATTAAGCACAAGGTCCGCCGCCGCGCGCGGCTGGCCCTGCTGCTGCGCGAGTCCGCCGCCCGCACTTTCCGCTGGATCGCCATCGGCTTCGGCACGCTGGTGATCCTGGCCGGAGCGGTGCTGACGCCGCTGCCGGGGCACCTGGGCCTGCCGCTGCTGGTCATCGGGCTGATGATCGTGCTGCGCTACTCGTTCGCCGCGCGAAAGACCTTCATCCGCTGGCAGAAGCGCCACCCCAAGCTGGTCTTCCCGATCCGCCGCCTGATGCGCCGCGAGCCCGAAGTGCTGCTGGTCGTCTGGCAGCAGATGCTCCGTACCGAGAAGATGGTCCTGCGCCGCGCCCGCTGGCGCCTGCTGAAGAAGACCCGCAAGCGCGTGAAGAAGTACGTCGCGCGGAAGATGGCGAAGACGGCCTAGGGAC
The DNA here is from genome assembly GCF_059419665.1 of Caulobacter sp. GW821-FHT05F04. NCBI lineage: Bacteria > Pseudomonadati > Pseudomonadota > Alphaproteobacteria > Caulobacterales > Caulobacteraceae > Caulobacter > Caulobacter sp. GW821-FHT05F04. The sequence goes on from NZ_JBWKSF010000002.1 coordinate 165,901, forward strand.
GGGCGTCGGCTTTCGGGCCAAGTTGGACGTTGGAGCGAGGCCGGCCTCATCCTATTTGCTTGCTATGGTGGGCTCCGCCTCAACATAGTCTTGGCATGACCGACGCGCACACGTTGAACATCGCCGCCCACGTCTCGACCGGGGCGCTGGCCCTGCTCATCGGTCTCATACCGTTGTTCTGCCGCAAAGGCGGTCCGCTGCATCGCTGGTCGGGGCGCGCCACCGCGGGATTGGGTCTTGTGGTCCTGTCCAGCGCGGTGCTGGCGGTGATCCTGTTTCGACCGCCGGCGCCGCTGGTCGCCGCGACCCTCACGGCCGGGTATCAGTATCTCAGCGGCTTGCGGACCTTGTCGCTCAACCGGCGCGGGCCACGCCTGCCGGACACCCTGCTGTCGACCCTGGGCGTGGGGATGGCTCTGCTCGTGGCTTTCCAGATGGGGCGAGGCACGGCGTCCTGGACCCCGGCCATTGGCTACACGACCATCGGCTATCTGCTGACGATGACGGCCTATGATCTAAGCCGGTCGCTGTGGGTCGGGGCCTGGTATCGCTGGGTCCGTCCTCTGGATCACGGCGTGAAGATGATCGGCTTCTACTTCGCCATGCTTTCAGCCGGGGTGGGCAATCTGCTGGCCGAGTGGCAGCCGCTGAGCCAGGTTCTGCCATCCGCTGTCGGTATGGCGATGATGATCGGCTTCGTCATCTGGTACGGCCTGCATCCCATCCGCCCCGGCGCTGAAAGCCGGGCCTGACGTCCGTTTTTCACGCCAGGACCGACACTTCGTCCGAAAGCGTGATCCGAGGTCCGGTATCCGGCCGGTGCCGATAGCTGTTCCCCACCCGCGCCGGATCTTGGCGTTGCTGATGAATGGCGCTCGCTTCTGGGCAAAGGCGGCCTTGGAAGATCCGCCCGTCGGCGCCTTTCATCTCGGGGCCAGGCTGCCGCGCGGAGGGGGGTTCTAAGCCGCTAAGCGCGCGGCGTCGGCGTCGATTGTGAAGTGCCCCACGCGGCGTGTCAGTTCATGCGCCTCGTCGGCCAGCGAGCGGCTGGCGGCGGTTGATTCCTCGACCATCGCGGCGTTCTGTTGGGTGACTTGATCCATCTGGTTGACGGCAATATTGACCTCGCCCAATCCCTGCGACTGCTCCTGAGCCGCGGCGGCGATCTGCTCCATGACCTGGGCCGATTGTCGGACGCCCCCGACGATGCGCTGGAGCGCCTCGCCCGTCTGGTTGACGAGCAGCACGCCGTTCTCCACATGACCGGAACTGGCCAGCATCAGGCCCTTGATCGCTCTGGCCGCTTCTGCGGAGCGCTGGGCCAGGGCCCGCACTTCCTGCGCGACGACGGCGAAGCCACGTCCGGCGTCACCGGCCCGAGCCGCCTCCACCCCAGCGTTCAGGGCTAAGAGATTGGTCTGGAAGGCGATCTCGTCGATGACGCTGAGGATTTGCTCGATTTCGTGCGACGACTTTTCGATGGCGCTCATGGCGATCACCGCCTCGGCGACGATCGCGCCGCCGCGCTCGGCGTCGTCGCGCGCGGTCTGGACCTGAGTCCTGGCCGAGGCGGCGCCGTCGGCCGAGCGGCGGACCGTCGCCAGCAGTTCTTCAAGCGCGGCGGCGGTTTCTTCGATGCTCGCGGCCTGGCGTTCGGTGCGCTGGGCCAGCTGATCGGCGGCCTTGCTGATCTCCGACGAGCCGCCAAGGATGCTACGCGCGCCGCCGTCGATGGCCGCCATGGCGATGTTGAGGTGCTGAATGGCGGCGTTGAAATCCTCCTTCAATTTGGCGGCGGTGGCGGGAAATCCGGTCTGGATCTGATAGGTGAGGTCGCCAGCCGCGAGGCGATCCAGCGCCACGCCCAAATGTTCCACCACGATGGCCTGTTCGCGGGCGTGGGCGGCGCGCTCGGCGTCATGGATCACGCGGTCGCGTTCGGCCGCCTGGCGCTGATCCTCCGCCCTATGCTCCACCTTCAGCTTGTCGATCGCCGATTGCTTGAAGGCCAGCACCGCATCGGCCATTTGCCCGATCTCATCGCTTCGTCCGACCGCGGGCACTTCGACGGTGTTGTCGCCGGCCGCCAGGCTCCGCATCGTGGCGGTCATATCGCGGACAGGGTTGGCGATCGCCCGGGTTAGAAGCCAACCCATGGCGCAGGCAAGGCCGATCGTCAGCACGCCGACAACGCCCAGGCCGATTTCAGCCCAACGATATAGCGCCGACAGCGAGGCCTCGCGCTGTTTCCGCGCGGCCTCGGAGTGTTCGGCGATCTCCTTGCCAACCTTGCGGACGGCGGTGAGACGTCCTGCGGTCAGCAATGATGCGCGGGCGGCCTCTAGTTTTGTCGGATCTCCGCCCTGGGCGATCTGGAGATCGGTCTGGCCCGAGAAGGTTTGAACGGCCGAGGCGAAGCGCGTCAGACGGTCCTTGTCGCCGTCGTCGGTGGGCTCGGCGAGAAGGACATCGAGAGCCGCCGCATAGTCGGCCTTGAAGCCGTTGTAGCGCTTGAGGAATGACGGATCGTTGGTCGCCAGATAGCCGCGGACGGCGTTCTGTTGTTCGACAAGGGCGTCGTTGGCTTTGGCCATCAGGCTGTCGCGCGTCAGGTCGCGGTGATCCTCGGCCGCCCTGGCCTTGATGGTTTGCTCGCCGGTCAGGACCAGAACGCACACCAAAGCCACCAAGGTCACCAGCACGGTGAAGGCCGCCACGAGCTTGTGGGCGATCTTTAGGGAGCCAAACATGTCGAACCTCGCTGATCAACGGCGATAGTGCTCATGGACGGCGTTAACGGAGACCTCGGCTTGGGCTGTCCGCGTCAGTTAGCCGCGTGTGCTTAAGGTCCGCGTCCTTGAAAATCCCTATGCCTGCTTCGTGATGCGAGACGGAGCTTTCGCGGGACCGGGAGTGAAGCCGGCTTCCCCCTCTCCTCAAACGCCTGCCGGGTCCGCTTTCGAAGGCGCCCAGAAGAAAGGGCGCGGACCTTGCGATCCGCGCCCTCTTGTCTTGTCCGATGTCGCTAGCCGCTATTGCAGCTTGGCGCCCATCTGGCGGATCGCGGCGTCGACCAGGCCGTCGTTGGTCGAACCGGCGAGGCGGGCGGCCAGGACGGTCTCGGCGGCTTGCGCGGCCAGATCGACCGCGGCGGCCTTCACGTCGGCGGCGGCTTGCGCCTCGGCCTGGGCGATCTTGCGTTCGGCCATTTCGGCGCGGCGCTTGATCTGCTCCTCGAGCTTTTCCTTGGCTTCCTCGGCCATCCGCTTGGCGTCGGCCTTGGCGGCGTCCATCATCGCGACGGCTTGGCGTTCGGCTTCCTCGCGCTGGGCCTTGACGTCCGCGAGCAGGGCCTGGGCCTCTTCACGCAGGTGCTGGGCTTCGTCGAGCTCGGCCTTGATCTTGGCGGCGTAGCCGTCCAGGGCGCCGAACAGCGCGCCCGGCAGGACCTTCAGATAGACCAGCAGGCCGAAGAAGATCACCAGGGCGACCAGAACCCAGAATTCGGGGTTCGAGAGGCTGAACAGGGATTCGTGTTCCATCGTCAGCGCTCCTTAGGCCAGGGCCGACTTCAGCTCGGCGGCGGTGGCCACCTTGCCGGTCAGCTTCTCGACGATCGCGCCGGCCGTCTCCTGAGCCACTTCGCGGACATGGCTCATGGCCGTGTCGCGGGCGGCCTGGATCGAAGCCTCGGCCGCGGCCAGCTTCTCGGCCAGGACGGCCTCTTCCTTGGCCTGACGCTCGGCGGCTTCGGCCGAAGCCTTGGCCTTGGCGTCCGCCGCGGTCTTCTGGGCCTTGGCGCGCGCCTCGGCCACTTCGGCGGCGGCCGCGCGGGCCTGGGCTTCCGCCTCGTCCTTCAGGCGACGGGCGTCGGCGATGTCGCCGGCGATCTTGGCGCCGCGCTCGTCGATCGCGCCGCTGACGCGGGGCAGCAGGCCCTTCGACAGCACCGCGTAGAGGACGGCGAAGATGAGCAGCAGCCAGACGATCTGACCACCCCAGTGCTCGAACTGCAGCTGCGGAAGGCCGCCGCTTTCGTGCTTGGGGGCTTCAGTCGTCTCGACCGTGCCGTGATGTTCCGTCGCCATGGGCGAAGGCGCCTCTCAGCTAGTGCGCTTGGAGCGGACCGTGATCCGGCCCGCTCCAGGAAGCGCGAGAAAACAAAAGCATGGAGCGCGTCGCTTCCGTTGAAGCGCCGCGCTCCAGGGTCGGATTACGAGAACAGGATCAGGAAGGCGATGACCAGGGCGAAGATGCCCAGGGCTTCCGTCAGGGCCATGCCCAGGAACAGCATCGGGCGCTCTTGAGCGGCGGCCGTCGGGTTGCGCAGGGCGCCTTGGAAGTAGTTGCCGAACATCACGCCCAGGCCAACGCCCGCGCCGATCATGCCGAGCATGGCCAGGCCAGCGCCGATGTACTTAGCTGCAGCAGCGTCCATGATAGAGACTCCTTGGAAGGGTATTTGTTGGAAAGACTAAAGGTTGATCAGTGGCTGTCGAGGTGCACGACGTCGTTGATGTAGACGCAGGCGAGCACCGCGAACACGAAGGCCTGCAGGAAGGCCACCATGAACTCGAGGGCCGTCAGGGCGACGACCGAGGTCAAGGCCAGGGCCGAACCGGCCCAGCCCAGGGCGCCGAGACCGCCCAGGGCGATCACGAAGCCGGCGAAGATCTTCAGCACCACGTGGCCGCCCAGCATGTTGCCGAACAGACGAAGGCCCAGGGTGATGGGGCGGATCAGGAACGACAGGATCTCGATCGGCACCAGCAGGAAATACAGCGGCCACGGCACGCCCGACGGGGCGAACAGCTTGAAGAACTTCAGGCCGTTCTTGGCGAAGCCGACGGCGACCACGGTCAGGATGACCATCAGGCCCAGCGTCAGGGTCACGGCCAGCTGCGACGTGGCGGTGAACACCAGGAACATGCCCTGAATGTTCATGAACAGCACGAAGGCGAACAGCGTGAAGATGAAGGGCAGGAACTTCTTGCCGTCGTGGCCGATGATCGACTCCGCGAGCCCGTCGACCAGTCCGTAGAGCATCTCGCCCACCGACTGTAGGCGGCCCGGGATGACGGCCTTGCGCGCCGCCAGGCTGTAGAACGTGATGACCAGCAGCGCCGCCAGCATCATCGCGAACACCGAGTTCGTGATCGACAGGTCGATAGCGCCGAGGCCGGGAACGGTCACGGTGGGCAGTTCCACGATCTTCTGGATCTGGAACTGGTGCATCGGATCGGCCATCGGCCCTAGTCTCTCTTCTGCTTGGGGGCGGTTGACCCGCCTCCCGTGTCTCCGCCGGCATTCCCTTGAGGGGACGGCGCCGACGCCTGCGCGCTCATTTTCGTCGCCTTGCGGACGACGGAGAAAATCGAGAGCCCCAAGCCGATCAGCAGACCGCCGACCATGCCCCAGGGGCTCGTGTGGACATAATGGTCGAGCAACCAGCCGAAGCCGAGACCCACCAGTACGCCCCCGATCAGATCCGCCAGGAGGCGATAGCCGTCCTGGTTGGCCTTCTCGGACGCGGCTTTCGCCGGCTTTTCTGCCGCCTTCCTCGCCTCAAATGCGTCGAGCCGAGCGTCGAGGCTTACCAGAGCCTTGTCGTTCGGTTCGTCGGCCTTGGGCATGGGAGCGGCAGGTCCGAAAACGCCGCGGGCGCGCCAAAACAAGGCGCATTTCCGGCCGGCTTGATCGGCGCGGAACCTATAGACCTCGCCGCAGTGCGTCAAGGTAAGCGCTTCGCGGGCCAAGTTACGGGAATACTTAAGGATTTCGCCTTTGGCTTAAAGGGAAGGCAAAACCATCCCGCTTTTCATTCGATTGGCCGTTCGTTCGCGCCCCTACCGGAGGCGGGAACGGCTTCCTACATCACACGCGTTCTTTCGGCGCCACACCCCATAGGCAAGGTGCGGCGCGGCCCAATCACGCATTGATTTTTTCGTCGATCTGGGTTTTAGAGCCGCCGCCTCCAAACAATACGAAGATTCATGTCGCACCTGAAGAACACCGGATTCGCCGATCGCATCTCCTCCCAGCAAGAGGCCAAGAAGGCCATGCTGGCAAAGTTCAAGGCCAAGCCGACCGTCCAGGACCCCGATTTCGACAAGCGCGAGGAACTGCGCGCCGCCGAACTCGAGGCTGTCCGCGCCGCCCGCGCCGAGGCCAAGGAAAAAGCCCGCCTCGAGGCCCTGGCTCGCGAAGAAGAGCTGATGGCCGCCAAGCGCGCCGAGCGCAAGGAACGCAAGGCTCTCGAAGCCGCCGAGATGCGCGTGCGCAAGGAAGAGAAGGCCAAGGAACGCGACGAGCTGCGCGCCCTGGGCAAGACCAGCAACAGCAAGGCGTCTCGCGCTCACGCGTGGGGCAGCCTCCTGGGCTGATCCGAGAAGGGGCCTCATCAGGCCCCTTTTTCTTTGCCATGCCTTTCCCTTGATCGACGCCTCGAACGGGATCATGAGCCGCTCATGGTCCATCTCGACGTCATCGCCAGCCTGTTCGTGGTCGCCGCGCTCGCTGGCGCGCTGGACGCCATAGCCGGCGGCGGCGGTCTGGTGACCCTGCCCGCCCTGCTGCTGGCGGGCCTGTCGCCGGTCCAGGCCCTGGGCACCAACAAGCTGCAGGGCGCGGTCAGCGCCATCTCCTCGACCAGCGCCTTCGCCCGTCGCGGTCTGATCGACTGGAAGACGGCCCTGCCGGTGGCCGGCGCGGCCGCGGTCGCGGGCCTGTGCGGCGCGCTCTGCGCCAGCCTGCTGTCGCCGCACCTGCTGCGGGCCATCGTGCCGCTGCTGCTGATCGCCATCGCCCTCTATTTCGGCTTCTCGCGCGCCCTCAAGACCGAGGACGTCGCGCCGCGCATGGCGCTGATCCCATTCGCCTGCTTCGTCGCCCCGCTGGTCGGTTTCTACGACGGCATCTTCGGACCTGGCGCCGGGGCCTTCTACATGGTCGCGATCGTCACCCTGCTGGGCTACGGCGTGCTGAAGGCCACGGCCCACACCAAGCTGGCCAACGCCGCCAGCAATGTGGGCAGTCTGAGCCTGTTCATCCTGAAGGGCGCGGTCGTCTGGCCGGTCGGCCTGGCCATGGCCGCCGGGGCCTTCATCGGCGCCCAGGTCGGCTCAAGGCTCGCCATGCGCTTCGGACCCAAGCTGATCCGGCCGCTGCTGGTGGTGATCTCGTGCGCCATGGCCGTGAAGCTGCTGGCGGATCCGAGCAATCCGATCAGACAGGCGGTTGGGTTCTAAGCCGCGACCAGCTTCTCGGCGGTGGACAGGTCAACGCTGACCAGCTGGCTGACGCCGCGCTCGGCCATGGTCACGCCGAAAAGGCGGTCCATCCGGCTCATGGTCACCGGGTTGTGGGTGATGGCGATAAAGCGGGTCTGGGTGCGCCGGCGCATCTCGTCCAGCATGTTGCAGTAGCGATCGACATTGGCGTCATCCAGCGGCGCGTCGACTTCGTCCAGCACGCAGATCGGGGCCGGATTGGCCAGGAACACGCCGAAGATCAGGGCGCTGGCCGTCAGGGCCTGCTCGCCGCCGCTCATCAGGCTCATGCTGGCCATGCGCTTGCCGGGCGGGCAGGCGAAGATCTCCAGGCCGGCCTCCAGCGGATCGTCGCTCTCGATCAGCTTCAGCTCGGCCTGGCCGCCGCCGAACAGGGCCTGGAAGAGGGTCTGGAAGTTGGCGTTGATCACGTCGAAGGCGGCCAGCAGGCGCTCGCGGCCCTCGGCGTTCAGCTCCTCGATGCCGGCCCGCAGCTTGCCGACCGCGCCCGACAGGTCGGCGCGCTCGATCCGCATGGTCTCCAGGCGTCCGGCATATTCCTGGGCCTCCTCCTCGGCGCGCAGGTTTACCGGACCGATGGCGTCGCGCTCTCGTTCGAGAGCGAACAGGTGGGCCTCGACCCCGGCGGCGTCCTTCGGGACGGCCACGGCCTCGCCGGCGACGTGACGGCCCAGCTCCTCGGGCTCCATGCGGGCCTGCTCGCGGATGGCCGAGGCGACCTCGCCGAAGCGCTGGCGAGCCCCGTCCAGGTGGGCGACCAGGGCCGCGCGCTTCTCGCGGGCCTCGCCGGCGGCCTGCTCGGCGGCCCGGGCGGCGCGGTCGTTGTTGAGGCGGGTGGTCTCGGCGGCTTCCAGGGCGTCGCTGGCCTTGGCGCGCCGGGCTTCGGCGGCGCCGAACTCGTCCAGCAGGATGACCAGCTTCTCCTTCAGCGCCGCAGGCGCCTCGCGCGCGCCCTCCAGGGCGGCGGCGGCTTTCACGCGGTCGCCCGCGAGCGACTCCGCGCGCTTGCCGGCGGTCTCGGCGCGCTTGGCCCAGTCGGCGCGGTCGCGCTCCAGGCTTTCCAGACGCCGTTGGCGGCCAGCGCGCTCACGGGTCTCGACATCCAGCGCCGTGCGGGCGGCGCTGGCGGCTTCGCGGGCCTGGGCCGAGGCCTGGCGCGCCTGCGCGAGTTGAGGTTGCAGATCGCCCGACGTCTGGGCGGCGGCGTGGGCCTCGCGGGCCTCCGCCAAGGCCGCGTCGACCTCGGTCTTCTCGGCCTCGAAGCGGGCGATGGTGTCGTCCAGCGACTGGGCGCGGGCGGCCCGCATCGCCTGCTCGCGTTCGAACTTGGCGACCTGCTCGCGCGCGCCGTTCAGCAGGCGTTCGGCGTCCGGCGGACCCCGGCGCTTGTCGCGCAGCAGATCCTCGACGACGCGCATCCGGTCGGCGGCGGTCTTCAGCGCGGCGGCGGTGGCCTCGGCGCGCGGGGTCATGAGGTCGATCTCGGTCTCGACTTCGGCCAGGCGCGTCCGCTGCTCCAGCCGCACGGCGGCCGGCTTGGGCGCATCGGCGCGGGCCACGAAGCCGTCCCAGCGCCAGAGATCGCCTTCCTTGGACACCAGGCGCATGCCGGGCTTCAGCGCGGCTCGCAGCCGGTCACCATCCGCGCGGGCCACGACGGCGACGTGCGAGAGACGGGCGGACAGGGCGGGCGGCGCCTTCACGAGCGGGGCCAGCGGCTGCGCGCCCTCGGGCCAGGTCGGGGCCGGCGCCTCGGCCCCGCCCCAGTAGGACGGCGCCTTGGCGTCGAGCGCGGCGTCCAGGTCGTCGCCGAGAGCGGCGGCCAGGGCCGCGCCATAGCCCTTGTCCGGCGAGACGCTGTCGAGGGCCGGGGCGTGGCCGCTCTTGGAGCGTGGGGCGGTCAGCTGAGCCAGGCCGCGCGCTTCCGTGCGCAGACGGCCCAGCTGGTCCTCGACATTACGCGCCAGCTGGCGGGCCTGGGCCTCCTGCTCGGCGGCCTTGACCCGCTCGGCCTCGGCCTCCTCCAGCGCCGCGCGGGCGGCGGCCAGGGCGGCCTCGGCGTTGGCGAAGCGCTGGCGGGCTTCGGCGGCGGCCGGATCGACCTCCGGACCGACGGCGGCCCGCTCGGCCTTGGCCTGATCGAGGGCGCGGCTGGTGCGGTTGGCGCGGGCCTCGGCTTCCGAGAGGCGGGCGGCGGCAGCGCGGCCCTGCGCCTCCTCGGCCGCGACGCGGGCGGCCAGTTGCTCGACAGCGGCCTCGGCGGCGGCGCGGGCCTCCTCGGCGGTCTTGGCGGCGGCGGCCAGCTCGGGCCCGCGCTCCGGCGCGGCGGCGACCAGCTCCCGCACTTCGGTGAGTTCGGCGTCGATGCGCGCCAGGGCGGCGGCGGCGTCGTCCTTGGCCTGCGCCTCGCGGGCCAGGTCGGCGTCGATGCGCGCCAGATCATTGGAGAGGCGTTCGAATTCGGCGGCGGCGGCCTCGGCCTCGCGCTCGGCGCGGTCCTTCTGGATGGCCAGCTGGCCCAGGATCGCCTGGGCGATGGTCGCCTCTTCCCGCAGGGGCGGCATGGCGGCCTCGGCCTCGGTGATCGCCACCTGAGCGGCGGCGCTGGCGCGGGCCGTTTCCTCGACCAGCCGGGCGGCGCTGGTGGCCTCGCTCGTGGTCCGCTCCAGCGTGTCGCGGGCCTCGGTCCAGCGGGTGTAGAGCACCGCGCCCTGCACGGCCCGGATCTCGGACGACAGGCGCTTGTACTTCTCGGCCTGGCGGGCTTCGCGGCGCAGGCGATTCAGCGCCATCTCCAGCTCGCGGGCGACATCCTCCAGCCGGGCCAGATTGCTCTCGGCCGCCCGCAGGCGCAGCTCGGCCTCATGGCGGCGGGTGTGCAGGCCCGAGACCCCGGCGGCCTCTTCCAGGATGCGGCGGCGGTTCTGCGGCTTGGCGCCGATCAGCTCGCTGATCTGGCCCTGGCGGACCAGGGCTGGCGAGTTGGCGCCGGTCGAGGCGTCGGCGAACAGGAGCTGGACGTCGCGGGCCCGGACCTCGCGGCCGTTGATCCTGTAGGTCGAGCCCTCGCCGCGATCGATGCGGCGGACGACCTCCAGCACCGGATCGTCGTTGAACTGGGCGGGGGCGGTGCGGTCGGTATTGTCGATGGTCAGGGCGACGTCGGCGTGGTTGCGCGCGGGCCGCGCGCCGCTGCCGGCGAAGATCACGTCATCCATGCCGCCGGCCCGCATCGCCTTGGCGGAATTGGCGCCCATCACCCAGCGCAGGGCTTCCAGCAGGTTGGACTTGCCGCAGCCGTTCGGGCCGACAATGCCCGTCAGCCCGGGCTCGATCCGGAACTCGGTCGGCTCGACGAAGGACTTGAAGCCCGAAAGGCGCAGGCGCTGGAACTGCACGGAGGCGGTCCCCTGGGACCCTAGCCCTTCGCCGCGGCGGCGAAGGCCTTGGAGAGCACGGCGAAGTCGGCGCTGTGATCGTAGGGCGCGCCGTTGACGAAGAAGGTCGGCGTGCCCTCGACGCCATCGTCCACCGCCTTGGCCATGCGCTCGTTGACGCCCTTCAGCGCCGCCGGATCCTCCAGCGTCGCCTTGAACTGCGCGTCGGTCAGGCCGTACTGCTTGCCGATCGCCTGCAGGCCCTCGAACAGCTTCTCGCTGCGATAGATCTCTTCCTGCTTCTGGAAGACGGTGGTCAGCACCTCGAAGTACCTGCCCGGGATGCGGCGGGCCAGGATGAAGCCGGCGGCCGCGAACTCGTTGGGCGGGGTCAGGAACTCGCGGAACACCAGGCGCACCTTGCCGGTGTCGATGAAGGCCTTGCGAACCTCCGGCAGCACCGTCGTCCACCAGTGGGCGCAGTGCGGGCAGCTGGCCGAGGCGTAGACCACCAGCTGGACCGGCGCCTTGGCCGAGCCCAGCATCATCTCGCCCGGGACCGGCGGCAGCGGCGCGGCGCGCGCGGCCAGAGGGCTCGCCGCGACAGCGAGGCCCGAGACGATCAGCGCGCGCCGGTCGAGACGCATTACTTCGAGGCTTCCGCGATGGCGGCGTCCAGCTGGGCCAGGGTGACCTCGCCGCCGGACTCGCCGCCGACCTTCTTGCCGTTGACGATGAAGGTCGGAGTGCCTTCGATCTTGTCGGCCTTCATCTGCTTTTCGATGCGCTCGGCCGACTTGGCGGCCTTCTCGTCGGTCAGGCAGGCGTTGAACTGGTCTTCGCTCATGCCGGCCGCCTGGGCGATGGTCAGCAGCTCGCCGCGGATGTCGCCGGTCTGAAAGATGCTGGCCTGGGCGTGATAGATCGCGTCCGTCACCTGGAAGTACTTATCCTTGCCGGCGCAGCGGGCCAGCATGGCGCCGGCGTTGGCCAGGCGCGGCTCGCCGGTCAGGGCTTCGCGGGCCACGTAATTGACCTTGCCGGTGTCGATGTACTTGGCCTTGAAGGCCGGGAAGACTTCCGCGTTCCAGGTGGCGCAGTGTGGGCAGGCGACCGAGGCGTACTCGACCACGGTCACCTTGGCGGCGGGATTGCCCAGGGTCATGTCGTCGGCGGTGACCTTGGTTCCCGTGGGGCCGCAGGCGGCGAGCGCGCCCAGCGAGGCGGTGAGGGCGACGGCGGTCAGAAGCCGGCGGGTCAGCGGACGCATGGTCGATCTTCCTTGCAGTAGAATAGCGAAGTTAAGCGCGATTCTTAGAGGTGGCGAAAAGGGCGCCGATAAGGCCTGTGCAACAGCGCGATCGGGGTGGGGTTGTCAATCGGAAGGTCTGTGGATCGGAGGCTCAGGGATGCTCGCGCAGCACGCCGCGCCCCAGTTTCAGCAGGGCGTCCTTGAGACCGCCGTCGGGCTGGTCGGCCAGGCTGTCGGAGAGCTGCTTTTCCAGCGCCGCGTCCAGCGGCGGCTTGCGGCGCGGACGTTGTGCGACCGGCGCGGCGGCGGCCTTGACCGGGCCCTGGACGATGCGCAGGCGGGTGACGACGCCCTTGCCCAGCAGCATGTCGAGGCGGGCGGTGATCTGCGGGGCCTGGTGCTGGATCAGCGAGGCCACGGGGCCGTCGACGCGCAGCTCCAGCGCGCCGCCTTCGCCATTGCGGCCCTTGATGATGCGAACGGGCTCCGTCCGACGCGCGAGGGTGTCGCCGACGATCTCGCGCCAGCGGGCCTGCAGGGCGGCGGGACCCTTGCCGAAACGGTCTTCCAGCGACTTCAACAGCGGCGCCAGGCTCTTGCCGGCGGGCGGCGGCGGGCGGCGCTGGGGACGCGTGCGCTTGGCGCGCAGGATCGCGAGGGCTTCTTCCGCGGTGGGCAGGGGGCGGCGCATGCGAGGAAACTAGCATGCCGGGCTCGGTTCGCGGTAGGCGAGGGACGATGAAAGACCGTCAAGCGATCCGTTCGGCCCTGCTGGCCTGGTACGACGCCCAGGCCCGGACCCTGGCCTGGCGCGTCTCGCCCGCCGACCGCCGCGCCGGCGTGCGGGGCGACCCCTACCGCGTCTGGCTGTCGGAGGTGATGCTGCAGCAGACCACCGTGCCGCACGCCACGCCCTATTTCCTGGGCTTCACCGAGCGCTGGCCGACGGTCTCGGATCTCGCGGCGGTGGACGACGGCGACCTGATGGCCGCCTGGGCGGGGCTCGGCTACTACGCCCGGGCCCGCAACCTGCTGGCCTGCGCGCGGGCGGTGGCGAACCAGCACGGCGGCGTCTTCCCGGATACCGAGGAGTCCTTACGCGCCCTTCCCGGCGTCGGGGCCTATACCGCCGCCGCCGTGGCCGCCATCGCCTTCGACCGCGCGGCCAATGTGGTCGATGGCAATGTCGAGCGGGTGATGTCGCGGCTGTTCGCCGTCGAGGCGCCGATGCCGGACAGCAAGCCGGAACTCAAGGCCCTGGCCGGCGAGCTCGTCACCGACGATCGCCCCGGCGACTGGGCCCAGGCGCTGATGGATCTCGGAGCCACGGTCTGTAAACCCAAGGCCCCGCTGTGCGACCGCTGCCCGATCTCGGACTGGTGCGCGGCCTACAAGGGCGGCGCGCCCGAGACCTATCCGCGCAAGACCAAGAAGGCCGACCGCCCGCGCCGACACGGCGTCGCCTATGTCCTGACGCGCGGCGACGACATGGCTCTGGTCCGCCGTCCGCCCAAGGGCCTGCTGGGCGGGATGCTGGGCCTGCCGACCAGCGACTGGCGCGCCGCGCCGTTCTCCGACGCCGAGGCGGTGGCCGCGGCGCCGATCGCGGTCGCCTGGCGCGACCTCGGCGCGGTGGAGCACGTGTTCACGCACTTCTCCCTGACGCTGAGGGTGTTCGCGGCGGACGGCGTGAACGCTGGCGACTTCGTCTGGACCCCGCGCGAAGGCCTGGGCGCGCTGCCCAGCGTGTTCCTGAAAGCAGCGCTGGCGGCGGAGCGGCTGATCTAATCAGCGCGCGAACGTCCCGAGCGCGTCAAGGAAGTCATTGCCGAAGATTTTCAGCAGGAACGCCGCGATCACGAGAAGTACGGAATAGCTGAGCGCCGACACCACGCCGATCATGACGTCTTTCCACAACGGTCGGCCGCGTAGCAAGGCATCGCGCTGAATGGAGGGCGTCTGATCCTCGAGCGCGATCTGGGCATAGGCGGATAGGGCGCTGTCGGCGGTCTCGCGGAAGGCTTGAAGCGTTGTCGGCGTCCATTGCCGAGAGAAGCCGCGCAACTCGGTCACCGTCGGAGCTCTGCCCTCGCGAGCGCGGTGCTCGAATAGCCACTCGCGCTTGGCCTGCTTGTAGAGGCCGTAAGCGATGAAGCCTTCAATATCGTCCGAGGCGCGGACCAACTGGTCGAAGACCGGATTGTGGTCGGTCGTCGCCACGCGGCGGTTATTTCCTGGCCAGGACGAGTTTGGCGCGAGACAGAGCCCGTTCATGCGTATCGCGGCTCAGGGCGATGACCTTGCTGCCGTCAGAGCGTCGAATCTCTTGCAAAACGCTCCCGTTCCGCGGATCGCGAAAAGGAACGGCGCTCACCATCGCTTTGCTGGCGGGAATTCTACCGGTGCGGATCATAAGGTGAACATTGCCGCCTCGCGTTGGATCACGCAAGACGGCGGCGCGAAAATGAGCGCCTCAGTTCATCCCCGCCCGCACCTGCGCCCGCAGCACGTCGATCGGGGCCAGGCCCGCGTCGGTCTTGAAGTGCCAGTAGGTCCAGCCGTTGCAGGCTGGGGCGCTCTGCACCAGGGCGCCGATCTTGTGGATCGAGCCGGACAGGTCGCCGACCGTGATCGAGCCGTCCGGGCGGACCTTGGCGGCGTGGTTGCCCTTGGAGCAGTAGAGGGTGTCGCCGGGCGACAGCAGGCCGCTCTCGACGATCGTGCCGAACGGCACGCGCGGTTCGGCGCGCTTGCTGCCCATGACGTCCAGGTCTTCCGGCGCGATCGGCACGACCTTGGCGATGCGGGCCTTGGCGTGTTCCAGATATTCGGCCTCGCGCTCGATGCCGATGAACTTGCGGCCCAGGCGCTTGGCGGCCGCGCCGGTGGTGCCGACGCCGAAGAACGGATCCAGGATCACGTCGCCCGGCTTGGTGGTCGACAGGATCACCCGATAGAGCAGGGCTTCCGGCTTCTGGGTCGGGTGGGCCTTGTGGCCGTCCACGCCCTTGATGCGCTCCTCGCCGGTGCACAGCGGGATGGTCCAGTCCGAGCGCATCTGCACCTCGTCATTGGCCATCTTCAGGGCGTCGTAGTTGAAGGTGTAGCGCTTGGCGTTCTGGCTCTTAGAGGCCCAGATCAGGGTCTCGTGGGCGTTGGCGAAGCGGGTGCCCTTGAAGTTGGGCATCGGGTTGGACTTGCGCCAGACGATGTCGTTGAGGATCCAAAAGCCCAGGTCCTGCACGGCCACGCCGACGCGGAAGATGTTGTGATAGCTGCCGATCACCCAGATCGCGCCGTCATCCTTCAGCACGCGGCGGGCGGCCTTCAGCCATTCGCGGGTGAACTTGTCGTAGGCGGCGAAGCTCTCGAACTGGTCCCAGTGGTCGTCGACCGCGTCGACCTTGGAATTGTCGGGACGCAGCAGGTCGCCGCCCAGCTGCAGGTTGTAGGGCGGATCGGCGAAGATCAGGTCGACCGACTTCTCCGGCAGGGCGTTCATCTGCTCGATGCAGTCGCCCAGGATGATGGTTTCCGGCCCGAACTTCATGTCCCGCGTCCCTACAAAAGAGAACGGAATCATGAGTCTTGCTGGTAAATGCGGGGTGAGCAGACGTGGTTAGCGGGACGTTAATGCGCGCAAAACGCGTGGTCTTGAGTCCGATCAGACTCAAAACCTCTTTCGGATCAGAGGTCTAGGTCGTCGCCCAGCGCCAGTTCACCGGCCAGCGCGGCCTTCACCGGGGCCCAGCCCATGCGGTGGATCGGCGAAGGGCCAAGCTTGCGCAGACCCTCGACATGGATCGGCGCGTGATAGCCCTTGTGGCCGGCGAAGCCGTAGCCGGGATAGACCGCGTCCATCTCCACCATGATGCGGTCGCGGGCTTCCTTGGCCAGGATCGAGGCGGCGGCGATCGAGCACGACAGGCTGTCGCCCTTGACCACGGTCTTGATCGGGCAGGGCAGCTTGAAGGCGTAGTTGCCGTCCACCAGCGCGATGGCGGGCGTCACCGACAGGCCCTCGATGGCCCGGCACATGGCCAGGCCCGCGGCGTGCAGGATGTTGAGCTCGGCGATCTCGTCGATCGAGGCCAGGCCCACGCCCCAGGCGATGGCGACGGCCTTGATCTCTTCCTCCAGGCCCGCGCGGGCCTTGGCGGTGAGTTTCTTGGAGTCGTTGAGGCCCTTGGGCACGCGGTCGGGATCCAGGATCACGGCGCCGGCGCTGACCGGCCCGGCCCAGGGACCGCGCCCGGCCTCGTCCACCCCGCAGACCGGCCCCGGTCCGCAGGCCAGCTCCAGCATCATGTCGGGTCCGGTGCGCATGGGCCGGTGTTTAGGCCGGTTCGCGGAGGCGGGAAAGAATTTTACGAGCGTAATAATTCGCCTTGACGGCGCGGCGTGACGTCGCTCAGTTGATTACAGATGTAATACTGGGGGCGAGCATGGACACCGGTCACGGCTATCGGCGCGACATCGACGGCCTGCGGGCCGTGGCCGTGGCGGCGATCGTCATCCACCACGCCTTTCCGGGCCTGCTGCCCGGCGGCTTCGTCGGGGTCGACGTGTTCTTCGTCATCTCCGGCTTCCTGATCACCCGGCTGATCGCCGAAGCGCGCGACGCGGGAACTTTCTCGTGGGGCGGCTTCTACCTGCGCCGGGCGCGGCGGATCATCCCCGCCTATCTGCTGGTCGTGCTGGTCACGGCGGCCCTGGCGGTGGTGATCGAGATGCCGCGCCTGCTGGCCATGACCGGCGCGGCGACGGCGGCCTCGGGCCTGTTCGCGGCCAATATGCTGTTCGCCCAGACCGCCGGCTATTTCGCGCCGGGCGCCCAGCAGAACCCGTTGCTGCACCTGTGGTCGCTGGGCGTCGAGGAACAGTTCTATCTCGTCTGGCCGGCGCTGCTCGCCCTGTTGTGGTGGAAACCTCTGCGGGGTCGGCGAGCGATCCTGGCGCTGCTCCTGCTGCTGGCCTCGCTGGTGCTGGCCCAGGCGCTGGTCGGGCGGGGCGCGGCGACCTGGGCTTTCTTCGGCCTGCCGACGCGGGTCTGGGAGTTCCTGGCCGGCGGGGTTCTGGCCCTGGGCCTGGTCAAGCCGCCGGGGGACCGCACGACGGCCAATCTCGCCGGAGTGATCGGCGGGCTGATGATCGCCGCCAGCCTGGCCCTGCTGAACGAGGCCAGCGCCTTTCCCGGGCTCTCGGCCGTTCCGGTCTGTCTGGGGACGGCGCTGCTGATCTGGTGCGGCATGGGCGCCCGGCCGGGCCCGGCCGTCCTGCGCCTGGCGCCGGTCGTCGGCCTGGGGCGGGTGTCGTATTCGCTCTATCTCTGGCACTGGCCGCTGCTGGTCCTGGCCGCCGACGTCGCCCAGCAGCCGCTGACGATATTGCAGCGCCTGGGCCTCGTCGCCTTGTCGCTGGCTTTGGCCGTCGTGACCTGGCGCTTCATCGAACAGCCGTTCCGGCGCGGTCCGATCGATCGTCCCTGGCGACGCCTGGGCGTCCGGCTCCTGCCGCTGCTGGTCCCGATCGCCATCGGCGCGGCGCTGTTCTTCAGCCACGGCCTGCCCCAGCGGCTGTCTCCCGCCGCCAAGGCCCTGGCCGAGCTGGAGGAGACCGACGTCAATCCGGCCCGCAAGGCCTGCTTCGAGAAGGCCAGGACGGCCAAGCCCGAGGACTGCCGCTTCGGCGCGCATCCAGACGGTGTCGGCGACGACGTGCTGGTCTGGGGCGACTCCCACGCCGACGCCCTGACTCCCGGCGTGGTCGACTGGGCCGTGGCCCGCGGCTGGAGCGTCCGTGAGGCAGCGCGCGGCGGCTGCCCGCCGCTGGTCGGGGTCAATATCCGCACGATGTACCGCTTCAAGCTGGAATGCGCGGCCGCCGCCGACCAGGCCATGGCCCTGATCGCCTCGGACCGGAAGCTGAAGCTGGTGGTGCTGATGGGCCGCTGGCCGCTCTATCGCGACGCGCCGCCGTTCTACGACGTCAACTCGCCGCGCGTGACGATGGAGGTGATCGGCCAGCCTGGGAAGCGTCAGCGCGTGTCGACCGCCCTGAAGGCCACGCTGGACGCCATCGCCCGTCGCCGGCCCGATGTCCGGGTGCTGGTGGTCGGGCCATTCCCGGAGCTAACCCTGGGCGCGCCCGAGTGCCTGGCCCAGCAGAAGCAGATCGGCGGCCGGCCGGGGGTCTGCGCCAGCGTCGCCGCCGACCTGCCTCTGTCGCGGACCTTGCCGGCCGAGGACGCCCTGCGCGCCGCTGTCCAGGATCGCCCGAACGTGGCGGTGGTGTTCCCGTCCGAAACCCTGTGCCGCAACGGTCGTTGCCTGGCGATGATGGACGGGGAGCCGATCTATTTCGACGACGACCATCTCAGCGCCTCGGGCGCGCGCCGCCTAGCGCCGGCCTGGCTGGAAACGGGCTGGTCACGCTTGGAGAAACCGGATCCGGCGCGTCTAGATGGGCCATGACCTTCAAGACCGTCGCTGTCGCCCTTGGCCTGCTCTCGGCCGCCGCGCCAACCCACGCCCACGCCGATGAGGAGGGCTGGAAGCTGGTGTGGTCCGACGAATTCGACGGTGACCGGCTGGACGACGCCAAATGGACCTATGCCGCCGACTGCGGCGGAGGCGGCAATGACGAGCGGCAGTGCTACGTGTTCAGCCCGCAGACGGTGTCCGTCGGCGGCGGCGTGCTGAAGCTGACGACGATCAAGCGCAGGACACAGGGCCTGACCAATCCGTGGGCTGGGCCGACGGGGCCGATGAAGACCGGCGACTACGCCTCGGGCAAGATCCTGACCAAGGGCAAGGCGTCGTGGCTCTACGGTCGCATCGAGGCCCGGGCTCGCGTCCCGGGCGGCCAGGGCGTCTGGCCGGCGATCTGGATGATGCCGGAGCGCGGGGCCTATGGCGGCTGGCCGCGCTCGGGCGAGATCGACATCCTGGAGACGGTCAATCTGGGCGCGCCGTGCGGATCTTGCGAGGGCGGTCGTGAGAACCGGATCTTCGGCACGATCCACTTCGCCGGCGATGCGGCCGGCGCTCACAGGCAGGTCAGCACGGCCACGCCGATGCCGGCCTCTCCCACCGGCTTCCACGTCTACGCGGTCGAGTGGTCGCCCGAAGCCATCGTCTGGTTCGTCGACGGCCAGCGCTATGCCGAGGCCAAGGCGGCGCAGTGGAAGCGCGACGAGAAGGGGGAGGCAACCGCCGCGCCGTTCGACCAGCCCTTTCACCTGATCCTCAACCTGGCCTTCGGTGGCCGCTGGCCCGAGAGCGCCAACGCCAAGGGCGTCGACGAGACCGCCCTGCCGGCGACGATGGAGGTCGACTGGGTGCGGGTGAGCCAGAAGCCCTGACCACGTCTTTGCCTTTAATTCGCCGCGCCGCTGAGGACTTCATGCGTCAACCCAGGGTGGCGAGGCGTCAATGAGCGTGATCTCAGCGGTTCTGGCGTCTGCCCTGCTGGCGGCCGCGCCGACGGATGACGCCGTCCAGACGACGGTGGCGCGGGTGAAGACCATCGGTGACCGGGCGGCGATCATCGAGGCGATCACCGGCATGGGATTCGTCGACTCGGCGATGCGGACGGCCATGCTCGAGGCGTCGAAGACTCTGCCGCCCGATCAGCGCGACGCCGCCCAGAAGGCGGCCGGGCCGTTGATCGTGGCGCAGGACAAGATCCACGTGGCGAGACTGAAGGCCATCATCGCCGAGCACGGCTGGCCGAAAATCTCGGAGACCTCCGAGCGCACCTCGGCGTCGGCGGTGACCCTGGTCAATCACGCCAGCTTCGATCTCGCGTTTCAGCGGGACGTTCTCGCCCTGATCGAGCCTCTGGCCAAGACCCGCGAGGCGAGGCCCGAGGACTATGCGCGGCTCTACGACCGCCTGGCCACGGTCGACAAGCGCCCCCAGCGCTACGGAACCCAGGGGACCACCTGCAAGGACGGAAGGTACGCGATCCCCAACGACCTAGAGGCGCCCGAGACCCTGGACCAGCGCCGCGCCGCCGTCGGCCTTCAGCCGATCGCGGAATATCTTGGCGTGCTGGACAAGATGTATGGGGCTTGCAAGCCGCCTTCGAATTGAAGAGCGCCTAGAGCCTCCGCCCCTAGACCCGCCTGGCCATCGCCCGGCATTCCTCGTGACGATAGCATGTCACCAAGTGGTCGTTGACCAAGCCGGTGGCCTGCATGAAGGCATAGACGATCACCGGGCCGCAGAACTTGAAGCCCTTGGCCTTCAGCGCCTTGGCCATGTCGACGGCCAGCGGCGTCTGGGCCGGGACCTCTCCGGCGCGCCATGCGTTCTGGATCGGCGCGCCGCCGACCATGTCCCACAGGAATTGGCCGAAGTCCTCGCCCCGCTCGCGCATGTCCAGATAGATCCGCGCGCCCGAAATGGCCGCGTCGATCTTGCCGTTCGAACGGATGATGCCGGCGTCGGCCATCAGCCGGGCGCGGTCGGCGTCATTGAAGCGGGCGACCTTCTCCGGATCGAAGTCGGCGAAGGCGGCGCGGAACCCCTCGCGCTTGCGCAGGATGGTGATCCACGACAGTCCGGCCTGGAAGCCGTCCAGCACCAGCTTCTCCCACAGGGCGCGGCTGTCCCACTCGGGAACGCCCCATTCATCGTCGTGATAGGCCTCGTAGAACGGGTCGCCGTTCATGCCCTTCCAGGTGCAGCGTGTGGGTTCGGTCATGCGGCGAAGCTAGCAGAAGATCGCGAACTGGCCAGAACTTTTCAGGAACATGCGTTTTCGCGCGACGGATCGGCCGCCTTGGTGCGTTACAAGGCGTTAGAGGGATTAAGCCAAGGAGCAGACGCCGATGAAGCGCCTGAAGACTCTCGCCCTATTGGCCCTGGCGACAGCCACCGTGGCCGCGACGCCCGTCCTGGCCCAGCGCCATGACCGCGACAACAACCCGCCCGGCCCGCGCGGCGGCCCCGGCACCAACTGGGAGAACCCGCCCGGCTGGCGTGGCGGTCCGGGGGCCTCGCCCGACCGCCGCTACTACCGCTGGCACGGCAAGCGCGTCGAATTCCGCTATCGCAACGGCTACTACTACAACCGCGCCTATGGCTACTATCACCCGCGTTACGGGTGGTGGAACCAGGCGGCCCGGTGCTGGCTGGACAACGACAACAACCCGCCCGGCCCGCGCGGCGGCCCTGGCACCAACTGGGAGAACCCGCCGGGCTGGCGCGGTGGTCCAGGCGCCTCGCCCGACCGCTTCGGCCGCTGCCGCTAGCTAGGTTAGCCAGGCCGGACGGTCGACGCGCACCGGCCGGCCGTCGGCCGTCAGGTCCGCGCCCTCGATACGGTCGAGGCGCAGCAGGGCCAGGGCCCGGCCGTCGCGGCCGCTCAGCACCTCGCCGGCCCGCAAGGTCCCGGCCAGCACCTCGGTCCCGAAGGCCGGGGCGGGGCCGTCGAAGGTGATCGGCAGCATGCGGTTCTTGATCACGCCGCGCCGCTTCATGCGGCTGGTCGTCTCCTGGCCGACGAAGCAGCCCTTCTTGAAGTCGATGCCGGCCATCAGGTCGAAGTCCGCTTCGATCGGATAGGTCGTCTCGCTGCCCCAGTCGGCGGGGCCGGGGACGCCGAGGGCAAGGCGATGGGCCTCGTAGGCGTCCTCGTCGGCGTTGGAGAGGCGGTCGTCATAGGCGCGCGCGCCCAGGCCCGGGAGGCGTGGGTCGACATAGGGGCCCGAGACGCCGTCGCCGAACACCGCCAGCACCGGCCGGTCGCTGGCCTCCAGCGTCACCTTGGCGCGCAGGCGGTACATGGTCAGGCGTTGCAGGATCGCCGCGCGGTGCTCGGCCGCCACGTCCAGCAGGGCGCCGTCATCAGTCCCGGCCACGAACAAGTCGTAGAGCAGCTTGCCCTGCGGCGTCAGCAGGCCGGAAAAGCGCAGTTCGCCCGGCGCGAGGGTCTCGACGTCCTGGGTCAGCAGACCCTGCAGGAAGCCGCGCCAATCCGGGCCGGACACGGTGATGACGGCGCGGGAAGCGAGGCGGGCGACATTAAGCGAGCTCATGCCAGGAGATGTGGCGCCGAGTCCCCACCAACGCCAGTCCCTGAAAACGGGGAAAGCTCAACTGTTAACGTGGGATGCGCCGACTCGCCGACTGATCTATGGATAGTCCGATGACACAGCGGGCTTTCCCGATTCTCTTCATCACGGCCACCCGCATCGGTGATGCGGTGCTTTCGTCCGGCCTCATCCGGATGCTGGCCGACCAGATTCCCAACGCCCGCTTCACGATTGTCGCCGGTCCGCTGGCCGCGCCGCTGTTCGCCCACGTGCCGGGCCTGGACCGCGTGATCGTCATGGAGAAGGGCAAGGGCAAGGGCCACTGGTTCAAGCTCTGGCGGCAGGTGCGCCACAAGAAGTGGAGCCTGGTCGTCGACCTGCGCGGATCGGCCACGGCCCTCTTCCTGCGCCGCGACAAGCGGGCGATCTGGAAGAAGCTGCCGGGCGAGGTCGTGCACAAGGTGGTCGACGCCGCCCGCACCTTGAAGCTGGAAGGCGACCCGCCCGCGCCGCACCTCTACATCACGCCCGATGTCCAGGCCCTGGCGGATGATCTGCTGGCCCCAATCGCAGGACAGGGGGAGGGACCGATCCTGGCCGTCGGGCCGGCCGCCAACTGGGTCGGCAAGGTCTGGCCGATCGAGCGCTTCACCCAGACGGTGGCCCAGCTGCTCGACAAGGACGGCCCGATGGCCGGGGGGCGTCTGCTGATTCTGGGCGGACCCGAGGACACCCGCATGATCGAGGAGCTGCGCAGGGCCTCGGCCCGTGGCCGCACCATCGACCTGACCGGCAAGGTGGACCTGCTGACCGCCTATGCCTGCCTGCGCCGGGCGCGCCTGTTCATCGGCAACGACTCGGGCCTGATGCACATCGCCGCTGCGGCCGGCGCGCCGACCCTCGGCCTGTTCGGCCCCTCGGACGAGCGCCGCTATGCGCCCTGGGGCGACAAGGCCGTGGCGGTGCGGGGCCCGCGCGGCTTCGACCAGTTCCTGGCCGTCGACCCGGACCTCTCGCAGGCCATCCGCCACATGAGCGACCTGCCGGTGGCCACGGTGATCCGCGAGGCCAAGGCCTTGCTGATCCGCACCGAGCCGAGCGCCGAGGTCTCGCCGCAGGAAGCGGAGGTCGAGGACACGATCGCCGAGGAGGCCGCCGGCGCCGAGATCGCGCCGCTGGCCGAAGAGCCCGCGCCCGAACCCGTCGAGGCGTCGGTCGAAGAGGTTTCGCCTGAACTGGCCGTCGTCGAAGAGGCCCTGGCCGAGGAACGCGCGGCCGAGCGGGACGCCAGCTAGTTTCGGTTGCCTCGCGAGCGAGCCGGTCCTACGACCGCCTCAACCCATCGCCAGGAGCCGTCCCATGACCCAGACTTTCGACCTGATCGTGCGTGGCGGCGAAGTGGTGAACCACGCGGGACGCGGGATCACCGACATCGGCGTCCGGGGCGGCAAGATCGTCGCCATCGGCGATCTCTCTCAGGCCTCGGCCGGCGAGGTGTTCGACGCGGCCGGCCTGACCGTTCTGCCGGGCGTCATCGACAGCCAGGTCCACTTCCGCGAGCCGGGGCTGGAGTGGAAGGAAGACCTGGAGAGCGGCTCGCGCGGCGCGGCCCTGGGCGGCGTGGTCGCCGTCTTCGAGATGCCCAACACCGAGCCCACCACCACCGACCCGGACGCCCTGGCCGACAAGCTGGCCCGCGCCAGGAACCGGATGCACACCGACCACGCCTTCTATGTCGGCGGCACCCACGAGAACGCGACGTTCCTGGGCGAGCTGGAGCGCCTGCCGGGCTGCTGCGGCATCAAGGTGTTCATGGGCGCCTCGACGGGCTCGCTGCTGGTGCAGGACGACGAGGGCGTCGAGAACGTGCTGCGCCACGTCAACCGCCGCGCGGCCTTCCACTCGGAAGATGAGTACCGCCTGGCCGACCGCCGCCACCTGGCCCGTCCCGGCGACTGGACCAGCCACCCCGAGGTGCGCGACGCCCAGGCCGCCCTGCAGTCGACCCATCGCCTGGTCCGCATCGCCAAGTCGCTCGGCAAGCGCATCCACGTGCTGCACGTCACGACCAAGGAAGAGATCGACTTCCTGGCCCAGAACAAGGACGTCGCCTCGGTTGAGGTCACGCCCCAGCACCTGACCCTGGTGGCGCCCGAGGCCTATGAGCGGCTGAAGGGCTTTGCGCAGATGAACCCGCCGATCCGCTCGGCCGACCACGTGGCCGGCGTCTGGCGCGGGATCGAGGCGGGCATCGCCGACGTGCTGGGCAGCGACCACGCCCCCCATACCCGCGAGGAAAAGGCCCGTCCCTATCCGGCCTCGCCGTCGGGCATGCCGGGCGTCCAGACCCTGGTGCCGGTCATGCTGACTCACGTGGTCGACGGCAAGCTCAGCCTGGAACGCTTCGTCGACCTGACCAGCCATGGCGTCAACCGCGTGTTCGGCCTGGCCGACAAGGGCCGCATCGCCGAGGGTTTCGACGCCGACTTCACCATCGTCGACATGAAGGCCCGCAAGGTCATCACCAACGACCAGATGGCCAACCGCGCCGGCTGGACTCCCTTCGACGGCTTCGAAGCCAAGGCCTGGCCGATGGCGACCATCGTGCGCGGCGTCGTGGTCATGCGCGACGACGAGATTGTCGCGGAAGGCAAGGGCGAGCCGGTGCGGTTCCTGGAGACGCTGGCTGGCTAGAGTTCGGTCCGCCTACGGATCAGCCATAGCC
Source organism: Caulobacter sp. GW821-FHT05F04 (assembly GCF_059419665.1). Classification (NCBI taxonomy): domain Bacteria; kingdom Pseudomonadati; phylum Pseudomonadota; class Alphaproteobacteria; order Caulobacterales; family Caulobacteraceae; genus Caulobacter; species Caulobacter sp. GW821-FHT05F04. Next base: position 190,586 of record NZ_JBWKSF010000002.1, read on the forward strand.
GCTCCGCCGGTCCGGGCGCCATGTCCAGCGCCCGATCATAGGCCTCCAGCGCTTCGTCCCGCCGGCCCAGCCGCGCCAGCAGGTCGGCGCGCACGGCATGGAACGGCTGGAAGTCGTCCAGCCGCGCGGCGTCCAATCCATCCACCTCGGCGAGCGCCGCCGCCGGTCCCGCCACCTCCGCCAGCACCACGGCGCGGTTGATCCGGACGAATGGATCTTCCCGCCAGGCCAGCAACAGGTCGTACAGCGCCAGGGCGGCAGACCAGGGCGGCGGTTCGGCCAGTGCGCGGCGCATGCACCAGACGCCGTGCAGCGCCGCCCGCAGCTGGCGCGGCCCAGGCCGATTCAAGCGCGCGGCCGCCCACAGCAGCGCCTCGCCCTCCAGGATCAGCGGTCGCCGCCACAGCTTGGGATCCTGCTCCGACAGCGGGACCATCGCCCCTTCCGCATCCAGTCGCGCCGGCCGCCGCGCCTCGGCGAAGCGGACCAGGGCGGCGAAGGCCAGGCATTCCGGCTCGTTTGGCAGTAGCTCGGCCAATACCGCCGTCAGGTCCAGCATCTCGCGGGCATAGCCGGCATGCTGGCCGGTCCCGGCGGCGTCTTCGTGGGCGCGAGCATAGGCGACCTCCAGGGTCGAGAGCACGGCCGCCAGGCGCTCGGGCCAGGCCTCGGGACCGGGGACTTCGAACGACACGCCGGCCTGGGCGATCTTCTTCTTGGCGCGGGTCAGGCGCTGGAACATGGCCGGCTCGGCGACCAGGAAGGCGCGGGCGATCTCCTCCACGGACAGGCCGCAGACCAGCCTCAGGGTCAGGGCCGCGCGAGCCTCGGGCGCGACGGCCGGATGACAGCAGACGAAGATCAGCCGCAGCCGCTCGTCGGGGATCAGACGGGCGTCGCAGGCCAGGATGTCCTCGGCGGAGGGCTGGGGTTCGGGGGCGTCCGGCGCCAGGCGCTGATAAATGATCCGTTTACGGATTAAGTCGATCGCATGGCGCCGCGCCGTGACGTAGAGCCAGGCGGCCGGGTCCAGGGGCGGGGCCGTCGGCCAGACGGCGGCGGCCCGCGCGCAGGCCTCGGCCCAGGCCTCCTCGGCCAGGTCCAGGTCGCGGAAGGTCGCGGCCAGGGCGGCGACGATGCGCCCGCCGGCCTCCCGCGCGGCCCCTTCAAGAGCCGTTCTGGAGTCGGGCGTCTTCAATCTTCGTCGATGACGGGGCGGACCTCGACCGCGCCGTCGCCGGCCAGCGGGATCCGCTTGGCGATGGCCAGGGCCGCGTCCAGGTCCGGAACCTCGACCAGGTAGAAGCCGCCCAGCTGTTCGCGCGCCTCGGCATAGGGACCGTCGTGCAGAGCGTGCTGGCCGTCGGTCTTGCGCACCGTGGTGGCCGTGTCGACCGTCTTCAGGCCCGAGCCGCCCTTCAGGACGCCCGTGGCCGCCAACTCGCCGGCCAGGGCCTGGTGGGCGGCGATGATCCCGTCCAACGCCCGGCCGTCGCCCGCGCGGTAGAGGTCTTCGTTCTCGTAGATCAAAAGGGCGTATTGCATGGCGATATCTCCCGACGAGCCCGCGACCATCGCGGCGCTTCGACCTTTGAGACGCGTCGGCTCGGCGAGATTCGACAGCGGACGACGAAAAATGTCGAGAGGGGCGCCGCGGCGGCCGGATTGAACCGCGCCGCTGGCGGTCGCATAACAGGGCATGGACGGATCCAACCCCCACACCGCTCCCTTCCGCGACGCCCGCTACGCGCCTCGCGCGCTGGAGGTCGAGCGACTTGGAGGCCATGAGGGCGAGACGCTGATCCTGCGCAATCCGATGGCCTATTCGGACGCGGTGCGGACCACGACCGAGCCGCTGGCGCGGTGGGCCGCCGAGGCGCCGGATCGGGTCTGGCTGGCCGAGCGCGCCAATGGGCAGGGGGGCGACGACTGGCGAAAGGTGAGCTACAGCGAGGCCAAGGCCAAGGTCACGGCCCTGGCCGGCGGGCTCGCGGGCCTTGGCCTGTCGCGCGGCCGGCCGCTGCTGATCCTGGCCCGCAACGGGATCGACCACGCCTTGATCGCCTACGCCGCCATGAGCCTGGGCGCGCCCGCCGCGCCGGTCTCGCCGCAATACGGGCTGAAGGGCGCGGACCTGACCCGGCTGCGACACGCCGTCGAGCGGCTGAAGCCGGCGGCCGTCTATGCCGACGACGCCGAAGCGTTCGGCGACGCCCTGGCCGCGCCGTTCCTGGCCGGCCTGCCGGTCGTGGTCAGCCGCCACGCGCGGCCGGGCGACGTGACCTTCGACGATCTGCTGGAAAGTCCGCCGATCGAGCCGGTCGCCCAGCCCGGCGACGTCGCCAAGCTGCTGCTGACCTCGGGCTCCACGGGACGGCCCAAGGCGGTGGTCTGCACCCACGCCAACATCGCGCTGAACGCCGCCCAGATCGAGGCCTGCTACGCCGATCCCGAGCCGCCGGTGCTGGTCAATTCCGCGCCCTGGAGCCACAGCCTGGGGGCCAACGCCATCCTGCACATGGTGCTGCACCGGGGCGGGACCCTGTACATCGACGCCGGCCAGCCCGCGCCCGGCCGCTTCGCCGAAACGGTGCGGAACCTGCGCGAGGTGGCGACGACCTATCACAACATGGTCCCCGCCGGCTGGGGGCTGTTCGTCGGCGAGCTGGAGCGCGACGAGGCGCTGGCGGCCAGGTTCTTCGAAAAGGTGCGGGTGCTACAGTACGGCGGGGCCTCGATGGCCCAATCGATCCTGGATCGCGTCCAGGCCGTGGCGGTGCGGACGATCGGCGAGCGGATCACCTTCGCGGCCGGCTATGGCGCGACCGAGACCGGGCCGACGGCCTGCAACATCCACTGGCTGAACGCCCGCTCGGGCATGGTGGGGCTGCCGACGCCAGGCACGGCGGTGAAGCTGGTCCCGGCCCCAGGAACGAAGGATGGCGACGGCGGCAAGTTCGAGGTCCGGGTGAAGGGGCCGCAGGTCTCGCCGGGCTATCTGGATCAGCCGGAAGCCACCGAGCAGGCCTTCGACGAGGACGGCTTCTACCGCCTGGGCGACGCCGCCCGGCTGGCCGATCCGGAGGATCCGGCGGCGGGGCTGGTGTTCGACGGGCGGCTGGTCGAGAACTTCAAGCTGGCCAGCGGCACCTTCGTCGCGGCCGGGGCCCTGCGGGTGGCGGCGGTGTCGGCGATCGGCGGCGTGGTCTCCGACGCGGTGGTTTGCGGCGAGGGGCAGGACGGCGTCGGCCTGATGCTGTTCCTCGACGCCAAGGCCTGCGAACACCTGAAAAACGAAAGAGGGGGAGACGAGGCGGCCGTGCGGGCGGCGATCGTCGACGGCCTTTCGCGCATGAACGCCTCGGCCAAGGGCGGCGGCGGCAAGGTGCTGCGCGCCCTGATCCTGGACGGCGCGCCCGACGCGGCCAGCGGCGAGCTGACCGACAAGGGCTACATCAACCAGGCCCTGGCGCGGGATCGGCGGCCGAACGAGCTGGCGCGGCTGTTCGCTACGATACCGGACGACGGGGTTCTAGTTCTTTAGCCGCGCCCAGACAGATCAGAAGCTGGCCGAAATAATAGAGGCCCCAGACCGCCAGGCCGGTGGCCAGGTTGTCGGGCAGGTCGCCTTGCCGGGCGAAGATCAGCAGGTCCGAGACCACGAACATCAAGGCGCCCAGGCCGACGGTCTTGAGCGGGAAGCGGCTCATCAGGGCGGCAGCGGCCATGACCGCCAGGAACAGGCCGTAGAACGCGACGCCCGGCGCGCCGGCTCGATCGTGCGGGAGCAGATAAGCGATCCCGACCACGACCGGGATCAGGACCAGCGGGATCAAGGTCCCCGGCTTGCGATGCCGCAGATAGAGCCCGCTGGCCACCACATGGCCCAGCAGGAACGACACCGCCCCGACCGTCAGGCCGTGGGTCTCCAGCAACACGTCGCCGCCCGCGCCAAAGGCCATCACGGCCGCCAGCAGCCAGCCGTCCAGGTTCTTGGCCCGCAGCGCCGCGTGGACCGCCAGCAGCGCCACGCCGGCGCCCTTCCAGGCCGTCTCGACGCCCGGCGGCAGGGTCAGTCCCCAGGTTGACACATAGCTGACGCCGGCGATCAAGGACGCGATCAACGTCCAACGCGCGGCCGCGCTCATACCTTGCATCGAACGTTTCCCCCCGATTTTGCCGACCAGACTGCAATGGCGATCGGCTGATGCGCAACCGGGTTGGCCTGCTTGCCGAAATGTCGGAGACAAGAGGCCTAAAAAGCGGAGGAACGCATGAACGGCGCGGACGCCCTGATCACCACCCTGGCCGATAACGGGGTCGTCGCCTGCTTCGCCAATCCGGGCACCAGCGAGATGCAGTTCGTCTCGGCCCTGGACCGCGAGCCGCGCATGCGCTCGGTGCTGTGCCTGTTCGAAGGCGTGGCGACCGGCGCGGCCGACGGTTATGGCCGCATGGCCGGCAAGCCCGCCTGCACCCTGCTGCATCTGGGGCCCGGCTATGCGAACGGCGCGGCCAACCTGCACAACGCCCGCAGGGCGTACACCCCGGTGGTCAACGTCATCGGCGATCACGCCACTTATCATCGGGGCTTCGACGCGCCGCTGAACAGCGACATCGCCGCTTTGGCCGCCCCCAATTCGCTCTGGGTCAAGTCGGCCGAGACCGCCGACAGCGTCGGCCCGCTGGCCGCCGAGGCCATCGTCGCCAGCCACGGAACGCCCGGCGGGAACGCCTGCCTGATCCTGCCCGCCGACGCCGCCTGGAACGAAGCGACGGTGAAGGGGCCAGTCGTCACGCCGGCGGCCTTCGCCGAGCCCGACACGGCCGCTGTCGAGAGCGTCGCCAAGGCGCTGGGCTTCGCCAGTAAGCCGGTGCTGCTGCTGGGCTCGGGCGCCTGCGGCGAGGTCGCCCTGGCGGCGGCCGGGCGGCTGGCGGCGCACGGCGTCCGCATCCTAACCGACACCTTCACCGCCCGTCAGGCCCGTGGCGAGGGGCGCTTCCGACCCGACAAGCTGCCCTATTTCGGCGAGCAGGCCCTGAAGGACCTCGATGGGGTCGACCTGATGGTCCTGGTCTCGACCCAGCGTCCGGTGGCCTTCTTCGCCTATCCGGACCGGCCGAGCGTGCTGGTTCCCGAAGGCTGTTCGGTCGAGACCTTGTGTGGCCGCGAGGTCGACGCGGCGGCGGCCCTGAACGCCCTGGCCGACGCGATCGGCGCCCCGGCCGCGGGCCCCGTCGAGGCCTATGCCGCGCCCGACGCCCCGGCCGGCCGCCTGGACGCCTGGGCGATCGGCGCATCGGTCGCGCGGCACATGCCGGCCGACACGGTCATCTCGGACGACGCGGTGACCGCCGGCCTGCCGATCTTCACCCAGACCAGGGCCGCCCGCGCCCACGACTGGCTGTCTCTCACGGGAGGCGCGATCGGCCAGGGTATTCCGCTGGCGATCGGCGCCGCCGTGGCCTGCCCGGACCGCAAGGTCCTGGCCCTGACCGGCGACGGGGCGGGGATGTACACGGTGCAGGGCCTCTGGACGATCGTCCGCGAGCAGCTGGACGTCACCGTCGTGGTCTTCGCCAACCACGCCTACCGGATCCTCGGCATCGAGCTCTCCCGCACCGGGGCCGGCAATCCGGGCCCGGCGGCCTCGCGGCTGCTGGATCTGGGCGACCCTCGCATCGACTGGGTGAAGCTGGCTCAGGGGATGGGCATGCCGGCCGAACGCGCCGAGACCGCCGAAGCGTTCGACGACGCCTTCGCCCGGGCCATGGCCGCGCCCGGGCCGCGCCTGATCGAGGCGGCGCTCTAGCCAAGAAAAGGCCCGCCGGATCGCTCCGGCGGGCCTCGTCATTCAGAGATCAAGCGCTGGGATCAGCCCTTGACCTTGTTGGTCGGCAGCTTGCAGCCGCCGCCGATGCCCTTGGCTTGGGCGCAGGACAGGAACTCCTTGGCCGCCGGCTTGGCGACGCCCGTCGGATAGCCCAGCACCCAGCCCGGCAGACCGTCCGAGCAGGCGACTTCGACGAAGCCTTCGTTGTCGGTCGAGCCCATGACGCGGACGTCGGAGACCTTGCACGAGGCCTTGTTGAAGCCGACCAGATCCTGGCTCAGGCGGGCGTACTGCGTGTCCTTCTTGGTGAAGGAGCAACGGTAGCCGTTGAGCTCGGCCGTCAGGCAGTCGAACACCGTGCCGCCGCCGGCGGCGGCGAACACGGCGATGGCGCCGACTTCACTGCCCTTGCACTTCAGCTCGACGACTTCCTTCTTCGGATCGGCGCTCGGCAGCATGCCGTACTTCTCGACGTCGCAGGGGAAGCCGGCCTTGGCCGACAGCTTGCTGTAGAAGCCGGCCTGCTCGGTCTGAGCGGCGACGGCGTCGGTCATGGTGCAGCCGCCGCCGACGAAGCCGGCCTGGGCGCAGGGGATCGACTTGACGAAGGCGTTGGTGGCCATCGCCTGCTGATACATGTAGCCCTTGCCGTCCTGGCAGGCGACTTCGAAATAGTTGTCGTTCTTGGTGCTGAGGACGTAGCGGCGGTCCTTGATCACGCAGTTGTTGGCCGCGGCCGTGTTCAGCGTGTCGACCAGCTGCAGCTGGGTCTGACGGTTGGTCAGCTTGCAGCTGACGTTACCGCCCTCTTCGTACAGCAGGCAGCTGTTGGCGACGACTTCGCCGTTCAGGTTCATCGGGTTCGTCGTCTGGACGATGTAGCCGGCGCCGCCCTTACAGGCGACCTCGAAGAACGAGTTCTTGGCGCCGGAGCCGATGGCGCGGGCGTTTTCCTGCTCGCAGGTCACGCCGGCCTTCTTGACGTAGGGGGCCAGTTGAGCGCCGGGGTTGGCGTTGCCTGGCAGCAGGCAGGCGAGGCCGCCGACCTTGCCGTCCGGACCCGGCTGGCTCGATTCCAGGCAGGAATACAGCTGCGGGGCGCCTTCCTTCTTGGCGATGACCGCGAAGCCCATGCCTTCGTTGCAGGCGACTTCGTAGTACTTGTCGCCAGCCTTCTTGTCCTCGCCCATGTAGCGGGCGTCGGAGACGGTGCAGCTCGCGCCGCTGGCCTGGATGACGGCCGGGGCGTCCTTCTTACCGATCTCGCGCGACTTGGCGTCGATGGCGGCGGGCTTGCTCTTCTCTTCCTTCGGCGCCGAAATGACAGCGGCCGGAATGAGAATGGCGACCGCGAGGGCGGCCGACAGGCCGATCGCGAAAGGCCTCATGGGTAACATCTCCTGGGTGGATTCCTCGCGCGGACATAAGCGCGTGCTTGTATCAGGGGTCAAGACACCGTCCGACCCAGGCGTGATGATGACTGGGTTTCAGGGCAAAAAATGGGTTGGATCAACGACAAGCGCCGGTTGAACGGGGCCTGAGGGAACGAAAATGCGCGACGGATTCGAAGACGAAGCGGCGGCCGAGACGCCGGAGGTCCGCAAGGCCGGGCGGCTGGTCTATCCGTTCGAAACCGCGCCGGAGGCCGGCTCGGGCGGCGCCGTGGAGGTCGCGCCCGGCGTGCTTTGGCTGCGCATGCCGCTGGGCGGCTCGCTGCAGTTCATCAATGTCTGGGCCATCGAGGATGGCGAGGGCTGGGCGATCGTCGACACCGGCGTCCAGACCCGCGAGACCAGCCAGGCCTGGCGCGACGCCTTCGCCGGCGCCTTGGGCGGCAAGCCGCTCACCCGGGTGATCGTCACCCACCTGCATCCCGACCATATCGGCCTGGCTGGCTGGATGACCCGCAAGTTCGACTGCCGGCTGTGGATGACCCGGCTGGAATATTTCCAGTGCCGGATGCTGGTCGCCGACACCGGCCGCGAGGCGCCCGAGGACGGGGTGAAGTTCTTTCACGCCGCCGGCTGGGACGAGGACGCCATCGAGAACTACAAGGCCCGCTTCGGCGGCTTCGGCAAGGCGATCTACGCCCTGCCCGACAGCTATCGCCGGCTGTCCGACGGCGAGGACTTCGACATCGGCGGCAAGACCTGGCGGGTGGTGACGGGGCAGGGGCACTCGCCCGACCATGCCTGCCTGTGGTGCCCCGAACTCAATGTGCTGATCTCCGGAGACCAGGTGCTGCCGCGCATCTCGTCCAATGTCTCGGTGTTCCCGACCGAGCCGGACGCCGACCCTCTGAGCGACTGGCTGCGGTCGCTGGCCAAGGTCAAGGCGACGGTCCCCGACGACGTCATCGTCCTGCCCGCGCACAACGATCCTTTCGAGGGGCTGCACACCCGCATCGACGGCCTGATCTCGGGCCACGAGCGCGGCCTGGCGCGGCTGGAAAAGAAGCTGTCCGAGCCCAAGCGGGTGGTCGACACCTTCGGGGCGCTGTTCGCGCGGCCGATCGGGCCGGACCTGCTGGGCATGGCGACGGGCGAGGCGCTGGCGCATCTCAACTGCCTGATCGGTCGCGGCAAGATCCGGCGCCAGCTGGATGGAGACGGCGTGGCCTGGTACGCGGCTTTTTCTAGTCCCGACTAGAAACGCTCGTTTGACATTTCGCATACGAAACATAATCTGCGGCCATGTCCGTGTCCGCTGATCGCCGTCTCATCTTCCTGCTCAACGCCGGCCATCGGCGCGTGCAGCGCTGGATCGAGGGTAAGATGGCGGCCAAGGGCGGCCTGACCGCCGCCCAGTCGGGGGTGCTGTTCTATCTGGGTGAGCAGGACGGAGCGCTGATCGGCGAGGCCGCCGACGCGCTGGACCTGGCCCCTTCGGCCATGACCGGCCTGATCGACCGCATGACCCGCGCCGAGCTGGTCGAGCGCCAGGCCGATCCCAAGGATGGCCGCGCCATGCGCCTGCGCCTGACCGCCAAGGGCCGCGCCGCTCGCCAGGCCGCGAAGGCGGGTCTTGATGGCGTCAACGCCCACCTCACCGAAGGCTTCACGGACGAGGAGATCGGCGTCGTCGCGCGCTGGCTCGCCAGTCTGCAGACCAAGTTCCCCAAGGGAGACCAACAATGACCGATCACGTGAAGGTCGAGATCGACGCCGGCGTGATGACCCTCACCCTGGCGCGTCCGGAGAAGAAGAACGCGCTGTCGAACGCCATGTACGGCGTGCTGGCCGACAGCCTGGAGGCGGCCGAAGCGGATTCCGCCGTCCGCGTCGTGGTCATCCAGGCCGACGGCGACAGTTTCACGGCCGGCAACGACCTGCAGGACTTCGCGGCCCAGGCCACGGGCGCCTTTACCGGCGAGCGACACGTGCTCCGCTTCCTGAAGGCCCTGGCCAACGCCACCCGGCCGCTGGTCGCCGCAGTCCAGGGCCAGGCCGTGGGCGTGGGCACGACCATGCTGCTGCACTGCGACCTGGTGTTCGTGACGCCCGACGCGCGCCTGACCACGCCCTTCGTCAACCTGGCCCTGGTTCCCGAGGCCGCGTCGAGCTGGCTGCTGCCGGCCCGCATCGGCCATGCCCGCGCCTACGCCATGTTCGCCCTGGGCGAGGCGATCGACGGCGCCACCGCCGTGGCCTGGGGCATAGCCAACGGCTCGGCCGAGCTCGGTGACCTGCGGGCCCGCGCCCGCGCCGCGGCCGACCAGCTGGCCAAGCGTCCGCTGGGGGCACTAACCGTCACCAAGCGTCTGATGCGCGACGCCGAGAAGATCGCCGCCCTGATGGATGTCGAGGGCGCCGAGTTCGCCGCGCGCCTGCAGACGGCCGAGGCCCGCGAAGCCTTCATGGCCTTCGCCGAACGAAGGGCTCCCGACTTCTCGAAGGTGGGCTAAGCTCCACCGACAACACTACGATCTGGGAGGATCAGATGGCGGAACGGATCACCTCGCCCTTCGGGGCGAAGTCGACGGCGCGCGAGGTCGTCGCGGGCCATGACCTTTCAGGCCGGGTGGCGATCGTCACCGGCGCGGCCACCGGCATCGGCGTCGAGACGGCGCGGGCCCTGGCCCTGGCGGGCGCGGAAGTGATCATCGCCGCGCGCAAGCCGGAGCTGGGCGAAGAGGTCGCCAACCAGATCAACGAAGAGGCGGGGCTGAAGCGCGTCAGCTTCGGCATGCTGGACCTTTCCAGTTTCGAGGCCATCCGCCACTTCGCCCACCGCTGGGGCGATCGCCGGCTGAACATCCTGATCAACAACGCCGGCGTCATGGCCTGCCCGCTGTCGCGCACGGCCGACGGGCTGGAGATGCAGATCGGCACGAACCACTTCGGCCACTTCCTGCTGTCGGTGCTGCTGGCCCCAAACCTGGTGGACGGCGCCGAGCACTCGGGCCATCGATCGCGGCTGGTGTCGCTGTCCTCGATCGGCCACCGTCGCTCGCCGGTGCATTTCGAGGACCCGAACTACCAGACCCGGCCCTACGACAAGTGGGAGGCCTACGGCCAGGCCAAGACCGCCAACAGCCTGTTCGCGGTCGGCTTCGACAAGCGGTTCAAGGACCAGGGCGTCAACGCCAACGCCGTCATGCCCGGCGGCATCATGACTCCGCTGCAGCGGCACATGAGCCTGGACGAGCAGCGGGCCATGGGCTGGCTGGACGAGCACGACAAGCCGCGCGAGGGCTTCAAGAGCACCGAGCAGGGCGCGGCGACCAGCGTATGGGCCGCGGTCGGCGACGAGCTGGAAGGCGTCGGCGGGCTCTATCTGGAGGACTGCAACCAGGCCGTCCCGTGGAGCCAGGAGCACCCCTGGAACGGCGTCGTGCCCCACGCGCTCGACCCGGAAGCGGCCGACCGCCTGTGGGAACTGTCGGTCAAGACCACGGGCGCGGGCGCCTGATGGACGACCGGTCCATCCTGCGCCTGGCCGGGATCGCCACGATCGTCGGCGCGGTGATCGACATCGTCGCGCCGTTCGTCATCTATCCGCATCTGGTCGAGCCGCAGCCGCATCTCGTCTACGTGGCTATCGATCTGCTGCTGATGTTCGGCATGCTGGGCGTCTGGTCGGCGAGCCGGCGCGCGGCCAGCATCCTGGGCCTCGCGGGCTTCGTGCTGGGCCTGCTCGGCGTGATGCTGGTGCGGACCTCGTCGGCCAAGATGTTCGGCGAAGCCTCGTACCTGATCGCCTCCAGCGTCTGGTCGATCGGCATGGTGGTCTGGGCCGTCGACCTGCTGCGGGTCCGGACCTTCCGTATCGCCGCCGGCCTGTGGATCGCCGCGCTCGTCATCGGCCTTGTCGGCGTCGCCCTGAAGGATCACGGTCCCGTCGCGCACGTGGCCAAGATGAGTTTCATCCTCGGTTTCGTCGTCGTCGGCGTCGACCTGATCAAAGCGCGTGGAGAACCCGCATGAGCCAGCCCAATTCGCTTCGGGGCAAGACCCTCTTCGTCACCGGCGCCTCGCGCGGCATCGGCCTGGCCATCGCCCTGCGCGCCGCGCGGGACGGGGCCAATATCGTCATCGCCGCCAAGACGGCCGAGGCGCATCCGAAACTGCCCGGCACCATCTACACGGCCGCCAAGGAAATCGAGGACGCCGGCGGCAAGGCCCTGCCGCTGGTGGTCGACGTGCGCGAGGAGGCCAATGTCCAGGAGGCGGTCGAGAAGGCCGTCGCCCAGTTCGGCGGGATTGACATCTGCGTGAACAACGCCTCGGCCATCTCGCTGACCGGCACCCTGTCGACCGACATGAAGCGCTACGACCTGATGCACCAGATCAATACGCGCGGCACGTTCGTCACCTCGAAGGCCTGCATCCCCTATCTGAAAAAGGCCGAGAACCCGCACGTCCTGATGCTGTCGCCGCCGCTGGATATGTCGCCGCGCTGGTTCGGCTCGCACGTGGCCTACACCATGGCCAAGTTCGGCATGTCGATGTGCGTGCTGGGCATGGCGGAAGAGTTCAAGAGCGACGGCGTCGCCTTCAACGCCCTGTGGCCCCGCACCGGCATCGCCACCGCCGCCATCCAGTTCGCCCTGACCGGCGACGAGGGCCTCAAGCACTGTCGGACGGTCGAGATCATGGCCGACGCGGCCCATGCGATCTTCAGCAAGCCGTCGCGTGAGTTCTCGGGGAACTTCTTGATTGATGATAGTTTCCTGTACGGCGAGGGCGTCCGCGACTTCGACCAGTACAAGGTCGATCCGGCCGCGACCCTGATGCCGGACTTCTTCGTGCCGGAGAGCAGCGAACCGCCGCCGGGGGTGAAGATCGGCTAGCGCTTCTTCTTGCCCGCCGCCTTCTTGGCGCTTGATCGGGCCGCGACCTCCAGCGACTTGCGCGACCAGTCCAGCAGGATGTCCTGGTCGTCGAGCGCCTCGGCCGGCGCGGCCCAGTAGGCCATCGGCTTGCCCTCGCCGAACGGGTCGAAGGCGTGGGAGCCGGCGGCCTCGAACGCGACCTTCAGGGCGTCGTCGCCCTTGAGGTAGAGGACGTCGTCGTCGATCAGCGCGAAGAACAGGCCGTTCGCATAGACGCCGACTCCGCCGAACATCCGGCGCGCGGTGATCTGGCCCAGCGGGGCCAGTTGCTCCAGAACGAAGTCCCGATAGTCCGCAGAGACCGCCATGTCCGTTTCCATTCGCTCGGCCACGCCCGCCGACGCCGCCCTGATCCACCAGTTCATCCTCGATCTGGCGGACTATGAAAAGCTGCTCGACACGGTGGAGGCGACGCAGGCCGATACGGCCGCGGCTCTATTCGGTCCCAAGGCCCGCGCCTTCGCGGACATCGCCGAGCTCGACGGCCAGCCGGTCGGCTTCGCCCTGTGGTTCTACAACTACTCGACCTTCGTCGGGCGGCACGGGATCTATCTGGAGGATCTGTTCGTGCGGCCTTCCGCGCGCGGCTCCGGCGCGGGCAAGGCGCTGCTGGCGAACCTCGCCAAGCGCTGCGTCGACGAGGGGCTGGGCCGCCTGGAGTGGTCGGTGCTCGACTGGAACGCCCCGTCGATCGCCTTCTATGACAGCCTCGGCGCGGCCGCGATGGACGAATGGATCATCCGCCGGCTGACCGGCGACGGCATCCGAAAGCTGGCGGGCCTCTAGGTCCTATTCCAGTCGGTCGGCCTTGCGCAGGTCGGGGAACAGGAAGGCCCACACGGCGGTGACCGCCATGGCCCCGACGCCGCCGAACACCGCCGCGCCGATCGGTCCGAGCAGCCAGGCCATGGCCCCGCTCTCGACCTCGCCCAGTTCGTTGGAGGCGCTGATGAACACACCGGAGACGGCGGCGACGCGGCCGCGCATGGCGTCCGGGGTGACGATCTGGACCAGGGTCTGGCGGACATAGACCGACAGCATGTCGGCCCCGCCCAGCACGGCCAGGGCTCCGACCGACAGCCACTCCAGCTTGGAGAGGCCGAACACCGCCGTGGCCAGGCCGAACACCGCCACGCCGGCGAACATGATCTTGCCGGCGTTGCGGCGGATCGGGTTGCTGGCCAGGTAGACGCCGACCAGCGAAGCGCCGATGGCGGGAGCCGCGCGCAGCAGGCCGAAACCGCCGGGGCCGATGTGCAGCACGTCCTTGGCGAACACCGGCAACAGGGCCGTGGCCCCGCCCAGGATCACCGCGAACAGGTCCAGCGAGATCGAGCCGAAGACGATCTTGTTGTTCCAGACGTAGGACAGGCCTTCCTTGATCAGCTCCACGCGCGAGCCGGGCTGGGTTTCGGGCTGGGTGTTCTTGCGGATCGATAGGGCCAGCAGGGCGGCGACCAAGTAGAAGACCAGCGAAGCGCCGAAGGCCAGGGCCGGCGAGTGGATGAGCAGGAGCCCGCCCAGCGCCGGGCCAATGATCGAGCCGCCCTGCCAGGACAGCGAGTTCCAGGCGATGGCGCGCGGCAGCAGGGGGCGCGGCACCAGCATCGGCCCCATGGCGCTGCTGGCGGGCGAGAGAAAGGCGCGGCTGGCCCCGAACATCACCGAGACGGCGAAGATCGGCCACAGCGCATGCGAGCCCATCAGCGCCAGGATCAGCAGCACGCTGGCGCTGATCGCGTCCAGGCACAGGGTGGCGGCGACGATCAGCTTGCGGGTCCGTCGGTCGGCCGTCTCGCCGGCGATGAGGGTCAGCAGGAACAGCGGCACGAACTGGGCCAGGCCGATCATGCTAACCATGAAGGCCGACTCGCCCACCGAGTGGGTCAGGCGGGCGATGGCGTAGACCTGCCAGCCCAGGGCCACCGACTGGATCTGCACCCCCAGGGTGGAGACGAAGCGCGCCACCCAGAAGAGGAGGAAGTCACGCTCCCGCAACAGGGCGCGGGTAGAGGTGTCGGGAGCGGGCGGCGCGGGAGAGGCGGGGTCGGACATTGGGTCGCAACATAGGCCGCGCTTCGCGCACCGCAACGTTATTGACCTGAGAAAGGCTTGGCCCTACAGCGCGCGCATCTTCTGGAGGTTTCCGGGTATGCCCCGCCTGCGACGAATGACGCGCGAACGCGCCACGATCTGACGCCCTCCCGGTCGCGCCTTCGCGTCGGGAGCCCCCGACGCCCTTTCGCATTTCCCGAAGGCCGATGACCCCGACAACAGCCCAAAAGACCGTTCCGCCCGCGCCCGCCTATCCGCCCCTGGTCCATGAGACCCCGGCGATGGAGGCGGCCGTCACCCGCCTGATCGACCGGGTGTTCGGCCCTGGCCGTTTCGCCAAGTCGTCCGAGCGTCTGCGCGAGGGCAACACCCTGTTGAGCGACTGCTCGTTCGTGGCTCTGCGCGACGGCGAGCCGGTCGGCTGCTGTCGCATGTGGCCGGTGACGATCGGCGGCGAGCCGGTCGCCTTCCTGGGGCCGCTGGCGGTGGATCCCGACGAGCGCAGCGCGGGCCTGGGCCAGGCCCTGGTCGAGAGCGCCGTCAAGGCCGCCCGCGCCGCCGGCTGGCGCGCGGTGCTGCTGGTCGGCGATGGCCCCTATTTCGGCCGGGTCGGCTTCACCAACGCCCACACGGCCGGCGTCGTCATGCCCGGCCCGGTGGATCAGCGCCGGGTGCTGCTGCTGCCGCTGAAGGAAGCCGGGGACGAAGGACTCGCGGGTCTGGTCGCGATCGATCCGCGCGCTTGAACCGCCACTCCTGCTTGAGTGCGATGGCCTATGGGCCTAACTGATCCGTGATGACCGACGCATCTCCCAAGACCGGGTTGGACGGCGTCGCCCAGGCCGCCCAAAACGCACAAGGGGGGGCCGCCGGCGCGCGCGGCCTGCCGCCGGTCCATCTGTGGAACCCGCCGCATTGCGGCGAGATCGACATCCGCATCCGCAAGGACGGGGTCTGGTTCCACGAGGGCTCGCCGATCGGCCGGGAGGCCCTGGTGCGGCTGTTCTCGACCGTGCTGCGGCTCGATCCGGACGGCTATCACCTGGTCACGCCCGTCGAGAAGATGAGGATCACGGTCGAGGACGCGCCGTTCATCGCCACCCGCGTCGACCGCGTCCAGAAAGACGATGGCGGCGAGGCGCTGGTCTTCCAGACCAATGTCGGCGACACGGTCGAGGCGGGGCCGGACAATGCGATCCGCGTCGAGATCGATCCGGTGACCGGCGAGCCGCGCCCCTATGTTCACGTCCGTCGCGGGCTGGAGGCGCTGATCGCCCGGCCGGTGTTCTACGAACTGGCCGAGATGGCTGGCCAGCAGAACGACGCTTGGGGCGTCAGCTCGAACGGCGCGTTCTTCCCGATCGCGCCGCCGGGAGCCGTCCCG
This sequence comes from Caulobacter sp. GW821-FHT05F04, assembly GCF_059419665.1. NCBI lineage: Bacteria > Pseudomonadati > Pseudomonadota > Alphaproteobacteria > Caulobacterales > Caulobacteraceae > Caulobacter > Caulobacter sp. GW821-FHT05F04. Next base: position 206,193 of record NZ_JBWKSF010000002.1, read on the forward strand.
GCATGACGCACCCAGACATGACGCGGGAGGAGCGCCGCGCCTGGATCGCCAGCCGTCTGCATCCGATCTCGGACTACGACCCCAGTCTCGCCAATCCGAAGAAGTCCGACTACGACCTCAATCCCGGCTTGAAGGTCGACAACCCGCACGCTCTGCGTCCGGCCGCCGTGCTGGTGGGGCTGATCGAGCACGAGGACGGGTTGACGGTCCTGCTGACCCGCCGGTCCGACACCCTGCGCAGCCACACCGGACAGATCGCCTTTCCCGGCGGTCGCTGCGATCCGGGCGAGACGCCCTGGCAGACGGCCCTGCGCGAGGCGCAGGAGGAAGTAAACCTCGATCCGGCCCTGGTGACCGTGGTAGGCCTGTTGCACGGCTACCAGACGGTGACCGGCTTCCATGTGACGCCGGTGGTCGGCTTCATCGATCCGAAGGCGACCTTCGTCGCCAGCCCCGAGGAAGTGGCTGACGTCTTCGAGACGCCGTTCGCCTTCCTGATGGATCCGGTCAACCATCAACGGCAGTCGCGGGAGGCTCCGGATGGGGCGCGACGTCATTTCTATGCGATGCCCTGGAACGATCGGTTCATCTGGGGGGCGACGGCCGGCATGCTCCGGTCGTTGTACGAGGCGCTTTACGACGAAAGCGGACGGACACCCTCCGAATAGGGTGTTTCGCATCTGGCGAAGCCAGGGTCTCCTGGCCTAACAATGTCGCCCCGTTCAAGGGGCGATGACGCGTGCTGTGGGGAGTCAGGCGTTGAGCAGTGAATCGATCGGCGTTCAGCCGTGGATGGCGCTACCTGGAACAAGGGCGGTGTTCGCCGCCCTGGAGGCGCGCGGCTATCCCGGCTGCGCGCGCTTCGTCGGCGGCTGCGTTCGCAACGCGGTGATGGGCAAGCCCATCGACGATATCGACATCGCCACCACCCTGACGCCTGACCTGATCATCGACGCCCTGGAGCAGGCCGGCCTGCGCGCCATTCCGACCGGCGTCGACCACGGCACGATCACGGCGCTGTCGGGCGGCCGGCCCTATGAGATCACCACCCTACGCAAGGACGTCTCGACCGACGGCCGCCGGGCGGTGGTGGCCTTCACCCAGGACTGGGGCCAGGACGCCGAGCGCCGCGACTTCCGCTTCAACGCCCTGTACGCGGATCTGGAAGGACGGCTCTACGACCCGACCGGCGAGGGGATCAAGGACGCTCACGAAGGCCGGGTGGTGTTCGTCGGCGATCCGATGACCCGTATCCGCGAGGACTATCTGCGCATCCTGCGCTTCTTCCGGTTCCAGGCCTGGTACGGCAAGGGCGACGCCGACCAGAAGGCCCTGGCCGCCTGCAAGGCGCTGAAGGGCATGGTCTCCGGCCGCGCCGCCGAGCGTACTCAGAAGGAACTGATGAAGATGCTGGCCGCGGAGGATCCGCGCCCGGCTCTGCGCCTGATGGCGGCGACCAGCGTGCTGTCCTCGATCCTGCCCCAGGTGAAGTCTCTGGCCCGCTTCGAGGCCCTGGTGGCCATCGAGACCGAGCAACTGTTCGAGAACGACCCGGACCTGCGCCTGGCGGCGCTGATCCCGGACGATCCCAAGCAGGCCGCCGACCTGGCCGAGCGACTGCGCCTGCCCAACAATGTCCGCGACCGGATCGTTGACGCGGTTGGCAAGAGTCCGCGCATCGTCTCGTGGATGAGCCCGCGTGAAGCGCGCCGCGCCGTCTATGGCCTGGGCGTGCGGGCGTTCAGCGACCGGATCAAGCTGGCCTGGGCCGGCTCGGGCCGTGACTCGACCGCCCCGCAGTGGCGGGCCCTGCTGGCCCTGGCCGAGACCTGGAACCCGCCGGCCTTCCCGCTGTCGGGCGAGGAGGTCATGCAGGCCGGCGTGCCAAAAGGGCCGATGGTCGGCGAGGTGATGCGCGAAATCGAAATCTGGTGGATCGACCAGGACTTTATCGAGGACAAGTTCAGCGCCATCGAGCGGCTGAAGGCGGTCGCGCAGGGCATGGTTTACTAGGAGGGGTGTCTTGAAGATCGGCCTGCTCGAGACCGGCAATCCGCCAGGCGACCTCGCGGAGACCCACGGCAGCTATTCGGCGATGTTCGAGGCGCTGCTGGGGCCGGAGCATAGCTACCGCGTCTATGACGTCCAGAAGGGCGAGCTGCCCGAGGATCCGGGCGAGAACGACGCCTATGTCATCACCGGCTCGGCGGCCGGAGTCTATGACCCGTTGCCGTGGATCGAGCCGCTCAAAGCGTTCCTCGTCCAGGCCAAGGGCGAGCAGCCGATGGTCGGGGTGTGCTTCGGCCACCAGATCATGGCCGAAGCGTTCGGCGGCAAGGTCATCAAGTCCGACAAGGGCTGGGGCGTGGGCCTACAGGCCTACGCGGTCGAGGCGCAGGAACCGTGGATGGACGATGCCCACCACGTCGCCGTGCCCGGCTCGCACCAGGACCAGGTCGTCGCGCTGCCCCCTGGCGCGCGGGTGCTGGCCGGCAGCGCGTTCACGCCCTACGGGATTCTGACGTACGACGACGCCAAGGCGATCTCGATGCAGGTCCACCCCGAGTTCTCGCCGGACTACGCCAAGGCGCTGATCGAGACGCGGCGCGGCGCGCGGCTCACTGACGAGCAGGCCGACGCGGCGATCGCCAGCCTTTCGGCCGACAACGACCGCGCGCGGATGGCCGAATGGATCGGCGCATTCCTGAAGCAGGAAACCCAAGGCTAAGCAGGCGCGTTCCTCCCGCGGTGAAGTCCGGGAGGTCCGTCCATGCGTATCGCTACCGTCGTGATCCTGGCCGGAGCCCTGGCCGCCGCCGGCGCGGTCGTCGCCAGCGTACAGGCGGCGCCTGAAACGAAGGCGGCGGGGCCAGCGCCCGTGGCGCTGAAGACCGCCGCCAGCTTCCAGTCGATCAAGGATCCGGCCGCGCGGTCGATCGCCCTGTTCCAGGAGGCCGGCAAGGTGATCCAGAGCCCGCGCTGCCTGAACTGCCATCCGGTCCAGCGCGCCCCGACGCAAGGCGACAACCTGCATCCGCACAATCCGCCGATGATCGCTGGCGACAGCGGCCATGGCCCGGCGGGCATGCCGTGCTTCTCGTGTCATACCCAGGCCAACGTCCCGACCTGGGGTGCGGATATCAAAAGTATCCCCGGCGATCCGAAGTGGGCCCTGGCCCCCGCCGAGATGGCCTGGCAAGGCAAGTCGCTGGGCCAGATCTGCGCCCAGATCAAAAATCCCTCGACCAACGGCGGCAAGTCCATGGCCGAGCTGCATCATCACATGGCGCAGGATCACCTGGTCGGCTGGGCCTGGAACCCGGGCGCCGGACGGATCCCGGCCCCCGGCACGCAGGCGCGGTTCGGCGAGCTGATCAAGGCGTGGATCGACACCGGCGCCAAATGCCCTAAGGCCGCCTGATACTTTCCAGATAGGCGGTGAACATGTCGGCCATGGCGTCGGCGTGGGCCGTGATCTCGGTGTCCGTCCTCGGCGTCTCGGAGAAAGCCTTGGCGACCTCCTTGAGCGTCAGGGTGATCAGGTCGCCGGCCTGGACGCGGACGTCTTCGTCCGTGTCCGGCAGCACCTCGCGCATGAAGTCGCGGATGGTGTCCGTGCCCGAGACCCTCGCCGCCTGGGCCTCGGGGGCGTCGCGATAGAGCGGCGCGGCGTCGTTGAGCGCCGTGCGCATCGCGGCTTCCTCGCATTCGGATCGGACGAAGGCGTGGACCAGGGCGCGCAGGCGCTCCAGGGGCGGCCGCGCGCGGTCCTCCAGGATGGTGCGCAGCAGGTCGGTCGTCTGGCGCCATTCGTCGCTTTGCAGCCGGAACAGGATCGCGGCCTTGTTCGGGAAGTACTGATAGACCGAGCCGACGCTGACTCCTGCCTTGTCTGCGACCCGGGCGGTGGTGAAACGCGCCGCGCCCTCCTTGGCCAGAACCTGAACAGCCGCCTCCAGGATCGCCGCCACCAGCTCGGTCGAACGGGCCTGCTTGGGCTGCTTTCGTGAGGAAATCCGGGGGCTTGGGTGGTCAGGCATAGGAGCGTCCAGCAACGCGAATAGGAAACCTGACGAATTAGTCGCATTTCTGAGGTCGGCGCAACACCGCGCTTTTGGAGACCTCCATGAACACCCTGATCAAGCTTGGCCCGCTGCTGGGCCGCCTGTTCGACCTGAGCGACACGGCGCGCCCCGTCTTCTCCGGCGTGCCCGCCGCCGAGCGCGAGCGGCTGATGCGCAGCAAGACCGAGTATCTCGAGCTCTACGGCGCCCTGAAGGAATTTCCGCTGGCGGTGTCGCGCGACACCGGCGCGCTGCTCTACATGCTGGCGCGATCGATCGGCGCGAAGACGATCGTCGAGTTCGGGACCTCGTTCGGCGTCTCGACCCTGCACCTGGCCGCGGCCCTGCGCGACAATTGGGGGAATGGGGGCGGCGGTCGCCTGATCACCACCGAGTTCGAGCCGTTCAAGGCCGAGCGCGCCCAGGAGCACTTGGTGGCCGGCGGCCTGCTGGACCTGGTCGAGATCCGCCTGGACGACGCGCTGCGGACCTTGGCTGTCGACCTGCCGGAGACCATCGATCTCGTCCTGCTGGACGGCGCCAAGGCGCTTTATCCGGAGATCCTGGCCCTACTGGAAAGCCGCCTGCGGCCGGGCGCGTTGATCATCGCCGACAACGCCGACTATGCGCCGGAGTATCTGGCGAAGGTGCGGTCCACCGAAGCCGGCTACCTGTCCGTGCCGTTCGGCGAGGACGTGGAACTGTCGATGAAGCTCTGAACGGGCCACAGCAGCACGATCGCCGTCAGGACGAGGTGCGCCCCGGCCGAGAGCCAGGGCGACCCGTCCGGACGGGCCGCGTCGATGGTGACCGCGCCATCGAGCAAGGTGTTGGTCAGGTTCCAGCCCCAGTGCAGACCGACGGCGGCCCAGAGGCTCTTCCAGCGCCAGGCCGCGGCCGCATAGGCCAGGCCGAAGCAGAAGATCCGCATCCAGGCCAACGGCCCGTCGCCCAGCCGGTAGATGTGATTCAGCAGATAGATGGCGCTGCTGGCCAGGACGAAGGCCGAGCTGGTCCAGGCGACGCCCGAGGCCTTCAGCCAGAAGCCTCGGGTCAGGATGTCCTCGGTGATCGAGGCGACGAAGGTCGACAGGGCCGCGCCGGCGACCATGCCGATCCAGAAGATCGGTGTGTGCGAGGCAGGTGGCGAACCGAAGACGAAGGTTCCGTTCGCCAGGCCCCAGAAGACCGCGGCGAGTCGCGCCAGGGCGGCCAGTAGAATGCCGACCAGCACCAGCCGCGCCCAACCCGGCTTGAGGTCGAGGGCATAGGCGTCATAGCCGCGATGGCCCAGCAGCCAGCGTCCAACCGGCCAGGCCGCCAGCAGGGCGGCGATCATCAGTACGGCCTGGAGAGCGGGGCTGTGCAGCCAGAGCATGCCTACGCCCTCGGCCGACTGGTAGAGAGCGAACAGGATGACGAAGGCCGCGATCCGGCGGCCGGCCGACACTGTCCCTAAGGCCATTTCACCGCCGGCGGCATCGAGCTCAGGATCGATTCCACGTTCCCCCCCGTCTTCAGACCGAACATCGTGCCACGGTCGTAGAGCAGGTTGAACTCGACATAGCGGCCGCGCTGGACCAGTTGCTGCTCGCGCTCGTCGGCCGTCCAGGCCTCGCCCATCCGGCGACGGACCAGCTCCGGATAGATCTCCAGGAACGCCCGGCCAACGTCCTGCGTGAAGGCGAAGTCCCGGTCCCAGTCGCCGCTGTCGTGGTGGTCGTAGAAGATGCCGCCGATACCGCGCGGTTCATTACGGTGGGGCAGGAAGAAGTACTCGTCGCACCAGGCCTTGTACTTGGCGTACCAGTCCGGATCGTGCTTGTCGCAGGCCCGCTGGTAGGCGGCGTGGAAGTCGATGGCGTCGGGGAAGTCCTGCTGGCGCTGATAGCCGAGCAGGGGTGTGAGATCCCCGCCGCCGCCGAACCAGCTCTTGGTCGTGGCGATGAAGCGGGTGTTCATGTGCACGGCCGGCACCCGCGGATTGGTCATGTGCGCGATCAGGCTGATGCCGGTGGCGAAGAACCGGGGGTCGTCCGCCGCGCCGGGCATGTTTTTCGCCATCTCGGGCGTGAAGGTCCCGTGCACCGTCGAGACGTGGACGCCGACCTTCTCGAACAGGCGGCCGTGCATCATGCCCATGACGCCGCCGCCGCCGGCCGGGCGGTCCCAGGGTTTCTTCTCGAAGCGGCCGGGCGCGCCGGGATAGAGATCGGCAGGGGCCTCGTCCTCCAGGCGTTCGAATTCCGCGCAGATCTGGTCGCGCAGGCTTTCGAACCAGGCGCGGGCCTTGGCCTTCTTGTCGTCGAGGGCCAGAATTTCGAGGTCTTGGTCGGTGCTCATGCCGTCGGATTAAGCCGCAGAACGCCCGCGTGCAAATGGGTCGCCGCGCCTGAGGCAAAACCGAAGGGCGGTATTCGACAAGAACGGGACGGCGACCCCATATAGATCAAGGTTTCCGCGCCTTCCGGAGTTCGTCATGCCCGTCGCCAAATCCGCCGCCAAGTCCTCGGATGTCTGGATCGCCTCGGGCGTCCGCACCCCGTTCGCCAAGGTCGACGGGCCGCTGGCTTCCTACGACGCGATCGAACTCTCCGTGCCGGTCGTGAAGGCCATGCTGGCGAAAGGCGCGCGGCCCGACTTCGCCGTCTGGGGCACGGTCATTCCGAATCTGACCTGGAGCAACCTGGCGCGCGAAGTGCTGCTGGACGCCGGAGCCGACCCGACCATTCCGGCCTTCTCGACCATCATGGCCTGCTCGACCAGCATGATCGGCGCGATCGAGGCGGCCGGCATGATCGACGGGCGGGGCCGCGACCTCGCCCTGGTCGGCGGCGTCGAGAGCATGAGCCGGGTGCAGATCGGCCTTTCGGTCGCCCTGTCGGACTGGATCCGCAAGTTCCAGGGCGCCAAGACGGGCCAGCAGCGACTGGCGGCCCTGGGCGCGCTGAACCTGAAGGACGTGAAGCTGTTCATCCCCAAGGTGGCCAACCGGGTCACGGGGTTGTCCATGGGCGAGCACACCGAGATCACCGCCAAGGAATGGAACCTGTCGCGCGCCGACCAGGACGCCCACGCCCTGGCCAGCCACCAGGGCGCGGTGAAGGGCTGGGAGGAAGGCTTCTTCGACGACCTGGTCATTCCGATCGGCGGCGCCAAGCGCGACACCATCCCCCGCAAGGACTCGACGCTGGAGAAGCTGGCCAAGCTGGGTCCGGCCTTCGACAAGACCAGCGGCAAGGGCACGCTGACGGCCGGCAACTCCTCGCCGCTCACCGATGGCGCGGCGGCGATCTGGGTCGGGTCCGAGGCCGGCATGGCCCGCCTGCCGGGTGAGACGCCGAAAGTGAAGATCGTCGACTACGAGGTCACCTCGATCGACCTGCGCCACGAGGGCCTGCTGATGGCGCCCGCCTATGGCGTGCCGCGCATGCTGGCCCGCAACGGCATGACCTATGCCGATGTCGGGCTGTGGGAGATCCACGAGGCCTTCGCCGCCCAGGTGCTGTCGCACATCGCGGCCTGGGAAAGCGCCAAGTTCCTGTCGGAGAAGGCCGGCGTCGCCGCGCCGATGGGCGCGTTCCCACGCGATCGCATGAATCCGTTCGGCGGCTCGCTGGCGCTGGGTCACCCGTTCGGGGCGACCGGAGCGCGGATTCTCAGCCAGGCGGTGAAGGAGCTGGCCGCCCGTCCGAAGGGCGAGCGCGCCATCGTCAGCATCTGCGCCGACGGCGGCCAGGGCACGATGATGCTGCTGGAGAGCGCTTAGGTTCGAGGAGCCGAAACCTCGTCCTTCGACAAGCTCAGGATGAGGTTTCTACCGCGACGTTTGATGTCGTCCTCACCCTGAGCTTGTCGAAGGGCGAGGGCGTATCCTAGGTCAGGGCCGTGAAGATCAGGGCCACGACGGCGACGTCGAAGATGCGGATGGCGACGGACAGCATTTGAAGACCCGTGGGCGATGAATTCACCAACGATTAAGCAAGACTGGCGCCAACCCTTCGGTTCCCGCTGATGGCGCTCTTCTTCGACGCCGCCTGGTACGACGAACGCCTCGCCGAGCGCGGTCTGAGCCGCACGATCCTGGCCGCCGCCGCTGGTCTGAGCGAGGCCGACCTCACCCTGGCGTTCAAGGACCAGCGCGAGCTATCGATGCGGGAAGTCTCTGTCTTCGCCGAGCTTTTGGGCGTCACGCCGGCCGAGGCCGCGTCGCGCGCCGGGATGCGTCCACCGCCGGTCAGCGACGCCCAGCGTCTGGCGGCGTTGGAGGCGCGGGTCGCCGCGCTCGAGGCCGAGCTGGCCCGCCTGAAGGGTTAGATCTTGGTCTTCTTCAGCAGGCCCGTTGGGGGACGGCGATCGGCCGGCCCGGAATATTCCGTCCCGAGATAGGTCGATCTGGCCGTATCCAGCACTTCCTGCCCACCGCGCAGGCCGCGTTTCTGTCCAGGCTGACCCATGACATGCGCGGCGAAGGCGGCGAAGCCTCCCCGGCGCGGCGGGGGTTCCTGACGCGGTGGGGGGGCGTCTTCCTCCACGACGAATACAACCTCTTCTTCGGTCTCATGACGCTCGCCATCGCGCGGCGCCGGCAGGGCGCGGCGCGCGGGACCAGGGCGTCGAAGGGGATCGATCGGGCCGCTCATGGTGAAGAGCCTAGAAGCCGGACGGTTAAGAACCGCTGGAGCGTCTTGGTTAAGGCGTGGGTTAGGACTTGTTCGCCAGCTTGGCCAACTGCTCCTGCATCGCCTCCATCTGGCGCTTCAGGTCGGCCAGGGAGTCGTCGCCGGCGGGGGGGGGCGCAGGCGAAGGCTGAGGCTCGGCGGGCGCCGCGCCGCCGTCTTCCGGACGCACATAGGCGAACGGCGAGAACATCTTCATGGCCCGGTCGAACAAGGCCATGTTCTGGCGGATCTGCTCTTCATAGACGCCCATGCCGGGGATCTTGCCGGGCGCCAGGCCCGCGAACTGTCCGCGCATGCGCTCCTGCTGCTTGGAGAAGCTCTCCAGCGACATTTCCAGGTACGACGGCAGGAAGGCCTGCATCGAATTGCCGTAGAAGCCGATCAACTGGCGCAGGAACTGGATGGGCAGCAGATTCTGGCCGCCGCCGCGATTCTCTTCCTCGAAGATGATCTGGGTCAGGACCGAGCGGGTGATGTCGTCGTTGGTCTTGGCGTCATAGACCACGAAGTCGACGCCCTCCTTCACCATGTCCGACAGGTGTTCGAGGGTCACGTAGGACGACGAGGCCGTGTTGTAGAGGCGGCGGTTGGCGTACTTCTTGATGATGACGCGCTGGCCGGCAGCCTTCTCGGCGCCCGCCTTTTCGCTGTTCGCGGCCGTTTCGCCTTTTTCAGGGTTCTCGGACATTTCGTTCCCTAAGGTAGCGGTTGGACCGCTTCTCGCACCGCACTATCGCTAATGCAAAGGCGAGGCGCCAGTGGTCAGATGACTTGGAGCTGTCGCCAAGCCGTGAAAATGTAGCCGTGACGAACGCCGTCGCGATGTGCATGTTGGATGCTGCATCGCAAAAGCACGGGCGCCGCAACCGCGAAGGCGTCACGTCAGAACGTCACGGGAGCCTATCCATGAGCGACATCGTCATTGTCTCCGCCGCGCGCACGCCGGTCGGTTCGTTCAACGGGGCGCTGTCCAGCCTGCCCGCTTCGGACCTGGGCAAGATCGCGATCCAGGCCGCCGTCGAGCGCGCCGGCATCGCCCCCGCCGACGTCGACGAGGTTATCCTGGGCCAGGTGCTGCAGGCCGCCGCCGGCCAGGGCCCCGCTCGCCAGGCCTCGGTCAATGCCGGCATCCCGGTCGAGAGCCCGGCCTGGAGCCTGAACCAGCTGTGCGGCTCGGGCCTGCGGGCCGTGGCCCTGGCGGCCCAGCAGATCGCCGCCGGTGACGCCAAGATCGTCGTGGCTGGCGGCCAGGAGAGCATGAGCCAGGCGCCGCACGCCCAGAACCTGCGCGGCGGCCAGAAGATGGGTGACCTGACCTTCGTCGACACCATGATCAAGGACGGCCTGTGGGACGCCTTCCACGGCTATCACATGGGCCAGACGGCCGAGAACATCGCCAACCGCTGGCAGATCACCCGCCAGGACCAGGACGTCTTCGCGGTCGCCAGCCAGAACAAGGCCGAGGCCGCCCAGAAGGCCGGCAAGTTCGACGCCGAGATCGTTCCGGTCACCATCAAGGGCCGCAAGGGCGACACCATCGTCGACAAGGACGAGTTCATTCGCCACGGCGCGACCCTGGAAAGCGTCCAGGGCCTCAAGCCCGTGTTCAACAAGGAAGGCTCGGTCACCGCGGCCAACGCCTCGGGCCTCAATGACGGCGCAGCCGCCCTGGTGTTGATGACCGCCGACGAAGCCGCCAAGCGCGGCCTCAAGCCGCTGGCCCGGATCGCCTCATGGGCCAATGCCGGCGTCGAGCCGGAGATCATGGGCACGGGTCCGATCCCGGCCTCGAAAAAGGCGCTCGAAAAGGCTGGCTGGACCGTCGCCGACCTCGACCTGGTCGAGAGCAACGAAGCCTTCGCCGCCCAGTCGCTGTGCGTTGTCCGCGAGCTGGGCCTCGACCCGGCCAAGGTCAATGTCAACGGCGGCGCCATCGCCATCGGCCACCCGATCGGCGCCTCGGGCGCGCGGATCCTGACCACCCTGCTGCACGAGATGAAGCGCTCGGGCGCCAAGAAGGGCCTGGCCACCCTCTGCATCGGCGGCGGCATGGGCGTGGCCATGTGCGTCGAGGCCGTCTAGGTCCGGAGCGCCCAGGCCTCAAGAAAGTAGGCTGCCTCAATAACGTCGCGCATCCTTAGGCGTGATCCGCGCGCTTCCTCTTGCTGAGGCGCGCGGATCACGCGAACCATAAGAAAACAGCGTTCGGGAGAGATCAGATGACGAGAGTGGCTTTCGTGACCGGCGGCACCCGCGGGATCGGCCGGGCGATCTGCGAGCGATTGATCGCCGACGGACACAAGGTGGCGGCGGGCTATTCCGGCAACGAGGAAGCGGCCGCGGCCTGCGCCAAGGCGCTGGGCGTCATGGTGGTGAAGGGCAATGTCGGTTCGTTCGACGACTGCGCCGCCGCCGTGAAGACGGTCGAGGCCGAGCTTGGCCCCATCGACATCCTGGTCAACAACGCCGGCATCACCCGTGACGGCATGCTGCACAAGATGACCTACGAGCAGTGGTCCGAAGTGATCCGGGTCAACATGGACTCGGCGTTCAACATGACCCGCCCGGTGATCGAGGGCATGCGCGACCGCGGCTGGGGTCGCATCGTCAACATCAGCTCGATCAACGGCCAGAAGGGCCAGATGGGCCAGACCAACTATTCAGCCGCCAAGGCCGGCCTGATCGGCTTCACCAAGGCGCTCGCGCTCGAGAACGCCAAGAAGGGCGTGACGGTCAATGTGATCTGCCCCGGCTACATCGACACAGAGATGGTGGCGGCGGTGCCGGAGAACGTTCTGGCCCAGATCATCGCCGGCATCCCCGTCGGTCGCCTGGGCAAGGGCGAGGAGATCGCCGACATGGTCTCGTTCCTGTCGGGCGAACGCGCGGGTTTCGTCACGGGCGCCACGCTCAGCCTCAACGGTGGCCAGTACATGGCCTGATGCGGGCCTGATCCCGGTTCCCTGAAGCCCAAGGCTTGACGCCGACTGTTGCGGTTGGGCCTCATGCCGCCGGCTTCGGGGAATAGGCGTTAACGCGTCCAAGATTCGCCCCAGTCGGCGGGCAGTACGGATCGCATGAAATTCTGTAAGGCGGAGTTGGCTGACCTCGGGGCCCGTGTGTCCCTGGCGATCGCGGCTCTGATGGTCATGACGGCGTCCGCGAACGCCCAGCAGCTGCCGCACTCGCTGCGGGACGCCTTGCTTGGTCACAAGGGGCCGGCCGAGGCCCGCCGCGTCGCCGCTCCGCCGGTGGGGCGCTATGTCTCCGAAAGCGGCGGCGCCTTCATCTTCGACCAGGCCGCGCCCCAGCCGCTGATGAAGTTCGACAACAGCGCCGAGGTCTGGGTGCTGTCGGCCCAGCCGGCCTCGCGCGGCGATGTCATCTACCGAAACGACCTGGGCGAACCCGTACTGCGGGTGACCAAGCTGGGCGGCATGATCCTGTTCACCGACGACGCCCCGATGGGCGCGGCCGCCGCCCTGTCGGGCCGCGCCTCGTCGATCCAGCCGCCGGCGATCATGTCGTTCAGCGTGTTCGTCCAGCGCGTCCGCATCGCCACGGCCCGCGCCAGCCGCGCGGCCCAGCGCGATATCGAGTTCTCGACCGTCGAGGACGTGCGGCCCGAGACCTCTGTCCTGGCCGCCGACTCCGCCACGGTCGTGGCCGAGGCTTTCGAGCGGATGGCCCGCAAGGGCGACCGCTCGATCATCGCCAAGGTCTTCCGTGTCCTGCTGGCCGAGGGCCGCAAGCCGTCCGCGGCGCTGAAGGACGGGGCCCTGACCATCACCTATTCGCCGGATCAGGGCCTGGCCGGCCGGCCCTCGTCCAAGCGGATCATCAAGGTCATGAACCGCTGATCCGTCGCGGCGTACTGAATTCTGGCGAACGTCGTTCTCCAAGCGTAACCATAACTCCTCAGCGACCGTTTACCCGAATGGTCTAGCTTGATGACACACGGCCACGATGGCGCCGCCGCATGGGATCAACCCCGCGTGGTGCGACGCCAGCGAGGCTTTTCGTGCATCCGCAAGGTTCTATTGTCTGGTCATGGATAGCTCCGAGCTCGCCGAGGTTCCTGAGCGTGGGCGGCTGAAGATGGCCGACATCGCCCGCATGGCGGGCGTGTCGATCTCGACGGTGTCGCGCGCGCTGGCGGGCAATCCGCTGATCCCCAAGACGCTGCGCGACCAGATCGTCGAGATCGCCCAGACCCACGGCTATGTCGTCAACCAGTCGGCGCGGTCCCTGCGCCTGCGCAAGACCGACACCATCGGCGTCATCATTCCGCTGGCCCACGAGGCGGGGCAGCTGATCTCCGACCCGTTCTTACTGGAGATGGTCGGGCGACTGGCCGACGAGATCACGCGCCGCAACTACTCCGTTCTGCTCAACAAGGTGATCGTGACCGAGCCGGGCTGGCTGGACCGTATCATCCAGTCGCACCGCGCCGATGGTCTGGTTCTGATCGGCCAGAGAGTCCAGCACGAGGCGCTGAACGCCGTCGCCGACACCTACAAGCCGATGGTGGTCTGGGGCGCCCCGCTGCCGGGCCAGCGCTATTGCGCGGTGGGCAGCGACAACGTCCAGGGCGGTCGACTGGCCGTGGCGCACCTGGCCGGCGCCGGCCGCAAGCGCATCGCCTTCCTCGGTGCGGTTGAGGCGCCCGAGGCCGCCCAGCGCTTCGAGGGCTACAAGATGGGCCTGGCCGAGGCGGGCCTTCCTTTCGACGCGAGTCTGGTCGCGCCAGCGCCCTGCGCCATGGAAGAGGCCCAGGAAGCGATCACGGCCTTCTTGGCGACCGGTGTGTCGTTCGACGCCGCCTTCGCCTTCTCGGACATCATCGCCCTGGCGGCGATCGGCGCCCTGACCGAGGCCGGCAGGAGCGTGCCGGGCGAGGTGGCGGTGGTCGGCTTCGACGACATCGTCCTGGCCCGTTACAGCACTCCGCCCTTGACCACGATCCGCCAGGACCTGGCGTTCGGGGCCCGGGCGATGGTCGACCTGCTGTTCCGCCGCATGGCCGGCGAGGATGCGCCCGGGACCCTGTCGCCGGTCGAGCTGGTGGTGCGCGGCTCCAGCGTCTAGAGCGCCGACGGGGACCTACGTCGCTTCGACGCCGATCGACTTCAATTCCTTGAGGAAACGGGCCAGGCTCTGGTGCGAACGCTTCAGGCCTTGCAGAACCTCGGGCTTGGACAGGGCCGACTGCGGGACGATGAAACCTTCGCGGCCGACGCGCTGGGCCATGCCCTTCTCCAGCATCTCGACGAAACGGCGGCGAACGGTTTCGTAAGGCAGGGCCAGCGAGTCGGCGACTTGGCGCACGGTCAGCGGGCGGCGCTCATGGTCCGGCGGAACTTCGTCGACCTCGGCGTAGAGGCCGCCGCGGATATGCGAGCAGTTGCCGGCCCAAAGGGTAGTGAAAACGAGGGCGTACAGGAGGTCCGAACCATGGACTTCGTTGGCGATCTCGACCCAGCGTAGAATGTAGTCCGTCGCGTAGCGGCTGGCCGCGCGAGCGTTGATGTACTCATCGGACATAGGTTACTCGGTTCCCCAGGGTCGTCGTTTCGGCGCGACGTGAAAAGGATTGCATGGCTCGATGAACGACGCCATGCGACCAAGTTGCCCACTATGGGTACCCTATCTGAGCACCCGCGACCGGTTGACGCAGGTATGGAGGGCTTAGGTTTTCGAGGGGCTCCAATCGGGCGCGGCCAGCTCGAAGCCCTCGAAGCGGAAGCCCGGCGCGACGGTGCAGCCGACCAGAGTCCACGCGCCCAGGCTGACCGCGGTCTGCCACCACAGCGTCGGCACGACCACCTGCGGCCGGCAGCCGGCGCGCAGGTCCGGACCCAGGACATAGGCCGTGGCGCCTCGACCGCCGGGCGGCGACAGGGTGATCGAGATCGGCGCGCCGGCGTACCAGTGCCAGGTCTCGACGGCGTCGACGCGGTGCCAGGCCGACATCTGCTCGGCCTCCAGCAGGTAGTAGATGCAGGTGGAATGGGCGCGGCCGTCGGGACCGGGCTCGTCTTCGAAGGTCCGCTTGTACCAGCCGCCCTCGGGATGGGGCTGCATGTCCAGCATGCGGATGATTTCCTTGGCGCCCAGGTCGCCGGAGACGCCCCGTACGGTCTTGTTGGAGTCGATCACGCTGTCACTCATCCCTTGAAGCTGTCCTTGGCGGCCCGGATCTCGGCGAAGGCCTGGGCGGGGGTGGAGGCGGCCGACCGCAGCCGCGGCGCGCGCAGGAAGGGATTGGTCGCCTTCTCGGCGCCGATGGTGGTGGGCACGGTCGGTTCGCCGCGCTCGCGGGCCGCGAACACCGCGTCGGCGCGGGCCTTGAGGGCGGGGTCGTCATCGACCGACAGCGCGAAGCGGGCGTTCGCGGCGGTGTATTCGTGAGCGCAGTAGACGACGGTGTCGTCGGGCAGGGCGGTGATGCGGGATAGCGACTCCCACATCTGCTCGGGCGTACCCTCGAACAGACGGCCGCAGCCTAGGGCGAACAGGGTGTCGCCGACGAAGGCGATGCCGTCGGCGGCGTCGTGATAGGCGATGTGGCCCAGGGTGTGGCCGCCGGAGTCGATGACCTCGAACCGGGTCTCGCCCAGCAGGACGATGTCACCACCGCGCACCACGCGGTCCAGCGGCGCGATGCGGGTCACTTCGGCCGGGCCGGTGATGGTCGCGCCCGTGGCCTTCTTCAGCGCCGCGTTGCCGCCGGCATGATCTGGGTGCCAGTGGGTGTTGAGAATCAAGTCGAGGCTCCAGCCCAGCGTGTCGAGCTCGGCGAGGATGGCGTCGGCGTCCGGCGTGTCGATGGTCGCGACCTTGCCGCTGGTCTCGTCGCGCACGAGGAAGCCGTAGTTGTCGGACAGACACGGGAACTGGTGGACGGTCAGGGACATGAGAGGGCTTGCTCTATCGCGCCGACGCGGGCGCGCCTACAAGGATGGCCTCGACGCTCGGGAGACTCAATGCGCCGCGACGTGCTGGATCTGAGAGCCTTCTACGCCGCCCCGCTGGGCCGCGCGGCGCGGACCATGCTGACCCGCAAGGTGGAAGAGGCATGGGGTAATACGCGGGACCTCGACGTGCTGGGCGTCGGCTACGCCACCCCCTTTCTGGACGCCGCCCGGGGCAACGCCCGCCGGGTGGTGGCCGCCATGCCGGCCCAGCAGGGCGTCGAGGTCTGGCCGCATGGCGGCCGCAACCAGGCCTGCCTGGTCGAAGAGACAGCCTTGCCGCTGCCCAACGCCATGTTCGACCGCGTTCTTGCCGTCCACGCCCTGGAAGAGGCCGACGACCCGGCCGCCCTGCTGGCCGAGATTGGCCGGGTGATGGCCCCCACGGGACGGCTGATCGTGGCGGTGTCGTCGCGCGACGGCGTCTGGACGGGCGCCGAGACCACGCCGTTCGGCCACGGCCGCCCCTACAGCCGCGGCCAGCTGGAATCGCTGATTCGAGAGGCGGACCTGGAGCCGGCCGGCTGGACGCGGGCTCTCTATGTGCCTCCGGTCGGGGCCATGGCGTCGTGGGCCGAGGGCTTCGAGCAGGTCGGCGCGCGCCTGTGGCCGCGCTTCGCCGGGGTGATCCTGATGGAAGCCATCAAGCAGACCTTCGCGGTCAAGCCGCGCGGCCATCGCGCTCGCGCGCGGGTGTTCGCGCCCGGCGTCCTGCTGCCCAGTCCGGCCGGGCCGACCCCCGCGCGGCACGAAGGTGGCCGGTCCGTTCCCGTTCATCAGGCGCCCGTTCCTCAGGCGCCGAACGGTCGGGACGTCTGATCTCACTTGGAGCGAAGCGCGCGGACGCCTAGCTTGTGGTCCTGACAACCGTTCGCTCCCGGGAACACCGCCATGAAGATGATCGTCGCCGTGATTAAGCCGAGCCGCCTGGATGCGGTGCTTGAAGCGGTCACCGAGGCGGGCGCGTCGGGTTTGACCGTCACCGAGGTGCGCGGCTACGGCCGCCAGAAGGGCAAGACCGAGGTCTATCGCGGCGCCGAGTACGAGGTGAAGCTGCTGCCGAAGGTCAAGCTGGAGATCGCCGTGCCCACCGACGTGCTCGAGCCCGTCATCGAGGCTCTGCAGCGCACCGCCAACACCGGCAAGATCGGCGACGGCAAGGTCTTCGTCATGGACCTGGAACAAGCCCTGCGCATCCGCACCGGCGAACGCGACGCGGCGGCCATCGCGGGCTAAGACAAGCGGAGCCATGAGCCGCCCTGCGCGTTGTCGTGGTTCACGGCGATTTGGGGCGACATGGATCCGGGACCTTCCGTCTTCCAACCGGGATACAACTGCTGGCGGGTCGAGCCCGCCGATCGCGTGGCCCTGTTCATCGACAACGACGAGGCGTTCGACGCGCTGAAGCCGTTGATCCTGTCGGCCAGGAAGTCGATCTGGATCCTGGCCTGGGTGTTCGATCCCCTGACGCGCCTGGACCCCGACCGCGTCAAGAAAAGCCGTGATCCCAGCCACGCCGACCGCATCGGCCTGATCCTGCGGCGACAGGCGGCGCTCAATCCCGCGCTCGACGTGCGGGTGCTGACCTGGGACATGCCGCTCCCGATCGCCGCCTCGCAGCTGTTCGGCCCGCATCGCGGCGCGGCCTTCTTCGCGGGCTCCCGCGTCAAGTACCGGCTGGACGCCACCCTGCCGGCCAGCGCCTGCCATCACCAGAAGGCGGTGATCATCGACGGCGTGACCGCTCTCGTCAGCGGCGGCGACATCGGCGTCGACCGCTGGGACGACACCCTGCACCTGGATAACAATCCGCTGCGTCGCCTGCCGACCGGCCGTCACTATCCCGCCCGCCACGAGGTCTCGATCCTGGTCGATGGCCGGGCGGGCGAGGCGATGGCCGACCTGTTCGTCGACCGCTGGAAGGCCTCGGGCGGCGATCCGGTCGAGCGCCCGGACCGCCCCGACGAGACGCCCTGGCCCGAGGATCTGCCGCCCGATCTGCGCCGTCTGCCGGTCGCCGTGGCCCGCACCTCGGCCGCGTGGCAAGGCCGCCCGGAGATCATCGAGTGCCTTATGCTGCACCTCTCGGCGATCCGGCGCGCGAAGCGGCTGATCTATCTGGAGAACCAGTACCTGACCTCGCCAATCATCGTCGAAGCCCTGGCCGAGCGCCTCGCCGAGCCCGATGGTCCCGAGGTGGTCACGGTCGGACCGGCGCGCAGCCCCAGCTATTTCGACCAGATGACCATGGACAGCGCGCGGACCTCGGCCATCAACCGCCTGCGCGAGGTCGACGTCCATGGGCGTTTCTCGGCCTTCTCGGCCCACACCCCCAAGGGGGCGCCGATCATCGTCCACTCCAAGGTGGCGATCATGGACGACTGGATGCTGCGGATCGGCAGCGCCAACCTCAACAACCGTTCGATCGGGCTCGACAGCGAGTGCGACCTGGCCTTCGAGGCCAGGAGCGAGTTGGAGCGCGAGACGGTCCGCGCCTTCCTGGGCCGTCTGGTCGGTCACTTCATCGATCGTTCGGCCGCCGACGTCCTGGAGGCCATGGATCGCGAAGGCGGCCTGGGCGGGGCGATCAACGCGCTGGACGTCAAAGGCGGCCCGCCGCGCCGGCTGCAGCCCGTGCCGGCGCGCCACCTGAGCGGCGTTCAGAAGTTCATCGCCGACTGGAGCCTGGGCGACGCCATCGCGCCCGACGACGCCTGGCGACCCTGGGGGCGTCGAACGCGCCTGCGGCGCGACATCGCCCGGCTTACTCAGCCGCCGCCCGAGCCTCCAGAGCGGCTTAAGCCGTGACCTCCAGCTCGACCACCAGCGGCAGGTGGTCGGAGGCCACGCGGGCCAGCGGGCTGAACGGCGAATTGACCCCGCGCGTCTCCAGGCCCTTGGTCAGGAAGACATGGTCGATGCGCATGAACGGGAAGCTGGACGGGAAGGTCGCCGTGGCCGGTCGCGGCCAGCTTGGCGTCGGCGCCTGGGCGTCGCGCAGGGCCGTTCGCAGCATCCTATAGGTCGCCGAATAGGGCGTGGCGTTGAAGTCGCCCAGCACCACCCCGGGGGCCAGCCACTCGTCCGCGCCCATCCAGTCGGGACCCAGCAGGGCGGCGGCCTGGCGCTTCTGTTCCTGTGGGATCAGGCCCAGGTGGGTGTTGATGATCTGGACCTTGGTCCCGCCGACATCCACCTCCACCCACAGGGCGCCGCGGGGCTCCAGGCCCGGCACGCGCTTGTAGAGCGGCAGGCTCTTGGCCTTGACCCTTCGCTCGGGAAGGGCGGTCAGGATGGCGTCGCCGTAGAGCTCTTCCTCCACGGTCATGGCCGGGTGGAAGTGAAAGCTCATCTTCAGAAGTTCGGCGAGGCGATGGGCCTGGTCGACGCCCTTGGTGCGGGCGCGAAGGACGTCCAGTTCCTGCAGGGCGACGACATCGGGCTTTTCGGCCGCGATGACCTCGGCCACACGCTCGACATCGAGCTTGCGGTCCGTGCCCACGCAGCGGTGGACGTTGTAGGTCATGAGACGAAGCGTCTTCATCCGTCGAACAGATCGCCCGAGACCGGCGGAAGTTCCCCCCCAGGATGGTTTCCTTGCGTCGTCGCGCCGTTGCGGCTGAGCATGAACAGGCAGGTCTCGGCCCGCCAGTTCTCGAGCGTGCTGGCCGGATTCATCGGTCGGGCCGGACCGGCGCCGGCGAAAGCGGCGCAGGCGTCGACGCGCAGGTTGAGCTCGGCCGTCAGGGCCAGGAAGTCGGCCAGGGTGCAGAGGTGGATGTTCGGCGTCGACCACCACGGCATCGGCAGGGCCTTGGTCTCGGGCATCCGGCCTCGGCTGAGCAACGACCAGCGCACCCGCCAGTGGCCGAAGTTCGGGAACGAGACGATGGCCCGGTCGGCGATCCGCAGCAGTTCGTCCAGCACGTGGCGCGGATGGCGCGTCGCCTGCAGGGTCTGGGACAGCACCGCGTAGTCGAACGAGCGGTCGGGAAAGTGGTCGAGGTCCAGGTCGGCGTCGCCCTGCACCACCGACAGGCCGCGCGCCATGCAGGCGGCCACGCCGCTGGCGCTGATCTCCAGCCCCCGGCCGTCGACCTGCTTTTCGTGACTCAGCAGGTCCAGCAGCGCGCCTTCGCCGCAGCCGACGTCCAGCACCCGCGAGCCGGGGCGCACCAGGCGCAGGATCTCGCGGAAGTCCTCCCGAACTTTATTCTGGGAATTTGGGGTCAAATCAGCCCCCGGTCACGCTCTGCCGAACTCAGGAAGCCCGCCAGCGCCGCGTCCATCACCGGCTCGTCCAGCAGGAAGGCGTCGTGGCCCTTGTCGCTCTCGATCTCGGCGAAGGCGGCGCGGGCCCCGGCCGCGGTCAGGGCGCGGACCAGATGACGGCTCTCGGCGGTGGGATAGAGCCAGTCGCTGGTGAAGCTGAGCACGCAGAAGCGCACGTCGCGCGCCCCGGTGAAGGCCTTGGCCAGCACCCCGCCGTGGCTGGCGGCGATGTCGAAATAGTCGGTGGCCCGGGTGATGTAGAGATAGCTGTTGGCGTCGAACCGGTCGACGAAGCTGGCCCCCTGGTGACGCAGATAGCTCTCGACCTGGAAGTCGGCGTCGAAGCCCCAGGACAGGCCGTCGCGCTTGAGCTCGCGGCCGAACTTTCGCTGAAGGGCGGGCTCGGACAGATAGGTGATGTGCGCGGCCATCCGCGCCACCGCCAGGCCTTTTCCGGGCTGCACGCCATGCTCGGCATAGGCGCCGCCGCGCCAGTCCGGATCGGCCATGATCGCCTGGCGGCCCACCTCGTGGAACGCGATGTTCTGGGCCGAGTGCCGGGAAGCGGACGCCAGCACCACGGCGCTGAACAGCCGCTCCGGATAGTCCACCGCCCACTGCTGGGCCTGCATCCCGCCCATTGAGCCGCCGATCACGGCGAACAGGGTCTCGATGCCCAGGGCGCTGACCAGCATCGCCTGGGCGCGGACCATGTCGGGGATGGTGATGACCGGGAACGCCAGCCCGTAGACCTTGCCGGTGGCCGGGTTGATCGAGGCCGGCCCGGTCGAGCCCATGCAGCCGCCGATCACGTTCGTGCAGATGATGAAGTGCCGCGCCGGGTCCAGCGGCTTGCCGGGACCGATCATCCGCAACCACCAGCCGGGCTTGCCCGTCGTCGGGTGCGGCGAGGCGACGTACTGGTCGCCGGTCAGGGCGTGGCAGATCAGGACGGCGTTGGACTTGTCGGCGTTGAGCGCGCCATAGGTCTGGTAGCCGATCTCCAGGCCCTCGAGCATGGCGCCGGAATCGAGCCGCAGGGGTTCGTTCGCGGGAAACCGCCAGGTTCCCCCGCCGGCGGGTGTAACCAGATCGAGCGCAGCCATGGCCCGCCTTGGACCCCTTGGCGAACAAGGTGTCAACCACTGGCTTCCTGACAAGGCGAGGGACGGCTATGGAGGTCGCATGGAGCGACTGATCCTGATGCGCCACGGCAAGGCCGAGCGGCACGCCCAGAGCGGCGGCGATTTCGAACGCGCCCTGGCCGACAGCGGCCGGGCCGACGCGGCCGTCATGGGCCAGACGCTGGCGCGCGCCGGCCTCGCGCCTGACCTGATTCTGGTCTCCTCGGCCCGCCGCACGCGCGAGACGGCCGAGCGCGTCGCGCCGAACTTTCCCGAGGCGCGGGTCGAGCAGTTCCGCGACCTCTATCACGCCGATCCGGAAGAGGTCGTCCAGGTGATCGAGGCGTACGCCGACAGCGTGGCCACGGTCATGGTGGTCGGGCACAATCCCGGCCTGCACGAACTGGCCCTGCGTCTGGCCCAGCAAGGCGAGGCCTCGCCGATCCAGACCAACAAGCTGCGCGGCCGTTTCCCAACCTCGACCACGGTGGTGTTCGGCTGGACCGACAGGGGCCCCGTGCTGGAGCACCTCCTATACGCGCACGAGAACGGCGGAGCCGGCGGCGAATGACCCTGATCTACAAGATCCTGTCCCGCGCCGAGTGGGACGCCGCCAAGGCCGTGGGCCGATTCGAAGGCTCGGCCGTCGACCACCAGGACGGTTTCATCCACCTCTCCGCCGCCGACCAGGCCCAGGAGACCGCCGCCAGATATTTCAAGGATCAGCCGGACCTCGTCCTGCTGGGCGTCGAGGCCGAGGGCCTGGGCGCGGACCTGAAGTGGGAAGCCTCGCGCGGTGGGGCGCTATTCCCGCATCTCTATCGCCCGCTGCTGGCCAGCGAGGTGATCACCGAGGCCGATCTTGGTCTCGACGCCGACGGCGTTCCTCGACTGGGCGATCACCTCGCATGAACCTGCATGACCTCGCCGCGCGCGCCCTGCACGCCTTCGATCCCGAGGACGCCCACGGCTGGGCCATTCGCGGCCTCAGGATGGGCCTGGGCCCCCGCGAGACCGGTCCCGACGATCCGATCCTGGCGGTGAAGATCGCCGGCCTGGAACTGCCTAACTGCGTGGGTCTGGCCGCCGGCTTCGACAAGAACGCCGAGGTCGCCGATCCCATGCTGGCCGCCGGCTTCGGCTTCGTGGAGGCCGGCACGGTCACGCCCCTGGCCCAGGCCGGCAATCCGCGTCCGCGTCTCTTCCGCCTCACCGAGGATCGAGCGGTGATCAACCGCATGGGCTTCAACAATGGCGGCCTTGAACCCTTCGCGGCGCGGCTCGGTAAGCGCCAGGGCAGGGGCGGGATCGTTGGCGCGAACATCGGCGCCAACAAGGACGCCAGCGACCGCATCGAGGACTACGTGACGGGCCTGACCCGCCTGTGGGGCCTGTCGGACTACTTCACCGCCAACATCTCCTCGCCCAACACGCCGGGCCTGCGCGCCTTGCAGACCAAGGCGGCGCTGGAGGACCTGCTGGGCCGCATCTCCGAGACCCGCGAGGCGATGAAGGTCGCCTCGGGCGCCGACTATCCGATCTTCCTCAAGGTCGCGCCCGACCTGGAAGACGGCGAGGTCGAGGCCATCGTCGAGGCTGTGGTCGACGCGGGCCTGGACGCGATCATCGTCAGCAACACCACCATCGCCCGCCCTGACAGCCTGAAGTCGGCCCATGCCAAGGAGAGTGGCGGCCTTTCCGGCGCGCCGCTGCTGCAACCCTCGACCCAGGTGCTGAAGCGCTTCCATGCCGCCGCGGCCGGTCGCGTTGACCTGATCGGCACGGGCGGGATCGCCGACGGCGCCGGGGCCTACGCCAAGATCCGCGCCGGCGCGCGGGCCGTGCAGCTCTATTCGGCCCTCGTCTATGGCGGCCCTGGCCTGGTCACCCGCATCAAGCGCGATCTCGCCGCCCGCCTGCGGGCCGATGGCTTCGCCGCCGTCGAGGACGCGGTCGGCGCCGCATGACGCGAGACCGGGCTGTAATGCTGTTGCGCCGCTTTGGCCCGCTGGTGGTCATCGTGGTCCTGTTCGTGGCCGCCTTCGCCAGCGGCGTCGCCGATCATATCTCGCTTGAGGAGCTGCGCGCTCGCGGCGCCGAACTCCAGACTTTCGCGCGCGAAAAACCGCTGCTGTGCGCGGCCATCTATCTGGCGATCTACATCGCCTCCGTCGCCGTGTCGTTGCCGGGGGCCCTGATCCTGTCGCTGACCGGCGGCTTCCTGTTTGGACCGATAGGCGGCGGATTCGCGGCGGTGACCGGCGCCACCGGCGGGTCGACCATCATCTATCTCGTGTTCCGCACCGCGTTCGGCGACATGCTGCGCCGCAAGCCCGGCGCGTTCCTGGCGCGGGTTGAGGAGGGCTTCAAGCACGACGCCTTCAACTACCTGCTGACCCTGCGCCTGATCCCGGCCTTTCCGCTGCTGATCGTCAATGTCGCGGCCGGGCTGATGAATATTCCGACCCGCACCTTCGTTCTGGCCTCGGTGCTGGGCATGATCCCGAGCTCCTTCGTCTATGCCGGCATCGGCGCGGGACTGGGCCATCTCTTCGCGCGGGGCGGCCCGGTGACGCTGGAGACCCTCTTCTCGCCACGGATTTATCTTCCCATTGTCGGCATGGGCGTTCTGGCCTTTCTGCCGCCGTTGTGGCGCCATTGGCGCAAGCGGCGCGGAGCAGCGCCCCTGCCAAAGCCTTTGGACGAGAAGTAGCCGCCCCGGATGGTCGAAACGGTTTCGCCGTCAGAGACTGAGCCCGCCCCGCCCCGGAAGCGATTTCCGTGGCCCGGCGGCCTGTCGGCGCGCCTGCTGCTGTTCACCGCCATCGTCGTCACCTTCGGCGGCCTGCTGATCCTGCCGCCGACCCTGGCGGCCTATGAGGAGCAGTGGCTGCTGGATCGTGTGCGGGCCGGGGAACTGGCCTCGACCATCGCCGAGTCGGATCCGGACCTGCGGGTCAGCGACGCCGTCGCCAACCAGATGTTCGACCAGGCCGGGGCCGTCACCGTCGCCGTCCAGGCCGAGGGCGCCCGGCGTCTCGTCCTGCCGCCCAAGCAGCCGTTCAAGACGCCGTATCTCGTGGACCTGCGCCGCCAGAACCCCGGTTCGTGGCTGGCCGCGCCGTTCTTCACCCTGACCAGCCCCAAGGGCAGCATGGTCCGCGTGATGGCCGAGCCGCGCTTCCGCAAGGCCGAGTTCGTCGAGGTCGTGGTTCCAGACGCTCCCTTGAAGGCTGCGTTGGTCGAGTACTTCTGGCGACTGGCCGGCGTGACCATCTTCGTCGCCGCCCTTGCTGGCCTGTTCGTCTACGCCTTCCTGAATGTCTTCCTGGTCCGGCCGATGCAGCGGATCACCCGCGCCATGGAAGCCTTCCGGGTCGACCCCGGCGATCCGGAGGCGCGTATCGCCGTGTCCAAGCGCCGCGACGAGATCGGCCGCGCCGAGGCCGAGCTCGACCGCATGCAGGTCGACCTGCTGGCGGCGCTCGCGTCCAAAGCCCGTCTGGCCGCCCTCGGCGAGGCGGTGGCCAAGATCAATCACGACCTGCGCAACATGCTGACCAGCGCCCAGATGGCGTCCGATCGCCTGGCCGCCCTCGGCGATCCCAAGGTGGCTCAGGCCCTGCCCCGCCTGGAACGAGCCCTGGACCGCGCCATCACCCTGGCCTCCGATGTCATGGCCTATGGCAAGTCCAAGGAGCCCGAGCCGGTGACGCGGATCATCCCGCTGCGTCCGGCCCTGGACATGGCCGCCGAGGACGCCGGCCTGACCCCGCAGGGCGTCGCCCTGGAGACCGTCATCGGTCCGCGCGAACAGGTAGTGGCCGACCCGGACCAACTGCACCGCATCCTCACCAACCTGTTCCGCAACGCCCGCGAGGCGATCGAGGGCGCGACCGACCGGGGCGGCAAGGGCAAGGTTTTCGTCGAGCTGCGCCGCGACGCCGGCCACAGCATCCTGCGCCTGTCGGACGACGGCCCCGGGGTGCCCGAGCGCGCCCGCGCCAACCTGTTCCAACCCTTCGTCGGCTCGGTGCGGCGCGGCGGCACGGGACTGGGTCTGGCCATCGCCCGCGAGCTGGCCCAGGGTCATCATGGAGATCTTGCGCTGGTCGAGACCGGACCCGGCGGTTCGGTGTTCGATCTCACCCTGGCCGGCGCGCCCGAGCCGCTGCCGGAGCCGGATGACAAGGCCGCCGACGCCTCGGCCACCTAGGAGGACGTGCGATGACCACCACCTGGACCATCGCGGTGAAGATCGGCGCCTCGACTGGGGGCGCGCCGATCCACGAGATCACGGTCGAGGCGCCCGATGTCCCGAGCGCCCTGCGCCGGGTGGCGGCCATGGTCGCGGTGCAGGAAGCCTCCGACACCGAACTGCTCATCGACGGCCAGGAGGAAGTCTTCTCCCGCGCCGAGGTCGAGGCGGGCCTGGAGCCCTGATCGTTCGATCAGGGTCCATCTCTAAAAAGGCAGGGCGTGGCAGGCGCCGAAACCGCTTACACTTTCGGCTGCCACGCCCTGGAAGGAGGTTCAGAGCCCCTTGGCCACGCCCTCGCGACGCGGGTCCGCGCCGCCTTCCAGCACGTCGCCCGGCCGCACGATCACGCCGTGCAGGCCAGAGCCCTCGACCTGGCCGACCTTGATATTGACGCCACGCGCGTTCAGCGCCGACAGCATCGCGGGTCCGAACCACTGGGCGTCGCCCGAATAGGTGTCGCCCCGCGCCACGACGTTCGGCAGCGACACGGCCTCCTGCATGTTCAGGTTCCAGTAGAACAGCCCGACCATGGCCTTCAGGTTATAGGACAGGATGGCGTTGCCGCCCGGCGAGCCGACGGCCGCCAGGAACTTGCCCTTCTTGTCCAGCACGATGATCGGCGACATCGATGAGCGCGGGCGCTTGCCCGGCGCGATGGCGTTGGCGGCCGGCGCGCCGTCCTTCTCCTTCGGCGAGAACGAGAAGTCGGTCAGCTGGTTGTTGAGGAAGAAGCCGTTCACCATCCGACCGTTGCCGAAGATGCTCTCGACCGTGGTGGTCATCGACACGACATTGCCGGCCGGATCGACCACGACCAGATGGGTGGTGCCGCCCGGCTCCTTGGTCATGTCGATCCCGACCTTCGGCGCGCCCTTCGGCTTGCCGAACGGGGGGGCCGCGCCGGCCGTGTCGGTGATCAGCTTGGCGCGCTCGGCGACATATTTCGGATCCAGCAGACCGTCGACCGGCACGGTCACGAACGCGGGGTCGCCGACATAGCGGTCGCGGTCGGCGTACATGACCCGCTCGGCCTGGGCCAGCTGGGTCCAGGCCACCGGATCGGTCGGGCCGCGCTTGCCGATGTCGGTGTGCTCCAGCATCCGCAGCGCCTGGATCACGGCCAGACCCGACGACTGCGGGTTGGGCACGCAGACGGTATAGACCTTCCACGGGCGGCACAGGGCCGGGGCCACGCGCGGCTTGTAGCTTTTCAAGTCGGCCAGGGTGATGCTGCTGGGCAGGTCGCCCTCGTGCAGCCGGTCGACGATCGCCTGGGCGATCGAGCCGTCCAGCAGGGCCGCCGGACCCTCGGCGGCGATCTTGCGCACCGTCGCGGCATAGGCCGGGTTCTTCAGCACGTCGCCGGCCTGGTAGCGGGTTCCGTCCGGCTTGGTGAAGTACTTCACCGCGTCCGGCTGCGAGGCTTGGGGCGCGCGGCTGACGATCATGCCAGCCAGGCGCGGGCTGACCACGAAGCCGTCGTCGGCCAGCTTTTCGGCGTCCTTGAACAGGGTGTTCCAGGCAGCCTTGCCGTGTTCCTTCTGGGCCTGGGCCAGCATGGCCACCGCGCCTGGCACGCCCGACGAGCGGCCCGACAGCAGCGCCGTCACGAAGGGCAGGGGTTTGCCGTCCGGCGCCATGAACATGTCCGGCGAAGCGCCGCTCGGCGCGGTCTCGCGGCCGTCATAGGCGGTCACCTTGCCGGTCTTGGCGTCGTAGAAGACCATGAACGCGCCCCCGCCCAGGCCCGAGCTCTGCGGCTCGACCAGGCCCAGCACCGCCTGGATGGCCACGGCGGCGTCGACGGCCGAGCCGCCGTCGCGCAGCACCCGCAGGCCGGCCTCGACCGCCAGCGGATTGGCCGCGGCGACCATGCCCTTGGCGGGTGTCGAGGTGGAGACCGGCCTGGCCGCCGGCATGCCCAGCGGGATCGACTCGGCGTGGGCGGCGGAGACCGGAGCCAGCGCCAGCTGGAGCGACGCGGCGAGGGCGAGCAGGGAAACAAAACGACGCATACGGATCCTCTATGGCGGACGAGGGGCGAACATTGGGGAAGGCCTGCCCGCCGTCCCGAGGCGTTCCATGGACACCAATCAAGCGACGCTGTCACGTCCAGATAGTCTGCAAGCGGCCTCAATCCCGCGTCCTGAACCGCTATGCGGCAAGGCCGTTGCGCCGAGCGAACACCGGCGTGCGAAACTTTTCGAATTTTCCTGCGAACCGGGCTTGCGTTCCCGAAACGGACGGGCTACTTCCCCCGCCTCGCCGAAAGGCAATGCGCGCCCGTAGCTCAGCTGGATAGAGCATCAGACTACGAATCTGAGGGTCGGACGTTCGAATCGTTCCGGGCGCGCCACTTCGGTTTAAAACTGCGAACTTCCAGAATCGCAGACTGGTCGCCCCCCGAAGCGGCCAACGTCCGAAGCAGTTCGGTCCTTCCCCCCATGATCTTGATCTCGGCTGTGGACAGCACTTCCACGCGCTGCGCGACGGCGCGGACGTGGGCGCGCCGATAGGAGCCGTCCGGCGCCCGTAGGCCCTCGCGGGTCGCCAGGGCCATCCGCTCGATGGCCTCCGGCGTGATCATCGGCCCGAGCTTGTCGATGGCGGCCTCGGCGCGTTCGGCGTCGGCCGCCGCCTCCTTCTTGATGGCCTCCAACTCCCTGATGCGGTCGCTCAGGCCTTCGGAGCCGTGACCGACCAGGCCGTCCTCAATCGCCGCGTAGAGCCTCACTAGCTTGTTGGCCGCCTCGGTGGACCGCTTACGCAGTTCGGCGACGTGGGAGCGCCTGCGCTCCACCCATTCCTGGCGACGGTCGAGCACGTTGCCCATGAGCATGCACAGCCGGTCAGGCTGAAGAAGCCGGCGCTCCAGATGATCGACGACGGCGTCGTCGAGCTTGTCCATCGGCACGGTGATGCCGGTGCAGCCCGCCTTGCCCATGCGGGCCTTGGTCGAGCAGGTGTAATAGCGATAGCGCCCATTCTTCCCGGTCCGCAGGGTCATGGCGCCGCCGCAGAGACCGCAGAAGCAGATGCCGCCCAGGAGCACCTGGCTGGTGACGAACCGCGAGGCCATGCAGGTCGGGCTGCGGAGCTTCAGATGGTCTTGCACCGCCTGCCACTCGTCCTCGGTGACGATGGCCGGGATCTTGGCCACCGCGTGCTCCTCGTCGGGCTTGCGAGCGCGGTTCTTGTGGTCGGTGAAGTTAAACCGGTGCTCGCCCTTGTAGGTCGTGCGGGTCAGCACCTTGTGGACCGCGTCGATTCCGAACCGGCCGCCATCCTTGGTGCGGACGTTGTTGTCGTTGAGGTAGGTGGCGATGGACTTCAGGCCCAAGGGACCGGAGCCGTCCACGCCGAACAGGGCGAGCTTGTAGATGCGTCGAACCTTCTCGGCTTGGATCGGGTCAATCTCCAGCTTCTTCTTGAGTTTGGCACCGCGCTGTTCAGCAATGATGACGCGATAGCCCAATGGCGGGCGTGAGCCATTCCAGAAACCCTGGCGGGCATTCTCCTTCATGGCCCGTAGGGTGTGCTTGCCGTTCTCCTTGGACTGGTACTCGTCGAAGAGCGTCATGATCTTGCGCATCATGTTGCTCATCGGATCGTCACCCAGCTCCTGGGTGATCGAGACGACCTTCACGCCGTTCTTGGCCAGCTTCCTGACGTAGAACTCGAATTGGAACTGGTCGCGGAAGAACCGCGAGAACGAGTGGACCAAGATCACGTCGAACGGCGCGGGCTTGGTCATCGCCGCTTCGATCATGTCCTGAAAGGCGGGCCGCTTGTCGTCGGTGGCGGTGTTGCCCGGCTCCAGATATTCGGTCGCCACCTTCCAGCCTTTGCCAGCGCAGTAGGCCTCAAGCTGGCGGCGCTGGTCGGGCAACGACAGGTCATGTTCTGCCTGACGACCCGTAGAGACGCGGAGATAGACCGCCGCCCGCGATGCGGGCGACGGCGTGGGGGCTAGGCGAGCGCGGCCCATGTCAAACTCCATTGATCAGGGAATGGGGCCGAACAGCTCATCCAGAACGTCGGCGAAGAAGGCCTCGATAATGCGGGCCTCGTGGTCGGTGACTGGCACGAAGTCGGGCCAGTCATCGGCGACCTTGATTGGCGCGTCGGCGCGGCGTCGGCGGCGCTTGATGACGCGGGCGCCGCCGTTCTCACAGCTATCCGGATGATGCCGAGGGGCCATCGCGCCACGGTGCAGGGCGGTGACAGCGCCGCAAGCGGCTTCGGCCACCCGTCGTACTGCGGCGAAGAGAGACAGGAAATCGGCGGGTTTGCGTCCGCCGCGTCAGGCCGTGGGCAGGCTCGGCGGCACATAGGGCTCTCCGCAGCCGGGGCATTTGGCCGAGGCCAAGAACGCGATGGCCTTGTTGACCAGGGGCGCGGTCGGGCCTGGGTCATGGAAATCCATGCGGGCGGCGATGACGAGGAGGCTGGCGACCTCGTGGATGTTGCGAGGCTCCAGCTTGGTGATCGCCTTGAGGCCGCGCTTACGCTTCTCCCAAAGCGCGTCCAGCTCCACTTCGATCGCGGCCATCTCGGGCGCCATGGGAAGGCTGCCGCGCTGATGGTCGCTCATGCGGAAGTAGTCGTATCCGGAGGCCGCCAGGGTCTCCAGCGCGCCCCATCGGCGGGCAAGGCCATCGGACTCGAAGTCGTAGGCCAGCCAGCGCGCGCACTGGCCGATGAGGCTATCAGTCGGCGGTGGCGCCGCTGCGTTCGGGGCGCTGCAAATCAGCGGAGCGGCTGACGTCGCGCCAAGCAGGGCGCGGCGGGAAATGGACGTGGGGTCGGCCTTGTCTTTAGACATGCGGGGGCTCCCGGCGCAGGCGCTCGGTCCGATCAGCGCGCTAATCGGTGGAGTTTCGGAGGATTCCGCTTAGACTTCAGCGAATTTCACCGGCCTGGTCAACAGAAATTCGCAAGAAGTCGGAGAATTTCTCTAAAAATGATCTCGCCCGCTCAAATCCGCATGGCGCGAGCCGCTCTTGGAATCAGCGTGAGGGTGCTTGCTGAGCGCTCGGAAGTCGCCGATTCCACGATCCATCGGTTCGAGGCCAACAAGGGCGGAATGCAGACCGGCACGATTGATCGTATCCAAGCCGCGCTCGAATCCGAGGGCGTGATCTTCATCAGCGCCGACGCTGGCGGCGGCCCAGGCGTTCGCCTAGCTAAGTAGGCGCTGGCACCAACCCGCCCGCTCAAGGGAGCCAGGACCTGAAAGGTCGGTGCTCGCCCTGGAGCGCTTGGAGAGCCTCTGCCGGGCGGGATGGTGCGGGTCAAGGGCGGCTTCGCCGTCGCTCCGCGATGGCGCCGTAGGCGCCACCCTTGACGCGCGCCAGCCCGTCCGGCCCTCGTTCCACCAAGCGCACCAGGGCGGTTTGTCTCCGAGCGAGGGTCTGAAGCTCTCAGCGAGGGCGACGCCAGTTGACTGACCAGCCCACGCCTTAAAGCGTGAAGGTCCGCTCTCTGGCCGGGTGCGTTTTCCCGCTCCCGACCCGTTGCGATGGGGTGGACGCCCCCCGACGGCATCGATGTGCCAAAGTGGAGGTGTTGAGAACACCACTGCAAAGGAGGCGTCCGTGGGAGAAGTTATCACAATCGGGCTCGACTTGGCCAAGTCGGTCTTTCAAGCGCATGGCGCTGATCGGGCCGGCGGCGTGGTCTTCCGCAAGAAGCTGCGACGAGATCAGATGCTGGCGTTCTTCGCCAGCCAGCCACGCTGCCTGGTGGCGATGGAGGCCTGCGCCAGCGCTCACTACTGGGCCCGAGAGATCGGAGCTCTGGGTCACGAGATCCGCCTGATCCCGCCGGCCTATGTGAAGCCATTCGTGAAGCGGCAGAAGAACGACATGGCCGACGCCGAGGCCATCTGCGAGGCGGCGCAGCGGCCGACGATGCGGTTCGTCACGCCCAAGAGCGCTGAGGCTCAAGGCTCGGCCGTGGTGTTCCGCACCCGCGACCTGCTGATCAGGCAACGCACCCAACTGATCAATGCGCTGCGGGGTCATTTGGCGGAGTTTGGATTCGTGGTCCGGCAAGGCGCGGCGCACACCGCCAGGCTGATCGATGTGGTCGACGACCCAAGCAGCGACCTGCCCGCCGAGGCGCGGCCGGTGTTGGCCATCATCGCCCAAAGCCTGCGAGCCCTACAGGGCCAGATCGTGCAGCTGGATGCCGAGATCGCCGCGCGGGCCAAGCGCGATCCCGTCGCCAGACGGCTGATGACCATCCCTGGCGTTGGGCCCGTCGTCGCCACCGCGCTGGTGGCGCTGGCGCCGGCGGCCAGCACCTTCAAGCGCGGGCGCGACTTCGCCGCCTGGGTCGGCCTCACGCCAAGGCAGCACTCGAGCGGCGGCAAGGAGCGACTAGGGCGAACCAGCAAGATGGGCGAGCGTAGTTTGCGACGACTGCTGATCCTTGGCGCCAGCTCCGCGGCCAGGGTGTCGGGCCGCGATCGCGCACCTGCCAATCCATGGCTCGAGAGCATGCTGGCGCGAAAGCCGCGGATGCTGGTCACCGTGGCGTTGGCCAACAAGATGGCCAGGATCGTCTGGGCGCTGATGGCGCACGGAGGAACCTACAGGGCTCCGGCCGTGGCGGTCTAACCGCCAGGGTCTGAGGCGTCGGAGAGGCAAAGGTCAGACGAGAGGTATGGCGCAACGGTCAGAAGACGGGGTTGGGAAAACCAGTGAAATGTCCGAGCGCCTTGAGCGCGCCGTTGCGGTCTGGACCCGATCCGCGATCTCCATACAGGCCAGCGGCGTGTGAACGGCCGCATCAACAGGCCGGACACACGGAAGCACCTGAACCGACCGCGTCAGAAATCTCGAAAAACCTCTTGCCTCGAAGCGGGCGTCCACACACGGACGTCTAGTGTACTTCCGACAGGCGACGGACGAGAAACGCCGCTCGCTCTCTGACCGCGCGGCTGGGATCGTCGAGCATCGATTTGGCGAGCATCCTGGCGTCGACGATGGTTGCCCGCCTTGCGGGGCTTCGCCATGTCAGAAACCTGTAACCATTCGCGTTAATCGGAACTTGGCCACCCCCGAGCAACCATAGAGCGAAACTCAGGGGCGCGCATGGTATCGGCAAAAGAAGTCGTGGTTCTCGGCGGCGGGACGTTCCTGGCTGTGGGCGTTGTTTCGCTGCTCGTCATCGGCTGGAACTCGGCCCCTTCCGACCAAGCGCCTCCCGTGGAGCCCGCAGCTGCCTCCGCACCAGCACCTCAATCCGCTCCCGAGAGCGTCGAGCCGGAAATCCCGCTCGTCGACTTGAGCCAGGTGCCGCCCAATGAGGTGCGCGACCTCAACGTCTACACCGCACGCCAAGTCGAAGCGTTCGTAAGCAAACGCCTTGGACGCGCCTACCGGCTGACAACCGCGTGCGAAGCAATGGGCAGCCAAGGCGCAGTCTACGACGGAACTGCAGAGCCAGTCGGAGGGGGTAAGCGCCGCACCTTCTCGATTGGGTTTTACATGACCAACACCCCCGAGTTCAGTTCCGAACCCGGTCAGGGACCTACGACGTGCGACTCTAGCCGCCCACTTGTACTCGACGGCAAGCGCGTTCCGATGGTCGTGGCTGACGAAACCGTGTCTCAAAGATCGAAGCAGCTCGCCGCACAGGAGGAAGCGATGGCCAACGCAGCTCCAGTCAGTGCCGGCGAACCGTCACAGGGCGAGATGTACGGCTACATTGATCGCGTCTCGACATACGCCGTCATGATTGGCCGTGGCGCAGCGTGCGGCGTGAACATAAAGCCCTACGCGGGCCGTGTGGGCGCTTGGCTGGATCGGGTCGCCCCGCCGGGCACAGCAGCTCAACAGACCCTGCTCACGCAACTCACGCAGGGCGGTCACTATCACGCCAAACAGCAGGCATCGGGCCAATCTCCGGATAGCTGCGATACGGTCGCGAGGGCGATCTCTCGCTTCGACTGGCCGTAAGCCCCTGCAAGGCGCCACACAGGGCAGGAACAGGCATCGCACACACCTAATGCTCAGATGCAGAAACGGCCCCTTCTCAGGGGTCGTTTGCGTTTCGGCTTGTCAGCGGTGTTAGCTGGCTTTGCGACCGCGCTTCTTCGGAGCGCTCGTCCCACGCGACACAGCGCGCTTTTGGATCATCGCCTGGACTTCTTTGTCGACCTCGGCGATCGCAGCGTCGAACTGACCGGCGAGCAGATCAGCCTTGATGGCCCCGCAGCCCTCGCGCCCTGAGAGTGGCGCTGGCGACAAGGCTGACCTAGGTTGCGCTGTCGGGCCAAGGGGGAACGCCGGTGCTGCTCACTATCCTCGTCATCATCGCCATTCTGTTCGGCGGCTTCCTCTACCTGGGCTATCTCGGAAACGAGAAGGAAAAGGCCCGCCAGGAAGAGCGCAAGGCTGCAGCCAAACGCGAGCGGCTGGCCCTCTACGAGTACAAGGAAATGAACGGGCTCGCGGATGCAACTGACGTTCGCAACGGCAATCACCGCGCATGGCTGGCCCTCAACAGCGACAACAACTCCCTGCGGATCGTGAGCTATCGCTCTGGCGAGGAAGTGACGATCGTGAGCGATAAGGCCGTCCCGCTGGCGTCGATCATGGAACTAACCCTCCGCCAAGACAGCCACGAGATCAGCTACACCCGCACGGTCACAACCCCCGTAGCAGTCCAGAAGAAGAAGAGCGCGATTGGCCGTGGCGTGGTTGGCCTGGCTGTCGCGGGACCGGCTGGATTGGCCCTCGGCGCTGCATCGGCAATGACCCCCTCCAGCAAGATCGTCGAGCACAAGCAAGAGATCAAAGACACGAAGATGGTCGATGGACCGCCAACCCTGGTGTTCGGCCTACGCGATCCCGAGACCCCGCTTATGAAGCTGGAATTCCAAGACAGCAGCCTCGCGGAGAAGTGGCTCTATCGCATCAAAGCGATGATGGACGCAACAACCGCCGATTAAGCGCTTGCCAACCCATAAAATAACTCGCTAATAACTCTACATTAGGTCGCCGCGGAGGTCGGGGCGACTTTTTGGAGGGGCTGCTATGACTCCCATGGAACTTGAAGAAGCCGTATTGGACATCGAAGGCATTCGCATTGTCGTTCGAGCCGGACGCAGAGCGGCGATGGGAGACCAAGAGGAATACGGCTACACCCGCAAGGCGGCAGATAACTCCTCAATAAGGGAATGGCTGGATCGGCGCATCGTCCCGCTTCTCAACGGGTACGAGGTCTCAGTGGTCAATGGCGAGGGCGTTACGCCGAACGGGCAAATGTCGCTGGGCCGACTGCGCGCCAGCTACCAGAGAGACTAGGAGCGGAGCTGGCCAAGACCAGCTTTGTCAGCGGCGATATCGGGACCTTTTCGCACTACCGATAGATTTGAGCAGCGGCTTCCGTTGCAGCCTCGCGGTTTCGCTCGCACCACGCGAAGAATGCCGCGTTCATCCCGCTACCCGCATGGGCCGACGCGATTGGTCCCGGTCAAATCATTGAAGCGTTTGAGGAAGTCTGAAAAACAGGGACCTGACCTTTAGGGCTGGTCCCTAAAAATTCTCAGCACCATCAACGACATGGGGCCGTCAGGTCCCTGTCCTTTTATCTCGCCCTAGAAAATTGGGGCCAGTTCGCGCCTTGAAATCCATGAATATTGGGCTCTTCACAGGACCGCGCCCCCAGGCGACAGGCCGGGAAAATCCAGTGTGCAGACAAGCGCATCCCTGCCACCTGAGCCGGATGCTTCAATCTTGCCATCGCCGCCAACCCGATTGGAGCGGCATCAGTTCACCAACGGCTACCTTGACGCTCCGAATGGATGCAACGCCAAAAATACACTTCCGGAAACCTTCTAAGTTTGGGGATTTCTAATCACGTCGACAATCTCAGCTGCGATGTCTTCAACCGTATGGGTCGCTGTGCTTCGCGCCAGCCTATCGGCAAGCGACGGAGAATAGCCAATTACCTCGCGTTTGCTTACGTTGTGCCAAATCGGAAGCAATATTTGATCGCCAGATACGGCTCGCGTCACGAGTCCATCCAATTCGTACTCTGGCCACCCTCGGCCAAAGAAGGCTTGGGATAGAACGACGACCCCAAATCTGCTGCTGCCAAGACCGCGATCAATTTTCCTCCGAAGGCTATCACCGATACGAAGTTCGAATTCGTCATACCAGACACTTAGACCTGCAGCTTGAAGGGCCAGCGCAAGAGGGCGCACGACATCCGCCTTGTCTTCAGATGCATGTGAAATGAAGACGTCAAATGTCCGTCCGTCAGGTGCCTCGGGCGTCGGAGCTAGATCCTCCTCGGCGTCTCTGACCAGCGTGGGTATCGAGCGAAGAGGAGCTTCGTTGATTGTCGGCAGGGGCCTCATTGCGGCTCCAGGAATAACTCGAGCAGAAGATCTAACGGAACCTCGCAGCCCCTGCATATCAACTGTTACGTGCCAGTTTCCCGAGCTAGGAACGACCAGCCGAACAGGGGAACTTCTTGCAAGCCCGCCGTGGTATCTATGTTGTCGGCCAGACTTGAAGCTATTGAAATTGGAGCTATCCATCAGCCGCACATTCGCGGCGCTCCCCTGTAAGGACACCTCGACAACGCTTCCGCGTTCGATGTAGCCAAGGGAATAGTGAGTGAAATTCATAGATTCGACCTCAACGGAAGAAATCTATGTTCACCGTTTGTGCCTGAATTGGCAAGGCTTGCACTACGCTAAACGCGTTCAAGCCTGCGGATCGTAGCTGCACTGCCGGTTCGCTTGTCAATGTCGGGAGCGGCTATGATTCTCAAGCGCCCGCCTTCCGGATTCGCGTCCGGCGAGACGCCAAGACCTAGCGAGAGAGAACGGGCATGGTGTCAACCAGCGACCTAGCCAATATGCGGTTTCCAGTACGCTTTACCTGCGTTGGCCTGGGCGAGCTCATCGTCGAGCCTATGACGCCTGAGTTTAACGACTGGACGCGGTCCGGCCTCGCAGACGGCCGATGGGACGACGCCGCAGCCATGATCCGCGACCTGCTTATCGATATGGCCAAGACGGCCGATCAAGAAGTACGCCTGTCGCCAGAGACGGTGCTAGACCTGACCCGGGACGCTTTGGACGACGCCGCCAACCAGTTCTTGGACAACAGCGGCGCCATGTTGACGCCGAACTACCTCGCCGAAGGCCGTGGGACGCGCCGGAAGGTTCGGCGTCGTGGCGACAACGAGGCTTATCCGATGGCCGCTCAGGACGATGAGACGGGTTCAGAGCGGCTGCGTCGGGTGGTTAGCGATTGGCAGCAGGATCAGGAAGACCGGAACGAGCATTTCGCCATAAACGTCTTGCCGCCCGTGTCCGCCATTGAGAAGGCGGTGGCCAATCACAAGACCCTAAGCGCGATGCTGCGACCTCCCTTGTCGCTGCTCGACCAGGAAGTCCGCAAGTATGAGAAACTCGGCGTTCTTGCTGGATACCGCTCGCCTCTGGCTGATCTGGCGATCCCGAAGATCAAGACGATCAGCGCCATCAGTGCCTATCAGGACCAGTTAGCCGAACGCATGCGCATTGGCGGTGCCTTCGAGCGGCTGGACTCCGTGGGCAGGCTGAGCAAATCGCTCAGCGGGGCGTTTCCGGACTGGGCGATGTCAGCGGCGGGTCTTAGCCGGCACGCCTCGATCCTGAATTCCATATCGGCCCTACCCAGGATTTCAGCCATCGGCGCTGTCGATCGCCTCGTCGGCGCGCGCCTGGCCGACGTCACGCGCCTGGGGCGGATCTACGACGACCAGTTTGCCTTCCTGAAGGCTGCCAATCGCACGTTCAACTTGGGCCTCACGGCCTCGACGATCGCTGCCCTGACGATGGCGCAGGTCCCTGACGTCGGTGCCGTTCCACGCGCGTTGGGCGAGGCCATGGCCATGCCGGCGGGCTTCCAGATGGCCACCAGCCTTGGCCTGAGCGGGATCACCGCGCGTGGCGTGACCGCCGATCTGCTGCAACACTACGACGAGACGCCGCTGGACGGCGAGGTTGGCAAGGAATTCTCAAGCCTTCAAGACAGCGTCCGTCGGGTGGACGAAGGCACCCTCGACAACTCGAAAATCGATGAGCTGATAGCGTTGATCCGCGAAGCGCTTTCAGGTCGCTTGTTGACAGGCGTCGATCCAGTTCATCGCGCCGGTCGATTGGAGATTTTCACCACGATCCTGGCGATTCTCGCTTTTGCGATGAGCGGCTACAACTTGTCTGTCGATATGGAATCTCGCGACATCGCGAAGGCGTCCTTCGCTCTCGACCAGGCTGCCACCCAGGTGCTGCCGGACCCCGCTGACCTAGGACACAAGGTTGACCTGTTGCACGAGGATTTGACGGTCTTGAAGGCCGACGTCCTGTCCAACGAGACCACCCTGCGTTTCGTGCACAAGGAGGTCCCGCTCCGCGCGGAACCTGATGCGAACGGCCTGCTCATCCGCGTGGTCTATCCCGATCAGCCCGTGCGAATCCTGGATGAGCGCGATGCCTGGGTGAAGGTGGAGGTGCACGACTACCACACGGGCGGGCCAGTCATTGGATGGATGAGCCGACGTCACCTGCGCAACAAGCCCATGCTGTAAACAGGCTCGTCCGTCCCTTTCCAACGTTCGCTTACCCATCCCCTGGTCAGCTAAGATGCTCGCCGCAAGCAAGTGTCGGTTGGGGCGAATGGACGCTTTGTGGCGCAAACCTTCAAGCGATTTGAGCTACTACGCGCCACCGGCCGACCTACTGCGCATGGCGGAGACGCGCGCCAAACGGTAAGGTAACGCAATTCCGCCGAACCGGATGATCCACGTGAGCGACCCCGACCTACCCGCCGACCGATTTGAGCGGGCGCTCTTTCTAATGAACTTGCTGATCGACCGGGCGACCGGCAACACCGCCGATGACGGTACTTACAAGCTGCTGCGCCGCGAGTTCATGGATGATCCGATGACATCCGATCTCCTCCCCAGACATGTGCGCACGTGCCGAGACCTGTCAGCTTTTTGGCCGATCGCAAAAGCAATGCACTCGTCCTGGGAAGGCCGGCGAGTTCAAATCCGAAATGACTTCGAACCGCTGATTGCGCAGTTGGAGGCTGGAGCAAGAAAGCCGCTCGATCAGGGAGCGACGGATGTCCTCGCCGCTTTCAGCGCCGATGGCGTCGCGGCTATCTGGAATAAGGCGCTGGACCGACGCAGTACCGACCCTGAGGGCGCGATCACGGCGGCGCGCACTTTATTGGAGACGGTCTGCAAAACAGTTCTCGATG
The DNA here is from genome assembly GCF_059419665.1 of Caulobacter sp. GW821-FHT05F04. Lineage (NCBI taxonomy): Bacteria > Pseudomonadati > Pseudomonadota > Alphaproteobacteria > Caulobacterales > Caulobacteraceae > Caulobacter > Caulobacter sp. GW821-FHT05F04. The sequence continues at coordinate 244,847 of NZ_JBWKSF010000002.1, forward strand.
AAGGGCAAGCCATCTACCCCGATGATGCTGACCTCCCCAAACTCTATAGGCTGACTGCGGAGCTACTGAATATAGCGCCTAGCCAGCACACCGAAGATGTATTCCGGCGCATTCTTGGCGGCTGTACAAGCGTGGTCGAAGGTTTGGGCGCACTCCGGAACAAGGTCGGCGACGCCCACGGCCAAGGCAGACGTCAAGTTCGTCCCCTACCGCGCCACGCGCATCTAGCGGTAAACCTCGCGGGCACGATGGCAACGTTCATTGTCGAAACGTGGCTAGACCGACGCGGACCAATTGCACCGGCAGATCTGGATGAGGCAATGCGGCTGCTCCACTTCATGAGCCCGTCTGACACTCGTCACTTTTAGCCGTTGAAGCCGCGCAGAGTTGAAGCCACTGGCTCACGGGCGTGTGTCACGGGACAAGTCTCAGCGCGTTAGATCGCTAGCGGCCACTCATAGTTCTCCGAAGCATCCGTATTTGCGCGCCATTCTTCCAAACATCGTTGAAAACCCTGCGGTTTCACCGTCTGGAAGACCGTCTGCGGACGATTGCTACACAAACCTGCTACACAATCGCGCGCCCGAAAGCATCCTAACCATCAGAGATGGTTCAGGAAAACGATCATGCGGCTGCTACACAAACAGTCTACACGCTATTCGGCTCCATCTCTTTCGGCGGGGCGGTCGCATCTACTACCGGCGGCGCGTGCCTGAGGCTCTCAGAGCAATCATTGGAAAGCGCGAGGTTTGGAGATCGTTGGGGACGGACAGTCCAACGGTTGCCCTGCGGCGGTCCTATGATGTCGCCGCCGGGGAGCCGTCCACACATGGTGGTGGGTTAAACTGATCGCCGCAACACACTCAGCGAAGGTGTCTGCGGGTGTGCGTGAACGCGCACGCTGCAGATTCAACCGTTCAGGAAACTGGATCGATCGGCATTATTCGTGCTGAAAATAAGCCTGTGAAATCGTGGGGTCGACTTTTTCAACACAATCGGCGCTGAGGCGACGTTCGGCGCGAAAAGGCGATAGTGTCACAAAGTCGTGCTAGCGCCTGGCCATGCTTGGTCGGTCCGTCCGCTATTCCGCTCCCTGGGGGAGCCAAGCGCTACGATGAGCGACCTGGTTAGCCTGCGCGCGCAGCGGCGCGACCTTTATCAGTTTATCGTTCGGCGGACGCGTGATCCCGCGACGGCCGAGGATTTGGTGCAGGAAACGTTCGAGCGCCTGCTTGCCTACGAGCAGGCGCGGACCATCGTTGACAGGGCCGCGCTGGGCTATCGCATCGCCTTGAACCTTGTGCGCGACCACTTCCGCCGCGCCAGCCGACGGCCCGCCCAGGCGCTGGACGACGACATTCCCTGCCAAGCCCCTGCGCCGGAGCAGATCCTGATGCATCGCCAGAAGGTCGAGGTGTTCGGCAAGGCGCTGGACGCAATGCCGCCCCTGCGTCGCGACGTTTTCATCCGGCGCCGGTTGCACGGCCACTCGCCGCGTCAGATCGCCCAGGATCTCAGCCTCAGCGAGGCGGCGGTCGAAAAGCACGTGGTGCGGGCGCTGGAGCAGCTGCATCGCGAGATCGCGCGGGCCGAGCGCCGCGCCAGCGGAGGCCGCCGATGAGCCGCATCCGCCAAGAGGCCGCCGTCTGGGCGGCGCGACGTCTGGACGACGGCGACCGTCAGGACGCCGCCTTCGAGACCTGGAAGTCGGCCGATCCGACCCACGGCCAAGCCTTCGACGCGGTTTGGCGCGCCAGTCAGGACCCTGCCCTGGCTGAGGCGATGCGGCTGAGCGAGCAACGGCGGAGCGTCCCGCGCCGCGCTGGGCGTTGGGCCGCGCTAGCGGGCGGTCTGGCGGCCTGCGGCCTGGCCGCCGTCCTCGCCTGGCCGCAGATCCAGCTGATGACCGTCGCGCCGGTGGTGCTGCAGACCGCGCCGGGCCAGCACCGGGTCGCCACCCTGGCCGACGGCACGCGGGTCACCCTGGACGGCGCGACCCGCCTGGAGGTGCGCTTGGGGGCCCGGCGGCGCCAGGTCGAGCTGGTCAGCGGCGAGGCCTTCTTCGACGTCGCCCACGACGCGGGACGGCCGTTCACGGTCAAGGCGCCCGAAGGCTCGGCCCGCGTGCTGGGCACCGCCTTCGACCTCGAGCGCAGCGACGAGCGCCTGGAGCTTTCGGTGCGTCGCGGTCGCGTTCGGCTGGCGCCGGCGGGGCTGATCCACCGCACGGCCGAGCTGACCGTGGGCCAGCGGGCCTTCGCCAAGGAGGGCCGGCTGTCGGCGATCCGCGCGTTCGACCTCCATGCCGACGACTGGCGCTCGGGCTGGCTGGAAACGGACGGCATCCCCCTGGCGCGGCTGGTCGAGCGCCTGAACCGCGCCTCGGCCACGCCGATCGTGATCGCCGATCCGGCCTTGGGTCGCCAACGGGTGGCTGGCCGCTTCCGGCTCGACGAGCCCCGGGCCCTGGTGCGCGATCTGGCGCTGATGCACGGCTTCACCGTTCGTCAGACCTCGGACGGCTTGCTGCTCTCGCGCTGACCGCCGTCGCCGAAACTTCACAAAAATCCCTGTCCGGGTTCGCCGGGGGCCAGCGTCTTCCCGGCCGAACCGGCGTCGAACGCCGCGCAAAACGGGGATGACGACATGACTTCGAAGACCTGGACCTGGCTTGGCTCGGCCTCCGCGGCCGCGTTGCTGGCGGCGAGCCCCGTCGTGGCCGCGCCGCCCGAAAAGCCGACCCTGGCGATCCCGGCTGGCGACCTGGTCTCGGCCCTGCCGAGCTTCTCCCGGGCCACGGGCCTGCAGGTGCTGGCCGATCCGGCCCTGCTGAGCGGCAAGCACACCAATGGCGTGCGCGGCCAGTTCGACGCCGAGCGCGGCCTGGCCGAGCTGCTGCGGGGAACGGGCCTGACGTTCGTGCGCAACGGCGGCGCGGCGATCCTGCGCCCGGCGGCCCAGAAGGTCTCGACCGAGGCCAACCCCGCCGCGTCCGCCCCGCGCGCCGCGTCCGCCCCGGCCCGAGCCGACGAGCCCACCGAGATCGAAGAGCTCGTCGTCACGGGCGGCTTCGCCAACTCGCTCGCCCGCGCGCTGAACGAAAAGCGCAAGGCCGCCAATGTCGTCGACGCCATCTCGGCCGAGGACATCGGCAAGTTCCCGTCCAACAACATCGCCGAGGCCCTGCAGCGCGTGCCGGGCGTGGCCATCACCCGCGACCGGGGCGAGGGCCTGTTCATCCGCGTCCGGGGCCTGGGCCCGAACTTCCAGATCGTCACCCTGAACGGCCGCAGCGCCGCGGTGAACGAGAACATGCGCGACAGCGGCCAGAGCGGCCGCCAGTTCCGCTTCGACACCCTGCCGTCGGAACTGGTGGCCGGCGTCGAGGTCGGCAAGACGCCGCTGGCCTCTCTGGACGAGGGCGCCATCGGCGGCGTGGTCGATATCAAGACCTTTCGCCCGCTGGACCTAGGCCGCACGACCCTGGCGCTGTCGGCCACCGCCAGCCATCCCGAGCTCGCCGGCAAGACCGACCCGCGCGTGTCGGGCCTGGCCAGCTGGACCAACGCGGCCGGCACCTTCGGCGTGCTGGCGGCGGCGGTGTACGATCAGCGCACCCTGCGCCAGGACCGCATCACCGGCGTGGGCTGGAGCTATCCCAGCGCGACCACCACCCTGGGAAAGAGCCTGATCGCCCAGGGCGTGCAGCTGTATGCGACCAATATCCGCCCGACGCTGGAGCGCGAGGACCGCAAGCGCAAGGGCCTCGTCCTCTCGGCCCAGTATCGGCCCAGCGACGCCACGGAAATCACGCTGGACGGCAGCTACACCAAGCTCGACGACCACTATGACGAACTGACCTACTCGGTCGATCCGGATCTCTCGACCCTGGTCGCCGGCTCGGCCGTGATCAAGGACGGCGTCATGACGGGCGGCACGGCGAACACCAACAGCCAGATCGGTCGCGAAGTCAGCGACCTGGCTCACGACAACATGATGATCGCCGGAAAGATCCGTCAGAAGCTCGAGGACTGGACGATCACCGGCGACCTCGCCTACGCCCGGGCCTATTCGGAAACCTCCAAGCCGATCACCCGCACCCGTCTGCAGGGGTCGATGGGCCGGGCCACGTTCAACCTGCCCCAGGCTGGCGACGGGCTGCCGGACGTCAGCCTGCTGACCGCCGACCTGAACAACCCATCCATGCTGCCGTTCCGCCGCATCGAATGGCGGGTGAACGACGCCACGGACGACGAGACCGCCCTGCAGTTCGACGCCGAACGGCCGGTGAACCTGGGTCCGGTCAGCCGCCTTCAGTTCGGCGTCAAATTTCGCGAGCGCTCGCGATCCTATAATCGCGCCGACATCAACTACACGACCAACCTGACCGGCAAGGTCTTCGGCGCGGACTATTTCGACCCGTTCCCGGTCACCGACTTCCTGGGCGGCGCCTCCGCCGGCCTGCCGACGCGCTGGGCCATGCCGGACCCGGCCGCGTTCTGGGCCCTGCGCGACCCGAACCAGAAGGGCACGGCCCGCGCGGACCAGCGCAATTCGTATCGCGTGTCCGAGAAGATCGGGGCCGGCTACGCCCTGGGCGACATCGACACCAACCTGTTCGGCGCGCCCCTGCGCGGTGAGGTCGGCGTGCGTGTGGCGCAGACCAAGCAGGTCTCGTCGGGTCACGCCGACAACGGCGCGGCGGCGCTGCCCGTCCGCTTCGAGAAGACCTATACCGACGTCCTGCCGACGGCCAACTTCGCGCTGGAGCTGACCGAGACCCTGCAGGCCCGCGTCGCCGCCGCCAAGGTGATCACCCGGCCGTCCCTGGCCGACCTGGCGCCGCGCCTGACCCTGAACTCCGGGACCCTGCTGACGGCCGTGGGCGGCAATCCGCTGCTGAAGCCCTTCGAGGCCTGGCAGTATGACGCGACCCTGGAATGGTACTTCGCGCCGGGCAGCGCGCTGATCGGCGGAGCCTTCTACAAGGATATCACCACCTTCGTTTACAGCCAGAACACCAACATTGTCGTCGACGGCCAGACCTACGTGCTGACCTCGCCGACCAACGGCGGCAAGGCGACGATCAAGGGCGTCGAGCTGGCCTACCAGCACCTGTTCAAGCGTTTGCCGGCCCCGTTCGACGGCCTGGGCTTCCTGGCCAACTACACCTACACCGACACCGAAGCGACCTACTCGCCGACCCTCAAGGACGAGATGGTCAATGTCGCCAAGAACAGCTTCAACGTGACGGCCTTCTACGAGAAGGACCGCTTCGCCGCCCGCGCCAGCTACAGCTGGGTCGACGACGTCCTGCAGGACGTCGGCGGGGCGGGGCTCTCGGCGTTGAACGACAAGGCGTTCGGCTCGCTGGATGGCAGCGTCAGCTACAAGATCACTCCGCAGATCACCGCGACGATCGAAGGGCAGAACCTGACGAAAGCCTCCCAGCGGCAGTTCATCAAGGGTGGCTGGTTCGGCGGCTACACCAACTACGGCCGCACGGTCAGCTTCGGCCTGCGGGCCAAGTTCTAGGCCTGACGGCGGGGTTTGAGGCCGGCTCGCGCCCCCGCGGCGCGGGCCGGCTTGCTTTCCCAAGATCGCCTGCGGGAAGCGTCACAGGGTTTGGCTAGGATATTCGGATGCGCACCTTTCCGTCTCGAGCCCGTCTCGTTTGCTCGGCTGCCGCCCTGACGCTCTGCCTGGCGCAGGCCGCCGGAAGCCCGGCGTCGGCGCATCCTGGCCACTCGGTCGAGCCGGTCGCGCCGAACCGCCCCGGCACGCGCCCGGCCAAGGCTTCCGAGCGCCGCTGGCTGGCCGGCGACCATCACGTCCACAGCTGGTTCAGCGTCTCGGTGAAGCCCAGCGCCGATCCGTCCCAGCCGCCGATCCTGGTCAAGGCGGGCGACGCCAGCAACCCGATCGCCACCAACGCCCGGATGGCCGCCCAGTATGGCCTCTCGTGGATGGTGGCCACCGATCACGGCGGTCCCAACCACTCCAAACTGAATCGCGACGAGGCCTATCCCGAGCTGGTGCGCTCCCGCCGCGAGACGCCGAGCGTGCTGCAGTTCTGGGGCATGGAGCTGGATACGCCGGCGGCCGAGCACTCCAGCCTGATCCTGCCGCGCACGGCGGGCGAACGGGACGCCCTGTTCGGGATCGAGAGCCGCTACAACCGGCGCGAACCTTGGCCGGCGGACCCGGCCCGCGACGAGGAGAGCTTCATGCTGGACGCGCTGCGCCACATGAAGGCGCTGGCGAAGCCGCCGGTGGTGATCGCCAACCACCCGTCGCGGTCGGCGACCGGCATGGACCGCTACGGCCTGGTCTCGCCGTCCGAGCTGCGCGACTGGAACGACACCGCCCCCGACGTCGCCGTCGGCATGGAGGGCGCGCCCGGACACCAGGCCTCGGGCCTGAGCCCCGACGGCTCGCTGAAGGGCAAGGGCGATCGCGGCGGCTATTCGCGAGCGCCGACCCTCGGCGGTTTCGACCAGATGACCGCCAAGCTCGGCGGCTTCTGGGACGCGATGCTGGGCGAGGGGCGCCGCTGGTGGGTCACCTCGACCTCGGACTCCCATCGCCACTACACAGGTGGTGGCGCGGACTTCTGGCCGGGCGAGTATTCCAAGACCTATGTAAAGGCCGCCCACACCTATGACGACGTGCTGGACGGTCTGCGCAACGGCCGCATCTTCGTAACCCTGGGCGACCTGGTCTCCGAGGTCGATGTGACCGCCAGCGCCGCCGGCGCTAGGGCCGAGATCGGCGGGCGACTGGAGGTTCCTGCGGGAGCGGACGTCACGGTGGTCATCCGGGTGCGCGACCCCGCGGGCAAGAACTTCGGCGGCTTTTCGCCCAGCGTCGCCCGCATCGACCTGATCCAGGGCGACATCACCAGACCGGCCGCCGACCGCACGCTCGACGCCAATCCCTCGACCCGCGTCGCGCGCGCCTTCACCCCGACCTCCTGGGCGCGCGAGGGCGAGGTGCTGTCGATGGTCTACGCGCTCAAGGACGTGCGCCGCTCCACCTATATCCGGGTCCGGGGCACGAACGGCGCGGAGAGCGAGCCGCTGCCGGACTTGCCAGGCGAAGATCCGTGGTCGGACCTGTGGTTCTACGCCAACCCGATCTTCATTGCCGTGAAGTAGGCGACAAGGGCGGGCCCCCTCAAGAGGGGGCTCGGCGTCAACGAGCTCGCCCCGGAGCCTTATCCCGCGAGATTTTTCCCTTACGCACCTGTCGCGAGGGGGCGCAAAAAGGGGCGGCGCCGAAGTTAGTTGCTCTAGCACCGAATGTCCGCTTCCCGGGCATGAAGCAAAGTACGCTCAGGGTCGTGAGCCGCCGAAGGCGCCAACGATGCCATGTCTGGAGCCTGGCGCCCCCCAATGTCGGCTATGCGCAGCCGGAGCCCCGAACGCTCGAACGTGGTAGGATGAAACGAGGGGAGTAGCCATTCGCGGGAGGCGGACATGGCTCAATTTGACCTCTTCCTTCCACCCAAGCGTCCTTGGAACACTGGCCGCATCATCGGCCCAAAGCCGCCGTTCAAGCCGCGGCACATCTGGGGTACCCGACAGCAGCTCAAAGCGAACGGGCGAGTCCGCGACCTCGCCATGTTCAATTGCGCCATCGACGCCAAGCTCAGGGGATGCGACCTGGTGAAGCTACGTGTCAGCGACGTGGCGCCGGGCGGCGCGCTGCGAGCGCGCGCCACGATCATCCAGCGGAAAACCGGACAGCCCGTCCCATTCGAGATCACCGAGCCCACAAGAGACGCTTTGGCGGTTTGGCTGAAGTTGCGTGGAAGACGCAACGACGACTGGCTGTTTCCCAGCCGCAGTCGACCAGGCGACCACGTCAGCACGCGGCAGTACGCCCGCTTGGTCGACAAATGGGTGTCGATGATTGAGCTCGAGCCCCGTGCGTACGGGACGCACAGCCTCCGCCGGACGAAGGTGGCGCTGATCTACAAGAAGACGGGCAACTTGCGCGCATGCCAACTACGACTCGGACACAGGAAGCTCGAGAGCACGGTCCGATACCTTGGCATCGAGGTCGACGACGCTCTGGAGATGTCCGAGCAGATCGACCTCTAGCGCAACAACGGGTCAGCTTTAACGCGGCCGGATGCATGACGCGCCAGCTCTGAATGTCGCGTTCCTGGAGCCATGCCAACGTCAGCAACTGGCGCCGCCCAGCCGCTGAGTTGGACGCGTCGACTGACCAGGGAAGGGGCTTCTCGCCCACTCGGATGATGGGCGAGAAGTAAGGAACTCCAGTCTGGAGATCCGGACCTCAAGAGGCCACTGAGCTCACGACCGCCTAGCGCGGGCTCCGGCGTCGATATCGACCAACGGCGCTGCCGACCTAGACCTGGGTCATGCCGCCGTCGACACAGAGTTCGGCGCCGTTGACGAAGCTGGCGTCGTCGCTGAGCAAGAAGGCGGTCGCCGCTGCGACCTCGTCCGGGCGCGCCATGCGACCCAGCGGGATTTGGCCGACGAGCGCCGCACGCATCTCCTCGCTCGTCGCCGCCATCATCGCCGTGTCGGTGGGGCCGGGGCTCACCACGTTCACCCGGATGCGGCGCGGCCCGAGCTCCGCCGCCCAGGTGCGGGCGAAGGAGCGGATCGCCGCCTTGGTGGCCGCGTAGACGCCGTAGTTGGGCACCCCGATCGCGTCGGCGATCGACCCGACCAGCACCACGGCCGCGCCGTCCGGCATGGTCGCCAGGCTGGCTTGCAGCGCCAGCATCGCGCCCCGGACATTCACGGTGAAATGACGATCGAAGTGCTCGACGCTCGCGTCGGCCAGCGAGGCTGGTTCGGCCAAGCCGGCATTGAGCACAAGGGCGTCGATGCGCCCGTCCTGAGCCCTCACGGTCTCTACCACCTTGGCGAGGTCGCCAGCCTCGCTGGCGTCCGCGACCAAGCCGACAGCATTGTGTCCCACCTGCTCGGCCGCCTTCTCGACCTCGGCCGCGTTTCGGCCGGTGAGGTAAACCCGCGCGCCATCGGCGGCCAGCCGCCCGGCGACCGCCAGGCCGATGCCCTTGGCGCCGCCGACAACCAGGGCGATATCGTTATCCAGTCGAGCCATCATGTTGCTCCTCATGCAATGACGGCGGTTTAGATATACGGAATATATCTGCTATCAAGAACGCACCATGAGTAGCCTAGATATCCCCGACGATACCGATCTGGACCAACTGTCCGAGCGCGCGCGCCAGGACATGGCGCAGGTGCGGCCGGTGCTGGAGAAGATCGCCGACAAGTGGACGATCATGATCCTGACCGTCCTCTGCCCTCGACCGTCACGCTTCAACGAGATCAAGCGGCGGCTGGACGGCATCACCCATAAGGCGCTGGCCGACGCGCTCAAGCGGCTCGAGCGCCATGGCCTGGTGACCCGCACAGTGCTGCCGACCGCTCCGATTGGGGTGGAGTACGCGATCACACCCTTGGGCCATTCGCTTCGAGAGCCTTTCGAGGCCCTGTGCGCCTGGGCCTTGGCCCATGCCGACGAGATGCGCCGCACCTAGCGGTGATCGCCTAGCCACCAATAGGCGCGCCGCGACCGAGGAGCTTGGAGAAGGCGTCATGGCAAGCTGGAAGTCGCCGCCGCCATCCGGTCATCGAAGGTGGCGCTCAACATGGAAATGAAGGCCCGGACGGCCGGGTTGCTGCGCCGGCTTTCCGGCCAAAGGGCTGTGACGTTGTGGCGTTCCACCGCGAAAGTTGAAAGGACCGGCGTCAGCTGTCCACGCTCCACATACGGGGCGGCCACGAAGGAGGCGCCGAGGCCGATCCCGCCGCCCGCCACCAGCGTCGCCATCAAGGCTTCGCTGGCGTCGATCACGATGTCGGATCTGGGCAGGATCTCGATTTCACGATCGGCGATCTTGAACGGCCAGCGAAACATCTGACCGGTGCTTTGATAGCGTAGATTGACCGTATCGTGGGCCTCGAGGTCGTTTGGATGCGATGGCGTTCCACGCGCGGCCAGGTAGTCCGGAGAGGCGAAGCAGCAAAGCCGATAGGGCGCGAGCTTGCGCGACAACAGGCGGCTGTCCGGAACTTCACCGATGCGGATGGCGACATCGATCCCGTCGTCGATCAGGTCCGTCGTCCTGTCCTCGAGACGAAGATCGATCGAGAGATCCGGAAAGCGCCGCCGGAACGCGGGCAACGCAGGCGCGATCACGTGCAGGCCGATCGGGAGGGACGCGGCCACCCGAAGCGTGCCACGCGGCTCCGAGCGCGCCGTCAGCGCCATCTGCTCGATCTCCTCGGCCTGGCGGATCAGGTTCAAGGCGCGCTCGTGCAGGTCGCGACCCTCTGGCGTGAACGCCAGTGAACGCGTGGTGCGCGTGAACAAGGAGACGCCCAGCCGCTGCTCGAGCCGCTGGATGCTTTTGCTCACGGCCGAGGGGGAGATCGACAGCGACCGTGCGGCCGCCGTGTAGCTTCCCAGCGCGCCGACCCGCGCGAAGGCGATCAATCCCGTGAGGCGGTCGAGGCTAATTTGTTCCATGGTGGCACTATTGAAGTGATTTTTGGCCTGATTATCAACCTTATCGCCACCCGCTAAATCAGCCGTCAAGCGCCGTGCGAGGAGATTGATCATGGGCGAGACGATGAAAGCGGTCCGACTGCACGCCTTTGGCGGACCTGAAGTGCTGACTTACGAAGACGCCCCCAAGCCTGACGTTAGGCCGGGCGAGGTCTTGGTCCGTGTCAGGGCCGTCGGCCTCAATCCGCCGGACTGGTATCTGCGCGACGGCTATCGCGCTCTGCCGCCGGAGTGGCGACCGGACGGGGACTTCCCGCTCATCCTGGGAACCGACGTCTCCGGCGTTGTCGAGGCGACGGCCGCTGACGTCACCGACTTCCAGGTCGGGGACGAGGTCTTCGGCATGGTGCGCTTCCCGGACGGCGTCATGACCGGCGGCGGCGCCTACGCCCAATATGTCAGCGCGCCGACCTCGCATCTGGCGCGCAAGCCGGCCAAGCTGGATCACATCCAAGCCGCCGGCGCGCCGATGTCCCTGCTGACGGCGTGGCAGTTCCTGATCGAACTTGGCCACGACGCGCCCAACCCCTTCCAGACCTTCCCGCATGAGCCGGCCGAGCTTGAAGGCCGGACGGTGCTGATCAACGGCGCCGGCGGGGGCGTCGGCCATCTGGCGACGCAGCTGGCCAAGGCGCGAGGCGCGCGGGTGATCGCCGTGGCCTCGGCCAAGAACGCGACGATGCTCGGCGCGTTCGGGGTCGACCAGTTCATCGATTACGGAAAAGCCGCCGTCGAAACGGTCGTCCGGGATGTCGACCTGGTGCTCGATGCGGTGGGCGGTGCTCGAATGGAACGGTTTCTGGACGTGATCAGGCCTGGCGGCGCCCTGTTCCTGGTCAACCCGCTGGGCTTCGAGGGCCGCGACGCCGCCGCGCGGCGCGGGATCAAGGTCTCGTCGACCCAGGTCCGCTCGAACGGCGCGCAGCTGGCGCAGGCCGCCGCATTGCTCGACCAAGGGACCGTCCGCGTGGTGATCGACAGCGTCTTTCCGTTGTCGGAAGCCTCGCGCGCGCACCAGCGCGTCGCCGAGGGCGGCATCCAAGGCAAGATCGTCCTGACCGTCGCCTGACGCCGATGCGCCTGCTCGTCGCGGCGGGTTCCGTTTCCTTGTTCGAGCTTCTGGAGTTGCTCGCCATGATCATCGTCACGGGCTACGTGCAGGTTCCGCCCTCGGACCTTGAGGCCTTCACCCGCCATCTCGCCGATCTCGCCGAAGCCACCCGCCAGCGCGACGGCGTCCTGTCCTATGACGCCGCCGTGGTCGACGCGTCTCGCGGGCGGCTGCTCGTGATGGAGCGCTGGCGAGATCAGCAGGCCCTAAGCGCCCACCTGGCGGCCGCCGACACCGTCGCCTTTGTGGCGCGATGGGGGCAGCGGCTCTCGGCGGATGTCAGAAAATACGACGCGACGCGCGAGCGCGCCTTGGCGGACGCCTGAATCTTACAAGCGACCGCACTGTGTTTGTATTCGCGGGAACCCGGCTCCCTATCGAGCCGATGCGGGAAAGACCGGAATGGCGCCAAAGCTCCGCGAGTCATGCGCTGGGAGCGGATGGATTTGAGGGAATTTCTCGCGGATGGCTCTGACGAGAGCGATAGGCGCCGGCGCCGAAGCTTCGGTCGCTTACCACGCACGCCGGATCAATGCTCCGCACACGGCGTTAATGGACGACATCCGACAGGAGCTTGCCGTCACCGCGGATCCTGTCGGTCACCTCGTGAGAAGGAGCCGATCATGAAATTCGCTATCTTGGGTTTTTCCCTCGCCGCTGTCGCCACTGGTGCGCTCGCTCAAACCACCATCGCCCAGCTTGAAAGCCAGCCGGCCAAGGGCGCCTTCACGGTTGGCCAGATCGAAGATGCCGATGTCATCGACGCCGCTAACCGCAAAGCAGGCGAGGTCGAGCACGTGCTTCTCGATGCGGCCGGCAAACCCACGGCCATCGTGATCGAGATCGACCGCATGGGTCCGGACAAGAAGGTTGTCGTGGCCCTGGCCGATGTGACCGTGGCGCCCGAGCCGGGCGATCCGGACGACCACATCGTTCGCGCCAAGCTGACGAAGTCTCAGCTGGCTGCGCTACCTGACTGGAAGGGTTAGGATAGGCGGCCTTTAGGGCGCGTCCCATGAACCGGCTCTACCTTATCGGGTGGGGCTTTTCATTTGCGCGCCAGCCGAGTTGGAAGGGGCTTGGGCGCCGTCTGCGCGCGCTGAGTGTCTGGTTTCCGGAGATGCGCCAAAGTCAGTCCATGGCGCTTGCTTGCCTCCACCATACGCCAATCACCCCTTGGCGACTGCGTCGCATTTTTGACAGCCCAACCTGTTTCCGGGACACTTCCAGCCTGTACCGACAGACTAGCTGGTGGCGGGACGCCGCAGGGGGACGTCCCGCACTTGGAGGACTATCTCTGCGGGGCCGAGGCGACCAGTTCGGCGAGACCCTCGGCGAGGGAGACGACGGGCGCATAGCCCAGTTCGCGACGAGCCTTGCCGATGTCGAGCGTCACCTCGACGGCCGAGGCGGAGAAGCCCTGCAGGGTAAGGGGAACGGGCTTGGCGCCGCGTGTGGCCGCGCCGATCAGGTCGCCCACGGCCGCGACCACCCGCACCACGGCGCGGGGCGCGGTCTTGTCCGGCGGGGCCTGGCCCTGGGTCTCCAGCAGCGCCGACACGAACGCGCGGAAGGTCACCGGCTCACCGTCGGACAGGAAGTAGATTTCGCCGCCGCGTCCGGCCCGCAGCGCCAAGTCGACGCCGTGGCAGAGGTTGTCGATGTGGGTTGTCGACGTCAGATAGCCGCCGCCGTCGATCCAGGCCAGCTGTCCCGACCGCGCGGCCTCCACCAAGGCCGGCAGGGCCGTGGTGTCGTCGCGCCCCCAGACGAAGCGTGGGCGCACCACCAGGACGTCGAACCCCACATCGTTCATGGACAGGGCGATCGTCTCGGCGGCGATCTTGCTGCGCGAATAGGAGCCCGCCGGGTGCGCCGGATAGGGCCGGGTCTCGTCGACGTTCCTCAGCGGACGGCCGTCGCCCAGCACCGATTCCGTGCTCAGGTGCACGACGCGGCGGACGTCCGCCGCCCGCGCGGCGCGAAGGACGTTCCGCGTCCCCTCGGCGTTCGTCCGCATCTGCGCGGGGCCGCCATGGCCGTGATCGGTGTCGGCCGCCGCGTGGATCAGGGCGTCGCAGCCGGCCATGGCCTCGCCGATCGCCGGGTCCAGGATGTCGCCGACGACCGCGACGGCGCCCATGGCCCGCAGGCGCTCGGCGTCCTGGGGATTGCGCGACAGGGCCACCACCTGGACGTCGTCGCGCAGGAAGCGGCGGGCCAGGTTGCGTCCCACATAGCCGGCGGCGCCGGTCAGGAAGAGGCGGCGCGGGCAGGCGTGCGCGATCGTCGCCGCGCCGGGGGGCGGCGGAGGGGGTGTTGGTCATCTTGAAAATCCGGTTGGGGGAGGGATCAGCCGCCGGCGGGCGCGCCGTCTTGCGGTTGGGCCTGTGACAGCCATTCGATCTCTCGAACGATCCTGTCGCGTTCGGCCGGCGGGAAGTGGTGGAAATCCAGATGCTCGAGGAACTTCAGGCCCTCGAGGGCCAGATAGGCCAGCTGCGCGCCGCGCGGCGAGGCCGAGGTCGCAAGCACCCGGGCGACGACGCTGGCCTGGCTGGCCTGCATCTTACGCCGCAGGTCAGCGTCCAATACCAGGGCGGCGCTGAGGTTGAGCGCGACGGCTCGGAAGTCCTCGGGCGGGGCGTGGGCGCCGCCCCGGATGCGGCCGCGGATGGCGCGGCTGTCCTGGCCTTCCAATTCTGCTTCCAGCGCCGCGTGGCGGGCGGCGTCGGCCTGGAACGCGCGATCCACCACGGCCTCGATCAGGGCCTGCTTGGTCTTGAAGTCGTAGATCACCGTGGCCTTGCCGACCCCGGCCTCCTTAGCCACCGCGTCCAGAGTGAGGTTCGTGGCGCCATCGCGCGCGACGACGCGTTCGGCGGCGTCGAGGATAGCTTGCTGGTCAAAGACGCGTCGACGTCCCATGGCTGCTCTGATTCATAACCGACCGGACGGTTATAAATAATGCGAGACCTCGCGTAAAGCCTGTGGACCAGAGCGGGAACCGCCTCGTCACGATCTAGGCGCGCTGATGGGGGCTTGGTTCAGCGGCAGCTCCTCAATTTCGACTGTCTGGAGGCGGGGGAAGTTTCGCTAGCGCCGCGTTGTAGTCGCCGGGGTCTCCAACGGAAGTTTCACACGATTGTCGTCAGGCGCTGGCATGGCCGGCTCATGTCCATCCCAGCCTCCGATCAAGGCCTGGCGCGCGAGTCGGCCGGCCCGCCAGGCGCCGAGCGCTTTGAGGCTCTGACCCGACGCCTTCGCATCCCGCTGCTTCGCTACTTCACCCGCCGCACCGGCTCGCGGCCTGACAGCGAGGAATTGGTGCAGGACCTGTTCCTGCGACTGCTGCGTCGCCCTGGCCTGATGGCCCTGGAAAGCATTGACGGTTATGTATTCGAGGCCGCGGCGAACCTCCTTCGCGATAAGGTAAAGCGGGAACGGGCGCGGCCGCTGCTGAGCGCGGTCGACTTGGATCGCATCGACCTGGCTGACGACCTTCCGGACGCGGAGGACGTCATCGGCGGGCGACAGAACCTGGAGCGCATCCAGGTCGCCCTCAAGTCGCTGTCGCCTCGGGCGCGCACGATCGTCATCCTTCGTCGCTTCGAGGACATGAGCCACGCCCAGATCGCCGCCCGACTGAACATCTCGGTCAGCGCCGTTGAGAAGCATCTCGTGCGGTCGATGGCTGTTCTGCGCAACGCCTTGCGGGAGCAGGGTTGATGGGGCGTCGCATCGTTCACGAAGATCAGGCCGCCCAATGGTTCGCCAAGGCCGATCGGGGGCCGCTGGCGGCGGACGACCGCAAGGCTTTCCTTGAATGGCTCGAAGCGCCCGGCAACGCCGAGGCCTACCAGGAAACCGCCGACGCCTGGTCGTCCCTGGCGGCGGCCAAGGGGGCCGATGGCCTGATAGCGATGCGCGCGGCTGCTTTGCGCGACGCGTCCGGGATCGGCCGTCGGCGCATGATCCTGGGCCTCGTCGGCGCCGCGACGGCGGCCGGCGGGGGCGGCGTCGCGGTGATGATGGCCAGCACGGCCGGCGCGACGATCCGCACCGGCGCGGGTGAGCGTCTTACCGCCCCGTTGCCGGACGGATCGAGCGTAACCCTAGCCCCGCTGTCGAGGGTGCGTGTGCAGTACGACGCCCAGCGCCGTCGTGTGCGGCTCGTCGAGGGACAGGCCTACTTCGACATGCGCTCGGCCCCCGACCGGCCGTTCCAGGTCGTTGTCGGCGATGAGCGCGCCCAGGGCAGCGGCGGGCGCTTCCAGGTGACCAGGCAGGGCGATACGGCGCAGATTCTTATCGAGGACGGAGCGCTCGACGTCGTCGCGGCTGGGCAGGCCGCGGCGCGAAGGCTGACGACCGGCCATATGCTGTCGGGTCAGGCCGGGCCAAAGTCCGTAGCGGCGGCGGATCTCGACGCGCTGACGGCTTGGCGCGATGGTCGGCTGGTGTTCAACGACACGCCGTTGCCGCAAGTCGCCGCGGCGTTCAATCGCTACTCCAGCGACCAGTTGTCCCTGGTTCCGGGCGCGCGGCTGAACGACATCCGGATATCGGGATCGTTCCGCTACGACGGCGCGCGCGAGTTCGCCAACGCCCTGCGGGCGGGCTTTGGCGTGCGCGTCCAGCAGGTCGACCGGACGACCTGGGAGATCGCCGAATGACGGCAGCTGGCGTTCCGGCATTCGATGAAATTTTCACGACAAGGTGAGGCTTTCAGCGGAGCCGCAGTTCCTGGGAGTGATCGGTCGACGGGGGCCGGATTGCCTAGGAAAGCACGATGACGAACCGAGTTTCCCACGCCGCCGGTCTTCGGCGCGGCCTGATGGCCTGCTGCGCCCTGTTGGTCCTGGGCGCGGCCGCGCCGGCCCTGGCCCAGGAGCCCGCCGCGCCGCCGGTGGCCTTCACCCTGCCCACCCAACCCCTGGACCTGGCCCTGCCGGCCTTCGCCAAGCAGGCCGACGTGCAGGTGCTCTATGCGTCGAACCTCGTGAAGGGCAAGCGGGCCAACGCCGTGATCGGCACGCACCCGCCCGCCGAGGCGCTGCGTGACCTCCTGGCGGGTTCGGGCCTGAAGGCGACGGCCACCGGACCGCGCACCTTCCTGATCTCGGCGCAGGAAAATCCGGTCGTCGCCGAGCTGGAAGAAGTGATCGTCACGGCCCAGAAGCGCTCGGCGCGGATCGAGAACGTCCCGATCGCGGTAACCGTCGTCGAAGGCGGCGACGCCCAGCGGCGCGGGATCACCAATGTCGTCGATCTGGTCGATCAGGTCGCCGGCGTGTCGGTGAACTACGCCTTCGGCGGCACCAACTACGGTCTGATCAGCATCCGCGGCATCGGCGGCGCCGACGACTACAAGCCCAACGGCAACCCCTCGGTCGCCCTGCACGTCGACGGCGTCTACCAGACCTCGAACGCCTATCTGGGCATGCCGTTGTTCGACCTCGATCGCATCGAAGTGCTCAAGGGCCCGCAAGGCACGCTTTATGGCCGCAACACCACGGCCGGCGTCATCAACGCGATCACCCGGGGTCCTGGTCAGGCTCTCGAAGGCTCGGGCCGCGTCGAGTACGGCAGCTACGACTACACCGAGATGGAAGCTTCGGTCGGCGGGCCCGTCAGCGAGACCCTCGGCGTGCGTCTGGCCGTCCTGGCTCAGAATGGCGGCGGCTTCATGGATGGCGCCGGTGCGGGCCTTCTGGCCGGCTTCCGTCCGTCGGTGCGCGGCGTGGTCCAGACCCAGGTGCCGGCGCTGGTTGATCCGGGCCGCCGAAAGGGTTTCGGCGACAAGGACCTGGTCGCCGGCCGCGCGACGTTTGACTTCAAGATGGCCCCGGAGAGCGATTTGGTCGTGAAGCTGTTCGGCAGCCGCGACCGGGGCGACACCCGTCAGTACGATCGGATTTCGCGGGCCCAGGACGCCACGATCGCCAACGCCGGCGAGAACAACGATCCTTACGAGTTCTACTCGACGGGTTATCCGACCCAGAGGATCGACATCTACGGCGGCTCGGCGAGCTTCAGTCACAAGGTTCGGGAGAACCTGAACTTCACCGCCATCGGCGGCTGGCAGGGCAGCAAGCGTTCGGTGCAGGGCAACGGCGATGGTTCGCCCTATCCAGCTTCGTATTTCGACGCCAACGAGAAGCTCAGCCAGTCGTCGCTGGAACTGCGCTTGGCCGACGACACGGGCGGCAAGCTGGACTGGATCGCCGGCGCCTTCTACGTGACCGACGACGTCAAGTTCAACACCAACTGGATCAGCTACTCGGCGCTGACCAACTACGACAACCTGCACCGCCAGGAACGCAACAGCTTCGCCCTGTTCGGCCAAGCCGACTACCACCCGCTCGAACGCCTGCAGGTGTCGGCGGGTCTGCGCTACACGCGCGACAACGCCCACTATGTCGGCCGCAACGTCGACCACAATCCGTGGGGCATCAGCACCTTCACGACCACCTTCGCCACCACCAACCCGTTCGCATGGGACGAGAAGTTCGACGACGACAACGTCTCGGGCCGCCTGACCGTGAAGTACGACGTCACGCCCAGCCTGAACGTCTTCGTGTCGGCCGGCACAGGCTATCGCGGCGGCGGTTTCGACGGCACCTCGATCTTCACCGTGGCCGAGACCAAGCCCTTCGCCTCGGAGACCGTGCGCGCCTACGAGGCGGGCCTGCGCTGGACCACGCCGCGCCTGCGTCTGTCGCTGGACGCGTTCGACTATCGCTTTAGCGAACTGCAGGCCACGACGCGGCTGGCCAACGACACCAACGGTCGGGCCAATGTCGGCAAGGCCAGCAGCAAGGGTATCGAGGTGGCGCTCAGCGCTCAGTTGCTGCGCACCGAGCGCCAGAGCCTGAGCTTCGACGTCAACGCCGCCTGGCTGGACACCGAGGTCCTGTCGTTCTCATCCAACCGGGTGGCCGAGGTGCTGCAGACGGTCGGAGATCCGCTGCCGGGCGCGCCGGACGTGTCGGCCACCGCCAGCCTGAACCACAGCATCACCCTGAAGGAAGGCTGGTCGCTGCGCAGCCGCGTGGGCGTCACCCACCATGGCGAGGAATCCAACCGCCTGAACGCCACGCCGGGCAACACGGCCAAGGCCTATACCCTGGTCAACGCCCGCGTGGACTTGGCCACCCCGTCGAACTGGACGCTCTATGCCTATGGTCGCAACATCACCGACGAGGTCTATTTCCCCGAGCTGAACGGCGCGGCTCGACTGGTTGGGGCGCCCGCCACCTACGGGATCGGCGCGCGGTTCGACTTTTGATCGCGGGGCGATCCGGTCCTTGGGCCGGATCGCCTCACTTCGTTCTCCTGATGGGATCCCAGCGATGTCCCTGCTGACCCGCCGCGCGGTGATGGCGGCCTCGACCGGCCTTTTCCTGGCCCGCGCGACGGCGACGCAGGGACTGGAGATTCGCCGGGCCGCGCCCGCCGAGCCCTTTGCGATGGGCGTGGCCAGCGGTGATCCGTCGACCGACGGCTTCGTACTGTGGACCCGCCTCAGCGCCGGCGGCGCGTCGCTCGACGCTCCGGCCGTTCCCGTCGCCTATGAGGTCGCCGAGGACGAGGCCTTCCGCCGTATCGTGCGGCGTGGCCGCCGCGCGGCGACGCCGACCTTGGGCCATTCGGTTCACGTCGAGCTCTCGGGTTTGCGCCCCGGCCGACCTTACTGGTACCGGTTTCACGCCTTGGGCGCGGTCAGCCCGGTCGGCCGCACCGCCACCGCGCCGGAGCACGCCGAACGCGCGCGGATCGCCGTCAGCTCGTGCCAGCATTTTGAACTGGGCTGGTTCAGCGCCTATCGCGACATGGTCGCCGCTCAACCCGACCTGATCGTGCAGTTGGGCGACTACATCTACGAGAACAGCTACGCCCAGTTTCCAAAGGTCCGTCGCTTCGACGCGCCCGAACCCACGGACCTGGACGGCTATCGTCGGCGGCACGCGACCTACAAGTCCGATCACGACCTTCGCGAGGCCCATCGGCTGGCGCCCTGGATCGTGACCTGGGACGATCATGAGGTCGAGAACGACTACGCCGATCTGGCCAACCTGAAGGGGCTGGATCCTCAGGTCTTCGCCCGTCGGCGGGCGGCCGCCTACCAGGCCTACTTCGAGCACCTGCCGGTGCGCCCCAGTCTGTGGGCTCGTCCAGGCGAGCCGCGACTCTATCGGCGCCTCGCGTGGGGGGATCTGTTGAGCCTGCCGGTATTGGATGGGCGGCAGTATCGCTCGCCCCAGGCCTGCAATCCTCCAGGTCAGAGCGGGAACCGAGCGCGCCGCGACTGTCCCGGGCTGAGCGCGCCAGACCGCACCATGCTGGGCGCGGCCCAAGAGGCTTGGCTGGACCGGACACTGAAGGCCGAGCGCGGGCGCTGGACCCTGCTGGCTCAGCAGACGGTGGTCGCGCCGATCGAAACGCCGGACGGCGTGATGTCGGATCAGTGGGACGGCTACGCCGCCGCGCGCGACCGGCTTATGCGCAGCATGACCCGTCCATCGGTGCGCAACGCCGTGGTCCTAAGCGGCGACATCCATGCCTACATGGTCAACGACCTGCGGATCGGCCGAGCCGACGCGGCGCCCGTGGCCACTGAGCTCGTGACGACATGCCTGGCCGCCAGCCACGCGCCGCCGGCGCGTTATGGCGATGTCCGGGCTCGCAATGACCACGTCCGCTTCGCCGACATCGAACGCTCGGGCTACACCTTGATCGAGGCGACGTCCCGGAAACTGGACATTGATCTGAGGGCCGTCTCGGATCAGGCCGACCCCAAAGGTGTCACCCAAAGCCTGGCGCGGTGCGTGATCGAGGATCAACGCCCAGGCGCGCAATTCGTCGTATGACCTCCGCTTCGCCCGCAGCTTCTTCATAACCCAAGCGGCGAGGCGCGGAACTCAGGTGGCGGAGGCCACGCGCCGAGACGGCTGCGCCATCGACAAGGCGGTTGAAGTCTGGAGTACGGAAAGACCCGACGCTTCACGCTCATCAGAGACTCCTCTCCAGCTCCGAAAACTAGCATGGGTGTCCACTCAAACGAGGGAGGATCACCGTTGTTGATTAAGGATAGCTTCGATCGAAGGGCGGTGGCTGACGGCCGCCACACGCGCATCGTATAAATATGCTCGGCTTTGCCAGTGCGGCCACCAAACAGTTCCCTGACGAGCCGCTCGCCTCGAAGGGAAAACGCCCTGAAGCGCTTGGTGGAACGAAAGGCCGGACGGGCTGCTGAGCCGTCAAGGGTGGCGCCTTAGTCGCCCCCCGCGGCGAGGAACAACGCCGGCAGCAGGGCCAGAGCGACGCCGATCCCGGCCAGGGCGGGCCAGCGCCAGGCGCCCATGCCGCGCCATGCCGACGCCCAAACGGCCGACGCCCGCTGTTCGCGCGACAGCCGCAAGGCGTAGATCGCCACACCCGACACCGCCAGCGCGGTGAGAGCCAGGCCGAAGGCGAACCAGATCAACTTGGTCCACACCCCGCCAAACGTGCCGAAATGCAGCGGGTCGGCCATTTCCGAAATGCGCTGGTGGACGGTCAATTCGCGCCCGTCGGTCAGCAGCACCACGGCGCCGGTGGCCGGGTTGGTCCAGGCCACATTGGCCCGCTCACGCACCAAAACGGCCTTGTACTGGCCCGCGAACTGGAAGGCGCCCACCTTGCCGGCCGGAAAGGCGATGCGCTGGATGCGCAGGCCGGGATAGGCGGCCTGAGCCGCGTTGAGATTGGTCTCCAGCCGGTCGGCCAGCTTCCGGGTGTCTAGCTTGACGGCGGCGACCTTGGCGCGCGGCGAGGGCGGGGCCTTGGCCACGGTGCTCTCGGCCAGGTACCAAAGGCCCGTCGCGCCGATCAGGGCCACGAACCACAGGCTCCACAATCCCACCAGGCGGTGCAGATCGCCCATGGCCGTGCGGGCGTCACGCCAGCGCACCGGCTTGAAGAAGCCCCGCCACCACTTCTTGTAGACCACGAAGGACGTGCCGACGCTGATCAACAGCAGGATCGACAAGGCCGAGACGATCGGTACGCCGATTGGGGTGGGCAGGTTCAGGTGGCGGTGCATGTTGCGCAGGACGCGATGGGCCCCGACCCACGGGCCCTCGCCCCGCACCGCCCCCGTCGAGGGGTGCAGATAGACGAAGGCGCGGACGCCGTCCGGCTTCTGGATCGTCGCGGTCAGGGCGAAGCCCCGGTCAATGGGCTCGTCCAGCAAAAGGATCCTGGCGTCGGGGTGCAGGGCCGCGACGTTGCGAGCCGCCGCCGACCAGGCGATGGGACCGTGGACCGTCGCTGGATCGACGCGCAGGGCGGGCCGCAACGCCCAATCGATCTCGTGACTGAACACCGCAATCGTCCCCGTCAAAAAGACGAAGGCCAGCAGGATCGACAGCTTCAGCCCCACCCACTGGTGGACGCTCCACCACAGGCGCGAGGCCTTGGGCTTGGCGGCGCGCCGAGGCGTCGCCGCCGTCTGGGCGCGCTCGACGCTCACCATTCCCGCGACACTTCCAGGAACACCGACCGCGGCTTGCCGGGGAAGTGGCCGGTGCGGTCGATGAAGCCGGAGGCGGCGTAGGTTTCGTCGAACAGGTTGTCGACCCGTAGCAGCGTCGACCACGGCCCGAGCTTGTAGATCACCGAGGCGTCGAACACCGTATAGGGACGCACCTTCTGACCGCTGATCGAGGTGCGGACGTCGACATAGTCACCGCCCAGGGCCAGGGCCAGGCCCAGCTTGGGGAACTGATAGCGGGTCCAGAAGCCGGCCTTGTGCTTGGGCGCGTTGGCGAAGCGGTCTCCGACGCTGTTGGTGATCACCGTCGCGCCGTTGGTCTTGGTGATGCGGGTGTCGTTGCAGGCGTAGGAGCCGGTCAGCACCCAGTTGTTGGTCAGGTCGGCGGCCAGGTCGAACTCGACGCCCTTGCTGGTCACCTCGCCGAACGCGACCAGATCGTCGACGCCATCCCCGTCGACGTCGCCGCGCGGATCGTTCTGCAGCATATTGCTGCGGACAATCCTATAGATGGCCATGGTCGACTGCAGACGGCCGCCCAGCAGCTCGGTCTTGACGCCGCCTTCCAGGATCTCGCCCTCGGTCGGGGCGAAGGGCCCGCCCGCCCGCGGGTCCTGACTAGACACGCTCTGCGGCTCGTAGCTCTGGGCCCACTGGCCGTAGACCGAAACGTCGGGACGGGAGCGCCAGACCAGGCCGGCGCGCCAGGTTGCCTTCTCGTCCTCGAAGGTGCTGGCGTCGGACTGGTCC
Organism: Caulobacter sp. GW821-FHT05F04; assembly: GCF_059419665.1. Lineage (NCBI taxonomy): Bacteria > Pseudomonadati > Pseudomonadota > Alphaproteobacteria > Caulobacterales > Caulobacteraceae > Caulobacter > Caulobacter sp. GW821-FHT05F04. Next base: position 267,826 of record NZ_JBWKSF010000002.1, read on the forward strand.
TCATAGCGGTCGAACCGCACGCCGGCGGTGGCGATGAATTGACCGATCGTGGCTTCTTCCAGCAGGTACGCGCCGGACCGCTCTTGAATGGCCGAGGTGCGGACACGGGCTTTGAGCTTATAGGTCTTGGGGTCCGTGACGCCGTAGACCGGATGGGTCAGACTCAGCGGCGCGGGCAGTCCCGCCACCGCGGTGAAGCCGCCCAGCAGCGAGGGCCGATTGTTGTTGATCAGTTCGCTGCGATAGGCGTCGACGCCGACCAGCACGCGATTGCGCACCGCGCCGAAGTCGCGCGACCAGACGGCGTTGGCCCCGAAGCTCACTTGCTCCAGATCGCGCTCCTGATCGCGGAACTCGCGGCGTGACAGGTCCGGCACGCCGTCACGGTCGCTGTCGGTCAGGCCGCGCGGCTCGTGATACTGCTGGCGCTCCACGCTTTTCGAGTAGCGCAGCCCCGCGTCGACGGTCAGGTTTTCACTGACCGGCCATGCCACGCGCGCCTGCAGCACATTGGCCGTCAGGTCGAGGAAGTCGCTCTTCTCGTTGTGGTTCCAGCGCCGGTCGGCGAGAAAATGGCCCAGATTGTCGGTTGGCACGCCGCGCAGGCGGTTGCCCTGCAGGTTCTGCTCGTAGCGGGTGGCCTGCAGCGTCAGGGCGGCCGGGCCGAGATCGGTCTTGATCCCGCCGTCCAGGATCAGCACCTCGCTGCCGGAATTGCGGCGCGGGGTGTTGCGGTCCTCGTAGAAGACACCCAGCCGGGTGGCCGGCGCCTTGCCGCCTGGCAGGAAGCCTTCGACCTCGACCGAACCACCCCTGCGCGCCTCGGTTCCGACCACTGCGGTGGCCCGCGCCGAGAACTCGTCCTTGGGCGTCTTGGTGATGTAGTTGAACAGGCCGCCCGGCGCGCCGGGGCCATAAAGCATGCCGGCCGGCCCCTTCAGGAACTCCAATCGCTGGACATTGAATAGCTGCGGCACCGAAAAGGCGACATAGGGGTCGCCGCGCAGGCCGTCGAAGAAGATCTCCTCCTGACGGAAGCCCCGAGCGGTGACTCCGGCGTAGGAGAACAGGCTGACGCCGGCGATGTTGCGATAGAGGTCTTGTGCGTCGCGTGCGCCCTGGTCGCGGATGAGCTCCTCGTTCAGGACCTGGATGTTGAGGCTGGACTCCAAAGGAGGGGTCTCCAGCTTGCCGCTGGTGGTCTCCTGCGCGCGATAGAGCTGACGGGCGCGGGCGGTGATGATGATCGTCAGGTCGGGCTCGTCTTCGGCTGACGCCGTCGGCGCCTCGTCCGCCCAGGCAAGACCAGAGCCGCCGAGGCCCGCGATGCTGATCAGCGTCGCCATGCAAACCGCCGGCGCCCTACCCCTACCCATACCCACAACCCGACTCCGTAGCGATCCATCTGGGCGGTCGCTCTACAGAGAATGAGAACCAATATCAATTTAAATGAGAATGATTCTCGGGTTGATGGCGATGACCGTTCCTCGAACATGCGGTCGCCTTGGTGGCTCGGCCGCGCCGAGCCTGGGACATTGTCTGCAACGGCGTATTCCCCTCCTTTCAGGGCGGGGGGCCGCTGAGCCGTGGCGTGTATCGGGTGGCAGGCGCCCTGGTCGGTGCGCTCAGCCAGGCGCCGATCGAGACCGGCGGCGGCTCTTCAATGCCGTACGGTCCCTCAGCGCGCTCAAATACCGGCGGTCCGCGCCCACCCAAACCTTAGCGCTGGCGGGCCGGCTTCCGAGCAACCTGATGCAGACTGTCTGGGCCGCGCGGACGCTTTGGGCGAATGGCCCAATCTCCTCAGACCATAGCCTGGTGTCGTGGACTTGGCGGCGCTCCGTCGTGGATCAACAAGTCGCGACAATCCTGCGCTTGAAATCCTCGCTTCGCGTTATCGATTTCGATAGGTGTCCGTATGCAGCGCGATCCGCCAACCGGGAAAATCACGATCATCGATATCGCCCGAGCCGCTGGCGTGTCCATCAAGACGGTCTCGCGGGTAATCAACCAGGAAGAGGGCGTGGGGGACGAGACCCGGGCGCGGGTCCTGGAAATCGTCGCGACGATGGGTTATCGCCCGAACGTCTCGGCCCGCTCGCTGTCCAGCCGCCGCAGCTATCTCATCGGCGTGATCTTCATGCGCGTCGGAGCCTATCACTATGTGGGCGAGGTGCAGGTGGGCGCCATGCGCGCCTGTCGGCGGGCGGGCTACCATCTGGTGGTCGAGCAGGTGCTGCCGCCCGAGGCTGTAGGTGGCGTCCAGGGGTTCGCCGAAGGTTTGCGCGACGCCCGGTTCGACGGCGTGGTGCTGACCCCGCCGACCTGCGATGATCCCGAGGTTCTGGCGGCGGTCGAGACGGCGGGGCTGCCCTATGTGCGCATCGCGCCGCACCGCGAGTTCGAGCGCTCGCCGTACGTCTTCATGGACGATCGCAAGGCGGCGCGGGAGCAGACCCTGCGGCTATGGAACATGGGCCATCGACGGATCGCTTTTATCGATGGTCCCGCCGATCACGGCTCGGCGACGCGTCGCCGGCAAGGCTATATCGAGGCTCTGCGGGACCGAGGCGTCGAGCCACGGCCTGAGTGGATCGCCAAGGGCGAGTTTCTCAGTCTGTCCGGCTTCGACGCGACGGAGCGCCTGCTAGCCTTGCCCGAGCGTCCGACGGCGATCTTCGCGGCCAATGACGAGATGGCGGTGGGCGCGTTGGCCGCCGCCGCCAAGCACGGACTGTCGGTGCCGCGCGATCTCTCCGTGGTCGGTTTCGACGACACGCCGACGGCCGAAGCGGCTTGGCCGCGCCTGACCACGGTTCATCAGCCGACCGCCGAAATGGCCGAGGCCGCCGTCGAGATGCTGATCGACGGATTCGGGGATGAGCGGCTTCGCGCCCGAGTCGCGGCGCGCCAATTGGACTATAGCCTCGTCCAGAGGGACTCGGCCGCCCCGCCGCCGGCCTAGGCCGGATCGGCCCAGGAGCGCGCCCGACGCGATCGATTTTCGGCGTTGGCGTTAGGCCGGCGAACAAAGCTTCGCCATGGGACTTTGTCGGAGGCGAATTCCGTCCGCTGGCCGAAATTCCCGACAGCGGTGTCAATAACGACACCCATAGACAACGTTGTCGTAACTATGCTGTCTAGTTTAAGACAACGTTGTCGTAGCCGTCTTGGCGACGACGACCGCGTCGGGAAAAGGCCTCGGAACAAGGGGCCCAAGGAAACGCAAACAGGCGCCGATGGCGCCGCTGGGTTGGTGGCGTCCGGCGTTCGCGTCGGCGCGCTCCGAGTCCAGGCAGGACAAAGGGAAAGAGATGCGTAGTCTCCTGTTCGCATCGGCCGCCATGGCGGCCGTGAGCTTTCACGCGCCTGGCGCGGCGGCTCAGGAAGCCGGCGCCGTGAAGCTCGATGAAGTGGTCGTGACCGCTCAACGCCGCAGTGAAAACCTCCAGAAGACCCCGCTCACCGTGTCGGCGGTGACGGGTGACAAGCTGGAGTCGCAAGGCATCAAGACGGTGGTCGACCTGTCGGCGCAGGTGCCGGCGCTGCAGATCAGCTCCAGTGGCTCGGGCGCGGCCGTGGTCTTCCTGCGCGGCATCGGCAGCACCAATGTCACCGAGGTCGGCGATCCGGCGGTCGCCTATCACATGGACGGCATCTACATCGCCCGATCCACATCGGTGGGGGCGCTGTTCTACGACGTCGATCGCGTCGAGGTTCTGCGTGGTCCTCAGGGCACGCTGTATGGCCGTAACGCCACGGCCGGCGCGATCAACGTGATCACCAAGCAGCCCAAGTTCGACTACGAGGGCAATGGCTCGGTCGATATTGGCAACTACGGCGCCATCACCACCTCGGGCATGGTCAACCTACCTGTCAGCGACACCCTCGCCGTGCGCGCCGCGTTCCAGACCGCGCGCCACGACGGCTATGTGAAAGCGCTGAACAAGGGCCCCGGCACTGGCGGCAACGATCGCTACGACCAGGACGACAAGTCGGCCCGCGTCCAATTGCTGTGGAAGCCCAGCGACACGTTCTCGCTGCGGGTTGGGGCCGACTACCTGCACCAGGGCGGTGCCGGCGGCGGCGACAAGAGCTATGGCGCGGCCCTGTCCAACAACGATCCGTGGACCTGCAACTGCGCCACCAACCTCTATCGCAACAACAAGTTCTTCGGCGCCCACAGCCAGGCCGACCTGGACCTGGGCTTCGCCACGCTGACCTACCTGACCGGCTACAACTTCTCGCGCCTGGACCGCAGCGGCGAGAACGCCAGCACCGGCGCGCCCAACTACTTCAAGGGCAAGGACACCACCTGGTCGCATGAGCTGCGCCTGGGCGGCGACACCGGCAAGCTCAAGTGGGTCGTGGGGCTGTACCGCTTCACGGAAGACAACAATGTCGACTTCCGGGTGTTGCTGGCGCCCAATTCATACCTGTCGTTCATTCAGCCGGAAGTCACAGCCAAGTCGATAGCCGCGTTCGGCCAGGGCACCTACGAGGTGACGGACCGGTTCCGGATCACCGGCGGCCTGCGCTACACCGAGGACCGCAAGGCGCGTGACGGCGGGACCTTCCTGACCAATTCGGCCGGGGCGATCACCTCGACCGTTATCAAGAACCTGGCCGACGCCAAGTGGGACGCCACCAACTGGAAGCTAGGCGCCGACTTCGACCTGACCAGCAGCTCGATGCTCTACGCCAACGTGGCCACGGGCTATAAGGCCGGCGGCTACTACGACGGGGTCGAGAACAACGTCTACGAGCCCGAGAAAATCACCTCGTACGAAGCCGGTGTGAAGAACCGCTTCTTCGACAACCGCCTGCAGTTGAACGCCACCGGCTTCCTCTACGACTATCGTGACTTCCAAGTCACGGCGGTCGGGACCATCGCCGGGCAGAACGCGTCGGTCACGCTAAACGCCGACAAGGCCCGGGTGTACGGCTTTGAGTTCGAGAGCAATCTCGTCGTCACCGAGCACGATCGCATCGACGCCACCCTGGGCTGGCTGCATGCCCGCTACACCGACTTCGTACTGCCGCTGGGCGACGCCTTCGCTAACAACAACGCCAACGCTGGCGGCACGGGCTGCTTCAAGACCAACTTCGCGGCCGCCGCGCCTCGGTCGACCGACTTCTCCGGTTGCCGCATGGCCCGCACCCCGACCTGGAGCGTCAACGTCGGCTACCAACACACCTGGGAGATCGCCTCGGGCGCCAAGGTCGTCGGCCGCGTCCAGACCCATTACGAGAGCGGCAAGAACCTCGAATACCACGGCTTCGCCCAGAACCGGCAGGACAGCTTCACCAAGACCGACGTCAGCCTGACCTACACCAGCGCCGACGATCGCTGGACCCTGCAGGGCTATGTCCGCAACCTCGAGAATGACGACGTGCGCACCGCCTCGTCGCCGAACTCGACCACCGGCCTGGCGACCAACGGCAATGGCGAGTTCTACGCGCCGCCGCGGACCTACGGCCTGCGTCTGGGGGTCAATTTCTAAGCTTCCCAATGACCTTGCGCCCCCGGCGTATCCTGCGCGCCGGGGGGGCCTTCTTTGTATGGAGTTCAACGTGCTCGCCCTTCGAAGTCTCCTGATCTCGACCGCCGTCCTGGCCGCCTTCAGCCCGGCGGCCGCCGCCGCAACCCAGCCTGACCTCGGCGTTCGCGACGGCAAGATCATCAGTGTCGAGGGCTTGCGCTTTCGGGACCTCGATCGCGACGGCAAGCTTTCGCCGTTCGAGGATTGGCGACTGTCGAGCGCCCAGCGCGCGGCTGACCTCGTCGCCCGGATGACGCTGGAGGAAAAGGCTGGCGAGATGATGCACGGCACCTTGCCTGCCTTGGGCGGCATGGTTCCGGGGCGAGGGCAGGGCTATGACCTCGCCAAGCTGAAACCTCTGATCCTGGACCGTTACGTCACCACCTTCATCACCCGCCTTTCCGGCGACCCAGCCTGGCTGGCCGAACAGAACAACGCCGTCCAGGCGATCGCCGAGCGGGGTCGTCTAGGCGTGCCCGTCACGATCAGCACCGATCCGCGCCACCACTTCCAGTTCTTGGCGGGCGCCAGCGTCGCCGCCGCCGGCTTCTCGCAATGGCCCGAAGCCACCGGCCTGGCGGCGATCGGCGACGACAAGCTCGTGCGCCGCTTCGGCGACATCGCTCGCCAGGAATATCGCGCTGTCGGCATTCATCAGGCCCTGTCGCCGATGGCCGACCTCGCCACCGAGCCGCGCTGGTCGCGGATCAACGGCACGTTCGGCGAGGACGCCGACCTCGTCGGCCGCATGGTCAAGGCCTATGTCCAAGGCTTCCAGGGCGGCGATACCAACCTGGCGCCGAACGGCGTCTCGGCGGTGGTCAAGCACTGGGTCGGCTACGGCGCCTCGGCCAAGGGTTTCGACGGCCACAACAGCTACGGCCGCTACGCCGTCTTCCCGGCCGGTCAGTTCGACCTGCACGTCAGGCCGTTCGACGAGGCCTTCGCGGCCGGCGTGGTCGGCGTGATGCCCACCTATGCGATCCTCAAGGACCTGGCGCTGGACGGCCAGCCGGCCGAGCAGGTCGGGTCCGGCTTCTCCAGGCAACTGCTGACCGACCAACTACGGACCAAGCACGGCTTCAAGGGCATCGTCGTCTCGGACTGGGCGATCACCAACGATTGCGGCGAGACCTGTCTGAATGGCTTCCCGGCCGGAGTGAAGCCCAGTTTCGCGGGCCTCTCCACCGCCTGGGGCGTCGAGGGCCTGAGCAAGGTCGACCGCTACGCCAAGGGCGTGAACGCGGGGCTCGACCAGTTCGGCGGCGTCGAGGACACGGCCGAGCTGGTCGCGGCGGTCAAGGCCGGCAAGATTCCGCAGGGCCGCATTGATGACGCGGCGCGCCGCATCCTGGCGATCAAGTTCGAGCAGGGACTGTTCGAGAACCCCTATGTCGATCCCAAGTCCGCGGCCACGGTGGTCGGCTCGAAGGCTTTCGTCGCCGAGGGGCTGGCCGCGCAGAGCGCGGCGTTGACGCTGCTGGAGAACAAGAACGGCCTGTTGCCGCTGAAGGCCAGCGGCAAGAAGGTCTGGCTGAGGGGCGTCTCGGCCGAGGTCGCCCGCGCCCATGGCCTGGTTTCGGTCGAGGATCTGGCCCAGGCCGACTTGGCCATCATCCGGACGGCGGCCCCCTTCGAGACCCTGCATCCAAATTTCGTGTTCGGCGCCATGCAGCACGAGGGCGACCTGTCGTTCAAGGATGGAACGGCCGACTACGAGGCCATCAAGACGGCCTCGGCCAAGGTACCGACCATCGTCGCCGTCTACCTCGATCGGCCGGCGATCCTGACCAATCTGCGCGACAAGGCGACCGCCCTGATCGGCGACTTCGGATCCAGCGACGAAGCCTTCCTGGACGCCCTGACGGGCAAGGCCGCGCCGCGCGGCCGGCTGCCATTCGAGCTGCCCTCGTCGATGGCGGCCGTCGAGGCTCAGGCCGAGGACGCGCCTCACGACTCCAGGGCTCCGCTGTACCCGATCCATTTCGGCCTGACCTACTGAGGACGACCGCATGAACCGCCCCCTGATCGCCGCCGCCAGCCTTGCGGTGCTCGCCGTGGCGTCCGCCGCCGAAGCGCAGGCCCCCTCGCGGCCTTGGATGAACGGCAAGCTTTCTCCGGACGAACGCGCGGCGCTGCTGGAAAAGGAGATGACGCTCGACGAGCGCATCGGTCTGCTACACGGCCCGATGTCGATGCCGATCTTCGGCATCAAGAAGCCCGAGGGCGCGATCGGTTCGGCCGGCTACATTCCCGGCGTTCCGCGCCTGGGCGTGCCGGCCGTCAATGAGAGCGACGCCAGCCTGGGCGTGACCAATCCTCTGAACGTGCGCCCGGGCGACGGGGCCACGGCGCTGCCGTCAGGGCTGTCGCTGGCGGCGACCTTCAGCACCAAGCTGGCCTATGACGGCGGGGCTGTGGTTGGCCGCGAGGCGCGGGCCAAGGGCTTCAACGTCCAGCTGGCCGGCGGCGTCAACCTGGCCCGCGACCCGCGCAACGGCCGGAACTTCGAGTATCTCGGCGAGGATCCCTGGCTGGCCGGCAACCTGGCCGGCGCGGCGATCAAGGGCATCGAGGACCAGGGGATCGTCTCCACGGTCAAGCACTTCTCGCTGAACGGCCAGGAGACCAAGCGCCACTTCGCCAACTCGGTGATCGACGAGGCCGCCCATCGCGAAAGCGACCTGCTGGCCTTCCAGATCGCCATCGAGAAGGGCCAACCCGGGTCGGTGATGTGCGCCTACAACCTGGTCAACGGCGACTACAGCTGCGGTAACCCGCACCTGCTGAACGACGTGCTCAAGCGCGACTGGGGCTACAAGGGCTGGGTGATGTCCGACTGGGGCGCGGTCCACGCCACCGACTACATTCTCAAGGGCCTGGACCAGCAGTCCGGCGAGCAACTGGACGGAACCACCTGGTTTGGCGAACCGCTGAAGGCGGCCGTCCAGAAGGGCGAGGTCCCCGCCGCTCGTATCTCCGACGCCGCGCGCCGCATCCTGCGCTCGATGTTCGCCGCAGGACTGTTTGACAAGCCGGTCGAGCCGGGCGGCGCGATCGACTACGACGCCGGCGCCGCTGTCGCTCAGGCCGCCGCCGCCGAAGGGATCGTCTTGCTCAAGAACCGCGACGGTCTGTTGCCGTTGGCCAAGACCGTCAAGACGATCGCCGTGATCGGCGGACACGCCGACGCCGGCGTGCTGTCGGGCGGCGGCTCCTCCCAGGTCGTGCCGCCCGGCGGCGCCAAGCGCGTCGTGCCGCTGGGCGGGGAGGGCATGATGGGCCCGTTCCGCAGCCAGTACTTCAATGGCTCCTCGCCGCTGGCGGCGCTGCGCAAAGCGCTGCCCGAGGCCAAGGTGACCTTCGACGACGGCCGCTATGTCGCTTCCGCCGTGGCCGCCGCCAAGGCCGCCGACGTGGTCGTGGTGTTCGGTAACCAGTGGATGGGCGAGGGCGAGGACGCGCCGGATCTGTCGCTGCCGGACGGCCAGGACGCCCTGATCGCCGCTGTCACCGCCGCCAATCCGAACGCGATCGTGGTGCTGCAGACCGGCGGTCCGGTGTCGATGCCGTGGCTGGACCAGGCCGGCGCGGTGGTCGAGGCCTGGTACTCGGGCGCGAAGGGCGGCGAGGCGATCGCCAACGTGCTGCTGGGGGTGGTCAATCCGTCGGGCCGCCTGCCGATGACCTTCCCCGCCGCGATCGACCAGTATCCGCGCGCGCAACTGCCGGGCCTGACCGTTCCGGAGAAGACCCGGTTCGACGTCGTCTATTCCGAGGGCGCGGACGTCGGCTACCGCCGCTTCGCCAAGACCGGCGCCAAGCCGCTGTTCCCGTTCGGCTACGGCCTGTCCTACACGACGTTCGCCTACGCCAACCTGAAGGTCACGGGCGGCGAGACCCTGAGCGTCAGCTTCGACGTCACCAACACCGGCCAGCGTCCAGGCAAGGACGCGCCGCAGGTCTATTTGACGGCGGCGGCGGGCAAGGCGACCCAGCGGCTGATCGGCTTCGACAAGATCGACCTCAAGGCTGGCGAGACACGCCGCGTCACGCTGACCGCCGACCCGCGCGTACTGGCCAGCTTCGACGCCAAGGCCAATCGCTGGGCCTTGACCGGCGGCGACTATCAGGTCGCCGTAGGCGCCTCCTCGGCCGACCCGACCCTGAAGGGCGCGGCCAAGGTCAAGGCGCGGACGCTGAAGCCGTGAGCGGGAGGAAAGCCATGAACATCCGTATCGCCAGTCTGGCGGCCATCTTAGTTTTTGGCGCCGGTCTGGGCGCGAGCCAGGCCCTGGCCGCCGACCCGACCGTGGCCACCACCTCGGGCCCGGTCGTGGGCGAAAGCGCCCATGGCGTCGCCGCCTTCAAGGGCGTGCCGTTCGCCGCCCCGCCGCTGGGCGCCCTACGCTGGCGCGCGCCGCAGCCGCCGGCCGCCTGGACCGCGCCGCGGGACGCCAAGGCCTACGGTCCCGACTGCATGCAGAACCCGTTCCCCGGCGACGCCGCCCCCCTGGGCGTCCAGCCGGCGGAGGACTGTCTGTACATGAACGTCTGGGCGCCCGAGGCGGCGTTGAAGAGCAAGACCCAGCGGCCCGTCATGGTTTGGATATACGGCGGCGGCTTCGTCAACGGCGGGAGCTCGCCGGCGGTGTACGCCGGGGACCGGTTCGCTCGCGACGGCGTGGTGCTGGTCAGCTTCAACTATCGCGTCGGCCGGTTCGGCTTCTTCGCCCATCCGGCTCTGACGGCGGTCGGCGCCGATGGCGGGATGCTGGGCAACTACGGGCTGATGGACCAGATCGCGGCGCTGAAATGGGTGCGCGACAACATCGCCGCCTTCGGGGGCGATCCCAACAACGTCACGGTCTTCGGCGAGTCGGCTGGCGGCATGTCGGTCCACGCCCTGCTGACCGCGCCCCAGGCCAAGGGCCTGTTCCACAAGGCCATTATCCAGTCTGGCGGCGGACGCCCGCGCCTGCTGCCGACCCTGCCGCTGACCGCCCCGGCCGGACAGCGCTCGGCCGAGGCCGCAGGTCTGGCCTTCGCGGCCAAGGCGGGGGTCTCCGGGACCGACGCCGCGGCGCTGGAGGCCCTGCGCGCCCTGCCGGCCGAGACCGTGGTCGACGGCCTGAACATGGCGACGTCCAGCACCCCGACGTGGGGCGGCGGACCGATGCTGGACGGCAAGATCATGACCCGCGAGCCATTGCAGGCCTACAAGGCCGGCGCCTGGACGAAGATGCCGGTGATGGTCGGGGCGACCAGCGCCGACGGCTTCTTCTTCGGCGGAAGCCGCGATCAGGTCTTCGCGCCGTTCGGCGCCCGCCGCGCCGAGGCCGAGGCGCTCTACGATCCCAAGGGTGACGGCGATATCAAGGTCTATGGCTGGGCCGCCGCCGGCGACCGCATGTTCATCGAGCCCGCTCGCGCGGTGTCGCGCGTGATGGCGGAGCAGGGCATGCCCGTCTATCAGTTCCGCTTCTCGTACGTGGCCGAGAGCATGAGGAGCCAGTGGTGGGGCGCGCCGCACGCCACCGAGATCCCCTTTGTGTTCGACACGGTCGACGCCCGCTATGGCGCGGCGCTGACCCAGGCCGACGCGGCCGCGGCCAAAGCGGCCCACGCCTACTGGATTGGGTTCGCCAAGAGCGGCGTCCCCAGCGCCTCGGGGCAGCCAGCCTGGCCGCGCTACGAGGCCGCCACCGACCAGATCCTGGACTTCGCCGCGCAAGGGCCGAAGGCGGAAGCCGATCCGCTCCGGGCGCGCCTCGATCTGGTGGAGGCGACCACGCGGTGATGATAGTCGTTGTCGACGCTCACCAGTGTTCCTGGACCCGATCCGACGTCGGCTCCTGGCGCGAGACCATCGGACGCTCGGAAGGTCGTCGAACCGAGCCCTACGAGACGTAGCGACAGCGAGAGTGATCTCGGTCGAGGCCCGCCCTTGCTACTTCGCGCCCGCTCACGTCAAAAAGGGGGATGGTCGGAGTTTCGATGCGGGCATGACCCAGAGACGTTTGAAGGGGGCGGAACGACGCGAACGCTTCTTGGATGCGGCGGCGCAGATCGTCATCGAACACGGGGTCGCGGCCGTCACCATGGATGGCGTCGCAGCGCTCACGGGCGTCACCAAAGCCCTAGGCTACCGCTATTTCAGCGATCGCGACGACCTGCTGACCGCTCTGTTCGACCGCGAAACCAAGATCTATGTCGAGCGCCTGGCAAGCGAGGTCGGCCCGGCCTCCACCTTCGAGGAGTGGGTCCGCGGCGCCCTGAAATACTGGTGCCGGCGCGCCGACGAGCGGGGCGAGCTGTTCCTGCGTCTGGTCAGGGACTGCGGCCCCCTGGCGGAGCGGGCGCGCGCCAACCGCAAGGCCGACGCCGACGCTTGGGCGCTGGGTCTGCAGAAGGCCTTCGGCTTGCCCGCGCGTCAGGCCAAGCAATACGCCTGGTTCATGGTCGCCGGCACCGCGGGCGCGCTGGACGCGCGAGATGGCGACGACGAAGCCATGATCGACGCGATCACCCTGGCGGTGGTCGCCGGCGCCAAGGCCCTGGCCAAGAAGTACGGCGAGCCTCGCCCCGCCAAGACCGCCTGATCCTTTCCGCGCAGACGACGGTTGTCTCCGCCATTAAGTGACGATACCGTTACTTAATGGCGGGCGTTGAGACCCCGCGCACGGCGCAAAGCCGTAGGGGAGGCGACCACATGAAGCTCTATGGCGAAGACAATCCCGCGCCCAATCCGCGCCGGGTCCGCATCTTCCTGGCCGAGAAGGGCCTGACCCTGGAGGAGGAACGCGTGCCGCTGGCCGAGCGCGCTCACAAGGCCGCCGCCTTCCTGGAGAAGAACCCGCTGGGCCAAGTGCCTGTTCTGGAGCTCGACGACGGCGCGTTCCTGAGCGAGAGCGTCAGCATCTGCCGCTACCTGGAGGGCCTGCATCCGCGGCCGCCGCTGTTCGGCGAAACCGCCCTGGAGCAGGCGACCATCGACATGTGGATTCGGCGCATCGAGTTCCAGCTGATGGCGCCCATCGCCCACATCTGGCGGCACACCCATCCGCTGACCGCCGGCCTGCTGACCCAGTACAAGGATTTCGGCGAGTCCAATCGCGCCCATGCCGATCGGATCTACCGCTGGCTGGATGGCGAGCTGGCCGACAAGGCCTTCATCGCCGGTCCCGCCTACAGCATGGCCGACATCGTCGCCCTGACCACGGTGGACTTCGGGCGGATGATCGGCGTCGCCATCCCCGAGGACTGCGGCCACGTCCGCGCCTGGCTCGAACGCGTCGCCCAACGGCCCAGCGCCACGGCCTGACGAACAATCGTTCGAAAGCAGTTGCCAGTCCCATTAAGTGACGATAGCGTTACTTAAGCGTTTCGGGCCCGGACGCTGATCCACATCCCGGCGAACCGCACGGCTCGCCCCGCCCTTCACGACCGCGTCTTGGCGGGCGGCGAGGGCGTGCGCCCGACAGATCACAAAAGAAGCCGCGCAGCGGCTCAAGGAGGAATGCGCCATGCCCTTCCAAACCCGCCGATCGCGAGTCCAGGCGCGAGGTCCGAGGACGGATCTGCTGACGGGGGCGTCGGTCGGCGTCGCCATGATGCTCGCCGCCGGCGGCGCCCTGGCCGAGGACGACGCCTCGCGCACCGCCGGTCCCGTCGTCGACGAGATCATGGTCACCGCCCAGAAACGGGCCGAAAACGTCCAGGACGTGCCGCTGGCCATCACCGCCGTGCGCGGCGAGACGCTGGCCTCGATGAACATCACCCAGCCCCAGCAGCTGTCGCTGATCGATCCCAGCGTCCGCTTCAAGCAGAGCCTCAGCAGCAGCGCCTCGGGCCTGACGATTCGAGGGGTCGGCACCAGCAGCTTCTCGGCGGGGATCGAGCAGAGCATCTCCACGGTCGTCGACGGCGTGGTGCTGGCCGATCCCGCCAGCCTGGCCACCCTGGCCGATGTCGAGCGGGTCGAGATCCTGCGTGGGCCTCAGGGCATGCTGTTCGGCAAAAACGCCTCGGCGGGCCTGGTCCACTTCATCACCAATCGGCCCAAGCTGAACGAAAACAGCGGCCAGCTGCACCTGCAATATGGCGAGCGCGGCGAACAGGTCCTGCAGGCGATCGGCAACCTGGCGGTCAGCGACACCCTGGCCCTGCGCCTGGTGGCCACGCACAATCAGCGTGACGGCCTGATCCGCAATGTCGCCAAGGACAATGTCTTCACCGATCCCCAGGACGTCAGCACCCTGACCCTGAAGGCGCTGTGGCGTCCCAGCGACGACCTGACCGTCTATTTCTCGGCCGACCGCACCGACAACGACGCCTTCTGTTGCTCATCGACCTGGCGCAAGGTCACGCCGGGCTACGCGCCGGCGGTGACGAACGCCCGCTACGGCATCGTCGCGGGGCCGAAGAACCTGCAGGTCGCCGCCAATGGCCCATCGCAAGGCAAGTCAAACGCCCAGGGCGGCACGCTGCAGGTCGACTACGGGCTGGGCGACCTGACCCTCACCTCGATCAGCGCCTACCGCTCGGTCAAGCGCGAGGCGTTCTATGACGGCGACCTGACGCCGGTCAGCTATGTCGACACCAATGGCGGGGCGGGGAAGACCGACTGGCTCAGCCAGGAACTGCGCCTGACCTCGCCGATCGGCGAGCGGTTCGATTATGTCGCCGGCCTCTATCTCTACCACTCCAAGGCCTCGTCGCTGATCCGCCAGCGGGGCCAGCTCAGCTGGATCACGCCCGCGACCAATGGCGTTGTCGCGCCGATCATCCCCGGCGCGCCGCTAGGCACGATCTTCGAGACCTCGACCTACAACGACATCAACTCGACCAGCTTCGCGGGCTTTGGCCAGGTCGGCCTGCACATCACGCCCAAGCTCGATCTGATCGCAGGGGCTCGGATCACGCGCGACGAGATCACCCTGGACTATCACCGCGCCCCGACGCCCGGCGCGGTCTACATCCCAGGCTCGGTCACGCTCGACCTGCACCAGGAGGTGGAAAACACCAACATCTCGTGGCGGATCGGGCCGCGCTATAACTTTAGCGATGACATCATGGCCTATGCGACGGTGTCGCGCGGCTACAAGGGACCTGGCTTCAGCGGCCTGAGCGCGGCCAACAGCCTGGCCGACCAGCGCGTGCAGCCGGAGATTCCCACCAGTTACGAGGTCGGCATGAAGGCCGCGTTCCTCGACCGCCGCCTGATCGTCAACGCCAACGTCTACAGCACCACGGTCAAGAACTTCCAGGCCCAGGTCTCCGACCTGACCAGCGCCACCTATTCCTCGCGGATCACCAATGCCGGCGAGATCAAGACGCGGGGCTTCGAGGCCAACCTGATGGCTCGGCCGGCCAACGGCCTTAGCCTCACGGCCGGTCTGGCCTACACGCACGCCCGCTATGCCGACTTCAACGGCGTGCAGTGCTATTTCGGCCAGCCCAAGATCGCCCAAGGCGGGCCGTGCAGCGCGCCGCCGGCCACCCCTGCCTCGCTGGATGGCTTCTTCAACGCCAAGGGTCTGAGCTTGGCGGGCGTGCCCGACTGGGTCTACGGCGTCAGCGCGGTCTATGAGCGGTCCTTGAGCCCGGGCCTGCGCGGCTTCTTCCAGGCCAACTGGAACTGGCAGAGCGACATCAACTACTCGATCAGCGGCGACCCGGGGACGATCCAGAAGGCCTATGGCCTGCTCGGCGGCCGCGTCGGCGTCTCGGCGCCGGACAAGGCCTGGAGCGTGGCGCTGTACGCGAGCAACCTGCTGGACAAGCGCTACGCCGCCCAGATCACCCCGTCGCCGGTGACCGCCCTGAACCCTGGCGGCTATGTCCAGTATTTCAGCCCGGACTCCGTGCGCCGGGCCGGGATCAGCCTGGACGTGGCCTTCTAGGACCCTTTTCGCGGCGCTCTTGCCGGCGCCGCGAGGGGGCGAGACGACCGGCGCGGACGCCGCGGCTGCAGACGTCTCGCCCCGCCTTCCTCAATCACGTTATCTCTCTGGGAGAGCCCTATGAAACAGTCCATGGGACGCCGCGCCTGGCTGGGCGCTCTGGCCGGCCTGGCCGCCGCGCCGCTGACCGCCTCGAAGGCCAAAGCCAAGCCCGCCACGCCTCTGCCGCCGATCACGATCTACCATCTGGAGGGGCGCCGTTCCGAGCGGATTGTCTGGCTGATGGAAGAGCTGGGCTTTCCCTATGAGCTCAAGTTCAAGCGCGGCGACCTGGCCGGCTCCATGGCCCTGATCCGCGAATTCAGCCCGGTCGTGCCAATGGCGCCGACGGTGAAGTACGGCGACCAGGTCCTGGTCGAGTCCGGCGCGATCATCGAGTTGATCCTCAACCGACACGCTCCGGGGCGCCTGCAACCGGCGCTGGACAGCCGCGACTATCCCGACCACCTGATGTGGATGCACTATGCCGAGGGCAGCCTGGCCGCGCGCCTGTTCTCCGACTATCGCGCCTGGACCGCCCAGCCGCCCAAACAGCGCTCGCGCCTGGTTGACTCCGAGGCCGTGGTGCAGTTCGCCGAGAACTTTCTGGGCCAGCATCCCTGGTTCGGCGGCGCGGCCTTCTCCAGCGCCGACATCATGATGATGTTCCCGCTCAACGCCGCGACCGGCTTGAACCTGGTCGAGGAGTCGCAGTTTTCGAACGTGGCGGCCTGGAAGGCCAGGATCGAAGCGCGTCCCGCCTATCAGCGCATGCTGGCCAAGGCGCGTCCGGACGGCATGATCGGGGGCCTGCCGCGCTTGCCCCAGCACGCGCCCGCCGGCCCGCGGGAGACGCCGAAGGCCCCGGGATAGCTCACGCTGCTGCGCGTCTCGCCGCGTGCGGGCTTTGGAAATGAAGCCTGCCGAGCGTCCGCTTTCAGAGGGCCAGCCGGGCTTCACTCTAGCCTTGTTGGCGGCCTCCTCGCATGACGCGCAGGATTGGCGAGCGTCGTGTTCTCGGAAGGATGTCGATGTCAGAAAATGGCGCACGACCGCACTCACCCAAGATCGGAAACCCGGACCTAGTTGGCCAACTGCCAAGTCCGCGGCGCCATTCCCGTGGAGCGTTTGAAGAGTCTGGTCATGTGACTCTGGTCTGCAAAGCCGCACGCCAGAGCAACGTGCGCCAAGGGAACGCGTTGGCGAACTTCGCTTTGTCCAGGAACAGGTAGCCGTCCACCGGAGGGAGGATCGGCGGAACAGCGGCGCCCGGCGGCGGATTGGCGATCAGCGACGACACAGCCTCCCCTTTGTCGGGCGCGAAGGCGGCGATGTAGACGAGCGCCTTGACCTTGGGATCTAGGCCGGCTTCTGAAATGACGACACCGCCGTAGGAGTGCCCAACCAGCACAACGTCGCCCGACGCCGAGGCGATCGCTCGCGTGGTGACGGCGACGTCGTCAGCCAGTGACGTCGTCGGGTTTTGAACGACCACGACACTGTAGCCGTCCTGCACAAGAATGCGGTGAACGCCCTCCCATCCCGAACCATCAACGAAGCCGCCGTGAACAAGCACCACGGTCTTATCGATATGCGGCGCCTTCGGCGCGGCTCCGGCGGTGGATGCAAGCGCGAGCGCGGCGACACCAACAACCGTCCTGAGTGCCCCAACCATAGAAATTCTCCCGTTCATTCAAGTCGCGGATGCGACGTGGTGTGACGGGTAGGAGGCAGCGGGACCAAGCTATTGAACGATCTTGCACCGCCCCATTGCCGAAGGCGGGTCTGCTTTGGGGTCTAGGTCGACGACGTGCTGGGGTGTCCCAGCAAATCGACCCGGTGCAACGGCTCACCGGCCTCAGCGCGGTCCGAGCACGAGGCGCCTCTATTGCACGTCGCGTTTCTGGAGGGTTGCCGACGTCCACACTTGGCGCGGACCGGCCGCCAGTTTGTGCTGGGCGCAGCCGATCTTCTGTCATCGAACCGTTTCTGTCGCGCGCCATAGACGCGGCATGGCGTCCATCCAACAGCGCTTTCGAGCGAATGGTCCCGCGAACGCGACCCTGCTGCGGGGGGCCTACGGCGCGGGCCATTTCGCCAAGAGCCTAGCCTGGACCTTCACCGACCTGCTGCTGGCCTACTACGCCAACATGCGGCTCGGACTGTCGGCGGCCGAGACGGGCCTGCTGTTGTTCTTCTCGATGGCCTATGGCGCGGTGCTGGACATCGGCGTCGCCTTCGTGCTGCGCCGGGACGAGGGCAGCCGCCGGCGGATTCTCTTGATCCAGTTCGCCGCCGGCCTGGCCACGGCGACGGCGCTGGTGATCGTCTTCAGCCCGGTTCGCGGCGCCTTGCCGCCGTTCGCCTATCTCGTCATCGCGCTGGGCCTGCTGCGCACCGCCTACGCGGTCTACGACGTCGCCCAGAATGCGCTGGTGTCGCTGCTGCCGAGCGACGAGGTCGACGCCCACCGGTACGTGGTGGTGCGCCAGACGCTTAGCGCCGTCGCCAGACTTTGCGTGGCGGCGCTCTCATTTCTGATCATAGACAAGAGCGCGCCAGCCGGGCGAGAGGTCCTGCTGGCGAGCGTGATCGCGATGTCGATCGTCGCGACGGCGAGCTGGATTCTGGCTTGGGCCGGTCCGGTGCGCGCGGTTGACCCGCCACCGGCCGCGGGCGGCCTGCGGCTGCCGGTCGGGGCGGGGCGCCTGCTGTTGGCCGCAGCGTTCCATTCCGGGCCCTTCAACATGACGGCCCGCATGGTGACCTTCGTCGAACGGAGCAGCGGAAGCGATCATACTGGCGCGTCTTTGCTGTTCGCCATGGTGCTGGGAACCCTGATCGGCCCGATCGTCATCGGCCGCCTGCGCGGCGACTTGGGCGGACCTTGGGCGGCGCGGGCCTTCACGGCGCTGGGGATCGCCGCCGGCGCTGGGTTTTTGGTCGATCCCCGGTCGGGCCTAGCCGCCTTGGTCACCTGTTGCGCGTACGGCGTTAGCCTGGGCGCGACCACCACGCTCTTCTGGCGCGGCATGAGCGCGGCGATCCGCGACCATGCGCGTCTCACCGGCGAACGCACCGACCTGACCGCGTTCGCCCTGCTCACCGCCACGCTGAAGTTGGCGTCGGCGGTGTTCGGGGGCGCGGTGGGGCTGGCGCTGGACGGATTCCGGGCGGCTCAGTGGACGACGTCGCTGGGTCTGGGCGTGGTGATGACGCTGGGGGGCGTCTGTTTCATCGCGCTGATCGCGCCGATGCGGCGGGGCCGCGCGCCAGTGCGCGTTTAATAGTTCACGCAAAAGAAATATGTGCGGAAGCCCATCCGCCGGATCTGAAATGCTCATGCGCCCTTCGCCCGCCATCCATCTCTCGGAGGACCAGAAGCGCATCGTCTGGAGGCTGAGGACCGGCGGTCCGGCGTCGCGCACGGAGCTCGCGCGCGATCTGGGGATCCACAACGGCGCGCTCACCCGCCTTAGCCGGGAGTTGATCGCGCTCGGCGTCGTTCAAGAGCAGGATCAGAGCGAGCGCACGGCCCGGGGGCGGCCCACCGTGCCGCTGACGATTTCGGATCGCGCGGGTTACGCCGCCGGCGCCACGGTTCACCCCGGCTGGCTGGAGCTTTCCCTGGTCAATTTCTCCGGGGAGGTCATCGCACGCGATATCGAGCCGATCGAGAGCGACGATCCGGCCGATTTCGCCGAAGCCGTGGGGCGCCGACTGCGGGGTCTGGCGGTGAACCACAACATGCTGCGATCACGGTTCCTGGGTTTGGGGATCGGTATTCCGGGGCCGGCGATCGTCGGTCGCCCGAACCACTGGTGGGCCGTCGACTGGCTGCGGGGATGGCGCGATCTGGATCTCGCCGCCTTTCTCGGCGACCGTCTCGGCCTGCCGGTCTGGCTGCAAAACGACTCCAGCGCCGCGGCCCTGGCGGAATACTACACGGGTCGCCTGATCCGGGTCTGCAACTCGGCGCTGGTGCTGTTCATCGGGCATGGCGTGGGCGGCGGGGTCATCGCCGGCCGCGAGATGTTTGTCGGCGAGTACGGCAATGCCGGCGAGGTCGGGCGGCTCTATCCCGGGGGAGGGCGGCCTCGCCCCTCGGGCATTGACCTGCTGGCCACGCTGCGCGCGGCCGGGGCGGAGGTCTCGTCCTTGCTTGAGGTCGAGGACTGCCTGCGGACCCATCCCGAGGTGATCGCCACATGGATCGACCGGTCGGCGGCGCAGCTGGAGTTGGTGGTCAATGCGGGTCTGGTTTGGATGGACCCCGGAGCCGTGGTGATCTCCGGCGCCCTGCCACTTTCGGTTCTGGACGGCCTGGCGCGGCGTCTTGAGCGCTCAACGCGCGCCTTCATGACGCCAGAAGATCCGCCGCATCTGCCGCCTCCGCTGGTCAAGGCTTCGACATTGGGCAGCAGCGCGGTGTCGATCGGCGCGGCGCTGTTGCCGATCCACGAGATCGGCCGCCCGGGCTCCAACGACTGATCCGATTTATTTCAGAAGAAATAAATAAATGTGTCGCCGGCCCCCCTTACTCGGCCCCCCGTAGCGCCGTCCGGCGCATGAAATATCGGGGTCGGGCCATGAAAAAGCATCTCATCCACAGCGTGGCGCTTTGCACGCTTCTAACCGCTGCGGCGCCCGCCTTGGCGCAAACGCAAGACGATCCCGCCGCTGCGGTCGACGCGATCGTCGTTACCGGCATCCGCCGCGCCAACGTCAAGGCGATCGACAGCAAGCTGAAGGCGGCGGGCGTCGTCGACGTCATCAGCTCCAATGAAGTCCAGGCCCTGCCGGACTTGACGATCGTCGAGGCGCTGCGCCGCGTGCCGGGCCTTTCGGTCCTGCCGGCGACGGACAACGAGCATCCGCGCGACGAAGCGGCGACGCCGGTGATCAGGGGCCTGGGCCCGGCCTATAACAATGTCACGATCGACGGTTCTCCGATCGCCTCGCCCGGCACGCCGAACGGCAATCTGGGCTCGATCGGCCGGGGCGTGCGCCTCGACATCCTGCCCTCTTCGATGATCAGTGAGCTGGCGGTGACCAAGACCTTCACCGCCGACCTCGACCCCAACGCCGTGGGCGGCGCGATCGACCTGCGCACCCGCAGCGCCTTCGCCGGCGGCGGCAAGCCGTTCTTCACGTTCGAGATCGCCGGCGGCGGCGCCAACGACCAGGGCCAGCCGCGCAAGCAGTCGCCGATCGGCGGACGCGTCCAGACCACGGGCAGCTTCACCTTCGGTCCGGACGCCAAGTACGGTCTGACGGCCTCGGCCAACTATCAGAAGCTGGACACCTTCACCGAAACGCATATGACCACCGACACGGTCCATGCGGGCTTCTACAACGACGCGGGCGTCCTTCAGAGCGGTGAGAACCTTGGTAACGGCTTCGCCGTGCCGCAGCAGGACAAGTACTGGTATGTCCAGGATCGCCGCGCCCGCTACGGCCTGACCCTGAAGGGCGAGGCCAACTTCACCGAGGCGCTCTACGGCTTCATCACCGGCGGCCTCTACCGCTTCCAGGACACCATGGAGCGCAACGAGCTGCTGATGGACTCCAATCAGCGCGGAACGGTCCTGAACCAGACCGCCACCAGCGGCCAGTACGCCAAGGGCGACGTCGAGGTCGGCTTCGAACACGCCAACATCATCACCAACACGCAACTGATCCAGGCCGGGCTGGACTGGAAGATCGCCGACGACCAGGTCCTGACCGCTCGCGGCTCGATCTCGCGCGCGACCTATCGCGAGCCGATAACGATGATCAAATATATCACGAACGCCGCCTATGGCGCGCCGGGCACGAGCACGGGCGCCAGCGTCGTTCCCACCGCGGCCTACGCCTTTACCTACGACACCAGCCGTTTCAATCAGCGGTTCAACATGAACCCGGCGGCGTTCTACGACCTGTCGGCCTACAAGGCCTTCTACTATCGTCCCGACTACAAGCGCTCGGCCAGCGACAACATCTATAGCGGCCGGGTCGACTGGCGGAAGAACATCGGACGCGACGCTCGCGGCTGGGGTTTCTCGGCCGGCGCCAGCTACACGCAGGATACGCCCGAATACAATGTCTACCGCGTCGAGTACGCCCCCAACACCAGCGCGACGCCATTCACGCTGGCGACGGCGGCCGGCCCGGCCGGCGCGCCGATGCGCTACTCCGATGGCCTGTTCCTTTTGACCCTGGACCCGGTCAAGGCCTCCGCGCAGTGGGAAGCCGCCCGCGCCGCCGGCGGCCTCAACCGCACCGACCAGAGCGGCTTCAGCAATCAGGACAATTTCGAACACCGCGAGCGGACCCTGGGCGCCTACGGCGTCGTGGCCTACGCCAGCGACAAGCTGCGCGCGCAGTTCGGCCTGCACGAGGACTCGACCCGGCAGGACACCACCGGCCGCGCCCGGGTGGCCAATGTGTGGACCAAGCTGCCGACCAAGTCATCTTACGACTTCCTGCTGCCGTCGGGTCTGATCACCTACGACGTCACGCCCAGCCTCGACATCCGCTTCGGCGCCAGTCAGACGATCGGCCGCCCCAGCTATGACAGCTACGCGGCCCGCACCGCGATCAACTTCACGCAGGTCAGCGACAAGGGTAATCCGAACGCCACCGGCGTCAGCGTCACGGTCGGCAACCCGGACATCAAGCCGCGCCTGTCGACCAATCTCGACCTCGCCGTCGACTGGCGTCTGTCCAACCGTTACGGCGGCCTGGTCTCGCTGGCGGTGTTCGACAAGGACATCAAGGACGAGATCTTCAACGCGTCCTCGCAGGGCTTCACCTATGACGGTGTCACCTATGTCAACGCGGTGGTCACCCGGCCCCTCAACGCCAGCAAGGCCTCGATCCGCGGCGTCGAGGCCAATGTCATCGTCAACTCGCTGGAGTGGGTCCACCCCTGGCTTAAGGACTTCGGCGTCAGCGGCAACTGGAGCCAACTGGACGGCGAACTGAAGGTGCTGCGCGGCAACGGCGCCTCCCGCACCCTGGACCGCCTGACCGGCCAGCCGGACCAGACCCGCAACGCCACCATCTTCTACAGCCACGCAGGTCTGGAAGTGCGGGCGGCCTACAACCACCAGGGCAAGGCGCTGCGCTCGATCACCCCGGACATCGCCTGGCAGGACCTCTACTGGGCCGCGCGCGACCAGGTCGACCTTCAGGCCAGCTATGAGGTGCGTCCCGGCTTCACGGTCTACGGGCAGGCCAGCAACCTGACCCATACGCGCCTGACCAGCTTCTACGGGCCGGACAAGAACCTTTTAAAGGACACCTATTCGGTGCCCACCGTCTACTGGCTGGGCGTGCGCTTCACGCCGCGCTTCTAGTCCGAACGGGGCGCGCGGCCCTGGTCGCGCGCCCTCGCGACCATTGTCGATCCCCGTCCCGGAGAGTGTTCCGCATGCGTATTCACGCCCAAGGTCTCGTCGTCGCCGTGACCCTTCTTCTGGCGGCGTCGCCCGTCGCCGCGTCGCCGCGCGCGAACTCGGCCGAGGCCTTGCGCAAGCTGCGCGACCTGAACGGCGGCGTCTTCGTCGTCGCCCACCGCGGCTGCCACAACCCGGCGCCCTCGCGGGGCCTTTTCGACCCGACCCCGGAGAACTCGCTGCAGGCGCTGGAACGCTGCATCGCGCTGGGCGTGGACATGGTCGAGGTTGACGTGCGCCGCACCAAGGACGGGGTGCTGGTGATCCTTCACGATGCGACGGTCGACCGGACCACCAACGGAACCGGGCGTCTAGCCGACATGACCGCGGCCGAGTTCAAGCGCCTGCGGCTGCGCCAGAATTTCGGCGGGTCGATGTCGCCGATGCTGACCGACGAGGCGCCGTCAACGCTCGACGAGTTCCTGGCCCGGGCCAAGGGTCGGATGATGCTGAACCTCGACATCAAGGAGCCGATCCAGGCCGAGGTCGCCGCCGCCGTAGTCAAGGCCGGCGTCGCCGACGAGATGCTGATCAAGGCCGACGCCGGTCCGGAAGCGCCGCCGATGGCCGACCAGGCGCCGTTCAACGATCTGCCGTTCATGCCCATGCTCCGGTCGTCGCCGATGGGCAAGGCGACAGACGTCGGCGCGATCGTCGCCCGCCAGGCTTCGGCTACCCACAGGATCCCGGCGGTGGAGATGATCTTCCTGCGGCCCGAGGAGTTCCAAGCCGTGCGCGCCTCCGCCCGCCAGGCTGGCGTACGCCTGTGGAACAACGTCCTGACTTCCGTGGGGGTGATCGGCGTGGTGGGTTACGGTGGCGATCTCGACGCGTTGCGGACGCCGGACGGGATCTGGGGGCGGCAGATCTCGGAGGGGATCTCGATCTTCCAGACCGACGAACCGGCCCCGCTGCTCGACTATATCGCGTCCCGGCGCTTCAAGTCCGTTGGGCGCTAAAGCGAGTTTGTGACTGGGTGATGCACAAGGTCCGCTTTCTGGAGGTGCGCCAACGGCGGCAAATGGCGCGACCCGGCCGAAGGCACGACCTTCGGTGCGGTTGGCGGGGGTGGGAAGCTAACTGACATGAGGCGCCTTCATGACGTCATAAGCGACGATGTCGACCGAGGCGTCGGCGCCGTCTCCTACCACCCTCCGCTTCAATGACCGCCGCTCGTATTGATCGGACCTTTCGGCTTAGGCGCCAGCCAGATCAAAGCCCCGGTGAAGGCAAGGCACAACGCCACCACGGCGAACATGTTGAGCGTGGCGAGCATCACGCTCTGGCTTTCGACGACATTGGTCAGCAAGGCGGTCGCCGTTTCGCGCGACAGGCCAGACCCAACCATCGTCTCGATCGTGGCGGGCCCCTGTTGCATCGCGCCAACCAATCCGGACTGATTGACTCGGGCGGCGTTGATCCAACCCGTCTGCACCAGAGACGCGGCGAAGGCGGTGGCGAGCGTGCGCAGAAAATTGGAGATGCCGGCGGCGTCGGCCTGTTCGTTCGGATCGACGCTGGCGATACACAAGCCGGTGATAGGAATGAACAACATCATCAGGAACGGGCCCGTCAGTAGCATCGGCCAGGCCATCTGCAGAAAAGTCATATCGGGCGTGAAGCCGATGCGCCAAACCGAGATGAGCGCCAGCCCTCCTATGCCGGTCGAGATGATCAAGCGCGGGTCGATTTTTGCCGAAGCAGCACCGATGATCGGTGAAGCGAACACCGCGAAAATACCCATTATTCCGGTGGCATAGCCGGCCCAGGTCGCGGTGTAGCCCATGTTCTGCTGCAGCCACAGCGGGATAAGGACGATGGTCGCGAAGAAGGCGCCAAAGCTCATGGCATAGGTGACCGACGCCACGACGAAGCCGCGGTGCCGAAACACCCGCAGGTTAACAATGGGGTGTTTTTCGGTCAGCTCCCAGATCAGGAACGCGATGAAACCGATGGCCGCGACAACGGCCAGGGCGCGGATTTCGGTCGCCGCGAACCAATCGAGATTACGCCCCTCGTCGAGTAAAAGTTGGAGGGAGGTAACCCACGTGACGAGAAGGGCTAGTCCGACCACGTCGATCGGCGATCGGGCTGTTTCCTCGCGTCGCCCACGCAGCAGATATAACAGGCTCGCCGCGCCAAAGGCGGCCAATGGGACGTTGATGAAAAATATCCACGCCCAGCCGGCGTTGTCGGAGATCACGCCGCCCAGGATGGGCCCGGCAATAGGCGCGACCGTGGTGGTCATCGCCCAGATGATCGTCGCGAGCGTCGCTTTCTCCGAGGGAAAGACGCGCAGCAGCAGCGTCAGCGAGAGAGGTCGCATCATTCCGCCGGCAAGGCCCAGCAGGATCCGGCCCGCGATCAGCATCTCGATCGAGCGCGACAGGCCGCACAGCAACGAAATAGCGCCAAAGGCGATAAAAGCCGAAATGAACATCCTCTGTTCGCCGAAGCGCCGGGCCAGCCAGCCCGCCAGTGGGACGGTTATGGCGTCGGCGACGGCATAGAAGGTGATGACCCTGGTCGCCTCCGTCACCGACACGCCGAGCGAACCGGCGATGTGCGGGATGGACACGTTCGCGATGCTCGAGTCGAGAACGACGATGAAATTGCCAAGGCCAATCAGCAACGCCGCGAAAATAAGGGTCGCGCCGGTGAGCGGCTTCGCCATGGCCGGCGCGGCAGCAGTGTCCGTCATGTCCGGGTTCCGCTTAGTTCGAGAGATTCACGGTGGCGTTCATCGACAATCCGACCCGCAGCGGATGTTCGGCCAGTTCCTTCGGATCGAGCGCGATCCGCACGGGCAGGCGCTGAACCACCTTGATCCAGTTGCCCGTGGCGTTCTGGGCGGGGACAACCGCGAAGGCGGCGCCGGTGCCGCCCGAGAAGCCGATGACGCGGCCGTGATACTCAACACCCTCGCCGTAGAGATCGGAGGTGAGGGTGACGCGCTGGCCTGGCTTGACGCGGGCCAGCTGGCCTTCCTTGAAGTTGGCGTCGACGAACGCGGCTTGGACAGGCACCACCATCATCATCGACGCGCCCGCCGGGACACGCTGTCCGACCTGAACCTGGCGACGGGAAACAACGCCGTCGACCGGCGCGCGCACCACCGTGCGATCAAGGTCCACCCGCGCCTGATCGCGCGCGGCGCGCGCGGCCAGAACTTCCGGATTGGCTTCGGGGGCGGCGCCGGCGATCAGGGCGCGATTGGCGTCGCGGCTGCCCACCGCTGAGGTCTGGTTGGCCTGCGCCTGGGCGTTCTCGGCCTGTGCGACCTTCAGGTTCGCGGTGGCCGTGCTGTAGGCGTTGCGCGCGATGGTCAGTTCATCGCCGGAGACGGAACCCGACGCCGCGAGCGTTTCGCGACGGTCAAGATCGATCTTGGCCTTGGCGAGATCGGCGCGCGCCGCGACGATCCGTGCTTCAGCGCGGGCCTGATCGGCGACGCGCGCCGTCACCTGGGCGCCAAGGCCGCTATCGGTCGCGAGGAGCCCGCGAACCCGGCGTTCAGTCAGCGAAAGCTCGGCTTCGGCGCGGGCCAGCGCGAGGCGGGCGTCCGTGTCGTCGAGCCGCACAAGGATGTCGCCGCGCTTCACACGCTGTGCGTCGTCGACCAGCACCTCGCGCACCGGACCGCCGATCAGCGGCGTCACCTGGGCGACATTGGCGCCAACATAGGCGTTGTCGGTCGAGACCCGTCGCGAGGCGATAAAATGGACGTAGGCCCAATAGAGAATGGCGAGGCCGACCACCACCATCGCGAAAATCGCGAACATCTTTCGGCGCTTGGCTTTTGCAGCGGAGGCAGTCGGGGCTTCGGCGGCCAAGGGAGCCGCCGCCAGGTTTTGAGTGGACATCTGGAGATCCTTCAGGAACGGAAGCCGCCGCCGAGCGCGCGGATAAGGCCGACATTGAGGACGAATTTGCGATTGCGGAGCGTGGCGAGGTTGCGCCGCGCATCGATCAGGGCGTCTTCGGCCACGAGCACATCGAGAGACGTGGCAAGCCCGCCCTGGTAGCGATTGTTGGCGACTGTCCAGGCCGCCGCCGCGGCGCGCTCGGCTTCATCGGCCCTGCCGATGCGTTCGGCGAGCGCCCGTTCGCTGGCGGCGGCGTCGGCGACCTCGCGCAGGGCCTGGGCGAGCGCGCCGTCATATTCGGCGACGGCGCCGCGATAGTCGGCTTCAGCGGCGCGATAAGCGCCGGTCAGTCGTCCCCCGTCGAAGATCGGCAGGCTGACGGCCGGTCCGGCCGTGCCGAAGGTCGAGCCCGACTTGACGAGATCGCCAATGCCGATCGACTGAAACCCGATCAGCCCGGCAAGGTTGACGTTCGGATAGAAAGCGGTGCGCGCCTGCTTGATCCGGCTTGCGGCCGCCTGCGCCCTGAGCCGCGCGGCGATCACGTCGGGACGGCGCCCGATAAGGTCGGCCGGCAAGTTGGCGGGGAGACCGAAGTCCTCCGCCGCGCGCGCGGTCGGCCGCTCGATGGAAAGGCCTCTATCGGGCCCCGCACCGAGCAGCACAGCGATCCGATTGCGCGTGAGCGAGACGGTTTCATTCAGCGCGGCAAGCTCTCCCTGAGAGGCGGCGAGCGCCGAACGCGCCCGCTCGACGGCGCCGGCGTTTTCAAGCCCCTGCGCCCGTCGCCCATCCATCAGTTCGACAGTGCGTCGCCGCACCTCGACGGCGCGCCGCGCCGCATCGGCTTGCGCGAAGAGATCGGCGAGATCGGCATAGGCTTGCGCGATACCGGCCGATAAGATCAGGCGGGTCGCGGCCGCCTCGGCCTGGGCCGCCGCGGCATCTGAACGCGCCGCGGCAAGCGCGGCCCGGTTCCGCCCCCAGAAATCCAGCTCCCAATCCAGCCGCGCCGTCGCCTGGCCATAGTCTTGCCAGCCTTGGGGTGCGAGCGCGCGTGGGGTGAGGTAGTTGTAGCTCTGCTTGGTCCCGCCGATCTCCCCATTGGCCTGGATCGATGGCAGCAGTCGGCTGCGTGCTTGCCGTACCAGCGCCTCGGCCCGTTCGAACCGCGCCTGCGCGACGCGCAGATCGGTCGCGGCCAACAGGCCTTCTTCGATCAGCGCCGTCAGTTGCGGATCGCCGAAGCCTTCCCACCAACGATCTGACGGCCAGGATGTCTCGGGCGCCGCCAGACTTGCGGCGCTTGCGAAGGCGCTCGCTGGCCGCATCGCCGGCGCCGCGCCTTGTTTCGGCAGGCCCGCGCAGCCGCCAAGCAGCAAAACCGCCAAAATCGAGGTGGAGCAGATCGGGCTCTTACGCATCGGGCTGCTCCGCCTCGATCTGGGCGGCCAGTTCGCCCGCGAGCAGCCGTGCGGCGACACCTTCGGCTTCCGCTTCGGAAGCGGAGACGAGGATCGGATAGCCCCAGAATTTCTGGAAGACGGGCGCCGAGGTCTTGGCGAGGAAGCGCTTCGCCGGGCTCGGCTCGACATACACCATCGCCCGGACATAGGCGTGGAGCGCCTGGCGGTTGCGCTTCATCCACAGCGTCACCCGCTTTCGTTCCTCGGCCGACTGAACCTGGTCAGGTTCCGCGCCGAGACCGATCAAGACGAAGGGCGTCTTACGCTCGAGGAGATTCTCGAAAAGCTGGAAGCTGACGTCATCGCCTCGGTCATCGGTGCGATTATAGTGCATCCGCACTATCGGAAACTGCGTGTCGTCCACCAGCATGGCCTGAATCCAACAAGTTCATCATTCCAAGCCTTCCTAGGCTCTTGATGTCATTTTGGATTTGGCCGCTCGGGCAGATGATTTATCGAAACCGCCAATCTTCTAGATCCGTGCGGGCGCCTGGCGGTCCGTCGGCCGGATCAAGCAAGGCCGCGCATCAAAGCCCCAGCGCTCTCTGAGCCTCCATCATCGTGGATATGATTTTGGGCTTGCTCTGTTGCGGCGTCGCCGTGGGCGCCGCGCTCCGCCGCGCGGCCAGGAACTGCCCCGGCGGCTGCCCCATGACCTTCTTGAACATCGTGATGAAAGCGCTGGCGCTTTCGTAACCGAGATCGAACGAGACGGTCTGCACGGGCGCGCCTTCGGTCAGACGCTCGATCGCGAACATCACCTGGAACTGCTGGCGCCACCGCCCAAAGCTCATGCCGGTCTGGCTCACGATGAGCCTGAACAGGCTGCGCTCGCTCATGGCGACGATCCGGGCCCATTCCCCGATGGTCGTACGATTGGCGGGATCGGCCGATAGGGTCTTGGCGATGGTTCGCAACCGCGGGTCGGCCGGCATGGGCAGATGGAGCGTTCCCATTGGCGCGCGCTCGAGCTGGTCGAGCATGGCCTGAACAAGACGACCGTCAGCGCCGTCGACATCATAGAGGGACGGGAGGCGGGACACGGCGATCAGCAGCTCGCGCAACAGCGGCCCCGTCGAGAAGGTGCTGCAGGCCGCGGGCAGGTTGCGGGCAAGTTCGGGATCGATGAAGAGCGTGTAGACCTCGAGGTCGCCAGCGCAGCGCACGCTATGCTCCATGTCGCCAGGGATCCACAGCGCGCATTGCCGTGGGACCATCCACAGACCGTGCGCCACTTCGCACGTGATCAGGCCGCGGACCGCCAGGATGAGTTGCGCTTTGCGATGGTGATGCGGCGGTTGCTCGAAACCTTCCGTGAAAAGCTCCATCCCCACCGCCGAAACGGGCCGGGGAATCTCCTCGGGCTCGAAAATTTCGTAGTCGTCGCTTTGCATCGCTCTGCTCCCCAGGGGCAGCCTTCAATCTGCCGGCAAAGCTCCAAAAGTGCGAGCAATTCTCAACTAGGTGGCGGTATTGCGAAACTCTTTGGCGATATCGCTCAATCCGGCAGAGCTACAGGCGCCTGATCACGGTCCGCCATCGCCACGGCGCGGGGGGAACGGCGATGCTTCAGCATCGGCCGGGCGACGAAGAAGGCTGTTAGGAGCAGCGTGGCGTCGACCGCCCAGCTCATCGGGTCGATGGCGGGAAGGCCGCCCGCCGCGCTGATCGCGGCATGGACGAGCGCCAGTCCCGCCAGCGCCACCGCCGTCGCCGCGCGCAAGCCGCCCCCCAGGCGCGCCTGCATCGAGGGCAAACAGGCCAATGCGTAGGCTGCTATCGTGCCCGCGGCCCAGCCGAGCAGCGGCGCGGCCTTCGCGTCCGTCGCCAGCGACGGGACCGCGGCGAGCACGAGGGCTAACGGTTGCCCCCAGATCGTGGCTGTCCACAGCCGCTCCATGACCGGCGCGGGGCGGCCCTTGTCGCGCCGACGCGCCAACCAGATCCGGAAGCCGCTTGCCGTGACGACGCACATCGACAGGCCAAGGACGCCGTAGGCAAGCTTGACGAAGATCCCGCCGAACCAGCCGAAGTGGAGCGGCTGAATGGCGAAGATCATCTGTTGGCCGAGTGACCGCTTGGCGACGTCTGACGCGAAGACCTTCCGACCCTGGCTATCGAAGACGACGCGCTCGCTAAGAACGAGACTGCGCGGGTCGCGCAGGCCGATCCCGATCAACTGACCCTTGGCGCCCGGCTGCTGGATGTCGACCGACTGGAGCGTGAGGCCCGGAGCGGCGGCGGTCGCCGCGGCGATGAATGGCGCGACGGATGGAACCTGATCGTCATGAGACGCGTGAGCCGCCGAGCGTGCGGAAGGACCCGCGAAATCGGTGAAGGCCTTGGCCATGTCGCCCTTGTACGTGGTCGCGGCGACACTGCCGAAAACGATGATGAAGACGCCGAGGAAGGCGGCGGTGAAGGCGATGATGAAGTGGAAAGGCAAGCCCCAGACGCCGATGCGGTTATGGAGGTCAGCCTGACCCAACCGCTCAGACCCGCCGCTGCGAAGCCGGAAAGCATCTTTGATGATGCGCGGATGGGCAAGAACGCCGGAGATCACCAGCGCCAGCAACGCCATCCCCGCCAGCGCCACGATCACCGTGCCGATGCCGAAGGGGAGATGAAGGTTGACATGCAGCCCCACGAGAAAGTCGCTGACATCGTGGCGCACCTTCATGGCCGGGTGACCGGATGCGTCGGCGTACCAGCTCCCGCCACCCGCGCTCTCACGACCTCTCGCCGAGAGCAGAAGATGCGGATTGGAGGGGGAGGGGAGGGTCACCGAAATCGATGGCGCCGCTTCCTTGGGCGCTTTCTCGCGGAGCATTGCTATGCCCCGATCAATCGCGCCGGGTGCGACGGCGACCACCCGAGGAGCCGCGGGCTGTTCCCAGAGTTGCAGCTCCTGCACGAAGACGACGACGCTTCCAGTCAGGCAAATCAGGTAAATGGCGGCGCTGAGCGCGAGGCCCAGTGCGGAATGACCCGCCAGCATGGCGCTGACCCAGCTATTGGAAATCAGCGGTTTGCGCGTGGCGGGGCCGAGGCGATTGTTCATGCGAGCAAGATCCAGGCAATGGCGACGCCGGCGATCGCGGACGCCCCGGTCATGCCGAGGACAGGGCGCAGCAGGACGCGATCGCTCAGCATCCAAATAACGAGGCATGCCCAGAGCAGCGGTACGAGGACGACGGCGACGGCGAAGCGGTCGAGCCGCGCCCCCGGCGCTACGCCGGCCACCGCCGCGCCGATCGCGTTGGCGGTGATCGCGGTGAGAAGGAGCGCGGCCAAGCCTCTCGCCCAGCCCCGCCAGCGTATCCGGGGCCGCTCGTCGGGCTCGATCGACTTTTCGTCAATGGCGCGTAGCGCCGATCGTCGGGCCGGCCGGCGCTCCTCGCCGAGTTTGACGACGGTCATCGCGCACAGGCTGAAGGCGAGGAGAGCCGCGACCAGGCCGACGACCATCCCGAGCCAGAAGGCGTAAAGAGCAACGGCCAGGATCAGCATCAGCCAACCGGCCGCCGCCCAAAGCTTGCGCCGCGTTCCCGCGCCTTTCCATGCTGTCCGCAGCATCAGGACCGACGCAACGCACGCCGCCATCCCAAAGGCCCCCACTATCTGCTCGATCGGGAAATCTCCGTACCTTCAGTTCTGAAAACGCGAATTGATTGCAACAAGGTGATAGGGCGGCTCGCCGGCGAGCGCGTTGCGCGAGTCCGCCAAAGAGTTTCGAGATGCCGCCAAGCCCGCCATGGCTTCGCGCGACGAAGAGGATTGGAGCCCGAGCGGCCCAAATTGGCGGGATTGCAAAAGAAGCTGACGGGCGAGGCGGATGCTCGAAGGCAGGGCCTGGCCTAAGCCTTCACTGCGACTGAGTTGCATGTGCTGCCGAGGCCTTTCGGCGCCTAACAGGACAGGATGTCATGAGCCGAGTTGCTTCGACCCGCATTTCGCTCCGCTATTGGGGTTAACGACAGTGATGCACGCCAAGCCGACCAGCATGAGGGCGCGCCATTGGCATGAGCGTCTGATCATAAAGGCGATGCGCCTGCTGGCGGCGCCGACGCCTGGGCCATCCGCGGGCGAGGAACTGCTCCGTGGCGCTGGCATGGATGAGGATGGAATATCGGCGCTGGCCGCCGTCGTCGCCCTCTTGCCGCGGTTCTTGCCCGCGGCGCGTCTTCACGACATCGACTCGCCCTTCGTCTCGTCGGGCGAGATCCTCCTTCTTGGCGAACTCGCGCGTCGTCAGCGCTCCGAGTTTGCGCGCGGGGCCCTACGCTGGCCGCTCAAGGTCGCGCCGTCGCTCGATCGGCTGCTCGACGCCTCGGCTTGCGCGCTCGCCGCGGCCGACCTCTTCCTATTTTATCGGACCATTTCCGCCGCGCTCGATCACGCCCGGGAAATCCCCCGCCAAGGAACAATTCCGTGACCGATGCCTCGCCATGCTTCCGGCTCGCGCGCCAACTGTCCAGACTATGAATGTGAACCCCACGCGGCGCCCGCTGCTGGCGGCGTGCGTCGACTCCATGACCGACGGCTTCGACCTTCACGAGCATCGGCACCCAGAGTGCGCGCTGATCTATACGGCGAAGGGCGTGCTCAACTGCGAGGCGGACGGCCAGATCTGGACCATTCCGCCCAAGTGCGCGATCTGGATTCCGTCGAACGTCCCTCACCGATCCTGGGCGTTTGGCCGGATCGAGTCTTACGCGTTGTTCGTCGATCCAAAGCTTGATCCTCGCCCAGGCGAAAGCTGCTGCGCCATCGCGGTGTCGCCGCTGTTGCGGGAGTTGCTGTTTCGTGTCGCCGCGTTCCCCGCGCTCTATGCGATGGACGGGCCCGAAGCGCGCTTGCTGCCGGTCGTTCTCGACGAACTCGGCGCGGCGCGCCGGGAGCATCTGCGTTTGCCGCTGCCCGCGGATCCCGAGCTGCGGCGATTGACCGACCTCATCATGTCGGACCCGTCGCGCAAGGCT
The DNA here is from genome assembly GCF_059419665.1 of Caulobacter sp. GW821-FHT05F04. Taxonomy (NCBI): domain Bacteria; kingdom Pseudomonadati; phylum Pseudomonadota; class Alphaproteobacteria; order Caulobacterales; family Caulobacteraceae; genus Caulobacter; species Caulobacter sp. GW821-FHT05F04. Next base: position 301,066 of record NZ_JBWKSF010000002.1, read on the forward strand.
TCGGTGGCGCAGTGGGCGGCGCTGATGTCCATGACCGAGCGCACCTTGGCCCGGAGGCTCAACCGGGAAATCGGGATGAGCCTGGGACAGTGGCGCCGCCAGTTTCACGTGGCCCGCGCCATGCAATGGATGGCCGATGGACGCAGCATCAAGTCCATAGCCTTCGATCTCGGCTACGAAAGTACGAGCAGTTTCGTGACCATGTTCAGGAAGATGGTAGGGGCGTCTCCCGCCCGCTATTTTTCTGGCCTGGAAGGGGAGGGCGGCGATTAGATCAGGCCGGCTTGACCTGACTTGGCGCACAGGCGTCAACGCAAAAGCGCATGGCGTCTCCACTCGAAGGTTCCCGTGAAGACGCCATGCGGGTGCGGGCCTCAGTACCGGAAGTTCAGCGTCAGCATGGCGTTTCGCGGCGCTCCCACGGCCGCGGTGTCGTAGAAGCCAGCCCGCATCCAATAACGCTTGTCGAGCAGGTTGTTGACGTTCACCGAAGCAGACACACGATCGCTCAGCGCATAGCGCGCCAGGACATTGACCAGCACGTAGCTTCCTTGGACGACGGTTACGCCCCGCTGGAGCCCGCCCTGACCATTCGGCCGGTTGATCCCCGTGAACTGAATGTCGCTTTGCCAGTGGACACCGCCGCCAATCGTCAGCCGGTCCAAGGCTCCCGGCAGGTTATAGCTCGTAAAGAGCTTCAGCGTCCGGCGAGGTTCTTGCGGATTGAGGCGCGCGCCGTCGGGGGTTTCGCTTTTCAGCCAGCTGAAGCCGCCTGACACGTTCCAGCCCGGCAGAATTTCGCCGTTCGCTTCCAGCTCGAAGCCTCTGGTCTTGGTTCCGTCGACCGCGACATAGGCGGTGTTCAGCGGATTGGTCGGATCGAAGAACCCGACATCCTGCTGCGCCAGTTTGTCCAGCCGCGTGTCGAACAGGGTCAGGGAGGTGTTCAGTTTGCCGCCGAAGAACTCGCCTTTGACGCCGGCTTCTCGACTATTGCCTCTGGTGGGGTCCAGGATGTCGCCGTTACGGTCCCGCCGCTCCGGCTGCGGCTTGAATATCTCGGTATAGCTCGCGAACAGCGTGACATTTTTAGTCAGGTCATAGGTCGCGCCGACATAGGGCGTGAACCTGTTTTGCCGATACCTGACGCTTGCGGAACCGACCTCATCGTCATTCAGCTCAAACCGATTGAAACGGCCGCCGAGGATGATCTTGAGGTCATCCGTGGGCGAGAGGCGGGTCGCCGCGTAGACCCCATATCTTCTGGTCCTGACATTCGAGTCCATGGACCAGGGCATCGAGTTGTTCTCGAAGTCGAAGCGAGGAATCGCGCCCACCTGGTCGATTGACGGCGCGGGCGTCGCCGAGAAGGGAAAATACAGGTTGGTCGCAAGGCGAGATCCTGGCGTGTCCTGTTTCGTTCGCGACAGCGTCGTGCCGACAATCAGCTCGTGCCGCTTGCCGAAAAGTTCGACCGGCCCGTTCGTTTGCACGTCCAGCGTATCCTGGCTCGTCTTGCCGCTGAATTTCGTGCCGGCGCCCATCACCGGGACGCTGGAGAAACCCGTCTGCCGATCCGGATAGAAGCCGATAGACCTTCTGGGATTGGCGGGATCGATCCCCGCCAGCGCGAACAACTCCCCGTCATGGTTCAGTTGCGAGTGGGTCAGCGCGCTCTTGAACTTCCAGCCATTGGCGAACTCGTGGGACAGGTTTACGAACGCCGTCTTGGATTCGACCTCATAATAGGTCCATGGCGGCGACAGGCTCGCTGAACGACGCAGATCCGTCGTCAAGGCGCCGTCGCTGTAGAAAAGCGGGGCGGCGCCCCAGGTCGAGCCCTTGGGCTTGTTGTGCTGATATTCGAAGCCCGCGGTCAGGATCGTGTGGTCGGTCAGATCAGCTTCGATCACCCCGTAGCCGATGGCCTTCTTCTGCTGGTAGAAATCGAGATAGGAGTCCTGATCCTGATAGACGCCGATGAGCCGCGCGCGGATGCTGCCGTCGCCGGTGAGCGGCGTGGAGACGTCGAGCGTGCCGCGATAGTTTTCCCAGGATCCCGCCAGCGCCGATGCGCCTATGGCGAAATCGTTCTTTGGACGCTTGCGGATCAGATTGATCGACGCGGACGGATTGCCCGCGCCCGTGAGGAGGCCGGTTGCGCCTCTCACGACCTCGACGCGATCATAAAGAGCGGTGTCGATGAACCCGATGCCGTTATCGAGCGAGCTCACCACGCCGTCATACATGATATTGTCGACGGCAAATCCGCGCGACGAGTAGTTGACGCGTTCGGAATCAATGAAATTCCGGGTCACGCCGGCCGCGCTTTGCAGCACGGAGTCCAGACTCGTGAGGTTCTGGTCCTCCATATTCTGGCTGGTGATGACCGTAACCGCCTGCGGAATTTGTCTCAGTCGGAGCGGCAGGCCGAGCGCGGCGCCGGTTGAACGCGTCGTATAGGAGCCGGTGCGTTCGGTGGTCTCGCCCTCCTGGACGCCGGTAATGATGATTTCGGAGACGCCCGTGACCGCATCCGGACCGTCTCGTCGCGAGGTGCTTTGTTGTTCATCCAGCGGACCAACCGCTTGCGCCTGGGCCGCGCCATTCGCACTGACGATCGCGCATGCGATGAGAGAGCCCACCCCCCGGGCGATTGCCCGCCCACGTCCGCCATGATCGTCTCGCGACCAACTCGAACGATTTCGAACTCCGTCTTTTGTCCCGAACATTGAGACCCCTTTGCGAACTCATGCGAATAACTCGCATTAACAACTGATGGGTCTCATACAGGGCGCCTTGCGATCTGGCGCGTGTCGGGACGGACAATCGATTTCGCAATTCGGACAACGCGCGCGAAAAGCGCGGAGCGAGCGAGCTACAGTGCGCCGGAGGGGCGTGAGCGGTGGTCCCGAACGTCGCATTCCTGGAGGTGCGCCAACGGCGGCAAAAGACTCGCATGCGACCTTTTGACGATCACGACCTCTTGGCGCGAAGCTGCCTCGCGCGGCGGTGGGCGGCTGAATGATCGTCCTGGCGCTGGTTCTCGTGGCGCTGGCCTTCGGCCTGCTGTTGGCCGGGCGGATCGGTCGCCGATAGGCGAGGCCGTAAAGTCTTCCGTGGCGTTCCCCCACCGGAGGCCTCGGAAGAGGTCTGCAAGACAGGGTTGCTAGGCCATCTTCATGGTCCCCCCTGGATCGCCGAGAAAGGTTCGTGGAAGGTTTGCACGCCAGGTGGGCGAGGCGGAAACCCCGCCGTTCCGCGCCGCAAGGAGACTGTTCCTATGCTCGATCGCTCGCCGACCAAGCACAGCCCGACCCGGGAAAGCGGTCGTTCCCTGATCTGGGTGCTGTTTCAATCGGTGGTGCTGGTCACGGTCGTGGTCTTCATGGTCGTGCAGCTGTTCGACCCGAGCAAGGCCGCCATGGCCGACGCCAAGCGCGTGGACCTTGCTCACCTGGCGACCGAGATCAGCGACAACCTGCCCTGGATTCTTACCTTGATGGCGATGATGATGGCGGGCGTCTTCGCGGCGCTCCATCTGGGCCTGAGGCCGCTGAGGCGGATCTCCGAGCGCGCCGGCGAGATCGGGCCGGCCACCGTCAGCCAGCGGCTGCCGCTGGAGGCGACACCGCGCGAGATCGCGCCGCTGGTCATGGCCTTCAACGCCGCGCTTGATCGCCTTGAGGCGGGCCTGCGGGCCCAGCGTGACTTCTCCGCCAACGCCGCGCATGAACTGCGGACGCCCCTGGCGACGCTGCGGGCGCAGGTCGAGAGTCTGCTGGAACCGAGCGAGCGCCGGGAGGCCATGGAGGAGTTCGACCGTCTGTCGCGCTTGATCGCCCAGTTGCTGACGCTGGCCGAGGCCGACGGCGACACGCCGGCCAGTGTCTCCTTTGACCTGGTCGAGACGGCGCGCGAGTTCACGCGGGACATGGCCGGCGCCATCGTGGCGAGCGGCCGCACGATCGCCTTCGACAGTGCTCCCGACCATTGGGAGTGCCGCGGCGCGCCGGGCCTGGTCGAGGTCGCCTTGCGCAATCTGCTCGACAACGCCGTGCGACATACGCCGCGGGGCAGCGAGATTCTCGTCACGATCGACGTCTTCGGCCGCCTGACGGTCAGCGACGACGGGCCCGGCGTGCCCTCCGATTTCCGCGATCGCCTGTTCCAGCGGTTCAGCAAGGCCGATCCGCGTGGGGCCGGCGCGGGCCTGGGCCTCTCGGTCGTCAGCCGGATCATGACGCTGCACGGCGGCGAGGCGCGGCTGGACCCGGGGGAGGCCGGGGCGCGCTTCGTCCTCGACTTCTCCCGGCGCGGTCTCGGCGGCCGGAACACCCGTCCATGAGGGTGCTCTTCATCGAGGACAACACCAAGCTGGGCGAGGCGACCCTGAAGTCTCTCGCCAAGATCGGTTTCGCGGTCGACCTCTTCGAGACGCGCGAGGACGGCTGGCACGCCTGGCGGGTCGCACCCTATGACGTCGTTATCCTGGACATCATGCTGGCCCGCGAGAGCGGCCTGGACCTGTTGGCCAGCGCGCGGGCCGCGGGGCTGTCGACGCCGGTCCTGCTGCTGACGGCGCTAGGCAGCGTCGGCGAGCGGGTGCGCGGCCTCGACGCCGGGGCCGACGACTATCTGGTCAAACCGTTCGCGATCGAGGAACTGGTGGCGCGGCTGCGGGCCCTGAGGCGGCGGCCGTCGCCCCTGGCCGAGTCGGTCATCCGCTATGGCGACGTCGTCTACGACGCCGCCGCCCGCGAGCTGGCCGTGGGCGAGGGGCGCACGAGCCTGTCGCGGGGCGAGAGCATCGTCCTGGAGCGCTTCCTGCGATCGCCCGAGCGGGTGATCACCAAGGCGCAGCTGGGCGAGAGCCTGCATTCCCTGGAGCAGGACTACACGGAAAACTCCATCCAGGTTCACGTCCACAGGGTGCGCCGCAAACTGTCGGACCTGGGGGCGAACGTGTCGATCCGCGCCTTGCGGGGGCTCGGCTACATGGCCGTGATCATATAGCCAAGAGGGCGATGGCGATCGGCTAGCGCCATCGTCAGGCTCTGAAAGGTTGGCGGAAGTTTCGGTTTCCAGGGTGCGCGCGTCGTCACCTGGAGACCGATGAATGACCATCCTCCACCCGGCTCGCCGCCCCGCGGACCGCGCTATTGTCCTCACCGTCAGGATCGCCATGCTCGGCGCGGTCTCGGCGCTCGCCGCCTGTCAGTCGATGCCGACCGAGCGTTCCGGCTATCTTTCGAGCTACAGCGGGCTGGCCGAGGCCAAGCCCGGCAAGCGGCGCGATGAGGCTGCTTCGGAGGCGATCCGGCGGGTCTATATCGAGCCGACGGTCCTGCGGCTCAACGCCCGGACGTCGATTAAGCCGTCGGATCAGGCGATGGTGCGCCAGGAGATCGATCGGCAGCTCTGCTATAAGCTTAGCCGTCGATTCGAGATCGCTCCGCAGCCGGAAGAGGGCGCCGCGCGCGTACGCGCCGCCGTCGCCCACATCGCCCCCACCAACCCCGGCGGATCCGCCGCCACAGCCGCCGCCAGCTTCTTCATTCCGGTGCCGATCCTGAAGGTCAGGCCCCCGGGAATATCCGGCGGACTGGTCGCCGAGGCCGAACTCGTCGCGCCCGACGGTCGCCAGGCGGCCGTGATCACCTGGGCGAAGTCGACTGAGGGGATCAGCAACATGGATCCCTCGTTGTCGCCGGTCGGCGACGCCCTGCAGCTGTCGGAGAAGTTCGCCGACGCCGCAGGCAAGGCCTTCGCCGCCAAGGCGAGCAAGAAACACGCGGTTCCCAGACCCGACCCCTGCGCCCGCTTCGGGCCGCGCATCGGCGCACGCGCCGTGGGTGGGATGATCATGGGCTTCGGCACGGGGCTGTATACCCCGTCCGTGACCGGCGCCGGCCGGCCGCCCGAAGACGAGACGCCCGCCAAAGCCCCCAAGCCCTGAAGCGCCGAACGAGGGCGGCCGGCCGGCCGCCGCGCATCGCCCGGATTGATCCCGACATGAAAAGACTTGCTTGCGGCCTGGCGCTGACGCCCCTGGTCGCGCTGGGCGGCTGCGTCCTGCAGCCGGACTACCAGCGCCCGGTGATCAAGGTCACCGAGGCCTGGAGTAACGCGCCGCCGTCCCCCGCGACCCCGGCCGGAGACGGCTGGTGGACGCTGCTGAACGACCGGGCTGTCGATCGGCTGGTCGCCGCCGGCCTGGATGGCGGTCCCACCCTGGCCGAGGCCGCCGCTCGCCTGGATCAGGCGCGGGCGGCCCTGTCGATCCAGGACGCGGCGCGGGGACCCACGCTTTCCGTCAAAGCCGGCGCACAGCGGGCGCGGGATCGCGCCGGGGGCGGCGAGGCGACGACCAGCCAGAGCACGGGGTCGGTCGGCGTCGGCCTGGCCTGGGAACTGGATCTGTGGGGCCGAGTGCGCGAGGGCGCCACCGCCGCCCGCTATCGCCTTACAGCCAGCGCCGCCGAAGCGGACGCCGCGCGGCTGTCGGTCGTCGGCGAGATCGTCGACGCCACGCTGGCGCTTCGAGCCTGCGACGCCAGGACGACTCTGCGCGACCTCGACATCGCCTCCCGGCAGGCCGAGCTGGCGGTCACGCGCGCGCGCCTGGCGGCCGGCAGCGTCCCGCCGGTGACGCTGGCGACCGCGCTGGGCGACCTGGCCGCCGCGCGCACCGATCGCATCGCCCAGGATGAAGCGTGCCGCCGGCTGGTCAACGCGCTGGCGGCGCTGAGCGGGCTGGAGGGCTCCGAGGTCAGGAGCCTGCTGGCGACCGGCGAGCCCATCGCCGCGCCGCCGCCCTTCACCCCGGCGCTGCCCGCGACCGTGCTGCTCAGCCATCCCACGGTCGTCGCGGCCGAGCGCGAGGTCGCTGCGCGATGGTCGGAGATCGCCGTGGCGCGCGCCGAAAGGCTGCCGCGCGTCGATCTGGCCGCGACGCTGAGCGGTCAGTGGATCCGGGCGCTGGGCGCCACCAGGTCCTATGGCGCGGGGTCGACGGGCCTGAACCTGGCCGGTCCGCTGCTGGACGGCGGCGCCGGGGCGGCCAGGGTGCGCGGCGCGCAGGCCCGCTACCGGGAGGCGGCAGCGCATCTGGACCTCACGGTCAGGACGCTAGCGCGGGACGTCGAGGATGCGCTAACCGCCCAGCAGTCGGCGCTGGAGCGGATCGAAACCTCGCACGACGCCCTGGGGGCGGCCGCCTTCGCGCTGGAGGCCAACGCGGCCCGCTGGCGCATCGGCGCCATCGCCCAGGTGGAGCTGGAAGCCTCCCGCCGCCAATACAACCAGGCCCAGGACAGCGCCGCCGCCGCCGCCGCCGACCGGGCGCGCGCCTGGGTGGCGCTGGTCCGGACGACGGGCGCGCCGAATCCAAGAACAACCCCATGAACAAGGAAGCATCTCTGATGAGCGATCGATCGGCCGTCGCTCCGCCCATCAGGCGGCGTCTCCTCGGCCCGGTCAGCGGTCGGCTCGTCGCGGCGGCGGCGCTGTTGACGGCGGCCGCCGCTGGATTGATCCTCTGGGCGGCGAGGGGCGACGACGCGCCCGTTCCGGTGCGGGCGGTCCCCAGCCTGACGGTCTCCACGACCTCGCCCCAAAAGGTCACCTGGCCGCGAACGGTGTCAGCCTCCGGCGTCATCGCCCCCTGGCGGGAGGCCAGTGTCGGCACGCAGATTGGCAGCTACCAGCTGGTCGAGGTGAACGCCGAGGTCGGCGATCAGGTCCGGCGCGGCCAGGTGCTGGCGCGGATCAATCCGGCCCTGTTGCGCGCCGAGGAGGCTCAGCTGCTCGCGCGCCACGACCAGGCCCAGGTCAACCGTCGTCGGGCGCTGGCGTTGCGCGCGAGCGGCGGCGTCAGCGAGCAGGAAGTGCTCGCCGCCGAGACGGAAGCCAAGGCCGCGTCCGCTCTGCTGGCCGCCAAGCGGCTGGAGCTGCGCTACACCGCCGTGCTGGCGCCCGATGACGGCGTGATCACCGCGCGCGCCGCGACGCTGGGCGCGGTCGCTCCCGCCGGCCAGGAGTTGTTCCGCATGATCCGTCGCAACCGGCTGGAGTGGCGGGGCGAGCTGACGGCCGAGCAACTGCGCGAGGTCGCCGCCGGGCAGGTCGTCACCCTTTCGCTGCCCGATGGAACCCAGGCGAGCGGCGTGGTGAGGCGGCTGGGTCCAACGATGGACGGCGCGTCCCGCCTGGGCGTGATCTACGCCGACGTCGCGGGCGGCGGCCGGGCGCTGGCTGGCATGTACGTCGCCGGAGTCATCACCGTCGGCTTGGCTCCGGCCCTGACCGTGCCGGCGCCGTGCGTCGTGATCCGTGATGGGCGCAGCTACGTGATGGTGCTCGACGAGCGCCCCGGCCGGCCCAGCGTCCGTATGCGGAGCGTCAGGACCGGACGGCGGGACGATTCCGCGATCGAGATTCTGACCGGCCTGACCGGAACCGAGCGCTTGGTGTTCGGTGGCGCGGGCTTCCTCAAAGACGGCGACGTTGTCCGCGTGGCCCACACCGAAGGATACCGCCGATGAATTTCGCCGCCTGGTCGATCCGCAATCCCATTCCGGTCATCCTGCTCTTCGTGGTGCTGTCGATCGCGGGTCTGCGGGCCTTCAATCTGCTGGCCATCCAGGACCTGCCGGACCTGTCGCCGCCGTCCGTCAGCGTCAATGCGAACCTGCCTGGCGCCACCCCCGCCCAGCTCGAGACCGAGATCGCCCGGCCCCTGGAGGACGCTTTGGCCGCGGTCGACGGCGTGCGCCACGTCACGACCGTGATCAATGACGGGGCGGTCCGGATCGAGGCCAGTTTCGCGCTGGACAAGCCGCTGTCCGACGCTCTGATCCAGACCAAGGACGCGGTGGACGGCATCCGCTCGGACCTGCCCACCGACATGCTGCAGCCGACCGTCGAGGCCGTCACGTTCGGCACGGCCCCGGTGCTAATCTACGCCGTCCAGTCCTCGCGCATGGACGAGGCGGAGCTCTCGTGGTTCGTCGATGACACCCTGGGCAAGGCGATCCGCGCCGCGCCCGGCGTCGGCAAGGTCGAGCGGCTGGGCGGGGTCACCCGCGAGGTGCGCGTCACCGTCGATCCCACGCGCATGGCCGCCCTGGGCGTTACCGCCGGCGACGTCTCCCGCGCCCTGCGGCAGGTCCAGCAGCAATCGTCGGGCGGCCGCGGTCAACTGGGCGGCCAGGAGCAATCGATCCGCACCGTGGCGGTCGTCGCCCAGGCGTCCGACCTAGCGGCGCTGCCGATCGTGCTCGCTGACGGCCGCCAAGCGCGGCTCGACCAGTTGGCTAGCATCGAGGACGGCGCGGCCGAGCGCACCCAGGCGGCCTTCCTGGATGGCAAGCCCGTGGTCGCCTTTCAGGTCTATCGGGCTCGGGGCGCGGACGAGACCAAGGTCGCCAAGGGCGTCTACGCCATCCTGAACCAGCAGATGGGCAAGACGCCGGGCCTGGCCCTTCAGCCTGTCGGCGGGTCCGTCGACTACACGCTCGAGCAGTATCACGGCTCGATGTCGATGCTGTATGAAGGCGCGCTACTGGCCGTCATCGTGGTCTGGCTGTTCCTGCGCGACGGGCGGGCCACCCTGATCGTCGCCACGGCGCTGCCGCTGTCGATTCTGCCGACCTTCGCGGCGATGTTGATGTTCGGCTATTCGCTGAACACCCTGACTCTGCTGGCCCTGGCTGTGGTCATCGGCATCCTGGTCGACGACGCTATCGTCGAGGTCGAGAACATCGAGCGCCACAGGCGCATGGGCAAGCCGGTCCGCGAGGCGACAGAGGACGCGGTGGCCGAGATCGCCATGCCGGTGATCGCCACCACCCTCAGCCTGGTCGCCGTCTTCCTGCCGACCGCGATGATGCCCGGTTTCGCGGGGCTGATCTTCAAGCCGTTCGGCTGGACGGCGGTGATCGCGGTGCTGGCCTCGCTGCTGGTCGCGCGCCTGCTGACGCCCATGCTGGCGGCCTACTTCCTGAAGGACACGGTCATGCCCGAGTCAGAGGACGGCTGGGCGATGCGCCGCTACCTGTCGGCCGTCGACTGGTGCCTGTCGCATCCCAAGATCACCGCCGCCGCGACCGTGGCCTTCTTGGCCGGCTCGCTGGCGCTGACTCCCCTGATCCCGACCGGCTTTCTGCCGCCGGACAATCGCAGCCTCACCGAGGTGTCCGTCGAACTGCCGCCGGGCAGCGGGCTGGACGTTACGGTCGCGGTGACGGAGGACGTGCGACAGGCCCTGAGCGGCGTGGAGGGCGTGCGGGGGATCTTCGCCGCGATCGGGCGGGGGGGAGGCGAAGACTCCGGCGGCGTGCCTGAGGTGCGTCGCGCCACCTTGACCCTCAGCCTGGCGCCCCGCGAGCACCGCCCAACCAAGACGGCTATCGAGGCGACGATCGGGGAGCGGCTCAAGGCGGTCCCGGGCGCTCGGTTTGCGGTCGGCGACGGCGGCGGCGGCCGGTTGGACCTGATCCTGGCGGGCGACGACCCACGGGTGCTGCAGGCGACCGTCCAGCGCCTCGAACGCGAGATGCGGACCATCCCCGGTCTGTCGAACATCAACTCGACGGCCAGCCTGGAGCAGCAGGAGATCGTCATCCGGCCCGATCCGCAACGGGCGGCGGAACTCGGCGTCACGGCCGAGGCCGTTGGCGAGACCGTCCGGATCGCGACAAGCGGGGACTTCGACGCCCAGGTCGCGCGGTTGAACCTGGAGACGCGGCAGCTCTTCATCCGTACCCGGATCGCCGACGCGGCGCGGCGCGATCCGACGACCGTCGGCGCGCTGCGGGCAGCCGGGCGGAGCGGACCGGTGTCGCTGGCCAGTATCGCCGACATCTCGGTCGAGAGCGGTCCCTCGCGGATCGACCGCTTCGATCGCCGCCGGCACGTGACCATCACCGCCGACATGAACGGCGTGCCGCTGGGCGAGGCGATGGCGCGGGTCAATGCACTGCCGGCGGTCCAGGCCATGCCCTCGGGCGTATCCCTGATCCCGGCGGGCGGGGCCGAGATGGGCGAGGAGCTGGGCGTCGGGTTCGTCACCGCCCTGATCGCTGGCGTGCTCTGCATCTACTGCGTGCTTGTGCTGCTGTTCCGAGACTTCCTGCAGCCGGTCACCATCCTGTCGGCGCTGCCGCTATCGATCGGCGGGGCCTTCGTGGCGTTGCTGCTGGCGCGCAGCTCGCTCAGCATGCCGGCCATGATCGGCCTCGTGATGCTGATGGGGATCGTGTCGAAGAATTCGATCCTGCTGGTCGAGTACGCGCTGGTCGGCATAAAGGACAAGGGACTGTCGCGACGGGCGGCGCTGGTCGACGCCTGTCACAAACGCGCCCGTCCGATCATCATGACGACCGTTGCGATGGTCGCCGGCATGGCGCCGATCGCGCTGGGCTTCGGCGCCGACGCCAGCTTCCGCCAGCCTATGGCGATCGCGGTGATCGGCGGCCTCCTGACCTCCACCTTCCTCAGCCTGCTGGTCGTGCCGGTGGTCTTCACCTTCGTGGACGGGTTCGAGCGGCGGATGCGCCAATGGTTTATTCAGCCGTCCATACGGGTATTCTCGACACGAGAAGAACGTGAAGCATAGCAGCCGCAAGCGTCCGATTTCGGCCATACCGACTGGGTCCGCTCACGTCCGGCTCGCGGACCGAACTAAGCTCCGCAAGGCGGCGATCTCGGCCGCCGTCGCCCCGACACTGAAGATCGAGTTTCGGGAGGGGCGTCAATGTCCGTTCCTGGCGCGCTTGGACCCTTGGGGTTGCCGGCGAGGAGCGCCAGGGCGTGCTTGTGCCTAGATGCCTTGCGGTGGACGACCGTGGCGTTTCACCTTTTCCAGAAAGTACATGCCCTCGAGCTTGAGCCCGTCCGGGTCAAGGAAGAAGACAGCGTAATAGCCCTCGCCGTAGCTTGGATAGGCGGCTGGTGGGTCAACCACGGTGACGTTCTCCCGCTGGAGAAAGGCTCCGAGCTCGTCCACCTCCTCGCGGGTGCCGAGCTCGAAGGCGTAGTGATGGTAACCGATGTCGCCGGTGCGATGGGGCCGGGCGCGGCCTTCGGCGTCCGCCTCGGTGATCCAGAACATGGTCACGCCGTTGTTCCATCCGACCGTGCGGTCGAACTCCCACTCGCGCACGAAACCCAAGAAGGTCAGCAATCGGTCGTAGAAGCGACGCGAAACCTCCAAGTCGCTCACCCGGATGGCGAGATGGTCGATTCCAACAACTCTGGCCATGGCGCGTTCCTCGACGAGGCGGCAGCATGGACGCCAAAGGGCGGTCCAAACAATCTCCGATCTCTTCGTGAAACGAATGTCGTGTTTCTGGACCGGTAGGAGAGTCCGGTTATGGCGCGACTTAGCCGGCTACGCAGACCTCCGGACCGCCCCGGGCAGGGGCGACCGCCGCCGCCGCCGGCAATCGAACGTCTGGTTGGGCGCCCGCGCTCAGGAAAATGCGTTGGAAACGGCGCGCAGATAGGTGGGGCCGACCGGCACGACGACGTCGTCGGCCAGCAACAGCAAGGCCCCCCCAACGGTGGTCCGCTGCACCGCGACGACGGCGCTGGGGCGCACGAAGGCCGAGCGGTGCACCCGCATCATCTGACCCGGGGGCAGACGATCCTCCAGCGCGGTCATCGTGGCTCGCAGCAGGTGACTGCGTTCGGCGGTGTGCAGCAGCACATAGTCGCGGGCCGCCTCGATCCATTGCACCTGGGCGAGGGGGAGGCGACGCAGGCCATCGCGCGTGTCTATCCAGAAGTCGTGGGCGGTCGGCGGCGGAGGCTCGGCCGACTGGCGCGCGTCCGGCGCGCGGCGGCGGCGCGCGCGCTCCACCGCCTGACGCAGCCGGTCCAATCGCAGAGGCTTGAGAAGGTAGTCGGCGGCCTCGAGATCGAAGGCGTCGACGGCGTGCTTCTCGAACGCCGTCAGGAAGATGATCTGCGGACGATTTTCGGACGGCAGTTCGGCGGCCACGCCGAGGCCCGACCGCCCGGGCATCTGAATGTCCAGCACCACGAGGTCTGGGCGCAGCGCCAGGATCTTCTCAAGCGCCTCGCCGCCATTGCGCGCCAGGCCGACAATCTCCACGTCGCCAAGGTCGCGAAAGGCGAACTCCAGACGCTCGAGGGCCAGGGGCTCGTCGTCGGCCAGCACCACGCGCATCGGACTGGTCATGGGGTCTCCTCGGCTCGCATCCGGGCCATGGGAAATCGAAGCGTGGCGCGATAGCCGCCTTCGTCCTGGGTCACCGTCAGGGCGGCGCGCTCACCGAACAGGAGGGCCAGCCTGTCACGCACGTTCGCCAGGCCCACGCCTAGCCCCGGGGCGACGACGGGACGCCCGGGCGCGAGGTCGCCGTCGTCGGACACGGCAATGACCAGCAGCCCGGCCTCGGCCCGGGCGGCAAGGGTGACCGTGACCGGGCGTTCGGCCGGAGCGACGGCGTGCTTGATGGCGTTCTCGACAAGCGGCTGCAGGATGAAGTCGGGAACCAGGACGTCGCCAAGATCCGGCGGACAGTCATAGGCCACCCTGAGCCGATCGGGAAACCGCACCGCTTCCACCTCCAGATAGGCCTCGATGACCGACAGTTCGTGCTCCAGGGCGCCCAGGCCGGAGGTCGGTTCGGCCAGGGTGGCGCGCAGAAAATCGGCCAGCCTGGTCAGCATCCGCTCGGCTTGCGCCGTTCGCTGGGTGACGATCAGGCTGTTGATCGCGTTCAGCGTATTGAACAGGAAGTGCGGGTTGATCTGGAAGCGCAGAGCCGAGAGCTGGGCCTGGACCGCTTCCATGCGGGCCTCGATCAGCCGGCGCTCCTGCCGGCGCTGTTCGATCGACCACAGCACGGTCAGGGCCGAGGCTCCGAAGGCGCCGTAGAGCAGCAGATAGACGAAGATCCGCGTCTCGACCGCCAGCCGCATGACGAACACCATGTACCAGCGGTTCGAACCCACCACGGCGTGGTTGGCGGGGGCCCGGAGCAGGGCGGTCAGGCCCAGGTCGACGACCAGGTGTATTCCCAGGGCCAGAGCGACCGCCGCCGAAAAGCCCAGCGCGCCCGAGGCCCGTCCGCCCAGCGTCCATCGCGCGCCCAGCCGCCAGAGTCCCACGCAGGCCAGGGCGCCCCAGGTCGACGAAAGGAGAATGTTGAGGGCGGCTGCGGCGCCGTGCTGGGACTCCAGCGCGTTGACGGCCAGCATGGTCCCCGCGCCCACGCCCCAGACGGTCCCGGACAGGACAAGCCCTCCGGAGGGCGGGTTCGGCGAGGTCGGCGTCATGCTTCATCCTAGCGCGGCGCACAGGCGGGGGACCTGGTGTTCGTCGAGATTTCGTCGCCCGGACGATTGATCGTCGCCGCTTGGCCGATTGGTCGAACGCCCCGCGACGTCGGGAGCGGGCGACGCCCAGGATCCGGAAGTCCTAAGACTTCCCGGAGCCTGACCATGCGTGTTCCCAGTGTTCTCGCCGCCGTGTGCGTCGCCTTTCACGCCTTCGCGCCCGCCATTGCCCTGGCCGACGGGAAGGCGGTCGTGGCGACGCTGCCCTCGACGCCTCATCGCGGCATGCCCCGCGTGAACATCATGCTGAACGGCAGGGGGCCTTACGCCTTCGCCATTGACACCGGCGCTCCGGGCCGAGTGATCATCGACCCAAAGGTGGTCGCCGAGCTGAGCCTGCAGAAGGTCGGCGAAGAGATGATGAGCGACGGCTCCGAGAACAATCAGTACCCAACGCCGATCTATGGGATCGACTCCCTGACCTTTGGAGCCAAGACCTTCTCGTCGCTGGCGGGCGTTGTCGTCGACATGGGGCGCTGGGGTTCGACGGTGTCGGGCATGTTCGGCATGGAGGTCTTCAAGGACCATGTCCTGGTGCTGGACTACGCCGCCGATCAGGTGTCGATCGAAGAGGGGCCCCTGCCGCCGGCGGACGGGGTTTCCCGGTTCGACGTGGTCATCCGTCCCGATGGCATGATCGAGCTGCCGCTCACCGTGGCGGGCCAGGCCGTGAACGCGGTCCTGGATACGGGCAACACGATCAAGTCGGGTTTCTCGGCGCCGGACGGACTGGCCGCCAAGCTGCGCCGCGACGAGGGTGTGGTCTCGGGAACCGCCCGCACGGTGACCAACAACATCACCCTGCGCACCGCCGAGCTGGCCGGTCCGGTCACGCTGGGGCCGAACACGCTGCCGGTGACCCATGTCAACTATCCGACTCCCGGCGGCTACGAGGCGATCCTGGGATCGGCCGCCTTGCGCGGGGCGCGGCTGAAGGTCGACCAGACCTCGCGGCGCATCGAGATCACCTGGCCGAGCGCAAAGCCGGCGAACTAAGGAAGGCGCTCTAGATCACAGACCCATAAACGGGATTCCCCCAAAAAACGGCGGGGCTGATTCAAATCTCTTGCGACTGGATTTGAATGGTGTGGTCCGATCTGGCGGATTTCGAAGCGGTCGCTGAGGCGCTAGCGCATCAGCCCGCCAGCTTTAGCACTGTCCGAGTGCCACGCGCGCCTCCACCGAACGTCCGGCTCCTGGAGGCGCGCCAACGGCAGCAAATGGCGCGTCTCGGAAATTCCTGACTAGCCTCGTCGCACGATCTGAAGACGAGCGTGAACTCCGCCGAAGATGGAAGCGGAAAGACCTGCCGGCAGATCCGCCGGCAACTCAGCTTCCACAGCTTCAAACGCTGCAGGAATTCGCTCGCTCAGCTCTTCGAAAATCGCCTTCACCGTCCTCTCTCCTATCCCTGCCCGCCGCGCGGTCTGGACGAAATGACGAGGCATGATCGAGCCCACGCCGTAGTGGCGGTTGTCGCCGACAGCCATCGAGAGCTTGTACTGGTTGCGGCGCACCTGGCCAGCATCGACCAAGGGCTGAACGGACAGGATGTCGTAGAGCGGCGTCAGCCGGTAGCGGCCGCCAGGGCCGAGTGCGACGCTGAAGTTCTTGGCGTGGCCGTCCGTGGCGCCGAGGAGCCAGAACCAGATGTTGGCCTTCAGAAAGGTTGCCTGGTCAGCGGCGGGATCATCGCTGCCGGACAGGAGGCGCAGAATCTTCTCGATGCCTGGACCGCCGTGCGCCTCGTACTTGATAGCCGGCGGCGTGGAGAGGGCCTGGCACATGTCCTCTTGAGGCAAGCGCAGCAGGCGACCATCCTGCGCCCATCGGCGGTCGAAGCGCTCGACGACCAAGGCGCGGCGATCATCGAAATCGGCGATCTCGACGTCGGCGACCGGCAGGCCGATCGCCTTGGTCAGCTTCATGCAGAGATATTCGTTCTCGATGCCGTTGGTCGGGCCGATCTGCGGCTTGAGGATATGGGTCGTCGGCGTCGTGCCGGTCGGCGCCCACCAGGCGCCGTCTTTGAAGAGTAGTGCGGTTTTCTCCTGTGCGCCGGCCAGCGAGATCCGGAAGCTGGCGTCCTCGGTCAGGCCGAGCGGCGCGCGGGCCAAGTCGCCGAGCAGGGCGCCGACCTGCGTGGCGTCGAGCCGGACGCCGTCGACGACGCCGGCGGGGCCGGGGTCCATGTCGGCTGTCAGGAACTGGAGGGCGCCGACGCAGTCGCGCCCGATCGCGCCAAGCAGGCTGAAAGCGTCGATGCCGTCTGCTCGCACCCGAGCGGCCAGGGTGCGCCGAATGTCTTCATTATCGGGAAGCAGATTGTCGAACACCGCCACGACTGGCGAGCCGATATAGCGCTCCTCGCGCAGCGGAAGCGACAGCGAGACGGGGATGGCCGGCGCCCAGGCCAACCATTCGGGGTCGTAGGTGAAGTCGATGGCGCCAGAAGCTTCCTGGCGCAGCCGACCGACGAGCCGGCTGTTGAGGAAGACGTTGAGCGGGGCGTGGCGGGCGCGACGGGCCATCAGAACAACGCCTCAATGTCTGCGCTGCTGCCACTGGAGCGAGGGCGGACCACGAGTTCCAGGTTGAGGGCCGCCAGGGCGTCGAGCAGCGTCGTCAGCTTGGTATCGACCTCGCCGCTTTCGAGCGCGGAAACTGTCGCCTGGCGCAGATTGATCCGCTGGCCAAGCTCGGCTTGCGAAAGGCCAAGATGTTTCCGCCTCCGACGCAGAGCTGCGCCAAGCTGTGTGGAGGTTCGGGCGATCTGGTCCATCACATGCGCTCCAGCGTATGAAGTCTGCATATACGCCAGGGCGAATAAAACGGCAATATGCGTCTTGGCGTATGAAATCGTTTTATGCGCTAAGGCGTATGTGGGGACTTATTGAGGCCGGTGAATGTTCGATCGCTACACCGAGTTCAGCCAAGAAAGCTCCGGCTCCAGCGCGCAGGCGATCGGCTGAAAACTGGAGGGGGCAGACGATCGTCTTGTCGCTCTCCCGCCAGGAAGCGGGATCGAGGTAGCTCCTCGCGCCTTCCTCGCCAATTGCTCTCACAACCGCCGCTCTCACGTCGCTATCTGCCAATCCTCGCCAACGCGCGAAAGCGCTCGGGTCGGTTGTCTTGCCGCAGAGCCGGGTGTGGTTCGTGATGGGGCGATCGGATGTTCGCCGCCTCGGACGGGGCCTGACTGGAGGCGCCGCTTGGGGGGAAGGGGGGGTAATAGGGTTCAAGAAGGGTTGGGCGGACACGGTTGTCCGGTTTTACGGCCTCGTTCGTCCGGTTTTCGTTCTCATAGGCGGACACGGGCGTCCGCTTTTCCAGCTCGCCATTGCCAGCTTCTGTACGAATGGGGCGGACTTCATGCGCGTCGGTGGCGACCTCGGCGCCCGTGGAGGGCTGGGCAGGTTCCTTCAGAAGCGCGCGGTAGAAGTTCGCCTTACCGCGTCCTCGCGAGACCTCGACCACGAGGTGGCCCAAGCTCACCAGCTCGGTGGTTGCGCGCCATTTTCTCAAAATAATTTCAAATAGATAGTTTAGACTGACCAGCGATTGCCTGCTGCGGACGGCTGTATCCCGCGTGGGATTGAAGGCGGCCGATCCCACCCTACGCGGGTATGGGCGGCTCCCGTTCTTCGTCAAAGCGGCTTCGCGCGATCTTTTCGGCGCCGCCTTATGTCGGGCGCCCGGATGAGGGCATGGCTACGCGAAGCCGGGCATGCCGGATGGGTCGCGTCGACTTTTGCGCAGTACGCAAAGAAGAACGGCGAATTGGTTCAATTATCTTCTTCCGGATCGGCGCTAGATAGTTCCGCAGGCCTCATGCTGGAGATTTTTGCCGTGCCCAACCTCCTCGACGCACCGGCCCGTAAAGGCCTGTCATCCTTGATGACCTTCGCGATGTCCGCCGCCGCCGGCGTCGCGGTCGCCAACATCTATTACAACCAGCCCATGCTGGGGCTGATCGAGCAGGATCTTCCCGGCCCTCTGACCGGCCTGATCCCGACCGCCACGCAGCTGGGTTACGCCGCCGGACTTTTCCTGCTGGTCCCGCTGGGCGACATCATCGACCGGCGCAAGCAGATCGGCGTCCAGTTCGTCGTCCTGGCCCTGGCCCTGGTGCTGGCGGCCCTCGCCCCCAGCGCGGCCCTGGTCGTGCTCGCGTCCCTGGCGGTGGGCCTGGCCTCGACGGTCGCCCAGCAGATCGTGCCCTTCGCCGCGCATCTGTCCTCGCCCGAAAAGCGCGGGGCGACGGTGGGAACGGTGCTCTCGGGCATCCTCACCGGCATCCTGCTCAGCCGCACGCTCGCCGGCTTCGTGGCCACGCATTTTGGCTGGCGCGAGATGTTCTGGCTCGGCGCGCCGATGGCCCTGATCGCCGGAGCGGTCATGTTCATGACGCTGCCCCGCGTGGCGCCCGACTCCAAGCTCGGCTACGGCAAGCTCCTGGCCTCGATCGGCGACCTCTGGAAAGAGTTTCCCGCCCTGCGGCTGGCCGCCTTCACCCAGGCCCTGATCTTCGCGGCGTTCACGGTGTTCTGGACGGTTCTGGCCTTCCGGCTGCAGTCGCCCGCCTACCATCTGGGCGCGGATGTGGCCGGCCTTTTCGGCGTCGTCGGGGCGGTGGGCATCTTCGCCGCGCCCCTGGCCGGCCGGTTCGCCGACAGGCGCGGCCCCAAGCCCGTGGTGGCGCTCGCCTCGATCCTGATCCTGGTCTCCTGGGTGCTGTTTGGCGTCTGGACCTCGGTGGCGGGTCTGATCGTCGGCGTCATCGTGCTCGACTTCGCCATGCAGTCGGCCCTGGTCTCCAATCAGCACATCGCCTTCGCGCTGCGTCCCGAGGCGCGGGCGCGTCTCAACACCGTGCTGATGGGCTCGATGTTCCTGGGCGGCGCCTTCGGCTCCGCGGCCGGTTCCGCGGCCTGGCAAGCCGGCGGCTGGACCGCCGTGACGGCGCTGGGCGTGGCTCTGGGCGTCCTCAGCACCGCCCTGCAGGCGCTCGGCTTCAGCCGTCGCGTCCGCGCGGCGCGCTCCTAGCTGGAGAGGGCGTCTTCGGCGCTGGACGCCGGAACGCCCCGATCCCAATAGGCCGGCGCGCCGATGTGGCGCGCCAGGGCGTCCAGGAAGCAGGCGACCTTCTTGACGCCGCGACGGTTCGGCGGATAGGCGGCCCAGATCGCGCCTTCCTCGGCGTTCGGGCTGGCGGTCCATCCGTCCAGGACCGGAACCAGAGCCCCCGTGGCGATATCGCCGCCGATCAGCCAGGTCGGGAGGAGGGCCAGGCCGACGCCGCCGAGCGCGGCTTCCCGCAGGACCTCCGAGCCGCTGGAGCGCAGCGTCCCCCTGACCGCCACCTTCTCGCGCCTGCCGCCCCGCGCCACGGTCCAGGTGCTGTCGCCGTTGAAGTACTCGTAGATCAGGCAGCTGTGACTCATCAGGTCGGCTGGCGTGCGCGGCGCTGCATGTTCGGCGAGATAGGCGGGGCTGGCGCAGACCGCCCGCCGATGCGGCGCGAGCTTGCGGGCGATCAGACTGGAGGTGCTCATCGCACCGAGCCGCACGGCCACGTCAATGCGATCCTCGACGAGATTGCTGACGGCGTCGGTGGCCAGCACCTCCAGGCGTAGCTCGGGATATCGCCGCAGGAAGGCCGGCAGCATCGGGGCGACGTGGAGCCGCCCGAACGCGACGGGCAGTGTCAGCCGCAGAAGCCCGCTCGGCGGCCCGCCGCGCTCGCTCACCGTCCGGTCGGCGTTGTCGAGTTCATCGAGGATCCGGCGGGCCTCGTTGAGATAGAGGGCGCCGGCGTCGGTCAGGGTGACGTTGCGGGTCGACCGGTTGAGGAGAAGCGTCCCCAGGTGCGCCTCAAGCGCGTTGACCTGCCGTGTCAGGGACGAGGGCGCAACGCCCAATCGTCGGGCGGCCGGCGCGAAGCCGCCATGTTCGACGACCGTGACGAAGGCGCTGAGGGTCGCGAACCTGTCCATGTCTCACCTTTGCGTCAGTCGCAAGCAAGGTCCCGATATTGACCGGATCGCGCGGGAAACTGTCTATAATGATCAGGGTCCGTTCGGGAAGGCGCTGGCCTCTCGGTCGGAAGAAGGTTTCAGGCGCTCATGGCTTCGTTGGCGCTGCGACATGCGCGAAATGCGGCGGCTCTCGCGCGAAGACGTCGGTCGTCCTCCCGGCAAAGCTCCGAACGGGTGTCCCCCCGATGACCCTTTCGATATCGCCAAGGCCCGGGACCCGGCTAAATGGATGCGGGCGTTTTCGGCGAAAGGCGGGGTGATGGCGATCGGCGAGAAGATCTCGGTCCTCATCGTGGATGATCACCCCATGCTGCGCGAAGGCGTCGCCGCCGTGCTTGGCGGTGAAGAGGACATGGC
Source organism: Caulobacter sp. GW821-FHT05F04 (assembly GCF_059419665.1). Lineage (NCBI taxonomy): Bacteria > Pseudomonadati > Pseudomonadota > Alphaproteobacteria > Caulobacterales > Caulobacteraceae > Caulobacter > Caulobacter sp. GW821-FHT05F04. Next base: position 321,831 of record NZ_JBWKSF010000002.1, read on the forward strand.
CGTCGCCGGGGAGGCCACGAACGGGGTCGAAGCCGTGGCGCGGTTTGCTGAACTGCGACCCGACATCGTGCTGATGGACCTGCAGATGTCCGGCCTCGACGGGGTGGCCGCGATCAAGGCGATCCGCGCGGAAGCGTCCGACGCCAGGATCATCGTGTTGACGACCTATTCAGGCGACGCTCAGGCGCTCCGGGCGCTGAAGGCTGGCGCGAGCGGCTACCTCCTCAAGAGCAGCCTGCGCCGCGAGCTGATCGACACCATCCGCACTGTCCACGCCGGTCGCCGCCACATCCAGTCCGAAGTGGCGCAGGAGATCGCCGTTAACGCGGCGGGCGATGCGCTGAGCGAACGCGAGATCGACGTTCTGCAGTGCGTGGCGGCGGGACAGGCCAACAAGGAGATCGCCCGCGCGCTCTCGCTCTCCGAGGATACCGTCAAGGGGCATCTGCGCAGCATCTTCAACAAGCTCGACGTCGATGACCGCACCCAGGCCGTCACGGTCGGACATCGCCGCGGGATCATCCAGATCTGAGCCGGCCGCCCGTCATTTCGACGGGCGAATGACCCGAAGCCCGTCAGGGCGCCGTCGATCGAACAGGCGTCGTCACCGATGAGGCAAAGCGCCAGGATGCGCTTGCGGAACGAGCAATGGCCAGGCGCCTGCGGCGTCCACGGCGCGATCAAGGGCGCCACGGACGCGAACCTCGTCTATTTGTCGTCCGGCGAGCGTCGATTCACAAGGTCGTCGCGGGAGCTAGGATTGCATCGCGCCTGGGGACGTTCGACGTGGGGCTGGGTTCAAAACGCATCGGACTGATCGCCGCCACGGCGTTGATCGCCCAAGCCGCGAGCCCGGCTCGCGCGCTCGATCCCGCGCGCGGCCTGGGCCAGTACACCCATACGCGATGGACCTCGGACAACGGCGCGCCCACCGAGGTGCGCGTCGTCACCCAGACGCCCGACGGCTTTCTCTGGATGGGCGCCGACGATGGCCTCTATCGCTACGACGGCGTCGCCTTCGAACGCGTCGTCCTCCCCAATCCCAAGCATGGGCACGGGTCGGGCGTGAACGCCTTGCTGGTGACCAGGGCGGGGGCGCTGGTCGTGGGTTTCGACCTTGGGGGTGTCGGACTCTACGACAAGGGACGGTTTTCCTATCTTGAGCATCGTCGCATCCGCGCGACCGTCCGTGCGCTGGCCGAGGACCGTCAGGGCGCGATCTGGGTGGCGACGGGAAGCTCCGGGACCCAGTTGGCGCGTTATCGGAACGGGGCTTGGCGGTTCGTTGGTCGCGACGAGGGCCTACCCTCGGGAATCGTCACCGGTCTCCATGTGGATCGCGCCGGCATGCTTTGGCTCAGCATGGACCATTGGCTGGGCTATCTGCCGCCGGCCGAACGCGGAATTCGCACCGTCGCCACCCAGGTCGGGCTTGGGCCGGGCCTGGCCGAGGACGGGGACGGCAAGCTGTGGATTTCCGATTCCCTCGGCGTGCGCCGCTTTTCCGATCCGCGCGCCGGCCGTATCGCGTCCGGCGCGCGCTTCGCGATCGGCACGGCCTCGCGCTGGAACCATGTCATCTTCGACAGAGACCAGAACCTTTGGGGCGGCGGGTTCGGCGCCGGGCTCTTTCGTGTCCGCGCCTTGGCGGCCGGCAAGGACGTCGAGGCCGATTCGAAGCCGACCGAAGCCTTTCCGGCCAAGGCGGGCCTCACGGGCGATGTGGCCTGGTCGGTGTTCGAAGACCGGGAAGGCAATATCTGGGTCGGCACCAACGGCGGACTCGATCGCTTTCGCCACGCCAATGTCATCCGCCAGCCGCGCGTCGGCGCCGACTCGCCCGACGGCTACAACGTGGCGGCGACGCGCGGCGGCGCGGTCCTGGTCAGCGATCGCGGCGTCCTTCTGAAGGCCGAACCGGGTCAAAGCCTCAAGCCCTGGCTGGAAGACATCGACCCAGGGGCCGTTTGCGAGTCGCCGGACGGGACGCTGTGGGTCATCGGCGCGCGAGGGGAGGGCCGGTCCGGACAGATCTATCGCGTCAAGGACGGGCGACGCTCCGAGCTCAGGCCGCCCTCGCCGGTGTCCAGGTCATCGACCTGTTCGGTGGACGACAGCGGCGACTTTTGGGTCACGGCCTACGACCAGCCCGCCCAGCGCTTCGATGGGCGTGGCTGGCGCGCCTACGCGACCGAAGAAGCGCCGGGCTTCAGTTCGGTGGTCGCGACCGGGGCGGGTCGGGTGGTGCTTGTGCGGGGGCGACGGCTCTTCGAAGCGGACGCCTCGGGTTTCAAGCCCCTGGACTACGGCGCCGATCGGTTCTTCCCGGGCAACATGGTCCAGGTCTGGCGGGATCACGCGTCCACCGTCGTCGTTTCCAGCAACGGCCTCACCCGACGGGACGCGGGCAGACTCCGGTTCCTCAGTGACGATCGCTTCCCGTGGCTGGAAGACGTCAACGGTCTGGCGCGCCAGACGGCTGGCTCGACCTGGATCATGGCCAAGGGCGGTGTGACGCGCGTGGGGTCCCTGGACCTGGATCGCGCCTTCACTGATCCTGGATTCACGCCGGCGACCCGAACCTTCACGCGCCTGGACGGCCTGGTCGGCTCTGGAACGGGAGCGCTGGACCGGGCGGTCGCGGTCGGCGGGGACGGTCGTGTCTGGCTGGCGACGACCTCGGGCGTCTTCGCCATCGACGCCAACCATCTCTATCGAAACCTTCTCCCGCCGCCGGTCAGCATCACCGCCCTGACGGTGGACGGCAAGACGATCAAGGATCCCAGGGACGTCGTGCTGGCGAAGGGCGCGCGGTCTCTCCAGATCGACTACGCCGCCTTGAGTTTGACCATGCCCGAACGGGTGAGATTCAAATACAGGCTGGAGGGCGTCGACCGTGGCTGGATCGACCCCGGCGCGCGCCGGCAAGCCTTCTACACGAACCTGAAGCCAGGCCGGTACCGCTTCCTGGTCAAGGCGGCCAACAACGACGGGGTCTGGAACGAGGACGGCGCGATGCTCAAAGTTGAGCTTCCGCCGACCTTCCTGCAGAGCAGGCTCTTCCTGGCGCTCTCGGCGCTCTTGCTCCTGAGCCTCGCCTGGCTCGGCTACAGGCTGCGCCTGCGCCAGGTGTCCGAACGCATCCGACTGCGCCTGCAGGACCGCCTGGCCGAGCGCGAGCGCATCGCCCGCGAACTCCACGACACCCTGTTGCAGGGCGTTCAGGGCCTGATGCTGAAGTTCCAGGCCGCCAGTCGGCAAGTGCCCATGGATCTGCCGGCGCGCGGACAGCTCGAGACGGCGCTGGACCGGGCCGAGGACATCATGGTCGAGGCCCGCGAGCGTGTAAGAAGCCTGCGTTCCGCGTCGGGCGACAACCTGGCCATGACGCTGGCCGCGGTCGCCGAGCGCACCGATCCCGATCGCTCGGTGGAGACCACCGTCATCACCGCGGGCGCCGAGCGAGCTCTGCATCCGGTGGTCGCCGACGAGATCGAGAAGATCGTCGGCGAAGCCCTGTTCAACGCCTATCGCCACGCCGACGCCAAGACGGTGGTTGTGGAGATCGCCTACGGCGCGCGCGAACTCAGCGTGCGCGTCCGTGACGACGGCGTGGGGATCGACCAGGCCGTGCTCGACGCGGGCGGTCGCGACGGCCACTACGGCCTGACCGGCATGCAAGAGCGGGCCGCGAAGATCCAGGGAACCCTGGCGGTCCGCGGCCGCGCCGGCGTGGGCGCGATGGTGGAGCTGGCCGTCCCGAGCTCGGTCGCCTATGCGGCCGGGCGGCGCGCCTGGAGAGATTTCTGGAGGCCCGGCCGGTCCAACGGCGTCGAGCCCTGAGAGACAGTGGTCCCAAGCCCGGCGCCCGGGTCGACCAGCGCCGGGGCGTCTCCAAAGACGAGGTCTGGATCGTGAGGCGTCGTCCGCCCCGCATCGGGCCGACAGCGCGGTCGGCGCGCGATTCCGGCCCCTTTGACCTCCCGCCGAGGGCCGTAAGCGATCCATACGGAAGTCGGGCGGTTTGGCGGGATCGGCATAAGGCTAGCGCAAGTCCCCGGCCCGACCTTTATGCGGCGCTTACGTACAGCTCCTAATTCCCGAATGGAGCCCTTACGCGCCTCCATGGTCTGTTCCGCGCAACTTAGCAGGAGGCTGTCCATGGCCGATCTTATTTTCCTGGTGCTGGGGACGGGGCTGTTCGTGGCCTTCGCCGCCTTCGCCACCGCGTTGAGGCGCCTGTGACCATGCTGGTGAGCGCGCTTTGGGGAGCCGGGGCGATCGTCGTCGCGGTCTACATGGTCGTGGCGATGCTGCGACCGGACAAGTTCTGACGGATCACATCCCATGAATTGGCAAGGTTGGGCGGAAATCGCCCTGACGCTGGGCCTGGCGGTCGCCATCGGCTGGCCGCTGGGCTCGTACATGTCTCGCGTCTGGAACGGCGAGCGCACCTGGCTTGACCCGGTGCTCAGGCCATTCGAGGCGTTCTTCTATACCGCCTGCGGCGTGGACTCCAAGAAGAGCCAGAGCTGGTGGAGCTACGCCGGCGCGCTGCTGGCGTTCAATTTCACCGGCTTTCTGTTCGTCTACGCGGTGCTGCGCCTGCAGGGCGTGCTGCCGATGAATCCGCAGGGTTTCGCCGGACTTTCCGAGCATCTGTCGTTCAACACGGCGATCAGCTTCGTCACCAACACCAACTGGCAGAGCTATGGGGGCGAGACGACGATGTCGACGCTCAGTCAGATGCTGGTGCTGACCACCCAGAACTTCGTCTCGGCCGCGACCGGCGCGACGGTGGCCGCCGCCCTGGCGCGGGCCTTCACGGCCAACCGCGGCGAGGGCGTCGGCAATTTCTGGGCCGACTTGGTCCGCACCACGCTCTATGTGCTGCTGCCGATCTCGTTCGTCGTGGCCGTGCTGCTGGTCGCCCTGGGTCTCCCCCAGACCCTGTCGGCGGGCGTGACCGCCCACACGATGGAAGGCGCCGAGCAGAAGATCTCGCTCTACGCCGTGGCTTCGCAGGAAGCCATCAAGATGCTGGGCATCAACGGCGGCGGCGTCTTCAACGTCAACTCGGCGCACCCGTTCGAGAACCCGACGCCGCTGACCAACCTGATCACGGCGATCTCCATCAACGTGCTGGGCTGGGCGGCCTTCTTCGCTTTCGGCCGCTCGGTCCTGGCCAAGAAGGACGTCCGCGCCCTGGTCCTGGCGGCCGCCGTGCTGCTGTTCGCCGGCGCGGCGACCATCTACGCCACCGAGACCATGACTCCGCCGGCTCAGCAGGCCGCCGGCGTCGAGACGGCCGTCAACATGGAAGGCAAGGAAGTGCGCTTCGGCGCGCCGGCCACAGCCGCCTGGGCCGCCGCCACGACCGGCGCCTCGAACGGCTCGGTCAACGGCATGCACTCCAGCCTGATGCCGCTGGGCGGCGGCATGGCGATGTTCCTGATGCACCTGGGCGAGATCCTGCCCGGCGGCATCGGCTCGGGCATCGCGGTCATGGTGGTCATGGCCATCCTGTCGGTCTTCGTCGCCGGTCTGATGGTTGGTCGCACGCCGGAATACCTGGGCAAGAAGATCGAAGCCCGCGAAGTGCAGTTGTCGATCCTGGCCGTCCTGGCCATCCCGGTCGCCACCTTGGGCTTCTCAGCCATCGCCGCGGTGCTGCCCGAGGCGCTGAAGGGCCTGATGCACAGCGGTCCCCACGGGATGTCGGAGATCCTCTACGCCTACACCTCGGCCACGGCCAACAACGGCTCGGCCTTCGCCGGTCTGACCGCCAACGCGCCCTGGTGGGACGCCACCCTCGGCGTGGCCATGGCCCTGGGCCGCTTCCTGCCGATCGTGGCCATCCTGGCCATGGCGGGCTCGCTGGTCGCCAAGCCCAAGCTGGCGCCGTCGGCCGGGACCCTGCCGACGCACGGCGGCCTGTTCGTCGGCCTGCTGGCCGGGGTGATCCTGATCCTGGGCGGCCTGCAATTCTTCCCTGCTTTGGCCCTCGGTCCGATCGTCGAGCACTTCCAAGTGCTCGCCGTGACCGCCGGCCACTAATCGCAAAGGCGATTACATCATGACCACCATCGAATCCCACGCCGGGGAGGGCCGGCGTAAGGCCGGCGCCCTGGCGGGCGGGCTCTCTCCGGCCATCATGACCCGGGCGGCCAAGGACGCCTTCGTCAAGCTGGACCCGCGCAAGCTCACCGGCAATCCGGTGATCTTCGCCACCTGGATCGTGGCTCTGCTGTCGACGGTTTCGGCCGTCGCGGCGATCGCCAGCCACCAACCGGCCGGCTTCGCTATGCAGATCGCCGGCTGGCTCTGGGCCACCGTGCTGTTCGCCAACCTGGCCGAAAGCGTCGCCGAAGGGCGGGGCAAGGCCGCGGCCGACAGCCTGCGCGCCACCCGGGTCACCACCAACGCCAAGCTGATCACCGACGAGGCCACCGGCGCCGTCACCCCGACCCCGGCCCACAAGCTGGTCCCCGGTTCGCTGATCCTGATCGAGGCCGGCGACGTCGTCCCGACCGATGGCGAGATCGTCGAAGGCATGGCCAGCGTCAACGAGGCCGCCATCACCGGCGAGAGCGCGCCGGTCATCCGCGAAAGCGGCGGCGACCGCTCGGCCGTCACCGGCGGCACCACGGTGGTCTCGGACTGGATCAAGGTCCGTGTCACGGCCCAGCCGGGCTCGACGTTCCTGGACCGCATGATCGCCATGGTCGAGGGCGCGGACCGTCGCAAGACGCCGAACGAGATCGCCCTGGCCGTGCTGCTGGCGGGCCTGACCCTGATCTTCCTGATCGCGGTGGTCACCCTGCTGGGCCTGGGCAAGTTCTCGGGCGTCAATCTGGACCCCATCGTGCTGGGCGCGCTGTTCATCACGCTGATCCCGACCACGATCGGCGGTCTGCTGTCCGCCGTCGGTATCGCCGGCATGGACCGGCTGATGAAGCACAACGTGCTGGCCACCTCGGGCCGAGCCGTGGAAGCCGCCGGCGACGTCGACACCCTGCTGCTGGACAAGACCGGCACCATCACCTTCGGCAACCGCATGGCCACCGAAGTGATCGCCGCCCCCGGCGTGCGTCCCGAAGCAGCGCTGCGCGCCGCCATCAGCGCCTCGTTGGCCGACGAAACCCCGGAAGGCCGCTCGATCGTCGAACTGGGCCGCAACCAGGGGATCGTCATCGAAGAGCCGCAGAACGCCACGTCGATCGCCTTCAGCGCCACCACCCGCCAGTCGGGCCTGGACGCCAATGGCATGTCCTGGCGCAAGGGCGCGGTCGACGCGGTCTATCGCACCCTGGCCCTGGATCCGAAGATGGTTCCGGCGGAGGTCACCGCCGCCGTCGATCGCATCGCCCGCTCGGGCGGCACGCCGCTGGCCGTCAGCGAGAATGGCGTCCTCGTCGGGGTCATCCACCTGAAGGACGTGGTCAAGCCGAACGTCAAGGAACGCTTCGCCGACCTGCGCCGCATGGGCCTGCGCACCGTGATGATCACCGGCGACAACCCGGTCACCGCGGCGGCCATCGCCTCCGAGGCTGGCGTCGACGATTTCCTCGCCGAAGCCACGCCGGAGGACAAGCTGCGGCTGATCCGCGAGGAGCAGGGCAAGGGACGCCTGGTGGCCATGTGCGGCGACGGCGCCAACGACGCGCCCGCCCTGGCCCAGGCCGATGTCGGCGTGGCCATGCAGACCGGCGCCCAGGCCGCTCGCGAGGCCGGCAACATGGTCGATCTCGACAGCGACCCGACCAAGGTCATCGAGATCGTCGAGGTCGGCAAGCAGATGCTGATCACCCGGGGCGCGCTGACGACCTTCTCGATCGCCAACGACGTGGCCAAGTACTTCGCCATCATCCCGGCGATGTTCGTGGTGGCCCTTCCTGCCCTGGGCGCGCTGAACGTCATGCATCTGCACAGCCCGCAGAGCGCGATCCTGTCGGCGGTGATCTTCAACGCCCTGGTGATCGTCGCCCTGATCCCGCTGGCCCTGAAGGGCGTCAAGTATCGCGCCATCGGCGCGGGCAAGCTCCTGTCGCGCAACCTGATGGTCTACGGCCTGGGCGGCCTGGTCGCCCCGTTCGCCGGCATCAAGCTGATCGACCTGATCGTCTCGAGCCTGGGATGGGCCTGATGCGCGGCCCGATCGTCCCAAATCCGATGGTCAGGGATCTGATCTTCGGGGTCGTGGCGATCGTGCTGGTCTTCCTGGTGGCCTTCACCGCCGCCTGATCCGCCAAAACACCCTCTATTCTGTTCTGAAAGAACGACCGCCATGACTAAGCTTGCTCTCCCCGCCCTGATCGCCGCCGCCGGCGTCCTGACCCTCTCGGCCGGAGCCGCCTCCGCCCAAGACGCGGCTCAGAAGCCCTTCACGCTCAGCTACAATGTCGGCGTCGCCTCGGACTACGTGTTCCGCGGCGTTTCCCAGACCCAGGAAGACCCGCAGGTGTTCGGCGGCGTCGATCTGGCCGCCGGCAAATTCTACGCCGGGACCTGGGCGTCCAATGTCGATTTCGGCGACAAGACCGACGCCGAGATCGACCTCTACGCCGGCTACAAGCCGACCCTGGGCGCGGCCTCTCTGGACTTCGGCGTGATCTACTACGGCTACGCCGGCGCGCCGAAGGGCGCTGACTACGGCAATGTCGAGTTCAAGGCCGCCGGCTCGATCCCGGCTGGCAAGGGCGCCCTGGGCGCGGCCGTGTTCTACAGCCCCGACAGCTTCGGCGCCGCCGACGAGGCCGTCTATTACGAGCTCAACGGCAGCTATCCGGTCATCGATAAGCTGTCGGTCTCGGCCGCCGTCGGCCGCCAGACCTACAAGGGTTCGGGCGACTACACGACCTGGAACGTCGGCGCGGCCTACGCCCTGAACAGCACGCTGACGCTCGACCTGCGCTACCACGACACCGACGAACACAGCTTCGGCAAGATCTACGGCAGCCGCGCCGTGATCTCGCTGAAGGCCGCCTTCTAAGGAGACGCCATCATGCTCTCGCATCTTCGTCCGGCCATCGTCTCCAGCGTCCTGTTCATGGGACTGCTGGGCCTGGCCTATCCCCTGGCCGTGACCGGGGTGGCCCAGGCGGCGTTCCCGGCCCAGGCCAACGGCAGCCTGGTCAAGGACGCCAAGGGGACGGTCATCGGTTCGTCCCTGATCGCCCAGGCCTTCAGCAAGCCGGAATACCTGCACCCGCGTCCCTCCGCGGCCGGCAACGGCTATGACGCCTCGGCGTCCAGCGGCTCCAACATGGGCCCGCTGAACGACAAGCTGATCGAGCGCGAGAAGACCGACGCCGCGGCGCTGCGGGCCGAGAACCCCGGCGTGGCGATCCCGGCCGACGCGGTCACCACCTCGGGCTCGGGTCTGGATCCGGACGTCTCGCCGGCCAACGCCCGCTTCCAGGCGCCGCGTGTGGCCAAGGCCCGCGGCGTGCCCGTCGGCGAGGTCCTGGCCGTGATTGACGCCCACACCAAGGCGCCGCTACTGGGCTTCATCGGCCAGCCGGCGGTGAACGTCCTGGCCGTCAACCGGGCGCTCGACGCGCGTTTCCCGAAGGACGGTTAGTTGCCGACCGAGGATCGCTCCCACACCGAACCCGGGCGTCCCGATCCCGAGGCGCTCCTGGCCGCCGCCAACAAGGCGGGCCGGGGGCGCCTCAAGGTGTTTCTGGGCATGGCCCCGGGCGTGGGCAAGACCTACGAGATGCTGCGCGCCGCGCGACGCCGCAAGGCCGAGGGCGTCGACGTGCTGATCGGCGTGGTCGAGACCCACGGCCGGCGCGAAACCGAGAGCCTATTGCGCGGCATGGACGTGCTGCCGCGCAGGCCGATCGAGCATCGCGGCCGCGCCTATCTGGAGTTCGACATCGACGCGGCCCTGGCTCGCAAGCCCAAGGTGCTGCTGGTCGACGAGTACGCCCATTCCAATGCGCCGGGCTCGCGTCATCCCAAGCGCTGGCAGGATGTCGAGGAACTGCTGGCCGCGGGGATCGATGTCTGGACCACCCTGAATGTCCAGCACCTGGAAAGTCTGGTCGACGTCGTTCTGCGCATCACCGGCGTGCATCAGCGCGAGACGGTGCCCGACAGCGCCTTGTCGCGGGCCGACGATATCGAATTCGTGGACATCACGCCCGACGAACTGCGCGAGCGGATGGCGGCGGGCAAGGTCTACGTGCCCGAGACCGCGCGCCTGGCGGCCGACAACTTCTTCAAGGTCGAGAACCTCACCGCCCTGCGCGAGCTGGCCCTGCGCCGCGCCGCCCAGACCGTCGACGACCAGCTGGTCGCCGCCATGCGCGAGAAGGGCGTCGAGGGCCCCTGGGCGGCGGGCGAGCGGATCCTCGTCTTGGTCAGCGGCGACCCGATGTCCAACACGCTCGTGCGGGCCGGCCGCCGGCTCTCCGACATGATGATGGACGCGCCGTGGACGGTGGCTCATGTCGAGCGCACCGATCGCGCCCCGCCGCCGGCCCGTTGGAGCGCGCGCCTGCGTGAGGCGCTCAAGCTCGCGGAGCAGCTTGGCGGCCTCACGGTGGCGCTGAACGGCCATGACATCGTCGCCACGGTGATGGCCTACGCGCGGCGCAACAACGTCACCCAGATCGTCATCGGCAAATCTGTCGAGCGCAACTGGCGCGAACGATTGGGGCGCTCCCTGGCCGTCGCCCTGCTGCGCGAGGCCAGGGGCGCGGCGATCCACGTCGTCACCGAGGCCGCCCGCGACACGACGGACGTCCCCGTGGTCAAGAGCGAGCCTTTCGCCCGGAACAATTGGAAAGCCTACCTGACCGGCGCGGGTTTCGTGGCGATCGCCACGCTCGCGGCCTGGGGATTGGACACGGCGTTCGACCGGGTGGACCTGGGGATGATCTTCCTGGCCGCCGTCCTGGCGGCGGGCGTGCAGCATGGCCTGCGGCCGGCTCTGGCGGCGGCGACGGTGGCGTTCCTCGTCTACAACTATCTCTTCCTCGCGCCGCGCTACAGCTTCCAGATCGGATCGCCGACGGATTTCCTGACGCTTTTCGTGTTCTGGGCCGTGGCCCTGGCGACCGGCGGCTTGGCGGGGCGGGTGCGGGATCAGGCGCGAGGCTCGCAGCGCCGCGCCGCGGCGGTCTCCACCCTCCTCGCCGCCGCCCGCACCCTGTCGGGCGCTTCCGCGCGTGAGCCCGTGGCGCGCGCGCTCGCTGAACAGGTCGCCGCCGCCGCTGGCGCGCGCGCCATCGTCCTGCTGTCGCGCGACGGCGAACTGGAGCCCGCCGCCGGAGCGCCGAGCCTCGAGCCGCTGCAGGCCGCGCCCATGGCCGCGGCGCGCTGGGCATGGGAGAAGGGCGAGGCCGCCGGCGCCGGCACCAGCACCCTGCCGCACACGGCCTGGACCTTCTGGCCCATGCAGGGCGCGCGCGGCCGGATCGGTGTCGCCGGTGTCGAGGCGGGCGCGATGGCTTCGGGATCCGACGAGGAGCGCCTGGTCCTGGGCCTGCTCGACCAGGGCGCCACCGCCTTGGAGCGCGCCGAACTCGCCGCCGAGGCCGTCGAGACCGAAAGCCTTCGGCGCGCCGATCGCTTCCGCTCGGCCTTGCTGAGCTCGATAAGCCACGATCTTCGCACGCCGCTCTCGACCGTGCTGGGCGCGTCCTCGACCTTGCTGAGCTATGGCAAGGCGATGGATTCCGATACGCGCGACGACCTCCTGGTCAGCATCGGCGAGGAGGCCGAACGTCTCAATCGTTATGTCGGCAACCTTCTCGACATGACGCGGCTCGAGGGCGGCGCCCTGCGCCTGCGGACCGACTGGATCGACGTGCGCGACGTCCTGGCGGCCGCCGCCGAACGGGTCTCGCGACGTCTTGGCGGCCGCGCCCTTACCCGGGACTTTCCGACCGACCTGACATTGGTCCAGGCGGACGCCAGCCTGCTCGAGCAGGTGGTGGTCAATATCCTCGAGAACGCCATCGCCTACAGCCCGCCAGGGGCGGCGATCGAGATGGCCGCCTACGAGGACCGGGGCAATGTCGTGATCAGCATTGAGGACGAGGGCAGGGGCATCCCGCCGGCCGAGCTCGAACGCGTCTTCGACAAGTTTCAACGCCTGGAAGAACCCACCGATCGCACCCAGGGGGTGGGTCTGGGGCTCTCCATCGCCAAGGGGTTCATTGACGCGATGGGGGGCCGCATCGCCGCCGCCAGCCCCATTCACGACGGGAAGGGCACGCGGATGCTGATCAGTCTGCCCAAGGCCATTCCCACCCATCACAATCTGCTGTGAGACCATGCGTCCGCGTATTCTGATCGTCGACGACGAGCCGCAAATCCATCGCTTCCTGGCGCCGGCGCTGACCGCCGCCGGCTACGATCCTCTTCGCGCCGACGACGGCGCCTCGGGCTTGAAGGGCATCGCGGTCTGGTCGCCGGACGCGGTCGTGCTCGACCTTGGCTTGCCTGACATGGACGGCAAGACGGTGCTGGAACAGGCGAGGGCGTTCTACGACGGGCCGATCATCATCCTCTCGGCCCGCGATCGCGAGATCGAGAAGATCGACTCGCTCGATCGTGGCGCCAATGACTATGTGGAAAAGCCCTTCGGGGTGGGCGAACTGCTGGCGCGCCTGCGCGTGGCGCTGCGCCAGCGCCAGCGTTTCCCCGGCGGCGAGGCCGTGATCCGGGCGGGCGGGGTCGAGATCGACCTGGAGCGGCGGCTGGTCACGCGGGATGGCGAGATCGTCAAGGTGTCGCCGCGCGAATACGACCTGCTGTCGAGGCTGGCGCAGGGCCACGGCAAGGTATTGACCCACAAGGAGCTGCTGGTCTCCGTCTGGGGACCCGCGCATATGCACGACACGCAATATCTGCGGGTGTTCATCGGCCAGCTGCGTCAGAAGCTCGAAGCGGACCCGGCCCATCCCAAGCTGATCCTGACCGAAGCGGGCGTGGGTTACCGCTTCTACAGCCCGTGACCTGTGCCCCGCAAAGCCAACACCGAGCACAATCTAGCCACGTCACCGAGGCGCACGCGCGTCGGACTCGGCTCGACCCGCTGGATGATCGGGGTCGGGTTCGCGCGCCGCGAGCGGCTTGCGCGCCTGCCGGGTGGACGCTTTAAGGCCCGTGTGGTTCGCCTCCAAGCAAGTTTCGCGGTCAGCGAGCGGCTTTTACGAGCGCTGACGGCTCAACATCCATGCGAGCGCGACATTTTCAGTGAAATGTCACGCGCCAAACCTCGATGCCGGCCGGGACCGGCGGATGATCGTTTCGAGGCGTCGACCTGGGGATAACCGCCGCAGGCGGTGGGCGCGACGACCTCGAATGAGGACCGCATGTCGACCTATCGGCTACTGATGGCGGGTTGTTCCGCCCTAGTCCTGCTGGCGCAGACGCAGGCTGCTTTCGCTGACGAAACCACCACGCCGTCCGACACCGTCGACGAGGTGATCGTCAAGGCGCGTGACAAGGCCGGGTTGCTCGAGAAGCAGCCCAACAACACCGTCTTCGGCATCGACAAGCCGTTGCTGGAAACGCCGCGCTCGGCCAGCTTCGTCAGCGACGTGACGCTGCAGCGCTATGGCATCGAGACGATCGACGGCCTGACCGCCGTGTCGCCGGGCACCTACACGGCCAGCTTCTACGGCGTGCCTGGCGCGCTGAACATTCGCGGCACCCTGGCCGAGAACTATTTCCGCGGCTTCAAGCGCATCGAGAACCGCGGGACCTACTCGACCCCGATCGGCGCGGCCGACCAGATCCAGATCGTGCGCGGCCCGCCGACGCCGATCTACGGCTCGGGCAAGGTGGGCGGGATGCTCAACTTCATTCCGAAGTCGGGCCGCAACGAGGGCGGCTATCTGACCGAGCCGACCGGCGAGGTCACCCTGACCTATGGCTCGTACAACAAGAAGAACGCGACCGCCCAGCTGGGCCTGCCGGCCAATTTCGGCGCGGTCACCGGCGGAATCTACTTCTATGGCGAGGTCGAGGACTCCCACAGCTATTACAAGGGGATCTATCCGCGCCGGCAGACCGGCGAGGTCTCGGCCGACTTCGACCTGGGCAACGGCTGGACGACGGCCTTTGGCGGGATGCTCTACCACTCCGACGGCGACGTTCAGACGCCCGGCTGGAACCGCCTGACCCAGAACCTGATCGACAACCAGACCTATGTCACCGGCCGCGACACCACGCTGAAGGACACGGACGGCAACGGCCGGCTGACGCCGAACGAGATCGGCTTCTATCCGTACTCCAGCGCCCTGTACCAGGCCTATTACGGGTTCCCGTCGACCGACGCCCTGCACACCCTGGACACCGGCGTCGGCACGACCCAGCTCGATCCGCGCACGGTCTATATCAGCGGGGCCGACTTCTCGAAGACCCGCACCAACACCTTCTACTACGACCTGGCCAAGGAACTGACGCCGGACAGCGCGATCAAGCTGCAGCTGTTCTACGACGACCAGGAGAACAAGCGCTTCGTCAGCTACGGCTATCCGGCCTGGTTCGACAGCAAGGTGTGGGAAGCGCGCGCGACCTACAACTTCGCCTACGATACCGGGATCATCACCTCCAAGTCGTTCGTCGGCGCTTCCTATCGCAGCTTCGAGGGCCGCCGCCGGGAAAGCTACAACAGCGGCCTGATCGCCCTCGACCGTCGCGACATCAGCTTCGGCGCGACGCCCACAGACATCATCGACAGCCCGTTCTCGACCGAGACCGGCGCCGGGGTGCAGGGCCTGCTCTGGGAGAATGACAACAAGAGCGAGTGGCAGCAGGCGGGCGTCTTCGCGATGACCGACATCATGGTCGGCGAGAAGCTGAACCTGATGCTGGGCGGCCGTTACGACGACTACGACGTCAAGTCGAACGACACGGGCTATCTCAGCTACCAGATCGCCGGCCAGCAGAAGGCCAGCAAGGGCAAGTTCACCTATAGCGCCAGCGCGACCTACAAGGCTCCGGCCGGGATCATGCCCTATATCACCTACGCCAAGGCTTCGGCCCTGGAGATGAGCCAGGCGGGCGACATCGCGCCGGGCCTGGTGGCCGATCCCAGCGACGCCTGGCTGTCCAACAGCGACCTGGCCGAGGCCGGTTTCAAGTTCCAGTGGCTGCGCGGCACGCTGGTCGGCTCACTGGCGGGGTATCGCCAGAACCGCACCCAGCTGACCGGCATCACCGGCACCCCGACCGGCACGCGCGCCAAGGGCGTGGAGCTGGAAGTGCGCTGGCTGGCCAGCGAGAACTTCAGCTTCACCTTCTCGGGCAACACCCAGCACACGACCGTCAAGGGGCCCGACAACTCGTTCCAGTACATCCCGGCCTATACCGCCGGCGTGCCGGGCGCCCAGGCCTATGGCGGCACCTATGTCGTCTGGGCGTTCAGCAGTCTGCCGGGCCGCGCGGGCGACTACGACTACACCCTGATCCCCAAGTCGGTGGTCAGCCTCTATGGCGCCTACACCAGCGATGACCACGACTGGGGCAAGGTCGGCGGAACGCTGGGCGTGACCCACGTGACCAAGACCGCGGGCACCGTCCAGAACGCCGTGACCTATCCCGCCTACTGGCTGGCCAGCGGCAGCGTCTATTACGAATACGGTCCGTACACGGCCACGCTCAATGTCGATAACCTGTTCGACAAGCTCTACTTCACGCCCGACGCGGACAGCTACGCCAACCTTGGCGCGCTGCCCAGCAAAGGCCGCGAGTGGCGCGTGACCCTGTCCCGGAAATTCTAGTTCCCCCCGCGCGGCGCGCCCCGGCAGGGACGCGCCGCGAGCTTTGCATGGAGGCTCGATGGCGATGTCGACGATCCAATGGCGTTCCTGGACCCTCCTGGGCGCTCTTTCCCTTCTGCTGTTCCTGATCACCGCCTCGACGTTCTCGTCGCTGGGCGTGGTGCTGCCGGCCATGATCAAGGAGCAGCACTGGAGCTTCGCCTCGGCCTTCCTGGGCTTCACCTTACTTGGCGCCTTCTGTGGCGGCTCGTCTTGGTTGCCGGCCCTGCTGATCCGCAAGATCGGCGTGAGGGCCACGATCATCGCCGGCTCGGCCGTGATGATCGCCGGCTTCGTCTGCCTGACCCTGGCCCATGGGCTGCCGGTCTATCTGACCGGCACGGCCCTGCTGGGCGTTGGCTACCAGATGATGGCCTTGATCCCAGGCACGCACCTGCTGTCGATGCTGTTCAAGAAGCGCGCCCTGCCGTTCGGAATCTATTTCACGATCGGTTCGCTGGGCGGCGTCGTCGGACCCTGGATGGCCCTGGCCGGCATGGAGATGGCCGGCGGCGCCTGGCGGCCGTACTGGGCCTGGCAGGCTGTCGCCTCGGCGGTCGTCGGCGTCCTGGCCGCGGCCCTGGTCGGCGGCCGAGCCTGGCTGGAGAACGCGGCGGTCGAGACCGACAAGGCCGTGGCCGAAGAGGCCGCCGCCCAGCCCGCCAACGCCCGCGTCTACCGCACCACGGTCGACTGGACGGTGAAGGAAGCGATCCGCACCCCGCAGTTCTACGTCATCCTGGCGGCCTATTTCGCCCACCTGCTGGGCGGGGTCACCGCCGTCAGCCTGGCTCCCAGCCACTTCGGCGAGCTGGGCGTGGCCTCGACCGTGGCCGTGGCGGCGCTGAGCCTGGAATCCCTGATGCAGGTCGTGGCCCGGATGAGCGGCGGCTTGCTGGGGGATCGCGTCGATCCGCGCTGGCTGCTGGCCGGCGCGCAGGGGATGATGGCCGTCGGCCTGCTGGCCCTGGCCGGGGCCACGACCGGGCCGATGATGGTGGTCTTCGCCCTTGGAGTCGGCGTCGGCTTCGGCATGACCGTGCTGGCCGTCAGCATCCTTCTGCTGAACTACTATGGCCGTAAGAACAATCTGGAGCTCTTCTCGATGGTCTGCCTGGTCGGCGCGGTGTCGGCCCTGGGTCCCTTCATCGGAGGCTTCATGCGAGACCGTCTCGGCGGCTTCGCCCCGACCTTCCAAGTGTTCGCCGCCGTGATCGGCGTGATCTTCGTGGCCGCGCTGTTCATGCGTCCGCCGCGCAAGAGCGTCGAAGAAACCACGGTCGCGCCCGTTCCGGCTCCCGCGCCCGTCCTGCTGCGCGACGCCGCCTAGAGTTTCGAGGATCAGGAGAGAAGCGTCATGTTCCACCGTCCATCCCAGCACAAGGATTTCGGGGTTTTCCTGCCGGTCGCCAACGGCGGCTGGATCATCTCCAAGACCGCCCCGACGCTCGACGGCCTCTATGCGCAGAACCGCGCGGCGGCCGTGAAGGCCGACGAGGTCGGCATGGATTTCGTCATGTCGATGGGCAAGTTCCGCGGCTTCGGCGGCGAGACCGACCACTGGGGCACGGCCCTGGAGTCCGTCACCATGATGGCCGGCATCGCCGAGGCCACCAAGACCGTGAAGATCTGGGCGACCATCCATCCGCTGCTCCAGAACCCGGCGGTGGCGGCCAAGATGATCGCCACCCTCGACCACATCAGCGGCGGCCGCGCGGGCCTCAACATCGTCGCCGGCGCCTATAAGGGCGAGTTCGACCAGATGGGGGCGTGGGACGACTCCATGACCCACGACGACCGCTACGCCCTGACCGAGGAATGGACCGCCATCGTCAAGCGCCTGTGGTCGGAGGACAGCGTCGACTTCCAGGGCAAGTACTTCACGATGAAGGACTGCCAGTCCAAGCCCAAGCCGCTGTCCAAGCCGCGCCCGGACCTGGTCTGCGCCGGCATGAGCGACCGGGGCTTCCAGTTCTCGGTGCGCGAGGCCGACATCTGCTTCATCGGCGGTCGCACGCCGGACGAGCGCCGTGACGCCTCGCTGCGGGCCAAGAAGGCGGCCGAGAGCATGGGCAAGACCATCAAGACCTTCGCCATGTGCACGGTGATCCACGGCGGCACCGACGCCGAGGCGGAGGCCAAGGTCGAGTACTACAAGAGCGGCGCCGACATGGGCGCCATCCTGGCCATGCTGGAAAGCTGGGGCGTGCCGGCCGAGAAGCTCTCGACCGTGGCCGCCGCCCAGGGCGCGTTCATGACCCAAACCGTGGTCGGTTCGCCCAAGACCTGCGGCGACCAGATCGAGGAGTTCCTGCGCTATTGCGAGCTGGACGGCCTGATGATGATCTTCCCCGACTATGTCGAGGGGCTGACCATGTTCGGCGCCGAGATCCTGCCGGGCCTGCGGGCGGTGTTCTCGTGAATGCGGTGACGACTGGCGCTGGAGTCGTTGAAGGACTGGCCGCCTGGATCGCGCCGTCGCGCACGGCGGTGCTGGTGATCGACATCCAGGTCGACTTCGCCTCGCCCGACGGGGCCCTGGGCGCCTATGTCGACATGGCGGTCGTCCAGCCGGCGGTCGCGGCGGCCGAGCGGCTGGTCGAGGCCGCGCGCGGGGCAGGGACTCCCGTGGTGTTCGTGGGCCTTTTCACGTCGCCGGAGACCGACTCCTCCAGCTGGAAGGAACGCATGCGGCGTCGGGGCGGCGATCCTGACAACGAGAGCGCCCTGTGCCGCGAGGGCGAGGTTGGCTCGGACTTCTACGGCCCCAAGCCCTTGCCGGGGGAGACGGTGGTGAAGAAGGCCCGCTACAGCGGCTTCGGCGGTACGGATCTCGACGCGCGGCTCAAGGCCCTGGGCGTCGACACCCTGGTCGTGGCGGGCCTGACCACCGAGTGCTGCGTCGACAGCACCGTCCGCGACGCCTTCAGCCTGGACTACCATGTGTTCGTCGCCGCCGACGCCTGCGCCGCCTACGAGGCCGATATCCACGCCGCTTCGCTGAAGGTGATGGACCTGAACAGCGCGATCCTGACCGACACGGCGGCGATCGCGCACGCCTGGAGCGCCTGACCCATGGCCGATGGATTTCCGAACCTGGGCGCCAGCGCCCCTTACCAGGTCACCGAGGCCGACCGCGCGGCGATCGCCGCCGCCATCGACGAGGCCGAGATCGTCGAGCTGGCCCTGACCCTGGGCAATATTCCCGCGCCGTCCGGCAAGGAACTGGAGGTCGCCAACTACGTCCACGACTGGATGGCGCGCGAGGGCTTCTCGCCGCGCAAGGTCGGGGCGACGCCCGAGCGGCCCAACATCATCGGCACGCACGGCGGCAAGGGTGTGGGCAAGAACCTGCTGTTCACCGCTCACCTCGACACCGAGGCGCCGACCTGGAACCCCGACCTCGACGCCTACAAGTACAGCCCCGACACCCTGGCCAATCCCGAGTGGGAGAAGTGCTGGCTGGAGGACGGCAAGCTCTACGGCTATCCGATCGCCAATGATCGTGGGCCGATGAGCTGCTTTCTCATCGCGGCCAAGGCGCTGAAGAAGGCCGGCTACGAGCTGGCCGGCAAGATGTACCTGACGGCCTGTCCCGGCGAGATCGGCCCCGAGCCGATCGAGGAACATCGGGGCGTGGCCTATATGGGCAAGGACATCGGGGCCCACTACCTGTTCCATCACGGCGGCGTCGCGCCCGACTACGCCATCGCCGCCGAGGGCTGCGACTTCGGCCTGACCTGGGTCGGCTGCGGCTATGCGGTGTTCCGGTTCCAGGTCTGGGGCGAGGGGGTCTTCACGCCGCTCCTGGAGCATCCGGCCACGGCGGCCCAGCACCCCAACCCGATCTACAAGATCGGCAAGCTGACCGAGGCGATCCACGCCTGGAGCGGCGAGTACGAGAAGAAGAGCCGCTACGACAGCCCCGGCGGCGTGGCCCAGCCCAAGTCGCAGATCGCCTCGATCCGGGGCGGCATTCCCTATGCCTTCGGGGCGGGGACCGAGCTGGTGAACCTCTATCTGGAGGTGGGCCTGACGCCCAAGCAGCGCATCGCCGACGTCCAGCACTCGCTGGAGGCCATGGTCCGCGAGGCCGGCCTGGGCCGGATCGACATCGAGCCGGTCGTCGTGCGCCACGGCTTCGAGGCCGACGCCGCCGAGGTGGCCCCTCTGGTCGGCGCCGTGGACGTGGCCACCCAGCTGAGCCTCGGTCATCCCGTCGCCCTGGCCAACCCGGTCTATTCCAGCATGTGGCGCGACCACAACGTGTTCAACATGCACCGGATTCCGGCCATCACCACCGGCTTCCGGCGCTGGCGGCCGACGCCGAAGGACCTGGTCGACAGCGCCTTGATCTACGCCCTGACGGCCCTGGCGATCTGCGGCCGCGCCAGTCCCGATGAGGCCGCCAAGCGCCCGGCCTCGGCGGTCTATCCCGACAACCCGTTCGGGGACGCGTGATGAACGCCGCGCCTCGACACCACGCGCCGGAGCCGGCCGATTTCCGCAAGGCCATGGGCAGTTTCGCGGCGGGCGTGACGGTGGTCACCGCCTGCCACGAAGGCTGGCTGGTCGGCACGACGGTCAGCGCCTTCAGCTCGGTGTCGATGGACCCGCCGCTGATCATGGTCTGCCTCAAGCGCGACAGCCGCACCCTGGCGGCGCTGAGCCAGGCCGGGACCTTCTGCGTCAACATCCTGGCCCGGGAGCAGGGCGACCTGGCCTACCGTTTCGCCAAGAGCGGGGCCGACGACCGCTTCGCCCTCACGGCCGTCGAGGCCGGGATGTGCGGCGCGCCGCTGCTGGCCGGCTGCGTGACGGCCATCGAGTGCGAACTGCGCGACGCCCACGACGGCGGCGATCACGAGATTCTGGTCGGACGCGTGCTGCGCGTGGTCACCGACGAAACCAAGACGCCGCTCGTCTATGTGCGCGGCGGCTTTCTGAACGCATAGTTGGAGTTGCGCCGCATGGCCTACGACGTGCTCGACGTGAAACCCATGACCCGCCGGATCGGCGCGGAGATCTTCGGCGTCGACCTGGGCAAGCCGCTCTCGAACCGTCAGTTCGAAGAGATCCACCAGGCCCTGACCCAGCACCAGGTGATCTTCTTCCGCGACCAGGAGATGTCGCACGAGGCCCACAAGGACTTCGGCCGCAAGTTCGGCGACCTGGCCATCCACTCGGGCGTGCCGGGCCTGCCCGACCACCCCGAGATCGTCGCCATCCACGCCGACGCCAATTCCAAGTTCGTGGCCGGCGAGAACTGGCACTCCGACCTGACCTGCGATCCCGAACCGCCGCTGGGCAGCATCCTCTACATGAAGGTCCTGCCCGACGATGGCGGCGACACCTGCTTCGCCAGCATGTACTGGGCCTATGACACCCTGTCGGACAAGATGAAGGCCTATCTGGAAGGCCTTTCCGCGGTGCACGACGCCAACCCGGTCTACAAGGCGATCTTTCCGGACATCGACCGCAAGTACAATTGCTCGACCCATCCGATCGTCCGCACCCACCCGGTCAGCGGCCGCAAGAGCCTGTTCGTCAATCCGTCCTACACGACCCACATCGAGGGCGTGTCCAAGGCCGAGAGTAGCGCGATCCTGAACTTCCTCTACCAGCACGCCAGCAATCCGGACTTTCAGGTGCGGTTCCGCTGGAAGAAGAACTCGGTGGCCTTCTGGGACAACCGTTGCACCTGGCACCAGGCGATCTGGGACTATTTCCCCGACACCCGCACGGGCTATCGGGTGACGATCGCTGGCGACAAGCCGTTCTGATCACATCGTGTGTAGCGCCGCCGTGCGAAACGGCGGCGCTTGGCGGCTTTGGAGCGGAACGCCGCGCCCAGGACGAGCGCGGCGGTTTGGCTATTCGCGGGTGAAGTCCGCCGGCACCTGCGGATCCGGACCCGCCTTGCCCCACAGGACGATCTCGTTGCCCCACGGGTCGCGGAAGGCGTGGTTGTAGCCGTTGAATTCCTTCCAGTAGTGGTTCTTCCACAGCACGGTCGCGCCCAGGTCCTCGGCGGTCCCCAGGATGCGGTCGGCGCTGTCGTCGTCGCTGATCAGCACCCACACGCGTGGCTTGCGGCCGTCGGCGCTGAGCGTGCGCGGTTCGACGCCCTCGGGCTCCGGGTGGGGACGGGCGTTGGCGGCCTTGAAGATCCCCAGGTGCAGGTTGCCGATCTCGCTGTCGGTCCCGTCGGGCTTCTTGAAGAAGCCGCCTGGCACCATGCGGTGATAGACGCCCTCGGGGCGGGCGTCGTTCTGCCAGCCGAACACCTTGGCGTAGAAGTCGCCGGCTTCGGACGGGTCTTCGGAGGCCAGGTCGACGAAGATCAGGGTGTTGGTCAAGGCGTGCGCTCGCGTTCGGGGTTCAGGCGTCAAAGCCGGTGGAGAGGCTCAGGGTCTTCCAGGCGTCGATATCGGCGGCCAGGCCCTGGGCGGCGTAGCCGGCGTACTTCAGGGCGTCCTCGCCCAGCAGCAGGTGCATCGGCGGGGCCTCGGCGTCGGCGATGATCAGGATCGCCCGGGCCGCCTTGGCCGGGTCGCCGGGTTCCTGGCCGGCGTGGTCGGCCATGATCCGCTCGGCGTCGCGGGCCAGGCCGTCATAGTCGGAGAGCTTGTCGGCCACGATGACCTTGGAGCCCGTGGCGAAGTCCGTGCGCAGCCCGCCGGGTGCGACGTTGACGACCCGGATCCCGAGCTCGGCGACCTCCTGGGCCAGGGTCTGGGTCAGGCCCTCCAGCGCCCATTTGCTGGCGCAGTAGACGCCGGTGCCGGCCCAGACGGCCAGGCCCGAGACCGAGGTGATGTTGATGATCCGCCCCGCGCGACGTGCGCGCATGGCGGGCAGGACGGCCTTCAGGACCGCGAGGGGCCCGAAGACATTGACCTCGAACTGGGCGCGAACCTCGTCCAGCGACGCCTCTTCGACCGCGCCGACCAGGCCATAGCCGGCGTTGTTGACCAGGACGTCGATGGTCCCGGTCACGCCTTCGGCCTTGGCGACGGCGGCGGCGACGGCCGCCGTATCGGTGACGTCCATGACGACGCCGTGGGCGCGGCTGGGCGCCAGCGCTTCGAGGGCGGCGACGGCCTCGGGCTTGCGCACCGTGCCGACGACGATGTCGCCCCGCTCCAGGGCGGCGCGGGCGATCTCGCGGCCCAGGCCGCCGGAGACGCCGGTGATCATCCAGGTCTTGGTCATGCCAACTCCACCGAAAGGGGGATCAGTAAGGCTTGTCGCCCTTCACCCAAAGGCGGTGCATGGTCCGGATGTACTTGGTGTCGTCGTACAGCGTGCCGGTGTGCAGGGTGCAGCGGTTGTCCCACATCAGCAGGTCGCCGACCCGCCACTTGTGGCGATAGACGAACCGCTCCTCGGTCATGAACTCGACCAACTCGTCCAGCAGGGCCAGGCCCGCTGGGCCGGGCATGCCGATCACCTCGGTCACCGTGCCGGTCGAGGGCCACAGCGCCTTGCGGCCGTCGGCGGGGTGGGTGCGGATCAGCGGGTGCTCGACGTCGGGATTGGCCGCTTCCAGTTCGGGCGACAGGGTCTGCTGCTGGCCGAACTGGCGGGTGGCCATGAAGTGCTTGTAGCTGTGGTGCAGCCGCAGGCCCTCCAGCATAGCCTGCTTGTCGGCGGGCAGGGCGTTCCAGGCCGCGCAGCCGTCCGCCAGCAGGGTGTCGGAGCCTTCGTCAGGCACCTCCACCGCATAGAGCATGGTCAGCATGACCGGCTCGGGCTTGTAGCTGTAGTCGGTGTGCCAGCCCACGCCGTCGTTGTGGGCGCCGATCGGCTGGCCGTCCACGAGGCGGTTGCTGAGGATGAAGATCTTCGGATAGCCCGGCAGGGTGAAGCGGGTCTGGGTGTGGTCCTCGGGATCGCCGAACCGGCCGATGAAGCGCATCAGGTCGTCCGGCGTCATCTTCTGGTCGCGCAGGGCGATGGCGCCATGGCGGTGGAAGGTGTCGACGACCTGGTCCAGGGCCGCGTCCGGGGCGGAGGCTAGGTCGATGCCGGAGATCTCGGCCCCGAAGCCCGGCTTCAGATCCTTGATGGCGATGTCTGCGGTCGGCGTCATGGCGTCCTCCGTGGGCGATGTCCACGACATGACCCTAGGCGCGGCGAGGGTGGCGGTCTTGTCTCAGCGCGCACGACAGCTTTCTCGGCGGCGCCGGGTGTGGTTCCGGATTAGGCGCCGGAAGCGTCGCCGGGGCGCCGAGCGCCCGCAAACCCGGCGTCGCGCCGTGGAGGACGGTTGCTGACCAACTCTTCGTGCGCGCTGAGGCAAGACCGGCTCACGGTGCGGTCCTAGCGTGATGGTCGACTTCCGCCCTTGCAGAGCGCTTCACAATGAGCCCGCGGCCGCCCCTTCTCAGCGACGTCTTCTTCGAGGGCCTTTCCCGCTCGATGCGGAACGTCGACACCGCCGAGACCCTGCCACCCGCCTGCTATGTCGACGCCGACTTCTACGAGTTCGAGAAGGAGGCGCTGTTCAATCACGAATGGCTGTGCGTGGGCCGCGTCGACTGGGTGAAAGAGCCCGGCGACTTCTTCACCACCCGCATCATCGGCGAGCCGATCATCGTCACGCGTAACCGCGACAACCAGATCAAGGCGATGTCGGCCGTGTGCCAGCACCGGGCCATGTTGGTGGCCGAGGGCCGGGGCAATACACGCGGCTTCGTCTGCCCCTATCACCACTGGGTCTATTCGCTGAACGGCGACCTGGTGAACGCCCCGGCCATGGAGCGGACCTGCGAGTTCGACAAGAAGGCCATCAAGCTCCCGACCTTCAAGGTCGAGGTCTGGCTGGGCTTCATCTTCATCAACTTCGACGCCGAGGCCCCGCCGTTGGCGCCGCGCCTGGCGACCGTCGAGGCGGCCGTGGCCAACTACGATCTTTCGAACGCCGACGGCCTTTCGCCGCCGATGACCGGCCAGTTCGCCTGGAACTGGAAGGTGATGTTCGAGAACAACAACGACGGCTACCACGCCAGCAAGCTGCATCGCGGGCCGCTGCACGACTTCATTCCGAGCGAGCTGTGCAGCTTCCCCGAGGCGGGCGAGGGCGACGCCGGCTTCCTGCGCTACAACGGCACCCTGCACGCCGACGCCAGCTTCAACCCGACGCAGAAGGCGGTGTTGCCGGTCTTCCCGAACCTGACCGACGAGGACCGCAACCGCGCCACCTTCGCCAATATCCCGCCGACGCTGTCGCTGGTGATGACCAGCGACATGGTCATCTATCTGATCCTGCGCCCGACCGGTCCCGAGACCATGGAGCAGGACACGGGAATCCTCGTGGCGCCCGGCGCCACGGAGAGCCCCGGCTTCGAAGAGCGCCTCGAGATGATCATGACCTCGGCCGGCAAGATCATCGCCCAGGACATGCATGTCGACGAACTGGTCCAGCAGGGCCTGCGCTCGCGCTTCGCCATCCGGGGCCGCTACTCCTGGCAGGAGGGGGCGCAGGTGCAGTTCAACCGCTGGCTGACGCCGCGCTACCAGAAAACCTGGGCCGCCCTGAAAGCCGGCGACGCGCCCGCCCCCGCCAGTACGGAGGCCGCCGCATGAGCCGTCTGCCCGTCATCTTCTTCGGTCATGGCAGCCCGATGATCGCGCTGGAGACCAACGACACCACGCGGGCCTGGAAGGCCATGGGCGACGCCGTCGGCAAGCCCAAGGCGATCCTCTGCGTCTCGGCCCACTGGCTGACGCGCGGGGTCGCGGTGACGGCCATGACCAGGCCGCGCACCATCCACGACTTCGGGGCGTCCTTTCCCAAGGCGCTGTTCGACCAGCAATACCCGGCGCCCGGCTCGCCCGAACTGGCCGCGCGGGTGCGCGAGGTCCTTAGCCCGACGCCTGTAGCCCTGGACGAGAGTGGCTGGGGCCTGGACCACGGGACCTGGTCGGTTCTGGGCAAGGCGTTCCCGGACGCCGACGTGCCGGTGGTGCAGCTCAGCATGGACGCGAGCAAACCGCCCGCCTGGCATTACGAGATCGGCCAGCGCCTGGCGCCCCTGCGCGACGAGGGCGTGCTGATCGTCGGCACGGGCAACATCGTCCACAACCTGCCAGCCATGGACTGGGGCGACCGGAACTGCGCGCCCTACGACTGGTCGCGGCGTTTCAACGACTACATCAAGACCGCCATCGTCGAGGACGCCCCGCAGCGCGCCGTCGACTTCGAGAGCCAGGGCCAGGACGCCAAGCGCTCCGTGCCGACGCCCGACCATTACTGGCCGCTGCTCTACGTGCTGGGCGCGCGCCTGCCCGGCGACATCCCGACCTTCGCCCCCGACCATATCGAGCACGGCTCGCTGAGCATGACCAGCGTGACGCTCGGCGCCGCAGCCTGACCCGGAGATCCCGATGCCCTTTATCTGCGAACCCGGCCAGACCCGCCCGGACGTCGTTCCCGGCGCCCTGCACACCCTGAAGGCCACGCCCACGAGCGTGCACTGGGGCTATTTCGATCCTTCGACGCCGCCGTCGCTGCGGATCAAGAGCGGCGACCTGGTCCAGGCCGAGGCGATCACCCACCATGCCGGCGACGCGCCCGAGCTGATGATGGACGAAGGCGTCACCCGGATCTTCAAGGAGATCCCGGAGGACGACCGCAACCCGGGCGTCCACATCATGACCGGCCCGATCCATGTCGAGGGCGCCAAGCCTGGCGACGTGCTGGAGGTGCGCTACCTGCGCATGGTCCCGCGCAACAACTACGGCTCCAACCTCGCGGCCAACTGGGGCTATCTCTACAAGGAGTTCGGCGAGAAGGAGCGGGTGACGATCTACGAGCTGGATCCGAACACCAACACCGCCAGCGCCCTCTACGCCTACGACTTCGAGGGCAAGTACCTGATCCCGGGCACGATCACCCATTGTCCCGAATGCGACCGCCAGCCGGCCCTGAAGGGGATCCGGATTCCGGCCCGGCCGCACCTGGGCACCGCGGGCGTGGCGCCCGCCGTCGACGGTCGCGTCAGCACCATCCCGCCCGGCGAGCACGGCGGCAACATCGACAACTGGCGCATCGGGGCCGGCGCCACGATGTACTACACGGTGCAGGTCGACGGCGGCTTGTTCTCGATCGGCGACCCGCATGTCAGCCAGGGTGACGGCGAGCTGTCGGGCACGGCCATCGAGAGCTCGCTGAACGTCCTGATGCAGATCGTGCTGCGCAAGGATATCCAGACGCCCGGCCCGCTGCTGGAGACGCCCAAGTGGTGGATCGTCCACGGCTTCAACGAGGACCTGAACCTGGCCATGCGCGACGCCTCGACCAAGATGCTGAGCCTGCTCAGCGACCAGGTCGGCCTGTCCAAGAACGACGCCTATTCGCTGATGAGCGTGGCGGCCGACTTCGGGGTCACCCAGGTGGTCGACGGCACCCAGGGCTGTCACGTCAGGATCCCGCGCGACATCTTTCCAAAGCTCAAGGCATAGACCCATGAAGGCCTGGTCGTTCAGCACCGAAAGCCACCCCCGCGCCGAGCGCGCGGAGGCCTGGCGCGAGGCGATGAGCCGCCTGGGCCTGCCGATCGAGGGATTGTCGGACAACGAGCCGGCGGCCGCGTCGGTCGTCTGCCTGACCTCGCCGCTGGGGATCGAATTCGCTCTGGTCGAGGCCGGCGCCCAGACGATCGCCGGCCGCCTCACGGCGCAACCGGCGGCGATTTGGCTGGCGGTCCTGCTGAATGGCGAAGCCACCCTAGTCACCGACGAACTGGCGGTCAGCGTCGGGGCGGGCGACATCGCCTTCGGCCCGACGGGACAGGCGGCGGCCTTGCGGCTCGACACCCGCTCGCGGCTTCTGTTCGTCCGCGCGCCGCGCGTGGCGCTGGACCACCGGCTGATCCGGCCTTTCAACCTGCGGGTCGGCTGGCTGGATGGCTCCAAGGGCGTGCCGCGCATTCTCTCGGACCTGCTGCGCGCGACCGCCGAGGAGCTGGAGAACCTCTCCGTCGACCAACTGCGGCCGGTGGACCTGGCCTTCACGGAGTTTCTCGCGCAATGCCTGCTCGAGCAGGGGGCGGCGGTCTCCGACGCCTATGAGACGACGACCCCGACCGCGCACCTGCAGCGACTTTGCCAGACCATAGAGACCCTGTTGCCCGACGCCGAGCTGTCGCTGCGGCGCGTCGCGGACGAGGAGGGGGTCTCGCCGCGCTACGTGCAAAAGCTGTTCGCCTCGGCCAACGAGACCTTCAGCCACTATCTGCGCTCGCGTCGGCTGGAGCGGTGCCGGATCGATCTCGCCAGCCCCCAGCACGCCCGGCTGTCGATTTCGGAGATCTGTTTCCGCTGGGGCTTCAACGGCTCGGCCCACTTCAGCCGGGCCTTTCGCGAGCAGTACGGCCTGTCGCCCCGCGAGTTCAGGCAGGGCCGCGGCCACGCCGACGCCGAGGCCTTGAGCTGAGGCCGCCACCATCAAAGTGCTCCCGCTTTGACCTTGATCAAGTGATGCGCGCATAAGGTTGGGTTTCATCATTCCCGGGCGATGAAGCTTCGCTCTTGGACGCTCAAGGCGAGGCTGCGGTGTCGGATCACAAGTTTGATTGGCCGCAGTTTGACGAACTCTGGTCTCGCCGCCTGCCCGCGCCGTCATCGCCGCTGGCCCAACCCACCGGCTTCGCGGGCGTGCGACTGAGCTTCGAGGAAGCGGAAGTTTCGCTCCAGGCCGCCGCCGAACGCCTGGCGCTTCCCCATCCTCGGCTGGGCAGCGACGAGTTCAACGTGCTCGCGATCTCTGGCGGCGCCGCGGGCGGAGCCTATGGCGCCGGGGCCCTCGTGGGCCTTGGCCTGGCCGGCTACCGTCCCCGGTTCGATATCGTAACCGGGGTGAGCACGGGCGCCCTGATCGCGCCGTTCGCCTTTCTGGGCCCGGCGTGGGACGAGCGGTTGAAGGAGGCCTACACGGGGGGGCGCGCGGCCGAGCAGTTCCGGTGGACGGCGCTCGCGGGCGTGCTCCAGGGGGGGCTTATGACCGCCGAGAGCCTTGATGGCTTGATCGCTCCGTTCATCGACGAGGCCTTGGTCGCCGCCGTCGCCGTCGAGCATCGCCGCGACCGCCGCCTGCTGATCGCCACCACCGATCTTGACAGCCAACGCCCGGCCATATGGGACATGGGCGAGATCGCGTGCCGGGGCGGATCCTCGGCCGTGGAGATGTTCCGGCTGGTTCTCGCCGCCTCGGCCAGCATGCCAGGCCTGTTTCCGCCGCGGCTGATCCGCTGCGAAGCGGACGGCGAGCCCTTCGACGAACTGCATGTCGACGGCGGCGTCACCACGCCGCTGTTCATCCTGCCCGAGGCCCTGCTGCACTGGCTGCGGGTCGGCCGGCGACTGCGGCGCGGTCGCGTCTACGTCCTCATCAACACGGTGATCGACCCGTCGCCGCGCACGACATCACCGAGTTTGCCGGGTGTCCTGATCCGCAGCTTCGACACGATGCTGCGGGTCTCCTACCGTCAGGCGTTGAATGTCGTGACCACGTTCTGCATAGGCAACAACATCCCCTTGAGCGTCGCTTCGATCCCCGCCCGCCCGGCCACGACCGCCAACGGCGCCATGCTCGACTTCGACACTGAAGCCATGAAAGCCTCGTTCGAGGCCGGTCGCGCGGCCGCCGCGAAGGCGGGTTTCTGGGACACACCGGCGGTGCGCCTGGAGCCCTGGGAAAAGTTCTTGAACTCGCTATGACACCCCTCCGCCCGGGCGAAATTGCCGGCGACCGGTGACGAGGGGACCAGACTCGTCCCGAAGGCTACATCCCCGGCTTTCCGTTGAGGCTTGCCTCCGATCGGATTTTCCCCGCCTGTTGAACGGTGATTAGAGAAGCTTGGCCTCTGGGGAGGAAATCTCCATTTCAATTCCCATTGTTTCAGTAGGAATTTTGGTCCCGCAGAACCGGCGCATTCTCCCGGCGTCGACAAGGGGATAGAGCAGTGATCAAGCGTCTTCTTATCGGAACCGCCGCCGGGGCCTTGGGCGTGGCTTTCGCGGGCGCCGCGTGGGCCCAGGCCGGCGTCCAGGCTTCCGGCGACGCCGCCGTCGAGCAGGTGATCGTCACCGCCCAGCGCCGCGAGCAATCGGCCCAGGACGTTGGCGTCGCCCTGTCGGTGATCTCCGGCGAACAGCTGGTCGCGCGCGGCGTGGCCACGGTCAACCAGCTGCAGTACGCCACGCCGAGCCTGGAGATCACGCCCCAGTTCGGCAGCGGCCAGCCCAGCTTCCGCCTGCGCGGCGTCGGTTTCGACGACTACGCGTCCAACAACTCCTCGACCGTCGGCGTCAGCGTCGACGAGGTAGCCTATCCGATCCAGGCCCAGACCCAGGGCCTGCTGTTCGACATCGCCCGCGTGGAAGTGCTGCGCGGCCCGCAGGGCACGCTGTACGGCCGCAACACCACCGGCGGCGCGATCAACTTCATCACCAACCGGCCGACCAACAGCCTGGCCGGCGGCGTGACCGCCGAATACGACAACAACGACGCGTTCAAGGCCGAGGGCTACGTGTCCGGACCGCTCGGCGACACGCTCAGTGGCCGCCTGGCCTTTGTCACCGACCACGGCGGCGCCTGGCAGAAGAACCGCGCCACGGGTCAGAAGCTGGGCGACAAGGACACCAGCTCGGTGCGCGGCCAACTGGCCTGGACGCCGAACGACAAGGCCGACGTCCTGCTCAGCGTCCATGCCGGCTACGACAAGTCCGAGCCGACCGGACTCTATCTGTTCAATCCTCTGGGCTATAACGCCAGCCTGCCGACCATCCCCGCCGATGCCAGCCGCAAGAACACCGGCTGGGGCGGCTCGGCCGCCTTCGCGACGCTGACCGGCATCGCCGCGAACGCCAAGCCATTCCATGACACCAAGAGCAGCGGCGTCTCCCTGCGCGCCCACGGCGAGACCGGCGGCGTCGACCTGGTGTCGATCACGTCCTACGAAAAGCTGCACCGCAAGGAATACAACGACTGGGACGCCTCCCAGTACGCCTATGCCGGGACCTATTTCGACACCGACGCCAAGGTGTTCTCACAGGAGCTGCGGGCCTCGTCGAAGACCGAAGGCCCGCTGCAATGGCTGGTCGGCGGCTACTATTCGCGCGAAACCATCGATGAGGCCTTCTATTCGGACTTCTACCAGTCGCTGCTGTTCGACACCCGCACGACCTACAGCCAGAAGGTCCGCTCGGCCTCGTTGTTCGGCCAGGTGGAATACGCGCTCAGCGATAGGCTGAAACTGGTGGCCGGCCTGCGCGGCGAGGATGAAAAGCGCCAGCAGTTCGACTTCGTCACCGCCGGCGTCTTCGCCCCCGGCGCGCCGCCGACCAACTTCAGTCCGACCGACGACAAGTCGCTGAAGAACAAGTCGGTGACCGGCAAGCTGGCCCTTGAGTACAAGCCGGTCGACGGCGTGCTGCTCTATGCCAGCGTCAGCAAGGGCACGAAGTCCGGCGGTTTCACCTCTTACAATCGTGGCGACGCCGCGGCCGTCGACGGCTTCAAGCCCGAGACCCTCTGGGCCTACGAGACCGGGTTCAAGTCCAGCTTCGCGGCCAACACCGTGCAGCTGAACGGCTCGGTGTTCTACTACGACTACAAGGACCAGCAGGTTCAGTCGGCGATCTACGACATCAACAACGGTCCGATCGGGGCCATCGTCAACGCTCAGAAGTCGCACATCTACGGCGGTGAGCTGGAGCTGACCTGGCGCCCGGTCCCGGATCTCCGGATCGGCCAGTCGCTGGGCTACAAGACCGGCAAGTTCGACAAATACACGAACGATCTGGATATCCCGGCCAGCGTCGCGTCAGGCCACGCCGTTTATATCTCGCGCAGCGGGGCCAAGGTCGGCTTTCCTCCGCTCAGCTACGGCGGCGACGTGTCCTATACCTGGGCCGTCGGCGACTACGAGGTCGAGGCGCAGGGCGACTACGCCTTCCACGACAAGACCAAGCCGCTGCTGCTGGGGTCGCGCTACGATGTTGACTCGTACTGGCTGGCCAACGCCAGCGTGACCCTGTCGCCCGCCAAGGGGCCGTGGGCGCTGACCGCCTTCGCCAAGAACGTCTTCAACACCAAGTACGACCTGACGCGGAACTTCTTCCTGCCGCTGATCGACATCGCCGCGCCCGGCCAGCCCGCCACCTATGGCGTTCGCGTCAACTACGCTTTCTAGTCAGGCAACGACCGCCCTGGAGCGTTGAACATGTTGAAGACCTTGTTGCTGATCCTGGGCGGCCTCGTTGGCCTGGTCGTCCTCGCGGGCCTCGTCGGCTGGCTGCTGCTGCGCGGCCCCGACATTCCCTACGAAACCCTGGAAGCCAAGTACGCCACCAAGGCCTCGCGCTATGCCGATCTGCCCGGCGGCGTGCGGTTGCACTACAAGGACGAGGGCAAG
Organism: Caulobacter sp. GW821-FHT05F04; assembly: GCF_059419665.1. Lineage (NCBI taxonomy): Bacteria > Pseudomonadati > Pseudomonadota > Alphaproteobacteria > Caulobacterales > Caulobacteraceae > Caulobacter > Caulobacter sp. GW821-FHT05F04. The sequence goes on from NZ_JBWKSF010000002.1 coordinate 354,043, forward strand.
GCCGATGGGCCGCTGCTCGTCTTGGTCCACGGCTTCGGCGACTCGCATTTCTCGTGGGAGGGCTGGGTCGCCCGGCTCGGCGATCGCTATCGGATCATCACCATCGACCTGCCGGGTCACGGCCTGACGCGCGCCCCCGTGGGCTATGTCGCCTCGGCCGATGGCTTCGCCGACCTGGTCGACGCCCTGGCGGCCAAGGAGGACCTTCCCAAGTTCGCCATCGCCGGCAATTCGATGGGCGGCGGCGTGGCCTGGCAGGTGGCGGCGCGCCATCCGGACCGCGTGAACGGCCTGATCCTGGTCGACGCCGCCGGCTGGCCCTCCACGAGCCTGAAGAAGCCGCCCCTGGCCTTCAAGCTGCTGAAGTATTCGTGGGGCCGCGCCTTCCTGCGCTCGATCGACAACAAGCCGCTGATCCGCTCGGGCCTGCGCGGCGAGGTCGGCGATCCGGCGGTGATCACCGACGCCTTTATCGATCGCTGGGCCGAGCTGCAGCGCGCCCCGGGCCACCGCGCCATCCTGATGTCGATCCAGCCCGGCAAGCACAGCCAGGCGACCAAGGAGGTCCTCTCGACCATCAAGGCTCCGACCCTGGTCTTGTGGGGCGAGATTGATCCGCTGATCGAGGTCTCCGGCGCCCACAAGTTCGCCGAGGCCATCCCCGGCGCAAGGCTGATCGTCTATCCGAAGGTCGGGCACCTGCCGCAGGTTGAGATCCCGCAACGCTCGGCTGACGATACGGCCGCCTTCCTCGCCGAGGCTGGCGTCAGCTAGAGTACCCTCATGCGTAGCGACTATCTCGGCAATCCGATCAGCGCGTCGTCAGACGCGGCCCTGGCGGCCGTCGACACCTTCGTCGACGGCTTTCTCAGCTATGAGACGCGGGCGGCCGAGGTGATCGGCGCGGCCGAGGCGTATCCGGAGAGCGTGCTGCTGAACGCCTATGCCGCGACGCTGTGGCTGCTCCTGGAGGCGCCGGAAGCCGCCGAACGCGCCGGACCCTACCTGGCCCGCGCCCGAGCGGCGGTGGGCCAGGCCCATCCGCGCGAACAGGCCTTCGTCGACTTCGTCACGGTCTGGTCGACCGACGACATCCCCGCCGCCCTGGCCATCGCCGACACGATCCTGGCGGCCTGGCCGCGCGACCTGCTGGTGCTGAAGCTCGCGCAGTATCACGCGTTCAATCGCGGCGACTTCCCGGCCATGCTGCGGGCGGCCAGCGCCGTCCTGCCGGCCGCCGAGGACGTGGCCCAACTGCACGGCATGCTGGCCTTCGCCTATGAGCAATGCCACCTGCTGGACGACGCCGAAGTCGCCGCGCGGCGCGCCCTGGCCCTCAAGCGCCAGGAGCCCTGGGCCCAGCACGCCCTGGCCCACGTGATGCTGACCCAAGGCCGCGTCGCCGAGGGCGTCGCGTTCCTGGAAGGCGTGCGCGATACTTGGACCGGCCTCAACTCGTTCATGGATACCCACCTCTGGTGGCACCTGGCGCTATTCTATCTGAGCCAGGGCCGGTTCGACGCCGCCCTCGCCCTCTATGACGGCCACGTCTGGGGGCAGGAGAAGGACTATTCCCAGGACCAGATCGGGGCGGTGTCGTTGCTGGCCCGACTGGAGCTGGCCGGCGTCGACGTTGGCGACCGCTGGGACGACGTGGCCGATCGCCTGGCCGCGCGCGCTGACGACGTGGTCCAGCCGTTCCTAACCTTGCAGTACCTCTACGGCCTGGCCCGCGCCGGTCGGCCGCAGGCCGATGCCCTGCTGGCCGCCGTGCGCCGCGCGGCGCTGGACGCCCCCGACCACGTCCGCGAAACCTGGCGGGAGGTGGCCTTGCCCGCCGCCGAGGGGCTGGTCGCCCACGCGCGGGGCGACTATCAGAGCGCCCTGCGTGGCCTGCGCGCCGCCCTGCCGCGCCTGGCCGAGATCGGCGGCAGCCACGCCCAGCGGGACCTCTTCGAGCAACTGATCCTGGACGCACTGATCCGCGACGACCGGTTGTCGGAAGCCCAGCAGGCGCTGGAGCTGCGGCGTGGCTTCGATCCCGACGGCGTCCCGCTCAATCGCGCCCTGGCGAGAGTCTATGACCGCCTGGGCCTGCCCGCCGAGGCCGCCAAGGCCCGGGCGCGCATCGCGTGAAGCTCCGCGCCCTTCTCGGTCTGGCGGCGGCCTGCCTGTTGGCGTTCGCGCCCGTCGCCCATGCCGCGCCCAAGGACACGCTGACGGTCGCGCTGCAGTTGGAGCCGCCCAACCTCGACCCCACATCCGGCGCGGCGGTGGCGACCGACGAGGTGGTCTACGGCAACGTCTTCGAAGGCCTCGTCCGCCTCGACGCGCAAGGCGCGGTCAAGCCGTTGCTGGCGACCTGGTGGGAGGTGTCGCCCGACGGCCTGACCTACACCTTCCACCTCCGCGACGGCGTGCGGTTCCAGGACGGAACGCCCTTCGACGCCGGCATCGTCAAGTTCAGCCTGGAGCGCGCGCTCGGCCCGGCCTCGACCAATGTCCAGAAACAGGCGCTGAGCGTTATCCGTCAGGTCGAGGTCGTCGACCCGCGCACGGTGCGCCTGCGTCTCTCAAGCCCCGACAGCAACCTGCTCTACACCCTGGCCTGGGGCGACAGCGTGATGGTCTCGCCCAAGTCGGCAGGGAGTCTCGCCACCGCCCCGGTGGGCACCGGCCCGTTCAGGTTCGCCAGCTGGCGACGCGGCGACACCGTGACCCTGGTCCGCGACGAGGACTACTGGGGCCAGCCCGCCAAGCTGCGCCAGGTGAAGTTCAAGTTCATCGCCGATCCGGCGGCGGCCTACGCGGCGATCAAGACCCACGAGGTCGACGCCTTCCCTGACTATCCAGCCCCGGAAAACCTGGCCCAGCTGCGCGCCGACCCGGCCCTGAAGGTGGTCACCGCCTCCAGCGAGGGCGAGGTGATCCTGGCGATCAACAATCGCGCCGGCCCGCTGTCCGACGTGCGGGTGCGCCGCACCCTGCAATACGCCCTGGACCGGCGGGCGATCATCGACGGGGCGATGTACGGCTATGGGACGCCGATCGGCAGCCACTTTCCGCCGCAGAACGCGGCCTATGTCGACCTGACCGGCCTCTATCCGCACGACATCGCCAAGGCCAAGGCGCTGCTGGCGCAGGCCGGCTACCCCAACGGCCTCGACCTGAGCCTCAAACTGCCGCCGCCCAACTACGCGCGCCGCGGCGGCGAGATCGTCGCCGCCCAACTGGCCCAGGCCGGGGTCCGCGTGAAGATCGAGAATATCGAGTGGGCCCAGTGGCTGGACCAGGTCTATGGCCGCCACGCGTTCGACCTGACCATCGTCAGCCATGCCGAGCCGATGGACTACGCCATCTATGACAAGGCCGACTACTATTTCGGCTATCACAGCGAGGCCTTCCACGGGCTGATGGAAGCCCTGAAGGGCGCGACCGACGAGGCCCAGCGGGCGGCGATCCTCGGCCAGATCCAGCGCCGGATCGCCGAGGACGCGGTCAACGGTTTCCTGTTCCAGTTCCCGCGCCTGGGCGTGTTCGACGCGCGGCTGAAGGATTTCTGGGTCAATTCGCCGACCCAGACCATCGACCTGCGCGCGGCCTCGTTCGACGGCGCCGGCGGGGCGGAAGCCATCGCCAGCGACAAGGCCGGTCCGGCCGGCGCGATCGTCGGCGCCGTCCTGACGCTCGCCGCGGTCGCGGGTCTGGCCTTGCTCGCCGCCCGCTTCGGGGCGGCCTATCTGGGCGGTCGGGCGGTGGTGATGGTCCTGACCCTGCTGGCCGCCAGTGTCGTGGTCTTCGCCATCATCCAGGTCGCGCCGGGAGATCCGGCCGCCTACATGCTGGGCCTCAACGCCAGTCCCGAGGCCGTGGCCAACCTGCGCCAGCAGATGGGGCTCGAAGGCCCTCCGGCGCAGCGCTATCTCGCCTGGCTGCTGGGCATGCTGCGCGGCGACCTGGGCGTCAGCTACACCTACCAGACCCCGGTCGCGGCCCTGGTCGCCGAACGGATCGGCGTTTCGCTGCCTCTGGCCCTGTTGGCCCTGATCCTGTCGGTCGTGGTCGGCGCGTCGGTCGGCGCCCTGGCGGCGGCGCGGCGGGGCAAGGGGACCGATACGATCGTCATGGGCCTGACCCAGGTGGGCGTCGCCGTGCCGAACTTCTGGTTCGCCGTGCTGCTGGTCATGGTGTTCTCGATCGGTCTGCGCTGGGTGTCCGCCGGCGGCTTTCCCGGCTGGGACGCGGGCCTAGTCCCGGCGCTCAAGGCCCTGGCCCTGCCAGCCATCGCCCTGGCCGCGCCGCAAGCCGCGATCATCGCCCGCGTCACCCGCTCGGCCCTGATCGACACCCTGGCCGAGGACTACATGCGCACCGCCCGCGCCAAGGGGCTGACGGCGAGCCAAGCCCTGTGGCGGCACGGCCTGCCCAACGCCCTGATCCCGCTGCTCACCATCCTGGGCCTGCAGTTCCCCTTCCTCTTGGCCGGCGGGGTGATCATCGAGAACGTGTTCTTCCTGCCGGGGCTGGGGCGTCTGGTGCTGCAGGCCATCGCCCAGCGCGACCTGATCGTGGTGCAGGGCGTGGTCATGCTGCTGGTCTTCGCCGTGGTGGCCACCAACTTCCTGGTCGACGTGGCCTATGTGCTGGTCGATCCCCGCCTGCGGAGGCGCGGATCATGAGCCGGTCCCGCCTTTCGCCAACCCTGATCGTCGGCGGCGTGATCAGCATCGCTTTCGTCGTGGCCGCGCTGCTGTCGCTGGTCTGGACGCCCTATGACGTCGCCAGCTTCGACATCGACCACCGGTTGCAGGGGCCGTCGGCCGCCCACTGGCTGGGCCTGGATCACTTCGGCCGCGACGTGGCCTCGATGATCCTGCTGGGCGCTCGCAACGCCCTGTCGGTCTCGCTGGTGGCCGTGCTGCTGGGCGCGGGTGTCGGCGTGCCGCTGGGCCTGCTGGCCGCGGCCCGTCGGGGCTGGGTCGACGAGCTGGTCATGCGCGCCTCGGACGTGGTCTTCGCCTTCCCGGCCCTGATCCTGGCCATTCTGATCACCGCCGTCCTGGGTACCGGCGCGATCAACGCCGTGATCGCCATCGGCGTCTTCAACGTTCCGGTCTTCGCCCGCCTGACCCGAGGCTCGGCCCTAAGCCTCTGGACCCGCGACTACGTTCTGGCCGCCCGCGCGGCCGGCAAGGGCGCGACGCGGATCTCGATCGAGCACATCGCGCCAGGGTTATTCAGTATACTGATCGTCCAGGCGACCTTGCAGTTCTCGCTGGGCGTCATCGCCGAGGCGGGGCTTTCGTACGTCGGTCTCGGCGCCCAGCCGCCCGCCGCCAGCTGGGGCAAGATGCTGGCCGACGCCCAGACCCTGGTCGCGGTCGCGCCGCTGCAGGCGATCTTCCCGGGCCTGGCCATCGTCATCACCGTGCTGGGCCTGAACCTGCTGGGCGACGGCCTGCGCGACCGCCTCGACCCGCGCCTGGACGAGGACCGCTAGATGGCCTTGCTCGAGATCCAGGACCTGAAGCTGGCGCTGGGCGACCAGCCGATCCTGCGCGGCCTGTCGCTGACGCTTGAGGCCGGTCAGGTGCTGGGCGTGGTCGGCGAGTCCGGTTCGGGCAAGTCGATCACGGCCCTCTCGATCGTGGGCCTGCCGCCGCGCGGGGCGCGGGTCGAGGGCGCGATCCGGTTCGAGGGCCGCGACCTCGTCGGCCTGTCCAACGCGGAACTGTCGCGCCTGCGCGGCGACCGCATCGGCATCGTGTTCCAGGAGCCGATGACGGCCCTGAACCCGGTCATGACCATCGGCGCCCAGGTGGCCGAGGTCGTGCGCCTGCACCGCAAGGCCTCGCGCGCCGAGGCCAACGCCGCCGCCCGCGAGACGCTGGATCGCGTGGGCCTCGCCGACATCCCCCTGACCCGCTATCCGCATGAGCTGTCGGGCGGCCAGCGCCAGCGGGCAGCCATCGCCATCGCAGTTGTTTTGTCGCCCCGCCTGCTGATCGCCGATGAGCCGACCACGGCGCTGGACGTCACCACCCAGGCCGAGATCCTCAAGCTGCTGCGCCATCTGGTGCGCGAGGACGGCGCGGCCCTGATCCTGATCAGCCACGACCTGGCCCTGGTCGCCGAGGCCGCCGACCACGTGGCGGTGATGAAGGACGGCCAGATCGTCGAGCAGGGCGAGACCGGCGCCGTCTTCAAGGCCCTGACCCATCCCTACACCCGGGCCCTGGCCGCCGACGCCGAGCGAATGCCGGTCCGGACCCGGAGGCCGGACGCCGGGGCCGCCCCGATCCTGGAAGCGCGCGGGGTGGTCCGCGACTATCCCGGCCAGCGCGGCTTCCTCCGCGCCGGCCCGCCGGTCCGCGCTCTACGGGGCGTCTCCCTGGAGATCCGTCCGGGCGAGATCGTCGGGCTGGTCGGCGAGTCCGGCAGCGGCAAGTCGACCCTGCTGCGGACCCTTCTGGCCCTGGATCCCGTGCAGGGCGGCGAGGTGCGTCTGGCTGGCGAGCCCTTCACGCCAGCCTCGCCGCGCCGCCGCCGCCGCGCGATCCAGCTGGTCTTTCAGGACCCGAACGGCAGTCTCGACCCGCGCTGGACGGTCGAGCGGCTGGTGGCCGAGCCGTTGCACCTTCTGGACGCCAGGCTCTCGCCGACGGAGCGCCGGGCCAGGGTCGAGGCCGTGTTGGCCAAGGTCGGGCTGCCGGCCGAGGCCGCCGATCGCTATCCGCACCAGTTCAGCGGCGGCCAACGCCAGCGCATCGCCATCGCCCGCGCCCTGATCGTCGAGCCCGAGGTCATCGCCCTAGACGAAGCGGTGTCGGCCCTCGACGTCACCGTTCGCGCCGAGGTGCTGGACCTGCTGGCCCGGCTCTCCGACGACCTGGGCGTGGCCTATCTGTTCGTGACCCACGACATGGGCGTGGCGCGCGGCCTGACCGACCGGGTGCTGGTCATGCGCGAGGGCGAGATTGTCGAGGCCGGCCCGACCGCCGAGCTCTTCGCCGCGCCGAAGCATCCGTACACGGCGCAGCTGATCGCCGCCACGCCGAGTCTGGCCCGAGCGCTAGCCGCCCGCGGCTAGCCGCGCGCCGCGTGGACCCCTCGGGCGATGGCCCGGGCCAGGCAGTCGCCCGCCGCCGAGCCCAGTCGGGCCAGGCGATGGGCGCGCGCCTCCGTCCCGAGCGCCACCGCTCCCGAAGCGGCCGCGAACACCACGTCGCCGTCGAATGGCGTGTGGGCCGGGCGCACGGCGCGCGACAGGCCGTCCTGGGCCATCATCGCCAGGCGCTTGCACTCGCCGGCGGTGAGGTCGGCGTTCACCGCCACGACGGCCAGGGTGGTGTTCGCGCCTGGCGTCAGGCGGCCTTGGCCGGCCAGTCGCGACTCGTCCGGCATGGGCTCGACCGCCCCCGCCGGTCCCGTGGGAACACGGCCGCCGAACTCGCCGTCGATCTCGAACGGCCAGGCCCAGAAGGTCTCGCCGTCGGGCATGAGCACCGAGCCCACCGGGTTGGCGGCGACCAGCGCCCCGACCTTCAGGCCGTCTCCCAGGTCCAGCGAGGCTGAGCCCAGGCCGCCCTGGACCAGGCCAGCCCGCGCACCGCGTCCGGCCCCGACCGCGCCCAACGCGAAGGCTTCGCCGGCCGCCTCGAAGGCCGCCAGGCCCAGACGCCGATAGGGCGGATCCATCTCCCAGGCCTTGTCGCCCCCATTGGCCAGGTCGTAGAGCACCGCGCCGGCCACGATCGGGGTCCGGGGCGTATCCGGTCTCAGCAAGAAGCCCTCGCCCGCTTGCGACAGGGCGGCGGTCACGCTGTCGGCGGCGGCCAGGCCGAAGACCGATCCGCCGCTGAAGGTCAGGGCGTGCAGCCGGGAGTAACCGTTCTCGGGCGACAGGGCCGCGGTCTCGCGCACGCCCGGCCCGCCGCCGCGCACGTCGACGCCGGCTATCCAGCCGCCCGGAAAGCGCACGACGGTCACGCCGCTGCGCGCCGCCTCGTCCGTGGCGTTGCCGACCGTCAGGCCAGGCACATCGGTGAGCAGATTGCGCGGACCGGGTCGAAGCAAGGCGATGTCCTTCCAAGGATTCGCCCGCACTCTAGCGAAGCCGCCCCCGCCGGGCCTAGTCTTCCCGCATGAGCGAGCTTCCTGATCTGACCGCCGTCGAACTCTCCCGGCTCTATGGCGACGAGAGCCTCTCGCCGGTCGAGGTGACGACGGCGGTGCTGGCGCGGATCGAGGCCTGGGAACCGGACCTCGCGGCGACCTGGGCGCTGGACGCGAAAGGCGCGCTGGCGGCGGCGCGCGCGTCCGAGGACCGCTGGCGGCGTGGAGAGGCGCTGGGGCCGCTGGACGGCGCGCCCTTGACGATCAAGGAACTGATCGCCACCCAAGGCGTACCCAAGCCGATTGGCTCGGCCGCGTCCGACCTAGTCCCCGAGCCCGTCGACGCCCCGCCGGCCGCCCGCCTGCGCGAAGCCGGCGCGGTGATCCTGGCCAAGACCACCAATCCCGACTTCGGCATGCTGTCGTCGGGCCTGTCGAGCTTCCACGCCCTGTCGCGCAATCCCTGGGACCTGGCCAAGACCCCCGGCGGGTCCAGCGCGGGCGCCGGAGCGGCGGCGGCGGCGGGCTACGGGCCGTTGCACCTCGGCACCGACATCGGCGGCTCTATTCGCCTGCCCGCCGGCTGGTGCGGAATCTTCGGCTTCAAGCCCAGCAACGGCCGGATCCCGATCGACCCGCCCTATATCGGCCGTTGCGCCGGCCCGATGACCCGCACGGTCGAGGACGCGGCCCTGGCCATGTGCTCGCTCAGCGCACCAGACTGGCGCGATCACATGAGCCTGCCGCCGGCGGCGATCGCCTGGGACAATCTCGACCTCGACCTGAAGGGCCTACGGATCGGCCTGATGCTGGACGCCGGCGTCGGCCTGCCGGTCGAGCCGGAAGTCGCCGAGGCAGTGACCGCCGCCGCCCGGACCTTTGAAGCCGCCGGCGCGATCGTCGAGCCGTTCGCGCCGTACCTGACCCGCGAAATGCTGGACGGCCTGGACCTCTTCTGGCGCACGCGTTCACTGAGCGACCTGGACGCCCTGCCGCCGGAGCGGGCCGAGCGCTGCCTGCCGTATATCCTGGACTGGGCCCGCGCGGCGCGTGGGGCCGACGGGCTGTCGGTCTATCGTGGCTTCAACCAGATCCAGCGCATGCGCGAGGCGGGCGCCAAGGCCTTCCAGCCGTTCGACTTCCTGCTCTCGCCGACCGCGCCCATGCCGGCCTTCGACGCGCATCTGCCGTCGCCGACCAACGACCCGGCACGGCCGTTCGAGCACATCGGCTTCACCGTCGCCTTCAACATGACCGAGCAGCCCGCGGCCTCGATCAACTGCGGCTACACCGCCCAGGGCCTGCCGATCGGGCTGCAGATCGTGGGGCGGCGCTTCGACGACCTGGGGGTCCTGCGCCTGTCGCGCGCCTATGAGCGGCTGCGGCCGGTGCAGAGCCCCTGGCCGACTAGGCCGTTCAATGACAGCCGGCCTGGGTCGACGCCAAGCGCCTGAGTCCCGCCAGCACGCAGACTTCGCCGCCGAGGGCTGTGCTCTCCACCCGTTGTGCGCCCAGGGCGACGCCATAGCGGTCGCTGAGGCCGCTGGCTCCGACCAGGATCACGCGCTTTGCCTCGAAGGCCGCGGCGCCTTCGGCCACCTCGGTTCCGATCGTCAAGCCCGACAGGAAACCCCGCGCCCAGGCGCCGGTGCGGCCCTCGCGCAGCTGGGCGCTTCGGGCTTCGAACAGGGCGCTCAGCAGATGGCCCGCGCGGGCGCGCTCCAGGCCATGGGCGAAGCCGGCCGCCTCGTGCTCGGCGTTCTCGACGGCGTCCGCGCCCAGCAGCAGGCTGGAGCGGGTCGAGAGCAGGGCGAAGAGCTCGCCCGTCAGGAAGGTCTGGAAGCGCACGATGCGGCCGTCCCGCGCCTGGCACCACTTGCCGTGGGTTCCAGGCAGCACGAACACCTGCTCGCCCTCGGCGAGCTCGGGATACAGAGCCATGGCCCCGAACACCTGGGTCTCCTCGCCGCGCATCACGTCCGGCGCGCCGCTGGGGGCGATCCCGGCCACCCCTGGCGCGACCTCGACCAGGAGGCCGTCCAGGGTCACGGTCGCGGCTTGGCGGACCCAGTCATCGACGCCGGCGGGACATTCGGCATAGGGAGCCTCGACCACGCCGGTGCGCGAGCCGGCCATGCCGGCCAGCACGACGCGCGACAGGCCGCGCCGCGCGCGCCAGCTGGCGACCGCGCCCAGCAGGGTCTCGGCGGGCGAGGCGCTGAGCGCGCCGATGCCGGGGCCCTCCACCGACTCTAGCTGGGTGTCGCCGTCGTAGAGGCCCAGACGCAGGCGGCTGGTGCCCCAGTCACCAAAAGCGATGAGGTCAGCCATCAGGCGCTGGCCTTCCAGGCGGCGACGAAGGCGTCCGCGGCGATGCGCACCTCGGCCGCCGTCTTCCCCGGCTTGTAGAGCGCCGAGCCCAGGCCAAAGCCGTTGGCTCCGGCCGCGCGCCAGGTCGCCACATTGCCGGGTTCGACTCCGCCCACCGGGAAGACCGGCGTCGTCCTCGGCAGCACCGCCTTCATCGCCTTCAGCATGGCCGGACCCGCGGCCTCGGCCGGGAACAACTTCAGGGCGTCGGCCCCGGCGGCGATGGCCGTGAAGGCCTCGCTGGGCGTGTAGAAGGCCGGGAACGAGATCAGGCCCGCGGCCTTGGCCTCGGCGATCACGGCGACGTCGGTGTTGGGCGAGATGATGATCTGGCCGCCGGCCCCCGCGACATCGCGCACGGCCTGGGCGGTCAGCACGGTGCCGGCCCCGACGATGGCGCGGTCGCCGAGCGCGTCACGCAGGCGACGGATGCTGTCCAGCGGCGAGGGCGAGTTCAGCGGCACCTCCAGGCAGAGAAAGCCGGCGGCGACCAGGGCCTCACCGACCTCGACCGACTCGTCGGGCGTCAGGCCGCGCAGGATCGCCACCAGGGGAAGGGTCGTCAGGACGTCGGTCCAGGCGCTCATGCGCTCAGCCTCCAAAAGGGCCGGGGCGTCAGGCCGCGCACCCCGGCGTCAACTTCAAGCAGGGCCCTGGCCCTGGGCCGGCTCAGCCGAACGTGAAAGCATAGGCCTGGGCGCCGGCGTCGAGGAACTGAATCTCGAAGGTGCGGTCGCCGATCGCACCCTTCTGCCGGACCAGCTGATAGAGCCGCTGGCCGGTGATCACGCCATTGCCGGCCGCGTCGGTGTCCATGCCGTGGTTCGCGCCGGGCGGCTTGCCGTCGATCGTGACCCGGTAGCGGACCTTCGAGCCATTGGCCGCCGGGCCCAGCACCAGGTGCAGGTCGCGGGCGTGGAAGCGATAGGCGATCTTGCCGCCCGGCGCGTTCAGGCCGGCTTGCTCGGCGCCGATGGCCCAGTCGCCGGTCAGGCCCCAGGCGTTGAGCTTCAGCGGCCCGGCCAGGGCGTAGACGTGGCGCGCGTCGCGCACCGCCCCGCCGGCCGAGGCGAAGTTTTCGGCGCGATCATAGCCGACATAGGTCTCCGGCGAGCCGACGTCCTTGCCGTCCGAGGCCGCCTGGGCGCCGGTGGCCTTGACCGCCACCAGGCCGCCTTCGACCTCGACCTTACTACCCTTGGCGCGGCCGGCCTCGGCCAGCAACTGCTGGATCACCCGCTCGGACTGGTCGTAGCCGCCTTCGCCGAAGTGGTGGTGGCGCACCCGGCCCTGGGCGTCGATGAAGTAGTGGGCCGGCCAGTACTGGTTCCCGAACGCGCGCCAGATCGCGTAGTTGTTGTCGACCGCCACGGGGTAGCCGATCTTCAGGTCGGCGACGGCCTTGCGGACGTTCTTGACGTCCTTCTCGAAGGCGAACTCCGGCGCGTGGACGCCGATCACCACCAGGCCCTGGTCCTTGTACTTCTCGGCCCAGGCGCGGACGTAGGGGATCGAGCGCAGGCAGTTGATGCAGGAATAGGTCCAGAAGTCGACGACCACGACCTTGCCCTTCAGCTGGGCCTTGGTCAGGGGCGGGGAGTTCAGCCAGGTCACCGCGCCGTCCAGCGGCGGGGCTGCGCCTTCGACCGGCAGGGCCTCGTCCTGGCCGGGCTTGGCGCGCATCATCATCGCGCCGCCGGGAGCGCCGGACATCATGGCCGGATTGGCGGCCATCATGGCGGGGCTGCCGCTCATCGCGTCGCCGCTGGCGGGCAGCAGGACCGACTCCTGCTGCGGATGCAGCTTGTTGACCAGGCCCTGCTCCAGCGCGGCTGTGCTGGTCTGCGAGACGCGGGTCAGGAAGCCGGTGTCGACGCCCAGGGCGATGGCCGCGACGGCGACCAGGATCACCGCCCCGACGCCGCGCCGGATCCACTCGCTGGCGCCGAGCGAGCGCTTCATGGCCGTGAAGACCTTGCCGCCGACCAGCAGGGCCAGGCCCAGCGAGGTGGCCGCGCCGGCCGCGAAGGCGACCAGGAGCAGGGTCGTCTGGGCGTTGGCGCCCTGCAGCGCCGCGCCGGTCAGGATCAGGCCCAGCACCGGACCCGCGCACGGCGCCCACAGCAGGCCGGTGGCGACGCCGAGCAGGGCCGAGGCCAGGACGGTCGAGCCGCCGGCGGCCTCTTGCGCGTCGGCGCGCTGGGACAGCCGTCCGCCCAGGGCGACCAGCGGCCGGGTCAGGCGGTCGGCCAGGCTCGGGACCAGCAGGGTCAGGCCGAAGAAGGCCATCAGGGCCAAGGCGGCCCAGCGGCCGTACTGATTGACGCGCACCGCCCAGCCGCCGCCGACCGCCGCCAGGGTGGCGATCAGGGCGAAGGTCACGGCCATGCCGGCCAGCATTGGCAGGCCGCTGCGGACGAAGGGCTTGTCGGCGCGCGCGAACACGAACGGCAGGATCGGCAGGATGCACGGGCTGACGATGGTCAGCACGCCGCCCAGATAGGCCAGCAGGAACAGGATCATGGGAACGCGGACCTTTAGGCGGCGCGGAAGGTCAGGGCGACGCCGTTCATGCAGTAGCGCAGGCCGGTGGGCTTGGGACCGTCGTTGAACACGTGGCCCAGGTGACCGCCACAGCGCCGGCAATGGATCTCCGTGCCCCACATGATGCTGCCGCCGGCGCTCTTGGCCGTGGCGTTCGGCAGGGGCTGCCAGAAGCTGGGCCAGCCGGTGCCGCTGTCGAACTTGGTCGTCGACGAGAATAGCGGCAGGTCGCAGCCGCGGCAGCTGTACGTGCCCTTCCTGTAGTTCTTGTCGAGCGGGCTGGTCCCGGCGCGCTCCGTGCGGGCGTGGCGCAGCACCTCGTAGGCGTCCGGCGGCAGCATGCGCTTCCACTCGGCGTCGCTGCGGGTGACCTCGAACGTCTCGGCCCGCGCGCCGAAGCCGGCCAGGCCGAAAGTGGCGAGGGCTCCGGTCGCCAGAAGGTGTCGTCGCGTCGTCATCGCAGATCTCCGTTTCGCCGCCCCGCGATCAGATACGTCGCGGCGAGCGGAAAGGTTACGCGCCGCTCGCTGCTTTCGCCGCGCCTCGCTTCAGCCGGGCTTGCCGTAGACCTTGGCCAGATAGGCCTGCGCCTGCTTGGCGTCGTCCTCGCTCAGCTCGGCGCCGTTGGCGCGCATGCGGTCGATGACGCTCGTCCACTCCTTCGCGGTGTGACGGGCTTCGGTGACCATGCCCAGGTCGTGGCACGACTGGCAGGTCTTGCTGACGATGGTCTTGCCAGGATCCACGCCCGCGTTGGCGGAGGGCGGGCTGGCCGACGTGTCGGCGGGCGTCGACGCGCCGGCGGTCGTAAATCCGCACGCCAGGGCGGTTCCGATCAGGAGCGCGTTTTTCAGAGACTTGCTGAACATGGTCTAACGGGCCTTCGCGTGTTGGCCTGCGCGGGACGGGGCGCCGGATTCGACCTCCGCCACGCCCAAATTGCTCAGGCCAGCATAGGGCGATCGTGTCGCAAATCCATGGCATTCAATGAGGACCCGATACGCGCCGCGAGCCCTTCCTCCATAGTCAAAGCTCGGCGACCAGCAGGTTGGGAACCCAGGCCAGGAACGAGATCGCGCGATACCAGGGCAGGAACGGCGGCGAGCCCAGCAAGAGGCCGGCTGGTTTTAGGCCCGGCGGGCAGCGGCGCGGCGCTCCGAATTCAAGGCTCTTGACTAAAGTTTTTACGCAACACGTGGTCCATCGACCTTCCAAAGCAATTGTCGGCCGGCTCGGGGCTCTGTAAGCAGGCCCCTTGCTGGTCGTCCCTCTCGGGCGCCCCCCGTGCGCGGCGTGCCGCGCTCGATTCTTTGGAAGACGGCCTGTTTATCCGGTTGGGATGGTAATCCGAACCGGACAGGCCTTGTGGAAGGTTACGGATGCCGAGTCCCTTGATGGCGGCGCTTAAGGATGTGGGAGACGGCGTTCGTCTCGCACCCCTGTGGTGGCGGCTCGGCCTGGACCAGACGGCCTCGCGCTTCCAGCGGTCGATCCTGGGTCCATTCTGGATGGCCTGCAACCTGCTGGTCGTCGCCTTCGCCCTGGCCTTCCTGGTCAGCGCCCTGATGGGCGTGGACATGTCGAAGAGTTATCCGCAGGTGGTGGCCGGCCTGCTGGCCTGGTCGCTGGTCGGTACGACCATCGCCGAGGCCCAGGCGATCTTCCTCTACAACGCCGGCCTGATGCAGAGCCAACGCCTGCCGCTGACCTTCTATGTCTTCCTGCACGCCCAGAAGGCGGCGACGAATTTCCTGTTCCAGGCGATCGCGTTCTGGGTGGTGATGCTGGTCATCGGTCGGTTCGCCATGCCGCACTGGACGCTGATCCCGGCGGTCGCCCTGATGCTGGTCATCGTCTGCCTGCAGGGCTTCATCATCGCCGTGCCGTCGACCCGCTTCCGCGACGTGGCCTACATGATGAGCTACGTGGTCCAGCTGCTGTTCTACGTGACGCCGGTATTTTGGATGACCGCCAATGTCAGCGCCAAGCACCGTTGGGTGGTCGAGCTGAACCCGCTGGCCCACCAGGTCGAGCTGCTGCGCGCGCCGCTGACCGGCCACGCGCCCGCCGCGGTCGACTGGTACTGGACGCTGGGAACCACCGGCGTCCTCTTCGTGGTCGCCTTCGCGCTGCTGGCCATGTTCCGCAAGCGCGTGGTCTTCTGGCTGTAGGAGACGGCGATGACGCACCAGATCAAGCTGACGAACGTCGACCTCGACTATTTCGTCTACAGCCTGCGCTCGCAGTCGCTGCGCAGCGCCGTGTTCAACCTCGCGGTCGGCGGCAAGATGTACAAGGCCGCCGGCGACGTCGCCGCGGTCAAGGCGCTGCACGACATCAATCTCGAGATCAACGAGGGCGACCGCATCGCCCTGGTGGGCCACAACGGCTCGGGCAAGACGACCCTGCTCAAGGTCATCGCCGGAATCTATCACCCGACGCGCGGCGAGCTGTCGATCGACGGAGACATCACCTCGATGATCGCCATCAACGCCGGCCTCGACATGGAGGCGACCGGCCTTCGCAACATCCACAAGCTGGGTCTGATGCGCCGGTTGTCGCGCAAGGTGATCGACAGCCGCATCGACGCCATCGCCGAGTTCTCGGGGCTGGGCGACTTTCTGCATCTGCCGGTGCGCACCTATTCGGCCGGCATGCAGGCGCGCCTGATGTTCGCCGTGGCCACGGAGTTCGAAGCCGACATCCTGGTGCTGGACGAGTGGCTCAGCGCCGGCGACGCCGCCTTCGTGCAGAAGGCCGCCGACCGCATGCAGCGCATGGTCGAGGACGCCAAGATCGTCGTCCTGGCCACCCACGACCACGACCTGGTCCGCCGGGTCTGCAATCGGGTCTGCGAACTGCAAGCCGGCAAGATCGTCTTCCTCGGCTCGACCGAGGACTGGCTTGTCCACCGCGAGGCCAGCGTCGCATGACCGCCCGTCGCCTCGACGCCCGTCTTCTGGCCCCCCGTCTTCTGGCTCACGAGGATCTTCGCGGCCTCGCGCCCGAGGTCTGGCTGGCGCGCCTGAAGCGCTCGGTCGTCGAGCGCGTCCAAGGCGGTCTGACCTATCCTGACTTCCCGTCGGCCGAGATCCAGCGCCAGTTCGTCGGCTCGGCCTATGAGGACGCGCTGGACGAGGCTGGCAAGTTCTACGCCTTCGCCCAGGAGGCCATGGCCGACCGCGCCTACAAGGGCTCGACGGGGCAAGGCTATCTGGACTTCGGCTGCGGCTGGGGCCGGATCGGCCGGTTCTTCCTGCGCGACTTCGACGCCAAGGACATGGTCGGGGTCGATATCGATCCGGACATGGTCGCCTTCTGCGCCGGGGCCGATCTGCCGGGCCGCTTCGAGACCATCGCCAACGGCCAGCCGCTGCCGTTCGCCGACGGCCAGTTCCGGCTGATCACGGCCTATTCGGTGTTCACCCACCTGCCGCCGCACCTGTTCCGCGCCTGGCTGGGCGAGCTGCTGCGCGTGCTGGCCCCCGGTGGCCAGTTGGTGTTCACGGTCGAGCCGCCGCGTTTCCTGGACATGGTCCAGGCCATCGAGCCCGACGCCGACAACGCCTGGATGGCGGCCCTGTCGGTCTACAAGGACCAGCTGCCCAAGCTGCGCGCCGACCTCGCCAACGAGGGCATCGCCTATCTGGCCTCGGGCGGCGGCGACTATCGCGGGCCGGACGTCTATGGCGAGGCGGTGGTGACGACCAAGTTCGTGGCCAGGCAAGCCGCCCCGCACGGCGGCGAGGTGGTGCGCTATATCGACGATCCGACCCAGTTCTGGCAGGCGGCGGTGGTCATCCGCAAGCGCGACCCGAACGCGCCGCGAGGCTTCATCGCGCGGATGATCGCGCGGCTCACGGGCAAGGCATGAGCGCCCTGCCGGCAGGTCTAAAGCCCGGCCGCGACGTCACGGTCCAGGGCCTGGACGCCCAGGGGCGGACGATCCTGGCGGCGGCCGGCGGCGATCCGCAGATGGTCTGGACCCCGACCCGCGAGCAGCGCTCGGGCCTGCGCGCGGCCAAGGCCGTGCGGATCGACCTGAAGCTGGAGGCCACCGACGGCCAGTTGGTCGGCCCGGCCCTCTATGCCGACTGGGGCGACGGCTTTTCCGAGGACTCCTACACGCGGCTGAAGGCCGGCCCGGACGGCTGGTTCGCCTCGCTGCCGGCGCGCAGCTTCCAGCTGATCGGCGTGCGGCTCGACCCGTCCGAGGGCGAATGCCGGTTCACCGTGTCCGACTTCAAGGTTACGCGCATCGGCGACCTGGGCAAGGATCCCCGCGGCCTGCGCGGGGCGGCGATCCAGGCGGTCAAGCCGCTGCTGGGTCCGCTGCGCGGACCGGCCGGCGCGGCTTGGCGGCGCGGCCGAGCGCTGCTGCAAGGCTCGCGGGTCCCCCGTTTCGCTGGCGACGCCGGACCCGTGCAGGCGACCTATGCCCACGCGATCGCGGTTTCGAAGAACCTGCGCAGCCCGCACTTCGCGGCCCCGATCACCGCCCCGATCACCTTGCCGGCCGACGCGCCGAAGCTCATCGCTTTCTACCTGCCTCAGTTTCATCCGTTCCCGGAGAATGACCTCTGGTGGGGCAAGGGCTTCACCGAGTGGACCAACGTCTCCAAGGCCCAGCCGCAGTTCCTGGGCCACTACCAGCCGCGCCTGCCGGCCGATCTGGGCTTCTACGACCTGCGCCAGCGCGAGGTGTTGGCCCAGCAGATCGACCTGGCCAAGGGCGCCGGCGTCTCGGCCTTCTGCTTCCACTACTACTGGTTCGCCGGCAAACGCCTGCTGGAACGGCCGATCGAGCTCTATCTGGCCGATCCGACCCTGGATCTGCCGTTCGCCCTCTGCTGGGCCAACGAGAACTGGACTCGGCGTTGGGACGGCGACGAAAGCGACGTCCTGATGGGCCAGGACCACTCGCCCGAGGACGACCGCGCCGTGTTCGAGGACATGGCGCGCTACATCCGCGACCCGCGCTACCTGAAGGTCGGCGGCAAACCGGTGCTGGTGCTGTATCGCCCGGAAATCCTGCCCGACAGCAAGGCCACCACCGACCGCTGGCGCGACCAGGCGCGGGCCATGGGGCTGGGCGAACTGCACCTGCTCTGCACGACGGCGTTCGGCTTCCAGGACTATGCCTCGCACGGCTTCGATGGGATCATCGACTTCCCGCCGCACGCCATCGTCGAAGGCGAGATCACCCGGCAGGTGACGCCCCTGCACGCGAACTTCACCGGCAAGGTCTATGACTATCCGGTGGTCGCGCAGTCCAAGCTGGACGAGCTGGCGGCGGTTCCGGACGCCTTCGTGCCGGGCGTCATGCCGGGCTGGGACAACCAGGCGCGCAAGCCCTGGGCCGGCCACGCCTTCCACAACGCCGATCCGGAAAGCTACCTGACGTGGCTGTCGGGCGCGCTGAAGCATGCGGAGGCCAGGCATCCGCAAGGCCAGGCGATGGTCTTCGTCAACGCCTGGAACGAGTGGGGCGAGGGTGCCTATCTCGAGCCCGACCGCTGGTTCGGCCACGGCTATCTGCACGCCACCCGCACCGCGCTGGCCGCCTACGCGCCGCGCCTGACCGACGCCCATCCGCTGGTCGCCCAGGCGCAGGCCGGGTTCGCCAAGCGGGCCGAGGCGGTGACCCTGCTGCACCTGTTCTATCCGGAACTGATCGACTGGTTCGCCGAGCGCCTGGCCGCGAGCGTCGACGTGCTGGACCTGATGATCACCGTGCCGGAGACCTGGGACGCGGCCGACCTGGCCCGCGTTCGCAAGGCGTTTCCGGCCGCGCACCTGGCCATCGCCGAGAACCGCGGTCGCGACATCCGGCCGTTCGTCGAGACGCTGCGCCGCGCCAAGGTTCTGGGCTATTCGGTGTTCTGCAAGCTGCACTCCAAGCGCTCGCCGCATCGGGCCAAGGGCGACCGGTGGCGGGCCGAGCTGGTAGACGGCCTGCTGGGCGGCGAGGCGGCGGCCTTGGCGCTGCGCGCCTTCGCCCTGGACCCGCAACTGGGCCTGCTGGCGTCGTCAGAGGCGCGGATGCGGATCGGCGATCCGGACGTGATGGACAATAACCGCGCGACCGTCGAACGCTTGGCCGCCCGCATGGGCCTGAAGCCCCGGCCCGAGACGCCGTTCGCGGCCGGCTCGATGTTCTGGGGACGGACGGAGGCCTTCGCGCCGCTGTCCGACCTGACCGACGCCGAGATCGGTTTCGAGCCCGAGCTGGGGCGTGTCGACGGCACCACGGCGCACGCGATCGAGCGCCTGACCGCCGCTATCGTCGCCCGCGCCGGCTATCGCGCGAGCTTCGAACTGTGAGCCCGATCAAGCGTCTGGTCCGCCGGGTCGGCCGCAAGCTGAAGGCTCTGGTTCCTGAACCGCCGCCGCCGTCAGGCCTGCTGCTCACCACGGTCGAGGAGGGCGAGGCCCTGTCGCGTGTCGCCGATCCCCTGAACGGACGACCCGGAACGATCGGCGCGGCGGGCGATGGCTTCGACCTGGCGCGGGTCGAGACCGCCTGGTGCGCGCCGGCCTTCGGCGTGGTGCTCGACGAGGCCGGACGCGTCTTCGCCGGCACGGCTCGCGAGGCGCGTCGATTGACCCCGACTCTGGACCGCATCCCAAGCGCCCGGCGCGAGGACGGCGAGACGCGGCTGGTCCCGCCGGACGACGCCCAGAGTCTGTCCGCCGCCACGGTTTTCATGGGGTGGGGCGCGGCCCATAACTACGCCCAGTTCCTGCTGAGCGCGCTGCCGACCCTGCTGGCGGCCGAGCGCGCGGGCGCCTTGGCGCGCTTCCCGGCCATCGCCCCGCCGCTGTCGCCTTGGCACACCGATCTCCTGGCCCTCGCCGACGCCCCTTCACCGACCGTGGTCGACGCGCCGCTGGTCAAGCTGAGCGAGGCCGTGTTCCTGACACCGACCGCGCCGCGCCCTGGGCTGGACGCCGTCCGCACCCGGATTCTGGCCCAGGTCGCGCCGGCCGCCGACGCGCGCCGGATCTATGTCAGCCGCCAGGGCTCCCTGAAGGCGCCGCACGAGACCGAGGCCTGGCTGGAAGAGGGCCTGGCCGCGCGCGGCTTTACGATCGTCCGACCCGAGACGGCTTCAGTCCGCGAGCTGGTCGCCCTGTTCCGCGGGGCGGAGGTCATCGTCGCTGCGTCGGGCACGATCCTGGCCAATGTCCTGTTCTGCGCGCCCGGCTCCAAGGTCATCGAGATCCAGCCCACCCCGCCGGCCGAGCCCTGGGCTCGCGACCTGGCCGTTCAGGTCGGCGCCGTGTGGCATGGCTTCGTGTCCGGGACAGGGATCATCCCGCCCGAAATCCCGCTGGAGCCACGCCTGCGCCCGGCCTCGGCCTATGGCTGGCGGCTGGACGTGACCGCCTTCCTGGCCTTCCTCGACGGGCTGATCTAGGACTCCAGGGTGGCCTCTTCGATCGATCTTTCCGGCGGCGAGCAGGTTCCCCTGGCCCAGGCCCTGCACGGCCCCGACCGGGTGGCGCGCACGCTGCTGATGCGGGGCGGCGCGCCGATCCCGCCGCGTCCGATGCTGTGGCCCTGCGCCGGCGACATGCTGAATGGCCTGCACGCGCTGGGCGACCTGGTCTCGCCCGACGTCGATCTGTTGGTCGCCAAGCGCGTCGTGGCCGGCGGCACCGGCGCCCACCTGAAGCTGGACGGCCAGCTGATCTACGCGGAGGGCGCGTACCCCTACTACATCAAGCACTGGTACGATCACGACATCACGCGGCCGGCCTGGGACTTCGACGCGCCGGTGCGGATCAGGCTGGACCGGGCCTTCGTGATCACACACTTCAACTTCGTCTGGGGTCACTGGCTGACCGAGATGTATCCGAAGCTGTTCGTGATCCGGGCGCTGAACGCCGCCGGTATCGCCGCGCCTCTGGTGCTGCCACGCACCGCGCCGGGCTATGTCTTCAAGATCATCCGGATGATGCTGCCGGCGCAGGAGATCGTCACCTACGACCATCGCGACGAGGCGGTCGAGATCGGCGCGGCCCTGCTGCCGCACATGCTGCACCACAATTACAGCTTCCACGACTTTCTGCGCTGGAGCCTGGAGCGCGAGGCGCTGGCCTGGCCGCGCGGGACGGGCGACGACATGATCTTCGTCAGCCGGGGCGGGGTGCGCACCAGCCAGTCTTTCCGCGAATTGGCCAACGAGGACGAGATCGAGGGCATCGCCCAGGATCTCGGCCTTATCCTGCTTCGCCCCGAGACCAAGAGCTGGGCCGAGCAGGCGCAGATCTTCTCACGGGCGCGGCTGGTGGCGGGGGAGTTCGGCTCGGGCCTGCATAATGCGCTCCTGTCGCCCGAAGGCTGTCAGGTGGTGTCGATGAACTGGCTGGTCGAGGTGCAGTCGCGGATCGCCAACTTCCGCCGCCACGATGTCGGCTACATCCTGCCCGCCGACGGCGAGGCGCGCCTCTACACGATCGCGCCGCAGGAGAACCAGCCGTTCACAATCGACCCCGTCGAGTTCCGCCGCAAGTTGAGCATCGCGGTCGAGCGGGCCGAGGCCCGCAAGGCCATGGCCGGCTGGGATGACGGCCCGCCGCCTGGCGAGCCGGAGTTCCTGCTGTGAAGGCGCTGATCCTCGCCGCTTTGCTGGCCGCCACGCCCGCCGTGGCGGCCGAGCGCGTGTCGCTGCTCAAGGCCTGCGAGACCCCGAAGGGGATCGAATTCCAGGGCGGCGGCTATGGCGGCGTCTCGGGTGTCGACTATGATCCGCGCACCAAGCTCTGGGCCTTCATCAGCGACGATAAGTCCGAGCACGGGCCGTCGCATTTCTTCCTGGGCCGGCTCGACGTCCGGCCGGGGAAGGATTGCGGGCCGGCGCTGACGGCGATGGTTCCGCTGCGCCGCGAGGACGGCGAGACCTTCCCCGACCGCAAGGCCGGGACGGAGGCGGCGGACGGCGAGGCGATCCGCTTCGATCCGCTGGGCGCCGACTTGGTCTGGTCGACCGAGGGCGACTTCGATCACGGCTATCCGCCGGCCATCCGGCGGATGAAGGTCGACGGGACGCCGGTCGAGCGGTGGGCGGCGCCGGACGCCCTGACCTTCCACGACGGCGGCAAGACCGGCGCGCGCAAGAACGCCACCACCGAGGGGATCAGCTGGTCCGCTGACGGACGATCCTTGTGGATGTCGATGGAGGGGCCGCTGGTCCAGGACGGCCCGATCCCGTCGGTGACCGAGGGAGGGTTGACCCGGCTGAGCCGCCTGGACCGGTCGGGCAAGCTCGTCGCCCAGTACGCCTATCGCATCGATCCTGTGCAGGTCGCCTCCCCGGTCGGCGTCGGCGACAACGGGATCAGCGAGATCCTGACCCTCGACGATCACCGCCTGCTGGTGCTGGAGCGCTCGGGGATCAAGCATGCCGACGGTCACTACAGTTACCACGTCCGCCTCTACCTCGCCGATGTGGGCGGGGCGCGGGACGTCTCGAAGGTGGACAGCCTGTTGGCGACGCCGGTCCGGCCGGTGGAGAAGCGGCTGCTGCTGAACTTCGACCGGCTCGGGATCCGGATCGACAATCTGGAGGCCATGGCGTGGGGGCCACGCCAGGCGGACGGGGCTCGGACCCTCGTCCTGGCCTCGGACGACAACTACGACGCCAGGCAGATCAATCAGATCCTGGTGCTGCGGTTCACGCGGTAGGGCGGGGCGGCCTCTCGACCGCCACGAGAGCGGCCGCCGAGCGGCCGCCTAGTTCGCCCGGAACTTGCGGACGGCCTGGCGCAGGGCGCCGACATTGATCGGCTTGGCCAGCACCTCGACGCCCTCGAAGCCCTTGCGCGGCAGGTCGCCATAGCCGGTGGCGAACACGAACGGCACGCCTTGCTCGCGCAACGCCTCGGCGACGGGAAAGACCATCTCGCCGCCGATGTTGACGTCCAGCACCGCGCCATCGGGTTGCGGCTGGCCACTGCCCAGAAAGGCCAGGGCGTCGTGCACCGCGCCGAACGAGCCGGCGATCTCGTAGCCCAGGTCGCCGAGCATGTCCTCGACCATCATGGCCACCAGGGCCTCGTCCTCGACGATCATCACCTTGGAGGGTTTCATGCGGCCAGGCTCACCCGCTCCGACAAGGGCGCGCGTAAAGTATAGACGAAGCCCGACGTGGCGAAGTCGACGGTGGCCGCGCCGCCCAGATCGCGGGCCAGACCGCGTTGGATCATCTGCGAGCCGAAGCCGCGGCGTTCGGGTAGGCCGGCCACCGGCGGGCCGCCGACCTCGCGCCAGGTCAGGGTGAGCATCGGCGGCGCGGCGGCCTCGTCGACCAACCAGCGGATCACCACCCGACCTTCGGATGTCGACAGAGCGCCATACTTCGCCGCGTTCACGGCCAACTCGTGCAGGGTCATGTGGACCGAGACCGAGGTCTCGGCGCTGAAAGTAATGGCCGGGCCGACGATGTCGAAGCGCTCGGCCCGATCGACCCTGAACGGGGCCAGGGCCTTGTCCAGGATCTCGTGCATCTGGGCGCGGCCCCAGGCGCGGCGGGTCAGCAGCTCGTGGGCCTGGGACAGCGCCAGGAGGCGATCCTCGAACACCTCGGCGAAGGCTTCGGGCGAGGGGGTGGCGCGGAGGGTCTGACGGGAGATCGACTGAACGATGGCCAGGGTGTTCTTCACCCGGTGATCCAATTCCTGCAGCAGGAACGTGCCATGGTGGCGGGCGTCGACCAGGCTGTCATGCAGCCGGCCGCTTTCCAGGGCCGAGGCGGTGGCGCGGGCGATGACCTGCAGCTTCTGCACGGTCTCCGGCGAGGGCGTATGCGATTCGGCCCAGTAGGCGCCGATCGCGGCCACGGGCTCCTCCATCCGCACCGGCGTCATCACCAGGCTTTTGACAAAGGTCGGGCGGTAGGCGTCGTGCGGGACGCGGTCGTCCAGATAGATGTCGGGGATCACCACCGTCTGGCGGTTAAGCATCGCCCAGCCGGAGATGCAGGCGGTCAGGGGAAAGCGCTTGCCCTTCCACAGCGGGCCGATCGCATCCTCGTCGAAGTACCAGCACTGCTCGTTGTCACGCAGGACGAAGGCCACACCGTCGGCGCCCGAGATGCGTCGGGCCGCCTTGCGAACGACGTCCGCCACCTCGGCGAGCGTGCGCGTCGCCGACAGGGCTTCGATCGTTTCGATGAGCGTCATCAGGCCCGTATCGGGCGCCGCAACCTCGTCTCGGAGCGCTAAGTCCAGCATGTCTCCAGCGTTGCACGTTGATTGTGGTTGAAACCCTAACATGCGGACGGCGCCGGACAAGCCGAGCCGCTAGCCGGCGATGCGCGCGATCGCACATGCGTGTGAGTCGAGCCCACGTTCAAAGGCCTTCGGAGTGAGGGCGAACGGGGCGCGGGCCTTTGCAGAAGGCTTACGCGGCAAGGCTTTGGCGAGTATTTGCGCCTTTCTCGGGTGCGGAGAAGCGGGGCGAGAGCGGCCCGGAACGACCGATTTCACCCCGCATGTCGCGCGTCAAACGGCCGCGGCGGACAGCGATCGTTTCACGACGGCGTCGTGGAGGCGACCCTGGAGGCCTCCGCGCCCGCAACGTGTCGCCACGCGGGCGTCGAGCAGCATGCCCCCGTGGGTCTTCGTCAGGACGCGGCTGTCCAGCGCATCTCGCGATAGACGCCGTCGTCCGCGATCGTCTTGAAGCCCAGGCGGTCATAGAGCGCCGCGGCCCGCGCATTGTCGCACGCCACCTGCAGCGCGAGCGGCGCCCCGGCCGCGCGGGCCTCGTCCATCAGCGCGCCGATCAGGATCGAGCCCAGGCCCTTGCTCCGCCAGGCCGGCGCCAGGGCGATATCGACGAGACGCACACGGTCGCTCGTCCGGTCACTGAGCAGGTGTCCGACGGATACGCCGTCCACCTCGATGATCTCGCGGCGCGCGTCGGGATACTGGGCGGCGTAGCTGGCGCTCTGGGCCAGGAACTGCTGGCGCATCAGCGTGTCCAGCATCGGGGCGGGCAGGTTCAACGGCGCGAAGTGCGGGGCGCGGGCGGCAATGAACAGGTTCAGCAGCAGCGTCTGATCGGACGCGGCTTCGGCGCGACGGACGGGCGGCGCTGCTTTGCCTTCCAGGTGGTTAGACGTCATAGTTGAGTCTCAAAAAAGCAGAGCCCGTAACGAGCGCCCATTCGATGTCAGATGCTTTCGTCGTTCTCACCGCTGACCATTTCTCACCGCACGTCGGCGCGCTTTTCCAGTTGGGCGACACCGAGCTGTCGCTGACCCTGGTCGAGGTTGACGTCCAGGACGCGCCAGCCGGCGAGCGCGCGCCCTTCACCCTGGTTTTCCGGGGCCCCAAGTCGCCGTGGGCGCCGGAGAATATGTGGAGGCTGAAGGGGCCGGACGGCGCGGCGCACGAACTCTATATCGCGCCGATCCACACCCCGGAGCCCGGCTGGCAGGACTATCAGGCCGTGTTCAACTGAGCCGTCTTCAGACGAGATCGTCCGCGCTCCTCCTTGGGAGGAAGAGCGCGGATCCCCTTGTTGTCGAGATCAGTTGCGCGACGGGAAGATGCCGTTGAGCGCGATACAGACGGTCAGCGCCAGGAAGGGCTGGCGGTTCTCGTGCGGCTGCGAGCCGCCTTGGGAGCCCAGCGTGCGCGGGTCCATGGGCGTCAGGCTCGCGGTGTTGGCGCTATAGGGCAGGAAGGGCGGCGTCGAGCCGGAGCTGGCCTTGCCCGCGGCGTTGCCGAGGATCGTATTGTTCGTCGGCAGAGAGACGTTGCTCGTCCCGGCGACGCTGGTGTTGGCGTTGAGGACGTGGAGATGCTGTGGCATCTCGTTGCTGATCAGCGTGTGCGAATACTCGCCGAGCACCGCGCCCAGAACCAGGTCCTGGCTCGTGTGCAGGGGGGTGCGGGTGCGCAGGTCGGGAAGGGCGAAGTTGTTGACGCCGTTGCCCCCGTAGGTCGTTCCCAGAAGCGAAAATAGCGCCTGGTTCTGCTGGATGGACAGTAGCTGACCGTTGCACAGCGCCCAGTTCTTGGGCGCGAAGTTGAAACTCATGATGCGAAGTTCGCCCATGTAAGGTTGGCTCATGGCGATGCGCTCCGAAAGTTTGAGGGCGGCTAGTTGCGCGCCGGGAAGACGCCACGCAGCGCGATGCAGTAGTTCAGCACCAGCGAAGGCATCATGTTGTTGTGGGGCAGGCTTCCGCCGGCGACCCCGATCGACTGCGGGGGCATCTGCACGTCGGGCGCGCCGGTGCTGTACATCAGGCCCTGGCTGTTAGACTGGAAGTTGCCCGAAAAGGCGCGCGCCAGCTGGTTGTTGGTCGGCGTCAGCGTCGTGCCGTTGGCGCTGGAGACCGACAGGCCGTGCGTGTGCAGCGGCATTTCGCTCTGCAGCAGGGTCACGTTTTCCGACCCGCCGGTCTGGCCAAGGTCGTAGACGCTGAGCCCCGGGCCCGGCTGGTTGCGGCCGGTATGGAGCGCCGCCAGGCCCATCAGGTTGGGCAGCGCGAAGTTGCTGGTGCCGTTGCCGCCATAGGTCGTGCCCAGCAATGAGAAGAGCGCGGTGTTCTGCTGGATCGGCAACAGCTGGCCGTTGCAGAGCGCCCAGTTTGCCGGCGCGAAATTGAAGGCGAAGATGCGGATTTCCGCGACGAACTGATCGGACATGAAGATTTCCTCGAGCTGGCGCGGTCAGTTCTGCGACGGATAGATGCCGTACAGCGAGATGATGAAGTTCACCGCCAGGTACGGTTGCATGTTCTCGTGCGGTTGCGAGCCGCCGCTGGAAAGCGTGCTGGCGCCGGAGGTGACGACCTGGGTCCCGCCGTAAGTCCCATAGGGATAAAGGGTGCTTCCGCCGGGGCCGCCCGCCGCGAGCATCGTGCTGGCCGTGGGCGCGCCCGTATCGCCCGTGGCCGTGGTGGCCGTGACCGGGTGCGTGTGCTGCGGAATCTGGCTGGTCGTCAGGGTGACGGTTTCCACGCCGCCCTGCTGGCCGATGACGTAGGTGTTGCCCTGCGACGCGCCCCAGTGGGTCACGACCCGTCCGCGCAGGTCGGGAATGCCGAACGTGTTCTGGCCGTCACCGCCGTACGTCGTGCCGATCAGGTTGTAGAGCGTGTCGTTCTCGGCGATCGACATCAGTTGTCCATCGCAGAAGGCCCAGCCGACCGGAGGAAAGTTGCCTCCGAACATGCGGATTTCGCCAATATAGGGCTGACTCAAGACGGGCCTCCTCCAGGATCCAGCGAACGCTGATTTTTGGTCAGGATAGGGGCTGCGCGCAGATAGTACAGAGAAAGAGATCGCCCTATGGGCGCATTTTCTCGGCGGGGGCGGCGATCAGGGCGCGGCGGCTCCCGGAGTCGCGGTCTCGCCGTGCAGAACCTGCCTGAGACGCTCCCGATCCAGGGCGCCCTCCCACCGCGCGACGACCAGGGTCGCCACGCCGTTGCCGACCAGATTGGTCAGAGCCCGGCACTCGCTCATGAAGCGGTCGACGCCGACCAGCACGGCCAGCGCCGCGATCGGGATGTCGGGCACGACCGCCAGGGTCGCGGCCAGGGTGATGAAGCCCGCGCCCGTGACGCCGCTGGCGCCCTTCGAGGTCAGCATGGCCACGCCCAGCAGGGCCAGCTCCTGGCCCAGGCCGATGTGGGTGTTGGTCGCCTGGGCCAGGAACAGGGTGGCCAGGGTCATGTAGATGTTGGTGCCGTCCAGATTGAAGCTGTAGCCCGTCGGGATCACCAGGCCGACCACCGAACGGCGCGCGCCGGCGTTCTCCAGCTTCATCATCATCTGCGGCAGCACCGACTCCGACGAGCTGGTGCCCAGCACGATCAGCAGTTCCTCGCGGATATAGGCCAGGAACCGCAGGATCGAGAAGCCGCAGGCCCAGGCGATCAGGCCCAGCACCACCAGCACGAACAGCAGCGAGGTGACGTAGAAGGTCGCCACCAGCGCCCCCAGCTGGATCAGGGCGCCGATCCCGTACTTGCCGATCGTGAAGCCCATGGCCCCGAACGCGCCCAGCGGCGCCAGGCGCACCACCACCTGGATAATGCCGAAGAACAGCTTGGCCGCGTCCTCCAGCACATTGGCCACCTTGTCGCCGAAGTCGCCCAGCCGCGTGCAGGCGAAGCCCGTCAGGATGGCGATCAGCAGCACCTGCAGCAGATTGCCCTCGGAGAAGGCCCCGAAGAAGGTGTCGGGGATCAGGTGCAGCAGATAGGCGACCAGGCCCTCGCCGTGCTTGGCCTTCTCAAGATAGCCGGCGGCGATCGACGGATCGAGCGTCTTGGGATCGATGTTGAAGCCGGCGCCCGGCTTCAGGGTGCGCCCGACCAGCAGGCCCAACACCAGGGCCAGGGTCGAGACGACCTCGAAATAGAGCAGGGCTTTGACGCCCACCCGGCCGAACGCCTTGATGTCCCCCATCCGCGCGATGCCGCCGGCCACCGTGCAGAAGATCACCGGCGCGATGACCAACTTGATCAGCTTGATGAAGCCGTCGCCCAGCGGTTTGACCGCCACCCCGATCTTCGGCCACAGCGCGCCGACCAGTATGCCCAAGGCGATGGCGATCAGGACCTGGACATAGATCGATTTCAGATGTCGCACCGCGTTCGTCCCCCGGGAGCTCCGCCCAAGCCATTCGGACGGGCTTCGCATGCCCGCCATCTTGCGCTATTGACCCTGCGCCTCGCACGCGAAGGCCCAGTAGCTCAGCAGGATAGAGCAGCGCTTTCCTAAAGCGAAGGTCGGGGGTTCGAGTCCCTCCTGGGCCGCCAGCGCTTTTGTCGTTGCACACTAAGACGTACCCATTTCCAACTTAAGGCCGTCAATAATGCGAGGCGGTCGCAAGATGGGCCGTTGAAGAGTGTCGCTAGCCTGTCGTCGATGCGCCTGGAGCGGACACTGGAACAGCTCCAGAAAGGCGACGCTCGGCTAGGGTGTGGTGCGACTGGAAGTCAACTAGGTTAATTTTGTAAGGTTGATAGCGCCTTGCGCAGATCTGCCCCCTTACCGCCATGGCTCGCCCGCCTTCCGATAAACGGCCTCCTGATGGAGCTCGGCAAATTCGCTGGACCCTCAGCCGACTAAATGCGGGCGACGCTTTAGAAGGCGTATCGGCGGACGATCGGGCCCAAAGCCTGGTAAACGCCGAGATTGAAGCTGTCGGGGTTGGCGCTGATGAGGTTCCATCGAGGGCGGCTCTAGTGACGGCGCAGCAGCGATCCGGCCACGGTCACGGTTTATCTTTTCGAGTACGGTGCAGAGGCGGGCGTAGGCGTCCGTGATCGACCAACGCCGGCTGGACCAATACCAAAGCGCGGCCTGGCGAACTTCGGCTCTGATCTCGGGGCAAAGACGTGCGCGGCGCTTCACCCGCCCTGACATCGAGACCATTTGGGAGAGCGTCCGATCGCCGGGAGCGCCGCGTTCTTCCATCCAGCGCCGCGCCGCGCGTGGAGAGGGCATTCGGGGCAGCTTTGCGGCTTCGGCTGGTATTGATATTGTTCAATTGTGGATTTTCGACAACTTAAGCGAAACAACTTAACGCAGTCCCTAGAACGTCTATTCCAACCTAAGACCGCCCCTATTCATGAGCCTGGCCTTGCTCCCTAAGCAGTCGATCCCGTTGCTCTGGAGGTAGCTCCAGCCTTGCGTCGATCGTGAGCTCCCAAAAGACGAAGTCCACGATTAGCGAGCGCGAGACAGAACCCGTGGTCGACAGCAACCACGGGTTCCGCTTCGCGAGGCGGCGCACCAGCCAGAATGGCAAGTTGATGTTCATAAGGCGCCTCCACTTATCGAACCTCGCAGCGCGCCACGACAGGACCGGACGCAGCGAGCGCCGAGATTTAGACCGGCCTGCCCGCCGGAAACACTTCCGCGAAGTACCGTTCCACCTCCGCGCGCTCCCAGAACGGGCCTAGGATCCTCTTGATGCCTCGGCCCCTCACCATCGCTTCCCGGAACGAGGGCGAGACACGCCAACGCCAGCTGATCTCGCGTGAGCTGATCAATTTGCTACCCAGCTCTTCAACCTCTTCCCGGCGCGGCCGAGGATGCAGATGCCCCTCTGCAATAAGCCAGGACAGGTCGCGCGGGAAACAGTTGAGGTAACGCTCAGCATCCGCCCGCGTCACGTCTAGCTCCCAGAGAGGCACTGAACTCTCGGGCGTCCGAAGAAGCTCAGGGCGCGCACGTGCCAGGATTTCGTGAGCTAGGCTTTGGGCGATCCGCAGGCGACCGATGTGTAACCGCTCCAAAGACTGATCATCGCAGTAGAGGATGATCTCCCGCTTCAAAGCGGCCTGGACGATGGCGCCCCAAGGCTTCTCCTGCCCGCCTATTCCGTGAAAGACGTCCTCCAACGTCCATAGAGCCACTGTGGGCGACGGCACGTGGGGTAGCGCGAGAAGCCGATCCGCCAACCCCACAGCGACACCGCGACTAAGCTGAAGACCGGAATGAAGCGCCTGCACAATCGGATCTCGATTGAGGGTCAGCAACCCCAGGCTGATCAACTGTGCGACGCCGAAAGCTGGAATTCGGTAGGCCTGAGAGAACTCCAGAACAGACATCCGCTCGTTCAGTCGGCGCCCCGCATCATGAACACTCGCGGGATCCAGCCACTGAATCTTACGGAGAACGCCGCGCCCCGCCGGTGCGCCTACCAGACCCTGATCTATCAAGTCACGCAGGGCGCCGTTTTCGAGCTTTAGCTCGCGAGCAGCCTCGCGAAGGGTGAGTTGTCCAGCCCCTTCCCGCTGAACACGGAGGCGCGCTAGGCCGTGGCTACAGGGCTCCCAATCGGAGATAAGGTTCTTGACGATAGCGACACAACGGTTCCCCGCTCGACTTCGCGCCAGCTTGAAGAAGTCCGGCAGGATACTGTTGCCCGACGTCATCCGCTCATCGAAGGATTCTGGATATCTAGCTACGACCTCCATGCGTACGATCTGCATGCCCTGACGCTTTTGAAGCTGGGCAAGGCGCAGAATCAGCTCCGAACTGCGCAGGTTCGCGGTCATCAGCACCGCGTTTCCCTCCGCGACGAATTTCGAGAACATCGCGCCAGCCTGAGCCTCATATGCGATATCCAGGGACCCCTCAGGCGTGTCGATTAGGAGTGTCGCAGGTCCGGTACCGGATAGCTCTGTCGTCACTTTGGGCTTCCCTATTTTATGTCGTCAGCCTTAGTGTGGAACGACAGCAACTTAACGCTGATGATAGTGCGAGGCGGTCGCATTTATGGCTCTAGATCGGCCATCCGTGCAGTGCTGCCGTAGAGCCGGCCCCTTGATGAGCGACAGCAGCCAAATGGCTTAGGCGTAAGCGCCGCTCTACATCTGAGTGAGGAGGCGGGAAATCACGATGCGACCATCCCAGGTGTCTAGGTAGTCGATGGGGCGCTCAGAGTTCGCTCAGGCTGGCGTCTGCCGCCGCCGATGATCAGAGAGCCGAATCGGGAGATTGAGCGCCGGGCACTCGACTTCGCCACCGGGCGCATCCGCCAGGGGCGCCACCATCGGTCCGCTGAGAAAGGGCGCTCGCAATCGCCGGCAGAGATCTAGCTCGCGTAGACTGGCGAGCCCCGCGACTCCCTGCCAAACGCGCTTTGCACGATAGGCCTCCGCGGCCTTCAGGAAGCGGGTGATCAAGTCCAGGCGGGCCCGCTCATCTTGACCGGTCAGCACCAAGGTGACGCTGTTTACAGCCCCGGCCGGCAGGCTTTCGATCCTAAACCCCGGGTCGCGAACCTGTAGGTCGATCAGGGAAAAGCGAGGCTGTAAAAATGCGCGCAACTGGCTGATGGCGCCGTAGGAAGGCTCGCGCGGCACATCATACACATTGGCGGCCAGCCTGGGGCGGGCGGCGAGAGGGAGCTTCTCGACCAGGGGGCGATAGGTTTCCCGCAGGGTGGGTTTGATCATCGAGGAGAAACTGAACGGGACGAACATGTAGCCGCCCACATTCGCGCCCCGCAGCGCCTCGTTTGCGGCGTTCAGGCAGATCATGTCTCGCGTCGATGCATCGGAGTCTTCGACAGAGCTGAACGGATCGCCGTCCCAAGCCGCGCGACAATCGACGCCGCTCCCAACGAACCGCTCCCTTAGGAGGTAATAGATTCCCCACCACCCCGTGGTCGCCACCGGCACCCCCAGCAAGCTGCTGGGGCCACCTTTCGGCGGGTCTGGCTCGATCGCCTCCAACTCCTCCGCGGGTGGCGAGCCCTCCACGGGACCATCGCGAGGAACAAGACTGGTCACGCCCTGCGGGGTGATCTTGCAAATCCGGCCTGCGAAGTCTCCGTCGCCCTCACCGGCCATGAGGGCCCTAAGGGCTTCATTCGAGGTTCCGGCAAAGCGCATTACGTCGCTCTGGTCGCCTTCAAACATCAGCAGGGCGATTTCCCCGGCGCCCTTGTCGCCAAACAGCTTGTGCTGCAAGTCGACCGCAAGCTGGCGCATCTCCCGAGCATCGAGCCGGGTCGCGCGAGGGTCAGCCAAGACGAAGGAGAAGGGCGCGACGAGGCCGTGACGGCGTGGCCACGTCCAAACGGATTCGAGATAGGCTCCGGCCACCTTGGCCACCAGGCCCGCCATGGCTTCCGTGTCGGCGAATTGTAGGTCGTCCCCGACGAATATCTTAAGGCAGGCGATTGCGGTCATGACGCGCGCTCAAACTCTTGATGGCGAGGCGGTGGACGGGGCGGTGGCAGGCTCGTCATCGCCCGATGGCTTGGGCGTATGAGGCGACATTTGCGCCGAGCCTTCCGGCGACTACGCTATCTTCGGTGGGATCAAAGATCGCTAAGCGAACAAGTGTCTGATTAAGCAGGATGTAGGCGAACTCGCCGAACGTTACTGGACCGACAAAGCCCCCCGCGGAGCGCCCTTCCAGGCCGGCGTGCAGGTAGTTGAGTATGCAATTGCAGGATAGCATGCCTGGGGCCTCATCTGGTGGCGCGGCATAGGCATAGGGCAGAGTATGTTCCTGGACCGATCGCGCCAAGCGGTAGGAGACGCCGGGGACGACCGGTGCGTAGAGGCGCACGATCCCCGCCTCCCGATCCACCGTTTGGAATGAGACGTTGATCACGGCTCCGCCATAGTCGGCCACCATGGGCGAGCGCGTATCGAACCCGCCGGCGACAAGATATTCCGCGAAGTTGGCCGCCTGTCCATCGACGAGACAATCGCTCACCGAAAACCCGGCCTCCGGGAAACAAATGACGTCCCCGTCGCCCTCTTCAAACAGATTGACGATGTCGAGATCTGCTTCGAGGTGAGGAGGCAACTCCAGCCAGAGCGTGGCCAGGCCATCACAGGCCGCCAGGCCGGTGGCGCCATCGAACACCTTCGGAAGCTGTTGCTGCGCCAGATCCAGCCGAACGCCAGCGACCCAGCCGAAGACGGGTTGATCATACAGCCCGGGCAGGGCGGGCCCTTCCAACGCGTATCGCTGGTGCGCCTCGGCAAAAGCTGGCGTGATGATGCAAGTCACGCCGTGGCTGAAGCGGCCCTCCGTTACAGCCTCCAACCGGCTTGCCGGCAGGATGGCGGTTCGGGCTCGCAGAGCCTCGTCAAAAACGGTGCAAAAAAGCCGGTCCTCACGCGCTACCCCGCCCGCTTCCGTGACAAAGTATGCGGTTGTGCCGCCAATCCATCGCCCGCGCGGCAAGCCGCGAAGCAGCACCTCGGATCCCGAGATGAACGCCACCGCGCCGGTTGCGATCAGCTCTGCCGTCGCCTCTGGTGTCAGAAACAGATTTCTCATGGCGCGGATCCTGGGTCTCTGTTTCAACAACCTACAAGTCAGGATCGATCAATTCACTAACTTCGCGCAGACCGATTGTCGCAGCCACGCCGCGCGCGAGAACCCTGGCGTAACGCGTCGGAGACGCGCCTCACGCCTGCGGTGCGGTGTCGCATGACCACGTTCGATGATGCTCAACCCGCGCCGGCGTCGACGGGGCGGTGGCGGGACGTTGTGTTCGTCCTGGACCTTCAAACCGTGTCGGCGGCTGGCTTCATGCCATTTGAGCTCCCCTAAATGACGCTTCGCCGGCGAGGGCCGATCATCATTGTCGGCGCACGCCGATCCCGCGTGAGGCGACAGGTCGCAACCTAGGCGGCAGATCCGATTAATGACCGCGACCTACGCTTCGAACCATGACTTTGGCTTTCGATCTTACGACAGACGGTTCGGGACTTGCGCCTCCCCTGGGACGTGGAGCTGGCGACACCGTCTATGTCTGCGACGGCACCTTGGCGCGTAAGGCCGTCCTTGTTGACCTCGCCGGGGATGAGGCGCTGATCGATGTTGGCGAGAGGCGCCTGCCACAGCGGCTTGTGTTGGTCGATCCGCGGACCGGCCTCAGCTACCTGTCGGCCGTGATCTGGCGACGAGGCGCTCGGGTACGCGTCAGGTTCTTGGGCGAGGGGCCCCGCTACAGGGTCCTACGATCGACTCGCGATCTGGACTGAGCTCATCAACGCCAGGCTTCCTGAGCGATGTCGCGAAGCGACCTTCCCAATCGGGCTGGCGACGACTTGTCGGAACAGGTTGCCTGCCGCGGGCGCCTCGCGCCTCTCCGTCAGGATGATCGCGGCCTGCGCTCAAGTCGTCGTCGTGGCTTCAGTCGAACAGGGTGGTCAAACCCAATAGGCCGCAGTTGGGATCGTTGACCAGATAGAGTGGGACGTCGCGGAGGTAGGCGGCCATGCGTCCCTTGGCTTCGAAACGTTGCCGGACAATAGCGCGATCTAGCCGATCGCCCCACGACAGCACCGTCGCGCTGATGATGTAGACACCACTTCGCGCGCCGGTGGTCAGCACAAGGTTGCCGCACACCGCGCCCAGCCACCCCGAGACCAGGTTGAAGGTCTCCAGCGCCACGGCCTCGCCGCGGTTGGCGGCTTCCAGCAGTGTTTGGAGGTTAGCTGGACGCCGCGGCGCGCCAGCCAGGGTCGAGACGGCCAGCGCTACGTCCAGCAGCCCCTGGCCCGAAAGCACGTGTTCGGCGGAGACATGGTCGTGCCTGTCCCGCAGCACGCGGATAATGTCGGCTTCGCGGTCATTGGCGGCGGCCAGGTCCACGTGTCCGCCCTCGGCGGCGGCGGCCGTCCAGCCGACAAATCCGTCGGGATAAAGGATCGACATGCCAAGGCCCGCTTCGGAGGGGCCCACCGCGCCGACCGGCGCGTCTCGGTGCGGCGCGCCGCCGCCGATCGGTTCTAGCGCCTCGGGCGCCAGCAGCGGCACGGCTAGGGCTCGGGCGGTGAAGTTGTTGACGAGGTGTAGGCGCCGCAGTCCGAGCCGGTCGGCGATGAGGTCGGCATCGAGGCGCATATCGGAGTGGGTGAGCTGGATAACGCCATCCAAGTTTGGCCCCGGCGCCGCGATGGCCACGCCGAGCAAAGGTCTACCGAACGATGCGCGCGCTTGGGCCAAGATGGCGATCAGTTGGTCCTGGCTCGTACAATCGACCACGCTCACCGACGCGGGCGCCTGACCGGGCGCGGCCAGGCCGAAGCGGGCTTGAAGTCCGCTCACATCGACCACCAGGATCGGGTGAGTGACGTCTGGAGACTCGATCATCCATCGATTTCCCTTGACCAACCCATCGGCACGCAAGTCGCCCTTCACAGGTCGTGAGCCTGGCCAAAATCACGGGATCGACAATAGGCCGCGATGTCGCATGGCCGCGTCGGATCGGGTGTGGGACTATTCATCCTCTATCGACACCCGATCTATTGGTCGCCGGGCCTGTCCGCCGGTTCGTCGAAGGCGCTGGGGGGCAGCGGCATTGAGCGCCTGGCCGACGCCGAAGCCGTCATC
Source organism: Caulobacter sp. GW821-FHT05F04 (assembly GCF_059419665.1). Lineage (NCBI taxonomy): Bacteria > Pseudomonadati > Pseudomonadota > Alphaproteobacteria > Caulobacterales > Caulobacteraceae > Caulobacter > Caulobacter sp. GW821-FHT05F04. The sequence continues at coordinate 389,926 of NZ_JBWKSF010000002.1, forward strand.
GCCGGCGCGGCGGGCGCAGGTCCGGATGGGCTGAACTTCGTCCCACCGCCGATTTGATCGACGGCAAAGGCTGGCGGCGGCCGGTCTCTACGCTCCCCAGGGCTTATGAGAAGGAGATTTCAGATGCCGCGTGTCCTGGTCGCCAGCACCCTGATCCTGGCCCTTGCCGCCCAAGCCCCTGTTCCGGCGCTCGCCCAACCCGGCCGCCACCCGCCGAGCGAGTCGCGTCACGATCGCTGGCGCTCGCCGCCGCCCGGCTGGACCGAGCCGCAGTGGCGCTATCGCCAGGACTATGTCCGCCGCCACCCGGACCGTCGGAACGACCACAGCGACGCGATCATCGCCGGGGTTCTGGGCTTTGCGCTCGGCGCGGCGATCGCCGGCTCCAGCCAGGACAAGGACCGGGTCGAGCCCCGGCTCAACGATCCGGACTGGATCGCCTACTGCGCCCGCAAATACCGGTCCTTCGATCCCCGCAGCGGCACCTATCTCGGACGTGACGGTCTGCGCCGGTACTGCCAGTAGCAGAGGCGGGGAGGCGATTTCCTCGGTCATCGCCGCCCTGGCCTTTGGCGAGGCGGCGATGACGGCGTGGCGGGGTTCTGGACACGAGCGGCTTTTTCCGCCCGATTTGCCTGCGATCAAAGGTGACGGAGGCGTCACCTTGTCCGCTTGACCGGCGTCAAGGTGGCGTACGGCAAAGTTCGGTAAGTGGGCCCCAAGGCGCGCCTCTGGACAGGAGGGGACAGTTGATCCACTTCCGAAATATGCTGCGGGCAGCGTCGGGCGGCGTCGTGATCCTGCTTGCCGGCTGCGTTGCGGGGCCCGACTACCACGCGCCGACACTTGCCGAGCTGAGGGTCCCTGAGCAATTCACGGCCGGAGCGCGCGAGACCTCCGCCGACGCCGACCTCGCCCGCTGGTGGCGGGCGTTCGGCGATCCGACCCTGACGGCCCTGGTGGAACGCGGGCTGGCCGCCAACCTGGACATCAACGAGGCGGGATCGAGGGTGCGGGCGGCGCGCGCCGACCTCCGCGCCGCGCGCGGGGCGCTGCTGCCCAGCCTGAACGCGTCCGGCTCGGCAAGCCGTGAGGTCGGAGAGCGCATGTCCGGCGCGACCGGCGCGCGCCAGAACTATCAGATCGGTTTCGACGCGGCCTATGAAGCCGACCTCTTCGGCGGCCAACGTCGTTCGATCGAGGCCGCCCGGGCCACCGCCGACGGAAAGCGGGCGAGCTTGAGAGCCACCCAGCTCACGGTCGCCTCCGAGATCGCTCTCAACTATCTCGACGCCCGCGAGGCCCAAGCCAGGCTGCGCATCGCTCGCGACACGCTTTCCACTCTGGACGAGACGGTGGAGATCACCGGCTGGCGGCTGCAGGCGGGTTTGGTCGGCTCCCTCGACCTGGAGCAGGCCCGCCAACTCCGCGCTCAGACCGCGGCGAGCATCCCCGCGATCGAGACAACCTACGCCGCCGCGGCCAACCGACTAGCGGTGCTGCTGGGCGAAGCGCCGGGGGCGGTGAACGGCCTGCTCGAGCCCGCCGCCGACCCGCCCGCCGCACCGGTCGCGCTGCCCGCCGCCATTCCCGCCGACGTGATCCGCCGGCGGCCGGACGTGGCGCTGGCCGAACGCACCCTGGCGGCGGAGACCGTCCGCATCGGCGTCCAGGCAGCCCAGCTCTATCCGGCGCTGACGCTGAGCGGGACCTTTTCCGGCTCGGGCGGTTCGCTGTCGAACGCCGCGGGCGACATGGCCGGCGACCTGGTCGCCGGGATCACCGCCCCGATCTTCCGGGGCGGCCAGATCCGCGCCGCGGTGGAGGCTCAGCGGGCCAGCGCGGCCGGCGCCTTGGCCGCCTATCGCGCCAGCGTCCTCACCGCCCTGGAGGAGAGCGAAAACGCCCTCGTCTCGGTGTCCGCCACGGACCGCCGGCTGCAGGCGCTGGTCGCCGCCGAGTCCGCCGCCCGCAGCGCCGCCGAAATCGCCCGCATCCAATACCGCTCCGGCCGCACCGATTTCCAATCGCTGCTGGAATCTGAGCGCACTCTGCTGTCCAGCCAGGACAGCCTGGCCTCGGCGCGCGTCGCCCGCGCGACTGCGGCGGTCCAGCTCTACAAGGCCCTGGGCGGCGGCTGGCAGGCCGCGCCAGACCCCTCCAGCGTCGCCGCTCCCTAGAGAAATCCAGATGGACCAGACCTCAGCCTCCACGTCCGACGCTCGAGCCAAGATCGACGACTTTCTGGGCGTGAAACCTGGCGCGCGTCGACGCTGGCCGCTGGTGATCGCCCTCCTGGCCATCGGCGTGGCGCTGGCGCTGCTGATCTGGTTTCTGCTGCGCGGCGCGGGCGACGAGCCCCGGTACGCCACCTCTCCGGTCGAGCGCGGCGATCTTCGGGTGACCGTCTCGGCCACCGGCAACCTCGCGCCCACCAACAAGGTGGAGGTCGGCTCCGAGCTCTCCGGCATCGTCAGCGCGGTCTATGTCGACAACAACGACCGCGTAACCAAGGGCCAGATCCTGGCCCGACTGGACACTTCGCGCCTGGAGGACACGGTCCGCGAAAGCGAAGCCGCCCTGGCTTCGGCGGAGGCCAGTGTCGCCCAGGCCCAGGCCACTCTGACCGAGGCGCGGGCAAGTCTGACCCGCATGGAAGAGGTCTATCGTCTATCCGGCGGCAAGGCGCCCTCCGCCACCGAACTGGACGTCGCGCGCGCCGAACAGGCCCGAGCCGCGGCCAACCTTCGCGCCGCCCAGGCCGCGGTGGGCCAGGCTCGCGCGAACCTGTCGTCAAACCGCACCCAGCTTTCCAAGGCCACGATCCGCTCGCCGGTGAACGGCGTGGTGCTGTCACGGAACGTGGAGCCGGGTTCGACCGTAGCCGCGACGCTGAACGCGCCCGTGCTGTTCACCCTGGCCGAGGATCTTTCGAAGATGCAGCTGGAGGTGAAGGTTGACGAGGCCGACGTGGGCCAGGTGAAGGACGGCCAGAAGGCCACCTTCCAGGTCGACGCCTATCCCGGCCGGACGTTCAACGCCGTGGTCAAGCGCCTGGACCTCGGCTCCACGACAACCACGAGCTCCAGCGGTTCAGGCCAGGTGGTCGCCTATACGGCGGTGTTGACGGCCGACAACCCCGATCTTGCGCTCCGTCCCGGCATGACCGGCACAGCCGCCATCGTGGCGACGGAGAAGTCCAATGTGCTGCTGGTCCCGAACGCGGCGCTCAGGTTCGCGCCCGCCGCCGCCGCCCGGAGTACGAGCGGGGCGACCAGCATGCTGATCCAGAGGATGCCGCGCTCGCAGGGACAGACCGCCGACGTCGCGATCGGGCGGGGCAGCCGCCAGACCGTCTATGTCTTGCGGGACGACGGCGAACTACGACCGATTCCGGTCCAGGCCGGCGACAGCAACGGCAGCCAGACCGAGGTCGCCGGCGACGCGCTGAAGGTCGGGATGAAGGTCGTCACCGGCCAGCTCGCCGGGGCGGCGCGATGACCGCCGAGCCGCTGATCTCGCTGCGCGGGATCACCAAGACCTTCGGCGACGGCGCGGCGGCGTTCCAGGCGCTGAAGGGCATCGATCTCGACGTCCAGGTCGGCGACTTCGTGGCGGTGATGGGACCGTCGGGCTCCGGGAAGTCCACGATGATGAACATCCTGGGCTGCCTCGATACGCCCACCGGCGGCGAATACGTCTTCAAGGGCGTCCATGTGGAACAGCTCGATCGGGACGAGCGGGCCCTGCTGCGGCGGCGCTATCTGGGCTTCATCTTCCAGGGCTACAACCTGCTCGCGCGAACCAGCGCTCTGGAGAATGTCGAGTTGCCGCTGCTCTATCGCGGCGAACCGAAACGAACCCGGCGGGAGATCGCCATGGACGCTCTTCGGAAGGTCGGACTGGCGGATTGGTCGCACCACATGCCCGCCGAACTCTCCGGCGGCCAGCAACAGCGCGTCGCCATCGCCAGGGCCATCGTCACCCAGCCCGAAGTGCTGCTCGCCGACGAGCCCACCGGAAACCTCGACACCGAGCGCTCGCTCGAGATCATGCGGCTGCTCGAACAGTTCAACGACGAGTCGGGGATCACCATCCTGATGGTGACGCACGAGCCTGACATGGCGGCTTTCGCTCACACCACGGTGAAGTTCCGCGACGGCCTGATCGAGGCTATCGAAGCCGGCAGGCCCCGGGTTGGAGCCGCTCCGTGAACGCTGTCCTGGTCACCACATTCGCCCTGGCGCTTCGGGAGATCCGCCGGCACCTGATGCGGTCGTTTCTCACCGTGCTCGGCATCGTCATTGGCGTGGGCTCCGTGGTCACGATGGTGACGCTCGGCAACGGCACCACCGCCGCCGTCCAGCAGCAGATCTCAAGCCTGGGCGCCAACATCCTGCAGATCCGGCCCGGCCAGGGGTTTGGGCGCGGCGGCGGCGGCGGTTCGCAGCCGCAGCCCTTCGAGGCCGACGATATCGAGGCGCTCAGGCAACAGGTGGCCGGCCTGGTGTCGGTCGCTCCCCTGGTCCAGTCGTCGGGCCTGGCGGTCCGCAACGCCGCCAACTGGTCGACCACCATCTATGGCACCAGCAACGATTACCTGAAGGCCCAGTCCTGGAACATGGCCGAGGGGCGAACCTTCACGGCGGCCGAGGAGCAGGCGGGCAAGACGGTGTGCCTGATCGGCTCCACGGTCCGGCGCAACCTGTTCCGCGACGAGAACCCGGTCGGCGCCTCCATCCGCATCCGCGACCTTTCGTGCCACGTGGTTGGCGCGCTCGCGGCGCGCGGGTCCAGCATGGGCCCCATGGACCAGGACGACGTGGTGATCATGCCGGTGAAGGCCGCGCAACGCCGGATCACGGGCAACCAGCACGTCAGCATGATCATGGTCTCGGTGGACCCGGCCTACGACTCCAAGACCGTTCAGGCCTCGATCAAGTCGTTGCTGCGCGAGCGCCGCCACCTGCAGCCGGCCGACGCCGATGACTTCAACATCTTCGACACCCAGCAGATCTCGGAGACCCTGCGGAGCACGACCCAGATGCTGACCGGCCTCTTGGGCGCCGTTGCCGCGGTCAGCCTGCTGGTGGGCGGGATCGGGATCATGAACATCATGCTGGTGTCGGTGACCGAGCGCACGCGCGAGATCGGCGTCCGGCTGGCCATCGGCGCGCTCGGGCGCGAGGTGCTTCTGCAGTTTCTGGTGGAGGCCGTGGTGCTGTCCAGCCTGGGCGGCCTGCTGGGCCTGACGCTGGCCCTATGCGCCAGCCTGATCCTCGCGCCCATGCTGAATGTGCCGTACATCTTCGACCCGACCATCAATACGGTCGCCTTCGTCTTCTCGGCCCTGATCGGCGTGCTGTTCGGCTACTTCCCCGCCCGCCGGGCCGCGCGGCTCAATCCGATGGACGCGCTTCGTCACGAATAGAGGCCGCGCTGGATCGCCTGGGCCTGCTCGGACTGCAGGTCGTCGATCATTTCAAGCATCTCTCGCAGCTTCTCACGCGCGCCGGAGAGCTTGCGGGCGGTGACGAGGTCTTGGCGGCCTGCGAGCTGCCCCTCCCCAGCATCCTAAGGATGGCCACCGGCGAGCTGGGTTGGCCGTTGATGGAAATCGTAGCTCAGAGGGCTTCGGCGTGGGCGTAGTGCTCCTCGCCATTCGATTCTGCGCGCCACGTCACCGGGCGAACGTCTTGTTCCTGGAGGTGAGGCGACGTCAGCGACTGGCGCAACCCCGCCCAACTCCGGACCGGCCGATGGACCGGGTGGGCTCGGATGGCGCCGTTGGGGTCAGGCCGCAATCGACGCCAGCGCCAATGAGCGCTTCCGCCCCCGCCCGTCACTCAAGACCGCGGGGATATTGTCGGCGCCTTTCCCTGATCTGGTCGACGAACCATGCCAGCATGGGATCTCGACGATGTTTTGGCCACTGCGCGACAACTGGGGTTCGACGCCTGGTAAAGGGCGCGGTGACGACCTTCAGCGGCATCATCGATGCATAGTGTTGAAACAGCCACATGCTGCCGGTCGCCACCAGATCGCTGCCGATGACGATAGCGGGCAACGTGGCCTGCGAGCTGGTCTGAATGCAGATCCGGCGCGCGCGCAGCATCTCGGCGCCAGCCGCGTCGAGCGGAAAGCTTTCCGTCAATTCGCCGCGCGCCACGATGTGCCGCGCGGCCCGATACTGATCTTCGCTCAGGTCATGGCAGTCCCGCAGCGTTGGGTGGTCGGTCCAGATCATGCAGGAGGCTTGGTCGTTCAGGATCGGCAATGTCTCCAGACCGTCGAGCGCGCACTGTCCGGGAAGCAGCAGCAGATCGGCCCCATCATCCAACGCGCGCCGCGGTCGTGCGATATCGAGCGGTAAAATGCTCACGGTCAAACCGGGGGCGGTCGTGGACAGATTGCGCAGCACCTCCCCAAGCAGCATCTGCTCTATCGCCTCGGACGTGGCGACATGGATGGCGCCGGTGGTGGTCATGGGATCGAAGGCGAGCGAGAAGTTGAAGGCGCCCTCCACTTCGCGCATCACCCGCTGCACTTCGGGACGCAACGCCAGACCAAGGGGCGTGAGCTGCTGCTCGGCGCCCAGGTGGATCACAAGATCGTCGGCGAAATGCTCGCGAAGGCGGCGCAGGGCATGGCTCATGGCCGGCTGACTGAGCCGGACCTCTCGTCCTGCTTCGGTCAGGGACCGCGCGCGCAGGATCGCATCCAGGGGGTAGAGAAGGTTCAAATTCAGTTTGCGCAGCGGTAAGACGTCGGGAGGCGGTGTCCGCGCTTCTGCCTCGGGTTGCTTGGCGTTCATCCTGTGCCTGCCCCTTACCGACTTCGCCGGACCGCTGTTTCCGGCAATCTTCCATATGTAGACTGTAGTTGCTTCTGGCGTCCGCGGACCCGTTGGTCGATCGACAGTTCAATCTTCGCCCGGGCTTGCAATTCACCCCGGACATCACCGCGGCCCATCCATGCGGCTTATGGGGGCATGAACACTTCGAATTTGCCAGTCATGGAACGTACACATAGCGTTTCTTTCGACGGAGAACTCCCGCCAGTGCTTGGCTTCCAAAGCTGGGGGGCGCCGTCGAGCAGGAGGGGGCCGCGGTCGCAGCCGATCTGGAAGCGACTGTTTCGCGGCGTGAGGCGAGTTCGTTTTGTCATAGGGTCTGCGGCTTAGCGGACGGGCAGTCTCGCCCGTGCGGGGATGGCGTGCGGCCCTCAAAGGGGGAACTGCGTGATGCATATGACTGCCAAGACCCAATCTCTGTTAGGCGCCGCAAGTCTAGGCGTTCTGGCGCTGGTGAGCACCGTCACGCCGTCGCCGGCCTTGGCGCGGAGCGCGCAGGAAGCGACCATCGACCTGCCCGCGCTGCCGATGGCCGAGGCGCTTCAGGCGATCGCCGCGCGGACGGGCGAGACGATCAATTACGATCCCGACGCCGTCCGGGGACTGACCTCCCGGCCCGTGCGCGGCGCCACGAACGCCCGGCGAGCGGCTGAAGCGGCGATCAAGGGCAGCAGTCTGGCCGTCCTTTCGGGCGCGAAGGCGGGTCTGGTCGTCGTCGTCGACCCGGTCATCCTCAACGAGATTGTCGTGATCGCACGTCGCGACGAGGCCGAAACCAGCTCGCTGGTCCGCCAGTCGAGCACCTCCGATCGCAACGGCCTGGGCCTGCGCAACCAGCCGCGCAATACGCAGGTCATCACCGCCAAGACGATCGAGGAACAGCAGGCGCTCAACATCACCGACATCCTGCGCAACGCGGGCGGTGTGTCGGCGCTGGTCAACACCCCCAATAGCGGCGCCAGCTATACGCTCCGCGGCTTCTCGGCGGGCGGTCTGGTCAACGGCCTGACGACGACGTCGCAATATGGCGTCAATGCCGGGGCCGATCAGCCGGTCGCCAATATCGAGCGGGTCGAAGTCCTGAAGGGCCCCGACGCGCTGCTGGCCGGGTTCGGCAATCTGGGCGGTAACGTCAACGTGGTGACGAAGAAGCCGAGCGCCGAGCGGCGGCTGGCCGTCGGCTTCGATACGGGCTCGTTCGGGCTGGTGCGCGGCGTGATCGACGCCAACGGTGCGATCATCGCCAACAAAAAGCTGTCGGCGCGCGTCATCGCCAGCGCGCAGACGATGGACCACAATTACGGCGGCTACACGGGTGACGAGAACTGGCTGTTCGCGCCGACCGTGCGGTACAAGGATCGCCTGACCGATGTCGTGATTGGCGCCAGCATCAACGAAGGCTCCAGCGGCATCGGCGCCTTCACGCTGTTCGACAACAAGACCAGGCAGATCATCGATCGCGATCCCTCGCGGCCCATCTATGCGCCCAACCAGGGTATTCACATCAACACCACGCGTGTCTACTTCGATGCGACGCGACAGATCGTGCCGGGTATCGACCTCGTCGTGCGCGGTACGCACGACCAGACCCTGCTGAAGCTCCGGGCCGCCAACGTCGGCTACAGCCGTGCGGGCGCTCTGATAGCCGATACCCAAGGTTCGCGGCAGGACGGCTCATCCAGCGCCATCGACAGCTTCCTGCGGATCAAGACGCGGGTCGGCGACGGCGTGAAGGCCAGCTTCAACCTTGGCTACAATTACAGCGACGGCGACAGCGCGCAGCAGAGCGGGCTGGTCTATAACCGGGCCACGAACCCGTCGCTCGACGCCAATACACCCTTGGTCGTCATCCCGTGGTCAGCGTTTGGCGATGTGCAGATCCGCAACAGCGGCAAGCAAGAGGGGGTCTATGGCCAGGCTCTGATCGAGTTCTGGAAGATCAAGGTCCTGGGCGGCGTTCGCAAGAGCTGGTTCGAAAGCACATCGCAGACGTTCTTCGCGGGCCCGTCGCCATTATTGGTGCAACGCAAGAGTGGCGTATCACCGAGCGGCGGCGTCATCTTCGACGCCACGGACAACCTTTCGATCTTCGCCAATTATGCGCGAGGCGAGCAGGCCACGTTCACGGTCGCCAAGGATGGCTCCATCCTGCCGAACATCATCACCAACAACAAGGAAGTGGGCGTCAAGCTCGACCTCTTCCAAAAGCGCGCGACGATCAATGCGTCCTATTTCGATATCCAGCAGGACAATATCATCGTTCGTGACCCAACGGATCCGACCAACCTCTTCCCCGGACCGGGGCAGCGCGGGCGGGGCGTCGATCTGAACATCGCCGGGCAGTTGTCGCCGGGATGGACGGTGCTGGCGTCGCTGACGCACACCAAATATGCGCTGCTGACCACCAATGCCCTTCAGACCGTCGTGGCGAACCAGCCGCGTGACACGTACAGCGTCTATTCGACCTATCGCACGAAGATTTCGGAGGGTGTCAGCGGCGGCGTATCGGCCGGCCTGTACGGGCGGTCGAGCTCGTTCGCCAACCTGCTGGGCCAGTATGTCGTACCGTCGTCGCGGCAGATCGATGCGAATGCTTTCCTTAGTGTGAGGGGCTTCGACATCAATATCGGTGTCCGCAATATCTTCGATCGCCGAAACTACGGGTCGAGCTCCATCTTCACCTACGTGCCGGTCGGAGAGCCGCGCAGCGTGCGCCTCAGCATTTCCAAGCGCCTGTTCTGATCGGGTATCGCAGACCGATGACGCCACAACCTGTCAATGTCGAGGAGACCCGCCGCGAGGCGGGTCTCCGTTCCTCCCAGCCGGCGCGAGAACGCTGGGCCTATGCTTGGCGTTTAAGCACGCGCTATTTCGTGTCGGACGACTGGAAATGGGCGTGGTTCCTGGTCGCCTGCTATTGCGCGATCGAGATCGGCACCACCTACGCCTTTCTGCTGTCCAATCAGTGGCAGCGCCATTTCTACGATGCGATCGAACAGCGGCAGGGCGGGTTGTTCCTGTCGCTGGTCTTCGCCTTCTCGATGATCATCGTTCTCCAGATCGGGACGGCCTTCGCGCACAATCTCGTCGGCTGGACGCTGTCGATGCGGTGGCGCCAATGGCTGACCGAATGGTATCTGGGCCGCTGGTTCGCCCGCGATCGCTTCTATGAGATCGAGCGGTTGCGGATGATCGACAATCCCGACCAGCGCATCGCCGAAGACGTGAAGGAATTCACGGCGATGGGCTTGGTGTACGGGACATCGCCGCTCGCCATCGTGATCGCGCTCGTCTTCAGTCTGGTGCGCGCGATCGTCTTCGCCGCCATATTGCTGCAGACATCCTCGCCGATCAGCATTCCCCTTTTCGGCCATCGCATCCCTCTGCCCGGCGGCGACCTCGTCTGGTTCGCGATCGTCTATGTCCTGTTTGGCACGGTGTTCATCACCTGGATCGGCAAGCCGTTCGTCCGGCGCCGGATGCTTGAGCAGCATTTCGAAGCCGATTTCCGTAGCGACCTGCTGCATGTTCGGCGCAACAGCGAACAGATCGCTTTTTCCGGCGCGCAGGAGATCGAACAGAGCGGACTTCGCGTCGCCTTCGACAACATCCGGCGCAATTGGTACCGCATGATGCTGGCCAATGCGGGTTTGCAGGTAGGGCAGGGCGTCTATCAGCAGGTCATGGGCATCGTCCCGCTGTTTCTGGCCGTGCCGAAATACTTCGCGGGCGCGATCAGCTTCGGTCAGGTCCAGGCGGCGCGCGACGCCTTTGCGCAGTTCGCGGGCAGTCTGTCCTATATCGTCACCGCCTATCCGAGCATCGCCCGTCAGATCGCCAACATCAATCGTCTGAAGGCGCTGGATGATGCGATCGACTATGAGCGGCCGCGTGGCATCGGCTTTACGCCCGGCGGCGCGCCCGAGGGCGTCGCGATCAGCGCGGCGGGTCTGATGCTGCGTCGCCCGAATGGCGAGCCTTTGCTGTCGGTCGCCGACTGGACCATCCGCGATGGCGAGCGCTGGGTGATCGAAGGGCCTTCGGGCACGGGCAAGACCACCCTGCTGCGCGCCATCGCCGGACTGTGGCCGGATGGATCGGGCCAGGTCGCGATGACCCGGCGCGGTAAGGCGATGCTGGTGCCGCAGCGGCTCTATCTGCCGCTCGGCACGCTCAAGAACGCCATCTGCTTCCCCGACCGGACCGAGGATCACGATGATGCGGCCATCGCGCGGCTGCTGGAGCGGGTCCGGCTCGAGGCCCATATCGAGGCCATGCACGAATCGCGCATGTGGCAGGACGAATTGTCGCCCGGCGAGCAGCAGCGCGTGGCGCTCGCCCGCATCCTGCTTCAGCGTCCGACCTTGCTGGTGCTGGACGAGGCGACGAGCGCGCTCGACGCGGACAACGCCGCGCATTTCTACCAGTCGGTGCTCGACGCCATGCCCGAGGCGACCATCGTCAGCGTGGTGCACGATGAGAAGCTGGCCGCCTATCACACCGATCGCCTGCAACTGCATCACGGCCACGCCACCGCCGCCCGTATCGAGGTTCAGGCGTGACCCGGCTGCTCACCCAGACCGAGACCGAGCTGCGCGAGGCCGCCCAGCTGGCGGTGGAGCTGGCGGGCCGGCGTGGCGCGCGGGCGCGCGCCTCGGTCCATCATGACGCCGTCGCCAGGATCGCGGTGCGCGACGGCGAGGTGGAGACGGCCGAGCGCAGCGGCGGTCAGGGCCTGGGCCTGACCGTGTTTCACGAAGGGCGTCGCGGATCGGCCTCGACCGCCGGGTTCGATCGGGCGGCGGTGGAGCGGGTCGTCGAGGAGGCGATGCTGATCGCCGGACATGTCCAGCCCGATCCAGACGCCGACATGCCCTCCGCCGATGCGCTCGCCTTTTCCGGTCCGGCGCCGTTGCTCTACGCTGACAGTCCCCGGGGTCCGGCGACGCTGCTGGACGCGGCGAACACGATGAACCGCATCGCCATCGGCGTCGCCGCCGCCGACAGCCGCCTGCGCGCGGGCGAGTCGGTGGCGGTGGCGACCGAAGGCCTCTGGGCGCTGGCGACCAGCGACGGATTCTGCCGCAGCGCGCTGCGCTCCAACGACGCCCGCTGGACAGTGATGCTGGCGCAGGACGAGGGCGGCGGCATTTCCGACTTCTGCCAATCGCAGGAACGACGGGCCGACGCTCTATCGTCCGCTGAGCAGCTCGCGAAGACCGCCGCCGACCGCGCCCGCGGGGCCCTGGGGGCGCGGTCGGTCGAGAGCCGTCGCTGCCCGGTGCTGTTCGAGCCGCGCGTCGCCGCCACTCTGGTCGGCGAGCTGGCGGGCGCGCTGACCGGCGCGGCGCAACATCGGCGCATGAGTTTCCTGCCCGATCCGATCGGACGCGGCGTGGCCGCCGCGCACCTTGATCTTCACGAAGACCCGTTCGAGCCGCTGGGTCTGGCCAGCGGCGGCTTCGACAGCGAGGGGATCGCCGGATCGCCGCGCGCCATCCTCCGGTCCGGCGTGGTCGAGGGGCTCTTCCTGTCCAGCTTCACGGGGCGCAAGCTGGGCATGCCCTCGACCGGCAATGCCGATGGTTACTACAATCTGCGGCTGACCAGCACGGCCGAAAGCGGCGACTGGGGCGAGATGCTGCGGATGCTGGGCGCCGGGCTGGTCGTCACCCAGTTTCAGGGCGGCAAGACCGATCCCGCCAGCGGCAACTGGACCCAGGCGGTGCGGGGCCTCTGGGTCGAGGACGGGCAGGTGGTCCATGCCGTCACCGACGTGACGCTGGCCGGAACCATGCCCGCGATGCTGAACGGCGTCCGCGCGGTCGGCCGGGATGTCGAGCGGCTGGGCGCGATCCGCACCGGTTCGATCCTGATCGATGACATGCTGGTGGGAGGCAGGGCATGAACGGCGGCGCCCTCGCGATCGACCGCGCACGCTCGGCGTTGCTCGGTCCGGCCGGACTCGACGAAGCGGCGATCGCCCGCGCGCTGGGCGAGCTGGCCGGAGGCGGCGCGGATTTCGCCGACCTCTATTTCGAGACGACCAGCATGCGCAGTTGGGGGCTGGAAGGCGGGCGCGTCACCCAGGGCGGCTTTGTCATGCGCCAGGGCGTCGGCGCGCGCGCGGCCCATGCCGGCCAGGTGAGCTTCGCCCACTCCGCCGATATCCGCGAGGGCGCGCTGCTCGACACCGTGCGCGCGGTGCGGACGCTGGAGCGTCGCGGGGAGTCGGGGCGACATCCGCAAGGCGTCGCGCTGAACCGCCGGGTCGCGGGACATGATCTCTATCCCGCGGTCGATCCGGTCGCGGTCGAGGACGCCGGCGCCTGGATCGCGATCCTGAAACGGATCGACGAACAGGCGCGCGCGCGCGATCCGCGCATCGTGCGGGTCGACGCCAACGTCCGCGCGACCGACACGACGGTGCTGGTCGCCGATGCCGACGGTTTGTTGGCTGGCGACGTGCGGCCCATGACCATCCTGTCGATGGTGGTGATCGCCGAGCACAAGGGTCAGCGCGCGCGCGGACAGGCGGGTCTGGGCCGGCGCGCCGGCCTGGACGGGTTCGATGCGGCCTCGATCGATGCGATGATCGCGACCGCGACGCGCATGGCGGTCAACAATCTCGACGCCATTCCCGCGCCGGCCGGCGAAATGCCGGTCGTGCTGGGGCCGGGCTATCCAGGCGTGCTGTTCCACGAGGCGGTGGGCCACGGTCTGGAGGCCGATCACCACCGCAAGCATCTGTCCGCCTTCGACGGCAAGGTCGGCGAACGCATCGCCGCGCCCGGTGTGACGGTGATCGACGATGGCGGCATCGCGGGGCGGCTGGGGTCGCTGGGCATCGACGACGAAGGCGCCGCGCCCGACCGCACCGTGCTGGTCGAGGACGGCGTGCTGACCGGGCTGATGCAGGACCGGCTCAATGCGGGTCTGATGAACGCGCGCTCGACCGGCAACGGCCGCCGGCAGTCCTATGCGCATCTGCCGATGCCGCGCATGACCAACACGTTCCTTGCGAATGGCGCCGCCGATCCGGCCGATATCATCGCCTCGATCGATCGCGGCGTCTATGCGACCGAATTCGACGGCGGGCAGGTCGATATCGTCACCGGCCGCTTCAACTTCACCACGATCGAGGCCTGGCTGGTCGAGAAGGGTCGACTGGTCGCGCCGGTGCGCGGCGCGACACTGATCGGCGTTGGGCACGAGGCGCTTCGCCATGTCTCGATGATCGGCAACGACCTGGCGCTCGACAGCGGCATGGCGACCTGCGGCAAGCAGGGCCAATCGCTGCACGTCAGCGTCGGCCAGCCCACGCTGCGCATCGACCGGATGATGGTCGGCGGACAGGCCGGCTGACCCCCTATTTCCCCGAAAGGACAAGTATCATGCGTAGCGCGACCGAGCAGGATTTCGACGAGATCGTGATGAAGAACGACAAGCCCGTGCTGGTCGACTTCTGGGCGCCCTGGTGCGCGCCGTGCAAGGCGCTGGCCCCAACGCTCGACGAGATGGCCAAGGAATATGCCGACGAGATGGAGATCGTGAAGGTCGATATCGAGGCCAATCCCAAGCTGGCCGAACGGTTCGCGGTCCGCGGCATCCCGCTGCTGATGATCGTGAAGGACGGCGCCGAGACCGGGCGGACCTTCGGCACCATTTCGCGCAGCCGGCTCGACGCCTTTGTCGACGCCCATGTGGGAACGGAATGATGACGATGGTCGCGTTCCACGGCGACAAGGCGGTCAAGGCGCAGGCGATGGAGCGCCTGCGGCGCCACATCGCGGCGGACAGCTTCGTCTATTTCCCGGCCTGGGAGAACGGACAGGCCAATGTCATCGGCGCCGTCATGGAAGCCGACGATACGCCGGGCTTCGCCGAGCGACTGGGATATCCGATCGCGCTGGCCGAGGCGCTGCCGATGTTCGTCAACGGCTTCCGGCCGAAGGCCGAGGCCGAACGCTTTGCGTGGGCCTGGCTGGAGCGAACGCCCGTCGGGGCGGATCTGACGCCGATCGTCTCGCAACTGGTGCTGGATCTTCTCGCCAACGCCGAACTGGCGGCTCTGACCGAACAGCGCCCGGATGTGGAACAGGGCCGTCTGGCGATCATGGCCTTGCATCGGCGTGCGATCGACGGCGACGAACCCGATCGAAAGACGTGGAAAGCCGCCCGGATGGCCGCCGTCGCCGCGACGGACGCTCTGGAGGAGGCGACGCTGGATCGTCGGGCGGGGCAGGTTATCGAGGCGGCGGCCTGGCCTGGCGCCATGCGGACCGTCCTGCGCGACACGCTAAACGGGCTGGGAACCCTCGAACTCCATCTCTCGCTGTCGAGGATCGGCTGGACCGACCAAGACGAGAGCCGCGTCTTCCATATCCGCGATCAGGCGGAGAAGGACGGATACAAGGCCGAATTTTCCGGGCTCGACCGCGTGCTGGCGATCCTGGACGCCGACCATCCGGCCCTGGCGCAGCAGTTTCGCCTGCGGCTGGAGCGGGTGGAGGCGTCCAGCGAAAGGTATCGGTCGTTCGGCTGGAAAGCGATCGAGCTGATGGAGCGCGCGCCGCTTGCCGCCGCGCCGGTTCCCGCACAGCGAGGATGAGGGCATAGGATGCCGGGAATGACCGGGCCGCTCGCGCGGCACAGCAAGATGCTGATCATCGGCTCGGGCCCGGCGGGTTATACCGCCGCCGTCTACGCCGCGCGGGCCGCGCTGGCGCCGATGCTGATCGAGGGGCCGCGGCCGGGTGGGCAGCTGACCATCACCACCGAGGTCGAAAACTGGCCGGGCGAGGAGAGCGTGCTCGGTCCTGACCTGATGGCGCGGATGGGCGAGCAGGTGCGCAAGGCCGGCGTCGACCTCGTCAGCGACCAGATCGTTGAGGTCGACCTGACCCGCGCGCCGTTCCTCGCGGTCGGCGATGGCGGCGCGCGCTACACCGCCGACACCATCGTCGTGGCGACGGGCGCGTCCGCCCGCTGGCTGGGACTGGAGAGCGAGACCGAGTATCGCGGACGCGGCGTGTCAGCCTGTGCGACGTGCGACGGATTCTTCTATCGCGGTCGGGTCTGCGCGGTCGTCGGCGGCGGCAACACGGCGGTCGAGGAGGCCCTGCACCTCACCCATTTCGCCAAGAAGGTCTATCTGATCCACCGCCGCGACACGCTGCGCGCCGATAGCACCAACCAGGCGCGGCTTCGCGCCAATCCCAAGGTCGAGATGGTCTGGAACGCCGAAGTCGCCGAGGTGCTGGGCGATGGCGGCGGCGTGACCAGCGTGGCGCTGCGCGACACCCGTGACGGCGTCGTGTCGCAGCTGGCGGCGCACGGGCTGTTCGTCGCGATCGGCCACGATCCCGCGACCGCCTTGTTCAAGGGGCAACTGCAAATGGACGATGAGGGCTATATCCTCGTCGCGCCCGGATCGACCGCCACCAGCGTGCCGGGCGTGTTCGCGGCCGGCGACGTGCAGGACAGGCTGTTCCGTCAGGCGGTGACGTCCGCGGGCACGGGCTGCATGGCCGCGCTGGAGGCCGAGCGCTATCTGGCCGGGCGCAACGCGCAGGCGATCGCCACCGAAGACGCCGATGTCCGCCTGCTGGTCTGAACTCTCGCCCAAGATGGGAAATTCCATGATGAACGCGCTGCTCGACACCCTGGCCTTGCCGCGGTTTGGCGATATCCGCCCCGACCAGATCGCGCCGGCGCTCGACCAGGTCCTCGCCGACCACCGCGCGGTCGTGGCCAAGATCGTCGCGGCCCGGCCGACCGATTTCGCGGACGCGTGGCTGCCGCTGGAACGGGCCGACACCGCGATCGCGGGCGTCTGGTCGGCCGTCTCCCATCTGCAAGCCGTGGGGGACACGCCCGAGCTGCGCGCCGCCTATGCCGCCGGACAGGTGCGGCTGGTCGAGAACCATCTTCAGGTCATGCAGAACCGGGCGCTGTACGAGGTGCTGGTCGCGCTGACCGCGACAGCGGATTTCGCCGCCTCGCCCAACGCCGATCGCGCCGCGGTCGAGCATATGATCCGTGACTTCACGCTTTCCGGCGTCGCGCTCGCGCCCGAGGATCGCGCCCGCTTCGCGGCCATCTCGGTGGAGTTGTCACAGCTTTCGACGGCGTTCGGCAACGCCGTGCTCGACGCGACCGACGCCTGGTTCGAGCAGGTCGAGGACGAAGCGCTCCTCGCGGGACTTTCGGACGCCGACAAGGCGATGTTCGCCGAGGCGGCCAGGGCGAAGGGGCTGACCGGCTGGGTCGTCACGCTCCAGATGCCCAGCGTCAACGCGATCCTGACCTTCGCCGAGGACCGGGGGCTGCGCGAGCGCGTCTATGCCGCATCGGGCACGCGCGCGTCCGACCAGGGGCCGCACGCCGGACAGTTCGACAATTCCGGGCGGATCGCCGAGATTCTCGACCGGCGGCGCGAGGCCGCGCGGCTGCTCGGCTTCGCCGATCCGGTCGCATGGTCGCTCGCCACCAAGATGGCCACCGATGCGGACGCGGTCCTGGCCTTTCTGCGCGATCTCGCCGCCCGCGCGAAGCCTGCCGCCGAGCGCGAGATGGCGGCGCTGGCGGATCATGCCGCCAGGCGTCTGGGCGTCGCCGAGCTTCAACCCTGGGACGTCGCCTATGTCGCCGAGCGGATGCGGCAGGCCCTGTACGCCGTCGACGAGCAGGCGGTGCGCGCCCATTTCCCGGTCGAGCGCGTCATCGCCGGGTGGCGGCGCCTGCTCGACCGGCTGTTCGGCATCCGTCTGATCGCGCGGCCCGATGTCGCCGTCTATCATCCGGACGCCTGTTATTATGACGTGGCGGACGAAGATGGCGCGGTGTTCGCGGGCGTCTATCTCGACCTGCACGCGCGCCCGGGCAAGCGTGGCGGCGCCTGGATGGCGCAAGCGCGGCCGCGGCTCAACGACGGGAATGTCCAGCGCGTGCCGGTCGCCTATCTCGTCTGCAACTTCGCGCCGAAGACCGATGGCAGTCCCGCGCTGCTCAGCCACAAGGAAGTCGTCACCTTCCTGCACGAGACCGGGCATTGCCTGCATCACCTGTTCACCCGCGTCGACCGGCCCAATATCGCCGGCATCAGCGGGTTCGAATGGGATGCGGTCGAACTGCCCAGCCAGTTGATGGAGGATTTCGCCTGGGACAGCGCCGTGCTGGGCGACATGTCCGGCCATCATGTGACGGGCGCGCCGCTGCCCGATGCGCTGTTCGAGACGCTGCTCGCCGCACGCCACTTCCTGTCGGGGATGTTCGTCGTACGTCAGGTCGAATTCGCGCTGTTTGACCTGTTGCTGCATCGGGGCGGGCTCGGCGACGACCCCATCGACGTGATCGAGGCGGTGCGCGACGAGGTGGCGGTGGTGCGCCCGCCCGCCTGGCACCGCTTTCCGCACGCCTTCACCCATATCTTCGCGGGCGGCTATGCCTCGGGCTATTACAGCTATCTGTGGGCCGAGGTGCTCGCCGCCGACGGGTTCCAGCGCTTCGCCGAGGCTGGGCTGATCGACCGCCCCACCGCGGCCAGATTTTGCGAGGAAATCCTCTCCCGGGGCGCGAGCCGTCCGGCGGCGGAGAGCTTCCGCGCCTTCCGCGGACGCGACGCCGACCCGGCTGCGATGCTGGTCCGGCATGGACTGACCGCCGATGCCCGGTAATCGCGGTGAGACTCCCGTCCAGGCCTGGCGGGCCGACGCGATCCGACGGATAGAGGCGGACTTCAACCGTTCCGCCGACACGCACCTTATCCGGCTGGACTTGGCGCGTTATCCAGGAATCACGCTCTATCTGAAGGACGAGAGCAGCCACCCCACGGGGAGCCTGAAACACCGTCTGGCGCGCTCGCTGTTCCTCTATGCCCTGTGTAACGGCTGGATCAGGCCCGACACCTGCATCATCGAGGCATCGTCGGGATCGACGGCGGTCAGCGAGGCCTATTTCGCACGGATGCTCGGCTTGCGCTTCATCGCGGTTGTGCCCGCATCGACGGCGGCGCCCAAGCTCGATGCGATCCGCTTCCACGGCGGCGAAATTCATACGGTCGACGACCCGCGCACCGTCTATGACGTCGCCCACCGCCTCGCACGCGAGACGAAAGGCCATTATCTCGACCAGTTCACCTATGCCGAACGCGCGACCGACTGGCGGGGCAACAACAACATCGCCGAAAGCATCTTCGCGCAGATGGCGGCGGAGGCGTTTCCGGTCCCGGCATGGATCGTGTGCGGCGCCGGCACGGGCGGGACGTCCGCCACGATCGGCCGCTACATCGCCTATCAGCGCCATGCGACCCGGCTTTGCGTCGCCGATCCGGTTCACTCGGTCTTCCATCGCCATTTCGCCGATCCGACGGTCGTGTCACTGCCGGAAGCGAGCGCCAGTTGCGTCGAGGGGATCGGGCGGCCGCGGGTCGAACCCAGCTTCATCCCCTCGGTGATCGACCGGATGATCGCGGTCGACGACGCCGCCAGCATTGGCGCGATGCGGGCTCTGTCTCATCGTCTGGGGCGTCGGGTAGGCGGCTCCACCGGCACGAACCTAGTGGCCATCGCTCAACTGGTCGAAGAGATGGCGAGCCAGGGCGAGACGGGCTCGATCGTGTCGATCCTGTGCGACGGGGGGGATCGATACAGTTGCACCTATTATGACGATCACTGGCTGCGGGAGCGCGGGGTCGACTGGCGGCCCCACGAGATGCTGTTCAGGGCCCAGTTCGATGCGTGAGCGCCCACGGCGCACGCTCGGCGAGCCAGGCGGGGTATCGCCTTGTTGGCCTGGGTGCTGGGCGCGGCGGTTTCGGACCACGCGATAATCTTAGCGCTCGCCCGCGCCGCGCGGCGCGTATCGTCGAGCAGTTGGTCAGCGCTGCGAACGTCGCCCTCCTGGAGGCGTTCCAACGGCAGATGTTGGCGCGAGGCGGCTGCGGCGGTCGCCATCGGCTATGAGCGCCGCTGAGGTGGCCAGGCTGCATCAGGCGTCCCGGCAGCAAAGAACGATCGGCTTGTCCTTGGGGAGTTCGGCCCAGCGCACGTGCATTTCGGGGCTGGGTATCCATCGCGCTCTAACGACCCGTTTCGCCGGCGTTGGGTGTCGCTCCTGGCGCCCATCAGGAAATCGGAACGCCGCGTCCGCCCATCAGGAAAAGGGCTGGCGCGCGCGCCGCGCGCGCCAGCAGGAGGGGCCGAGTTCCAGGGCGGAGGGCTCGGCCGGTGGCGTCAACCGGCCGGCGTCGTCGACGATCGGGGAGGT
Source organism: Caulobacter sp. GW821-FHT05F04 (assembly GCF_059419665.1). Classification (NCBI taxonomy): domain Bacteria; kingdom Pseudomonadati; phylum Pseudomonadota; class Alphaproteobacteria; order Caulobacterales; family Caulobacteraceae; genus Caulobacter; species Caulobacter sp. GW821-FHT05F04. The sequence continues at coordinate 410,048 of NZ_JBWKSF010000002.1, forward strand.
TCCTCGACGAACAACGCCGCGATGAAGGCGACGCCCGCCAGGGCCGCGCACACCAGTTGCGCGGCGGCTAGGCCATGATGGTCGGCCACCCAGCCGGCCAGGGTGGGGGCGCCGCCGCCGCCGATGATCTCGCCCACGAACAGCAAGATCGCGAAGGTCGTCGAGGCCATCTGGGGCGGGACGGTCTCGCCGGGAACGACATAGACCATCAGGGTGAAGGCGCCGGAGGCCACGAAGCCGAGGATCACCACGGCCGCCACCCACCACGTCGACAGCGACATCAGGGCCATGGCCGCCGGCGTGGCCGCCGAGCACAGACAGGCGGCGATCAGACACGCCCGCCGACCTACCCGGTCGGACAGGGCGGGCAGCATGATGCCGCCGATGCTGTGGATGATCCCGAGGGTGACGAAGAACAGAATCTTCGAGGTCGGCGTGAACGCTGGCAGGGACGACAGATAGAGGGGCAGGAAGGCTGCCGAGGCCACCGTCGAGCCGATCAGGGTGATCGCTCCGACCAGGGCCAGGAGGATGTTTCGGCGGGCGATGATGCGCACCGCGCCGCGGAGGTCCAGCCGCTCGGCCTTGGCGGTCCCGCCCAAGGCGCGCGGCCGCGTGGCGATCCATACGGCCAGCGCCACCAGGGGCCCGGGTAGGGCGATGGCCAGGAAGGCCGAGCGCCAGCCCAGCGTCGCCGAAAGGCCCGTCATGATCGGCGGGGCCAGCACCGCGCCCACGAGGGCTGAACCGCCGATGATCACGCCGAGGTTGGCGCCGCGGCGATCGGCCGGCGAGGCCGCCGAGACGGTCGACTGGATCAGCGGCAGCACCGGCCCCTCGAAGACTCCCATGGCCACGCGAAGCAGCAACAGCGCCGCGAAGGTTGAGACCAAGCCCGACAGTCCGCCGACGATCGAAAATCCGATCGTGCAGATGACGATCAGCAGCCGCGGGCGAACGCCCAGCACGTCGCTGGCTAGCGAGAAGAAGATGCTCGACACGGCCCAGGCCAGAGAGGTCGCCGACATCAGCTGCCCGAGCTGGGTGTTGGTCAGGTGCAACTGGCCCTGGATCGCCGGAAACAGGAAGCTGATGCCGGTGCGATTGAGGAAGACCAGCGCGGCGCAGGTGGCGAGCGCCAGCAGCAGGCCAAGCTCCCCCGCGCCGCGCCGCATGGCCGGCGCCGCGGCGGCCGGCAGGGGGCTGGAGACGGGGGTCAAGGCTTGGCTCCTTCGCTATTGACGCCGAAATCGTCGGGCGGGGGTGGGCCCCAGAGATAGAGGCCGTTTTCGGGCGAGGCCTCGGTGCTAGGCCAGTCGAAATCGGCCGGCACGTAGTCCATGTCGAAACTGTATTCGGCGAAACTGCCCCAGGGATCGCGAACATAGTGGAAATAGTTCGATCCCAGCACATGGCGGCCAAGGCCCCAGCCCTCGGTGTAGCCGGCGCGCGCCATCTGGGCCGCGCCAAGGCCCACCTCGTCGACCGAGCCGACCTCCCAGGCGCTATGGTGAAAGCCGGCCTGGCTGGACTGGGCGAAGGCGACCATGTGGTGCTCGCTGCCATGCGCGCCGTGCAGGAACGCGCCCGGCCCCGAGCGGTCCGACAGGCGCAGGCCCAGGACGTCAATGTAGAAGGCCAGGGTGGCCTCGAGATCCGGGGTGAAGAAGGCCGCGTGCGACATGCGCCGCGGACGTACGAGGGGCGCAGCGTCACGCATCGGCGCTCCTCGAAGGGTGGTCGGGGCCGGCGCCGGAACCGCCTTGGTGTCTGGAGAGGATTTCTCGGCCACGCGCAGCTCGATGGCCAGGCCGTGGGGATCCTTCAGCCAGAGCGATGGCGCGGAGGGCTCGCCCTGGACGCTGGTCGCGATCCCCAGGCCTGCTAGGCGCGCGCCGAAGGGGCCGAGGTCGTCCTCGAAGATCCCGAAGCTCAGGCTCTCCACGACCTTGCGCGGACCGAGCCTGATCCGCATCCAGCAGTGGTCGTCGCCGCAGGCGTGGATGGCCAGGGCCTCGTCGTCCCGGCGAACCTCCAGGCCGAAGGCCTCGTAGAACCGGCGCGCCGCGTCCAGGTCGGGGACGGTGAGGGCGAAGTGGTCGAGAGAATGGACCCCCAGGACGGCGGGCCGGCGCGAGGGCGTGCGCTTGACCTCCGCCATCAGGCTTCTCCCGCCGCGGGGACCGGCTCGTCGGCGATCGGGTTGGACAGGACGCCCACGCCCTCGATGCTGACCTCGCAGATATCGCCCGGCTTCATCCAGAGCGGCGGCTTGCGCGCGGCCCCAACGCCCGACGGGGTTCCCGAGACGATGACGTCACCGGGTTCGAGGGTGACGGCCTCAGAGAGGATCGTGATCAGGCGCGCCACGTCGAAGATCAGGTCATCGGTCGAGGCGCTTTGCACGACCTCGCCGTTGAGGCGGGTCTCCAGCCGCAAGCCCTTGCAGCCGCGCGGCAGTTCGTCGGCGGTGACCAGTTGCGGCCCGAACGCCCCGGTGGCGTCGAAGGTCTTGCCGATGGTCCATTGCTGGGTCCGCAATTGGTAGTCCCGCACCGAGCCGTCGTTGAACACCGCATAGCCGGCCACATGGTCCAGCGCCTGGTCTTCGGGGATGTAGCGGCCGCCGCGCCCGATCACGACGGCCAGTTCGCCCTCGTAGTCGAGCTGGTCGGAGACGCGTGGGCGCAGGATCGGCGCGCCATGGGCCACGAGGCTCGTGGCGTAGCGGGCGAATACGGCCGGATAGGCTGGCGGGCTGAAGCCGGCCTCCTGGGAATGGGCCATGTAGTTGAGCCCGATGCAGATGATCTTGGGCGGCCGCGGCAGGGGCGGCAGGAGGTCGAGGCCCTCCGCGGCGACCAGGGGGGCGGAAGCCAGGCGCTCGGCGGCCGCGGCCATGGCCGGCGCGCCGCCCCTGACCAGACCCAGCAGGTCCGCGCCGAGTTCAGCGACGCTCGCGCCGCGATAGCCGCCCGACGTGGCCAGCCCGACGGCCTCTTCGCCACCAGGCGTACGGTAGGAGATCCAACGCATCAAACTTGCTCCGTTTCGGTCGAGGCGTTGTCGGCGCCGACGAGGCGGCCGCTCACGCGTTCGAGGATTTGCGGCCCGGGCCAGGCCGCGCCGCGCCAGGCGACGTGTTGATCCGGCCGCACCAGGGCCAGGGGCGCCTCGTAGAGGCTGGCCAGGCGCGGGTCGGGCAGGCGCACGACGGCCAGCGGCGTCCTGGCCTCGGCGGCCTGGCGCTCGGCGGCGGCCACATCGGCGGCATGGCCTTCGGATAGGGCCAGCAGGGTGAAGCCAGGACCGAAATGATCGTAAAGGGAGCTGCCGTCCTCGAGCCAGGCATGCGGGGCGAGCCGCCCGGGATAGGCGCTGGGCTGATAGTCGGTGGCCGACGAAGCCGGCGGCGCCGCGGCCTCGCGCGCCACGAACGGCGAACCGGCGTAGCTGTAGCCAAGGACCACCCCGAGACTGCGGAACTCCCGGGCTCGGGTCGCTCGGATCAGGTCGCCGACCTCGCGGCGGAGCGCCTCGCCGGCGGGGCTGTCTTCCTCGAGCCCATGGCGCACGATGGCGGCGTTGGCCGCGTGGTTGCCCACGGCTTCGTCGATGACACTGCGGTGCACGGGGCGGCGCTCCAGTTCGTAGCTGTCGAGCAGGGCCGGCGCGGCCCACCCCTGCAGCACCGCGGCGAGCTTCCAGCCGAGGTCCACGGAGTCGCCCACCCCCAGCGTCATGCCATAGCCCCCGAGCGGCGGGTGCAGGTGGCAGGCGTCGCCGGCGATGAACATGCGGCACCGCCGGTAATGGGTGGCCACCAGCTGGTTAGCGTACCACTCGTCGCAGCTGAGGATCTCGAAGGGCAGGTCGACGCCCGTGGCCTTGCGGATCAGGGCGCCGGCCGAGGCATCGGTGAGCTGAAGGTCCTCGGGGACGTTGGCGGGCATGAAGAACCACAGATCGCCCTTGTCCATCGGTCCCAGGGTGCTGGGCGTCTCGGCGTCGACCTGCCAGTACATGATCGCATCGCCTTGCGGATGCGCCTGCGCTAGCCCCGGCGCGCGGAAGATGATGTTGAAGTTGCGCGAGAGTCCCTGACGACCCTCCATTGTCGCGCCGATCGTCTCGCGCACCAGGCTGCGCGGACCGTCGGCCCCGACCACGTACTGGCTGCGCACGAGGATCTCCTCGCCGCTGGCGGTGTCCGCCGCATGCGTCGTCACACCATCGGCGTCCTGCTCCAGGCCCTTCACCAAGACGTTGAAGCGGAGGTCGACGGTGGGCAGGGTGGCCACGTGCGCCCGGAGAACTTCCTCGAGCTTGTATTGCGGCACCCACTGAGCGTGCTCGGAGTAGAAGTCGTTCCTGGCCGGCGCGCAGCTGAAGGCGTTCTCGAAGCGCGCCAGCTGATGTTTGGCCAGGCGTGTGACGAAGACGATGTCGGAAGGGTAGTCGACCCCGAAGGGCGCGGCGGCGGCGAGGTCGGCGGCGACGCCCCATCGCCTTAGGTGCTCGCGGACGCGCGTGTGGGTGGTCTTGGCCCGCGGCGCATAGCCGACCCGATCGTTGCGTTCGACCACCAGGCACGAGATCCCGCGCGCGCCAAGCTCGGCGGCCAGGCCCAATCCTGTCGGCCCGGCTCCGATGACGAGCACGGCCGCTTCCAATTCGATCATTTCCTCTCCCCGAACCAGTTCGAGCTCGTCGCAGATCCTTGCGGTTCGAGCGCCATGCAGGCCCTGCGCGTTTTAGGGGAACGTGCGTTGCGCGAACGATGGCAAACGCTCGTCTGCGATGGCGAAAGCCCATCACTGAGGCTTTGCGTCGCCGGCTCGAGAGGGCTAGGCGTGGTGGCGACAGGAGGATGATCGACATGAAGTTTCGGCACCTGCGCGCTATCACCGCCGTCGCCGAACGCGGCAGCCTGCGCGCCGCGGCGCGCCACCTGGGCATCGATCAGCCTTCGATCACCCGCAGCATCCGGGAGGTCGAGCAGGAGCTCGGCGTGGCTCTGTTCGAGCGCCACCCGCGTGGGGTGTCGCCCACCGCCATGGGGCAAGCCTTCCTGCGCCGCGCCGGTGCGATACAGAACGAGCTGCGCCTGGCGGTCGACGAGATCGCCCAGATGCGCGGCGAGGCCAGCGGCCAGGTCGCGGTGACCTTGTCGAGCGCCGTCCAGATGTCGCTGCTGCCGCGGGTGATCGCGCCCTTCCGCCGGCGCTACGGTGACGTCTATCTGACGCTGCGGGAAGGCAGTTTCCCGACCGCGGAGGCTTCGCTGCTCGAAGGGGCGATCGACTTCTATGTCGGCCCCGTTCCCGAGGCTCCGCCCAAGGGCGAACTGGTGGTCGAGAAGCTGTTCGACAACACCCGTCTGGTCTTTGGCCGCAAGGGCCATCCCAAGGCCGCCGCCAAAACCCTGGCCGAGCTTGCCGATGCGAAATGGATCCGCACGCTGGTGGCGGTCGACAACGCCACCGAGCTCGCCCAGGTCTTCGAGCACTTTGGCCTGCGGCCGCCGATCGTCGAGATGACCGCCGCCTCGACCATGGCGATCATGCTGGCCGTGGCCAATTCGGACCTGCTGACCATGCTGCCCAAGCAATGGCTGGAGTTCGTCGGCACGCGCGAACTGCTCCAACCCATCGAGATCGCCGAGCGACTCCCGGCGCCGCCCGTCTGCATCGTCAGCCGGGCCCGCCTGCCCTTGACGCCGGCCGCCGAATTCCTCGCCGATCTCTTCCGGCGCGCCAGCGGCCGTCACGTCCAGGCCGATGCCGCTGGCTAGGCGCATGAGTGATGGCTTTTCGCCATCGATCACCTGATTTTGCCATCGTTCAGCGGCGCAAGACGGCGCTAGAACCCCCTTATCAAGATGCGGCTCGACCGCCGCCCAATGGGCGATAACAAGGGGGAGGACAGCGCATGGGGCGCGATAAATTTTGGCTGCTCGCGACGACGGCCGCCATGGCCTTGGCGACGGGCCACGGCGCTTGGGCCCAACAGGCCGGCGCGCCGGCGGCGAAGGGCCTGGACGACACCCTGTCGGAGATCATCGTCACGGCCTCGCGGCGCGAACAGCGCCTCCAGGACGTCCCCGTTGCGGTCACGGCCCTGTCTTCGGAATCGCTGGATCGCCTGAACGTGCGCAGCACCCAGGACCTGATGTCGGTCGTGCCCGGCCTGCAGGTCAGCACCCAGACGGCGGGCGACGGCGGCGGTTCGGCCACCTTCTTCCTGCGCGGCATGGGCCAGCAGCGATCGGGCAATGGCTCCGAGCCCGCCGTCGGGGTCTATGTCGACGACTTCTACTATCCTTCGCTCTCGGGAACGCTGTTCAAGATCGTCGATCTCGAGCGCGTGGAGGTGCTGCGCGGGCCGCAGGGAACGCTCTTTGGCCGCAACACCATCGGCGGCGCCATCCGCTATACGACCCGCAACGCCAAGCTCGGCGCCTTCGACGGCCACCTGGCGGCCACCGCCGGCAACTATCAACGCTATGACCTCAGCGGCGCCGTCAATGTCCCGCTGGGCCAACGGGCGGCCCTTCGTCTGTCAGGGGGCCACCTTGAGCAGGACGGCTACGTGCGCCGCCAGACCGACGGCTCGCGCGCGGGCGGGACGACGACCGACCTGATCCGCGGCCAGGCCCATATCGAGCCGACCGAGGACAGCTGGATCGACGTTTCGGGCCAGTGGAGCCGCGACGAGCTCGACGGCTTCGCCTACCGGATCCCTGGCCCGATCTCGCCCAGACCGGCCACCGTGCCCTTCATCTACAACATCGCTGTCGCCCCGGCCCTGGGGTTGCCGCTCTACACCGACAGCCTGAAATCGCGGTGCTTCTACTGCCAGCCCGGAACCGACGCGCCCGAGTTCAGCCAGACGACCAACAAGAACTTCCTGGTCACCGCCGGCTGGCGCATCGCCGAGGGCTTCACCCTCAAGTCCCTGACCGGCTGGCAGGACATCTACAATAAGCAGTCGTTCGACCTGGACGGCACCATCGCCTCGATCTTCGGGCGCGGCGTACGCCCCGCCCAGACCTACGCCTTCTCCCAGGAGCTGCAATTGAACGGGCAGATGCTGGACGGGCGCCTCAACTTCGTGGCGGGGGGGTTCTACTTCAACCAGCGCCAGCCGATCCGCAATCTCATCGCCCCCTTCTACGTGCTGGGCGCGCCCGCGCCGCCGGCGCCCGTCGAAGATCGCGACACCAAGTCCTACGCTGGCTTCGTCGACGGCTCGCTCAGGGTCACCGACAAGCTGAGCCTTCTGGGCGGCTTTCGCCTAAGCGAGGACCACAAGTCTGTGCTCGCTCAGGACCCGATCACCAAGGCGACGCTGGCCACCGCGGCCGACAAGTTCCGCAGCAGCACCTTCCATGCCGGCCTGCAATATCAGTGGCGTCCCGACGTGATGACCTATGCCAGCCTCTCGACCGGCTTCCGCGGCGGCGGCTTCAATCCTTACGACCCCCTGCAACTGCCCCAGCTGCAGCCCTTCGCCCCCGAGAAGTCGACCAGCTACGAGGTCGGCGCGCGCATGCAGTTCCTCGATCGCCGCGTCACGATCAATCCCACCGCCTTCTATGTCGACTGGACCAACATCCAGGTCCAGCAGGTGGTGCTTTCCAATCCGGTGCTCAACCAGGGCAGCGTCATCCTGCAGAACGCCGGCAAGGCGCGCAGCTACGGCTTCGAGCTGGAATGGTCGGCCCAGGCCGGCGACCATCTGCGCCTGTTCGGCAACTTCGCCTGGCTCGACATCCGCTACACCGACATCGGCAAGGCTAGCGGCATTACGCTCAAGAGCGACCTGCAACGGGCTCCGCCGGTCACCTATTCGGTCGGCGCGGCCCATACCCTCGACCTGGCCTCCGGCAAGGTGGTGACCACCCTCAACTACGCCTTCGAGGACGACCAGCGCAGCACCCCCACCGATTCCGACGCCTTGCTGCTGCCCAGCTACGGACTGCTGGGCGGACGCATCGACTACACGCCGGCCGGCGCGGCCTACACGATCGGCCTCTTTGGGACCAACCTGCTGGCCAAGCACTACTATGTCGGGGGCGTCGACTACTCAGGCAATGTCGGTACGGCGCACTACGATGTCGGCCGGCCGCGCGAGTTTGGCGTCTCCGCGCGCGTCAACTTCTAGGCGCGCCGGGATCAAAGGACACGACGGCCCCAGGGCCACGAAACGCATATCTGTAGAGGTGCATCCATGAGCGCGGACCAGACGACCCCGAAGACCGGCAATGTAAGCGACGAGGGCGCGGCGGTGTCGCCCGCCAATCGCAACGTCTTCAAGCCGCATGGCTACCCCGAAAAGCAGGTGGACCTGGGCGAGATCCGCATGAACTACGCCGAGGCCGGCTCGCCGGACAAGCCGGCGCTGCTGCTGATCCCCGGCCAGACCGAATCCTGGTGGGGCTACGAGCAGACCATGAAGCTGCTCGAAGCCGACTTCCATGTCTTCGCCGTGGATCTGCGTGGACAGGGGCGCAGCACCTGGACCCCGGCGCGCTACACCTTCGACAATTTCGGCAATGACCTGGTCCGGTTCCTGGCCACGGTGGTCAAGCGGCCGGTGATCGTGGCGGGCAATTCCTCGGGCGGGGTCCTTTCGGCCTGGCTCGCCGCCTACGCCATGCCCGGCCAGATCCGCGCGGCCTTGTTGGAAGATCCGCCCCTGTTCGCCTGCGAGCGCACGCCCGCCCACGGCCATTCGATCCTCCAGGCCGGCGGGCCGATCTTCAAGATGTTCAACGACTATCTCGGCGACCAGTGGCGGGTCGGCGACTGGCGCGGGTTCACCGAGGCGCTGGTCAGGTTCGCGCCGGCCATCGCCGCGACGCGTTCGCCCCTGACCGGCCCGGAGCCGCCGCTCAACATCCAGGAATATGATCCCGAATGGGGCAGGGCCTTCTTCCAAGGCACGGTCTCTCAGAGCAGCCCGCACGACAAGCTGCTCTCCCAGGTCAAGACCCCTGTCTTGCTCACCCAGCACATGCGCGCGATCGACCCGGTGACCGGCAACCTGATCGGCGCGATCAGCGACTTCCAGGTCGAACAAGTCAGGCGCCTCGTCGAGGGCGCCGGCGTCCGCTTCGACTTCGCCCTGCTGCCGGACGCCATGCACCAGATGCACATCGCCGATCCGGCGCGCTACGTGAAGGTGCTCACCGACTGGGCCAAGACCCTGTCCTAGCCTGGCCGGGGGGGGGGGGACTTGCCGTCCCTCCCGCGCTCCCCCAATCGCCCCGTTCCCCCCAATCGCCTCGTTACCTCAGCCGGCGCGCCCAAGCGGCGCGCCCGCGGAAAGCCTCGCCATGTCCAGCAACAAGGTCATTATCAGCTGCGCGATCACCGGCTCCGCGCACGTGCCGTCGATGTCGGACGCCCTGCCGCTGACGCCCGACCAGATCGCCGCGGCGTCGATCGAGGCGGCCAAGGCCGGCGCGGCGATCATCCACCTGCATGCGCGAAACCCCGAGGACGGTTCGCCGACTGGCGATCCGGCCGTCTATGGCCAGTTCCTGCCGGTGATCAAGCAGGCCACCGACGCGGTGGTCAACATCACCACGGGCGGCAGCGCCACCATGAGCGTCGAGGACAGGCTCGCCGCCGCCCTGGCCTTCGAGCCGGAGATGTGCTCGCTGAATATGGGCTCGCTGAACTTCGCCTTCTTCCCGGCGGCCAAGCGGATCGCGCGGTGGAAATATGGCTGGGAAGAGGCCTATGTCCGGGACTCGGACGGCTACATCTTCCGCAACACCTTCCGCGACATTCGCACGATCCTGGAGACGCTCGCCGGCGCCGGAACCAAGTTCGAACACGAATGCTACGACGTGGGTCATCTCTACAACCTGGCCCATTTCGTCGACGAGGGCTTGGTCAAGCCGCCGTTCCTCATCCAGATGGTGTTCGGCATCCTGGGGGGGATCGGCCCCGACCCCGAAAACCTGATGTTCATGAAGCAGACGGCCGACCGCCTGTTCGGCCGCGAGGCCTACCAATGGTCGGTCCTGGCGGCGGGCCGCCACCAGATGCCATTTTGCACCCAGGCCGCGCTGCTGGGCGGAAACGTGCGCGTGGGCCTGGAGGACAGCCTGTTCATCGGCAGGCGACAGCTGGCGGCCTCGAACGCCGAGCAGGTGCTCAAGGTCAGGAGGATCCTCGGCGAAATGGGGCTGGAGCCGGCGACGCCGGCCGAGGCGCGGGCTTTGCTCGGCCTTAAAGGCGGGGACCGTGTCGGTTTTTAGCGGGCGCTCGGCCCGACGCTAGAGCCCCCAGAGGCAAGTCGAAAGATCTGACGTCAGGGGATCGAGTGGTCATTTTGGACGAGGTGATATCGAAGGCTGGGGCGCTACGGGTGGCGCGGCGTTGGAGCCGTTGTCCGAAAGCATCGTCATGGCGAACCGAGGACCGTGTGGATGCGGCTTTGTCTGGCTGGACCAGGGCGAGCGCCTATCTACTGCACTATCTTGGCCTAAAGGGCGTTGGCACTGAAGATTTGCTCAAATGGATCGGCGGACAGGGCGCCACGCTCACTCTGCTAGTGGGCATCCACAACCTCGCGCGTCCGAGGGGGAAGGAAACCCCATAGTGGCGCGCTACCAACGGGCTCGGCCGCCGCCGTAGTCGGGGAGCTTCCCGAAGGTCAGGTTCCTGGAGCGGTTCTAGGGTTAGCTCTTGATGCTGTGGACGGCTCTCCGCCCGCGAGAGGCTAGGCTGGCGCAAGCACCTGGGCGATCTCGCGCGCGGTGTCCCGTGCGGACCGCATGACGCCGGTCAAGGTGGCGGACGCGAATCCCGTCCACTCGCCATAGCCCACCAGCCACAGGCGCGGCTCCTTGATGGACCGCGTTCCGTCGACCGCTACCCGTCCAGAGGGTTCAACCAAGCCTAGGGCGGCCAGATGCTGTAGCGCCGGCCGGAAGCCTGTGCACCAGATCACCGCATCGACCTCGGTCTCTCGCTCGTCCGGCCAGACGACGCCCCGTGGCGTGAAGCGCTCGAAGGGGCGAACCGCCTTCAGCACGCCGCGGTCGCGGGCCGCCTTGACCGGCGGAACCATCACGACATCGCCGAGCCCGCCCGGCGGCGGCGCATCGGCGGCGATCCCCTGTTTGGCCTGCCAGCGGGCAGTGGCCCGCTCGAACAGCACGCGCCCGTCGACCTCGTCCGGCAGGAAGGTTGGCGGCTCCTGTGTCACCCACGTCGTGTCGGCGACCTGCGACACCTCCGCAAAAATCTGCGCCCCGCTGTTGCCGCCGCCAACGACCAGCACCCGCTGTCCCGCAAACTCTTCCGGGCGGCGATACTGAGCCGAGTGGATTTGCACGCCTTCAAAACGGGCTTGGTCCGGGTAGGGCGGTCTATAGGGCGCGCGCCAAGTGCCGGTGGCGCTCACCACAGCGCGGGCCCGCCACGTCGCAGGGCAGGTTTCCACGACAAGCGCATCCTGTTCAGCGTGAACAAGTTCGACTTCCGCTGGCCTTATGACCGGCAGATTGTAACGCGCCTCGTAGGCCGCCAAGTAGGCCACCACCTCCTCACGCGTGGGATAGGCTTCGCCGCTGGGGGGCATGGGCCAGCCGGGCAGCGAGCTCCACTCAGCGGGTGAGAAGAGCCGAAGCGAATCCCAGCCATGGCGCCAAGCCCCGCCAGGATCTGGCTCGCCGTCCAAGATCGCAAAGCTCAGGCCGGTTCGGCGAAGGAAATAGCCCGTGGCCAGTCCGGCCTGCCCGCCGCCGATGATGACTACGTCGAAGCTTGTCGCGGATGCCGCCGTCATTCGTGAGGTCTCCAGTGGCGAATGCCGTCCGTGCGGCGGTCTCAGAATGCGCGCTTCTGGGCCGAAACTTGATTGCCCAACAGGACCCGTTCCATGCGCTGCATCAAAATCGGTTGGCGTTAGACGATGGGGCGGCCAATGGCTCCTAGCCAATGTCGTGTTTCTGGAAGGGAGCCAACGGCGGCTCCTGGCGCCTTTCAGCCACGACGAGGGCGAACCCGTAGCGGCGGCTTTCGCGTCAAAGGGGCACATCGCGTCGGCGTGGCGGCGTGAAGCCATAGGTTCTGAATTGGGTATCGAGACGACCGTTGGCGATGGTCACCTCCAGGTAGCCCTCGGGCGTGCCCAAGAAGCTGCCACGCCAGTCCGCGCCGGCGACCGCGCCGCTGGAGATATAGCGCACCCCGGCGACCTCGACGGTCTCGTATACGTGACCATGTCCCTGCAGCACGCCCAGCACATTGCGGCTTTGGAACAGTCGCATCACCTCACGGCCGTTCATCACCCGCGTCCAGTCATAGGGCGAGGCCGCCCAATCTTCGGGCTCGTAGCACTCCAGCGCGGTCACCAACGGGATGTGAGTCAGGACCACCACCGGATCCGAGGGCGAAAGGATCGCGAACTCGCCACGCAGCCATGTCAGCTGCTCGGCGTCGATACGGCCCTCGTAGTTGCGGCCCTTGAAGCCGATCGAGTCCAGGACAAGGAACCGCACGCCCTTGTGGCTGAAGCCGTAATAGGTCGGCCCGAACTGGTCGGTGAAATAGCGCTTGCCGTAGCCGGGCTCGGACGGGTCCACCCCGCTCTTTTCGAACAGCCCGAAACAGTCGTGGTTGCCCAGGACGTGACGAACCGGCTTACCCAGCAGGCGTTCGGACTGGCGATAGAGCGCCATCTGGGCGTCGGCGCGCGCCCGCCCCACCTCCATGGCGTCGAACACATGGTCGCCGCCATGGACCACGAAATCGGCGTCGCTGGCCGCCACCTGGGCAAAGCAGCGACGCACGCCCTCGACCGCCCCGTCCTCGGGCTGGATGTGCGTGTCGCTGAGGAACACGAACTTGAAATCCCCTGCCTTGGCCTGGGCGGTCGCGGTAGCGGCGCAACTGGCGGAGACCAGCGCTCCGCAAAGCAGGGATCGACGGTTCATGGCGGTCTCGATCATTATCTCGCTCGAAAGGCGCCGCCGCCGAGGAGGGCCTCGGCGGCGATCGGTCCAGACTAGAAGCTGACCCGCACGGTGGCGAACACCTGGCGGGGCGCGCCTTGCTGCAGCGTCGTGTACGAGCCCGTGGGGTCGGAATTGACGAAGCCGCTGGTGCCAACGGATGAGTAGTAGCGCTTGTCGAACAGGTTGGTGACGTTCAGCAGCACCTCGACGCGCGTCCGAGGGACGCGATAGCCAGCCGCCAGATCAAACACCGTCGAGCTCTTGACCGGCGAGTCGTTCAGGTAGGTGTAGAAGCGCTCGCCTTGATAGTGGGCCGTGATCTTCGACCAGACCGCGCCGTTGTCATAGGCCAGTTCGGCGCCGCCGACGGTCTTCGGGGCGGCCACGACGCGCTTGCCCTTCGTCGCGATCGCCGCGCCGCCGAGCGGCCTGACGTCGTCGTCGTACTTGGCGTCGTTGTAGGCGAAGCTGCCGAACAGCGACCAGTCGGGCGCGAAGCGCCAGTTGATCGCCGTCTCCACGCCGCGCGAGGTCACGCCGCCGACATTCTGCAGGACGTTCTGGTTGCCGACGATCGTGGCGCTGATCGAGGTGGCCAGCAGGCGGTTCTGGAAGGCGACGTCATAGGCGGTCACGGAGGCTTGCAGCCCGTCCCTGGAATAGCGATAGCCGGCCTCCAGAGTGCGGGTCTTCTCGGGCTTCAGGTCCTTGCGGATGTAGTCGAAGCCGGCCTGGGTGGTCGAGAAGGGGCCGCTGGACGCGGAGGCCACGAAGGCGGCCATGTTGCGCGTGAAGCCGGCGAACACCTCGTTGCGCTCATCGAGGCGGTAGAGGATCCCGGCCGAGGGCAAGAAGTAGTCCTTGGCCTCGATCGTGCCATTGATCGGCGTTTTGCTGGTGATCGTCTTGGCTTCGTTGGTGACCTTCAGCGCCTTGAAGCCGGCGTTGACCTTCAGGTCGTCGGTGACCGACCAGGTGTCACCGACATGGAACTGGTAGGTCTTGGTGGTGAATCGATAGTCCCAGCGCGTGCGGAAGGGATTGTCGTAGAAGCGCTGGAAATTGGTCGGAGCAACGCCCTTGGTCAGGCCATAGAGATAGGCGGCTTGGTGAAAGTCGTTGTCCTCGTACCAGACGCCGGCATCCAACTTGTGATCGCCCAAGGTGTAGCTCAGGCGGCTGATCAGGCCAGCGCGGTCGATGTCGTAGCGCAGCGCTGAAACCGAGACCGACGATCCGCCATACGCCTGCGGTGTCGCGTCGTAGGGGCTCGCATAGGTGCCGATGCCGTGATCGCGGTGATAGTAGGCGGTCGTCGAACCCGACAGCGACGGCGTCAGGTCGTAGTCGAGCCGTTCATAGACCAGGGTGTCCTGCCGCACGCCGCCGCCGTTGTAGTAGACGTCGTCGGCGTTGAGATACGGCTTGGGAACGGCGGCGCCAGTCTGCAGGGCGGTGGCGAGCGTTTCGGCCAGGGCGAAGTTGTCGCTAATGGTGTCGACTTTCCAGCCCAGCCGATTGACCAGGGCGAAGGACAAGTCCGCGTAGTCGTCCTCGCGGCGGTCGGCATAGTCGACGAAGGTGGTCGAACGCACGGCTTCGCCCAGCGGCTGGACGAACTTCACATTGACCTGCTTGATGTTTTGCTCGCCAGCGGCCTTCCACTTCTTGGTGTCCTGCCGGGCATAGCCCGCGTAGAGGCTGCCGCCGCCAGGCAATTCGCCCGTGTTAAGCCGCGCGAACCCGCGCCAGGTGCCGCCGCTGCCGTAGGTGCCGGCTATATCGACGCCGAACGCGTCGGTCGGGTCGATGGAGGTGAAATCGATCGTGCCGCCGATATTGCTGGTCGAGGCCGTGCCAAGGGCGCCGCCGCCCTGTGAAAGCGAGGTGGCGCCGTTGTTCTCGGTCAGCAGCGCGCGGCCGATGCTCAGGCCGTTGTTGTTGCGATACTGCATGTTGCCCAGGGGCAGGCCATCCAGGGTGTAGCCCATCTGGTCGGTGGTGAACGAGCGGATGGTCACCTGCTGGGCCCATTCATAGGCGCCGAACGGGTCGGATGATGTGAAGTTGACGCCCGGCAGCTTGTTCAGCGCGGCGAGAGGTGAAGTGCCCGGGGCCAGCTTGTTCAGTTCGGTCCTCGAGAGCGTCTGCATCTGGCGCGTGCGCCCGCGGCCCAGCACGACCACGACCTCGTCGACCGCCGCGATCTCAGCCTGCGCGGGTTGGGCGGGAGCCTCGACGAGCAGATAGGAGCCGCCCGGCGTCGTTTGGACGTCCAGCCCCGACCCGACCAGCAGTCGGCGCAGCGCGGCGTCGGCGGTGAAGCGACCCTTGAGGGGCTCGGCGGCTTTGCCGCTGACCTGCTCGGGGCGGAAAACCACATTGACCTGGGCCTGACGACCGACGGCGGTCAGCGAACGCTCGAGAGACTGGCCGGGCAGGTTGAAGGCGTACTGGGCCTGGGCTTGGGCCGCTCCGGCGGCCATCACTACCGAGACGGCCGCGCTTGCGAAAGCGGCGTGTTTGAAAAGCATCTGGATCCCCTGAAGACTGGCGAGGATCCTGCGGGACCCTCACAAGGGAAACGAAGCCTTCGCGCCGATCCGACATGAAGATTTCATGACGTGGCGGCGGCCGGGCCTATCGCCGCAGATCCAGGCCATCCTCCCGGCGCACGACCTTGAGCCCGTGGAGCTGGGCCGCGGCGGCGGCGAACTCGGCGGCCTGGTTGGTCGCGAAGACGCCGGAAATCCTCAGATCCGAGACATCGGCGTCGACCGTGACCTTGATGGGTCCATAGCGATTCATCTCGTTGGCGGCTTCGGCCAGGGTGGCGCCTTCGAAGATCACTTCGCCTTGCTCCCAGGCGGTCACCATCTCGATCGGGGGCGTGTCGAGCTGGGGTTGCGCCTGCGGCGCCACCTGCAGCCGCTGGCCCGGGGTCAGGGTCGCCAACACCCGCTTGGCGCCACGCGGGTCTGCGCCCAGGCCAGAGACCTCCACCTTACCGCGCACAAGAGTCACCGAGACTCGATCGCCCTGCCGTCGCACCACGAAGGCCGTGCCCAGAGCACGCACTTCCGTCGTCCCGGCCACGACGACGAACGGGTGGGCCGGATCGTGAGCGACGTCGAACGCCGCCTCCCCGCGATCCAGGCGGATCCGGCGCTCGGTCGCCGAATAGATCACCTTGGCGCGGCTGTCGGTGTTGAGTGTCAAGCGTGAGCCGTCCGCCAAGGTCATGGCGCGATGCTGCCCCTCGTCGGTGACGTAGACCGGCTCGCCCTTGATCGCGATGACTCCGACGGCCGCCAGCACGCAGGCCGCCAGCCCCAGTCCGATCAGCGCGGGTCGGATCGCCGAGCGGCGAGGGGCGGAACCTCGGCTCGAGCGCACGGGCGCTGAGCGCCGTGGCGACATCAACGCCACCGCGCCGGGCAGGAACTCCCAGGTTTCGGTGACCTGCTGGAAGGCGATCCGGTGCTCGGGATCCAGCGCCAGCCAGTCCTGCAGGGCCTGGCGGCTCTCCTCCACGCCGGTCTCGCGCTGGATGCGTGTCAACCAGACGGCGGCCTCGGCCCGAACGCGGTCGCGGCGCGATGCATTCGGTGTCACCATTGGTCCATCCACTTCGTCAGCTCAAGGGTCGCGCGCGCGACGTGCTTTTCCACCGCCGCGACGCTCATGCCCTCCTTCTCCGCGATCCGGGCGTAGCTGAGTCCGTCTATCCGGCGCGCCAGCAGAAGTCTGCGCGTCCGTTCGGGCAAGCGTTCCAGTCCCTTGGCCGCGTGACGAAGCTTGGAGCGCGCGCGGAGAATCTCGTCCGGAGCCGGCGTCTCATCGGCGATCAGCTGCGCGGCGTCGTCGAGGTCGATGAAGGGCGCGGCCCGCCGGCGCCGCGCCGCGTCGATCGACAAGTTCACCGCGGCCACCACGACGCGGCCTTCGGTGACGGGGCCGCCCTCACGCCGCCCGAACGCCTCGACCCGCAAGAAGGCTTCCTGGACAAGATCCTCGGCGTCCTGCGCCAGGACGCCGCGTCGGATGACCGCTCCGCGGGCCTTACGCAAAATTTGCTTCAACCCATTCATGGCCAGCCTTCGAACGCGCCCATCTCCGTAGACGAAGGGGGGTGTCAAATCCGACATTTCGGCCCCAGTTTTGTGACGCTGACGTCCGCAAGGGCGTGGCGGCCCTCGCCCTGCTCGACGCGGAGAGGTCGAACAGCACCTCAATTGTTTCCCGCGCGATGTCGGCGGGTTGCTCGGTCATGGCCAGCCGCACCGAGACTATCCAGCTGTGCAAGTCGGTGTGTTGGGCCGAGAGCTGATTTCCTCGCGCGAGATTGCTTGTCGTTGGCGCGTGTCTCCCACTATGCGCGATCGCCTGCCTGCCACGTACGACCAGAAGCAAGCCAGGTTCCTCTCTCCAATCGGGACGGCGGCCGTTTCAACGTCGGGCCTTGTATCACATGGACCGGCTCGCGCCCGGGACGCCCCAACACATCCGGATGTGGGTGGGGAAGGGGCAGGGCGCCGCCTCGAACCCAATCCGCGTATAGAGGCGTCGGGCGCCGTGATTGGTCTTCTCGACATACAGGGTCAAGGCGTCAGCGCCCGCCTCGACGGCGGCCTCCTGGACCGCCTGGATCAGGGCGCCGCCGACGCCCGCGCCGCGCGCCTTGATCAGCAAGCACAGATCAATGGCTTTCCATTCGCGTTCGCTGCGATCGAGATACAGGCGACCGACCGGCTCGCGACGGCCGTCGAGGCCGATCCGCTCGATCAGCCAAAAGTCCGCATGGGGGTTGCGCCGCAGATAGTGCAGGTGCTGCAGGCTGAACTGGTCCGTGATGAAGGCAACGCTTACGGCGCCCCCTATGTCGTGCGGCTGCCGCACGGCGGCGTGGCGCGCGCCAATCCTCTTTTGGAAGGTCTATGACGCGCCACTAGCGGTCTCAAGGTCACCCAGATTCGGGACCTGTTCATCGGGGTCGGCCCGAGGCCCGGATCAAATCCTGCATGGGGTGCCGCCGGCCGGGCTGGCTCGACCTCATCGGAGGAAGGCGGCTCAACGGTCGGCGTCGGATCGTCTGCTGGCCGATCCGGTGTCGCGGCGGCCGGCCGCTCGGCTTCGAGCGCCACTCTCAGCCCCGCCAGACGCTCGCGGAGCGCCTCATCGGGCTGGACGAGCGCCAAGGGGGCGTCGTCTAGGCGGCGACGGTCACGCGGCCTCGGACCGCGCGGTGTCGAAGTTCGGCGGCGTTGTCTGTATCCGCCGCGCCAGTCGCGCCTGGATCCGCTCCCAGGTCTTGAGCTTGATCGGCTCACCCTTGCGCAGCTTGGTCCAGGTCGTCTCGCTGATCCCATAGACGTCGGTGAGATGTTCGCGCGTGATCGCCGGCAGGGCGGACTTGAGGGCTTCGAAGCGCTCGAGGCTGATGGTGATGGTCTGGATCACGTCGAACTCCAATGGACATCGAAGGGGGCGCGGCCGGCGCCTGGGAGGTCGGCGCCGGCCGCTGACGATCGCTGGGGGGAGCGATCGTTATTCGCGTCCCGCCGAGGCGGGCTTGCGGTAGTCCAGCGCCGGCGGGCGGTCGCCCAGCATGGCCTTGTAGGTGAAGTTGGGACCGCGACGCTGGTCCAGCTCGGCCTTGGCCTTCTTGACCACGTCGGGGTTGGAGAAGAGATCCGCGCCCGTCAGGGCCAGGGTCTTGGCGGCGTTGACGGCGCCCTTGACGCCGATCGACGAACCGGCGGCGGCCACGTTCTGCCAGCTATGGCCCGCCGAGCCCGGAACGAAGGTGGCGGTGCCCAGGCCGACGGTCGGCGTCACCCAGCTGATGTCCGAAACGTCGGTCGAGCCGCCGCCGCCTTCCAGTTCGATCTTGTACGGCTCGATGGACTTGACGGTGTCGATCGACGGCGCGCCCGGCAGGCTCTCCTGCATCTTCTTGGCGAAGGCCTGCTCCTCCGGCGTCCAGGTGATGCCGCCGACCTTGCGCAGGTTGGCGTCCATCACGCGACCCAGGGTGTCGTTGGGCAGCAGGGCGTAGACGCCGCCGGTGATCTCCTTGTCGACGGTGGTGCCGGTGGCCAGGGCGGCGCCATCGGCGGCCTTCTCGACGCGCGACCAGACGTCCTTGACGACGGCCGGATCCGGATGGCGGACGTAATAATAGACCTCGGCGAAGTCCGGCACGACGTTCGGGGCCGTGCCGCCGGCGGTGATCACATAGTGGATGCGCGTCTTGTCGGGCGTGTGCTCGCGCAGGAAGTTGGTGGCGACGTCCATGACCTCGACGCCGTCCAGCGCCGAACGGCCCTTCTCGGGCGCGCCGGCGGCGTGGGCCGAGACGCCGTGGAAGCGGAACTTGCCGCTGATATTGGCCATCGACACGCCCTGGACGGCCGAGTTCGCATTGGCCGGGTGCCAGTGCAGCGTGGCGTCGACGTCGTTGAACAGGCCGTCGCGAACCAGATAGACCTTGCCCGAGCCGCCTTCCTCGGCGGGCGTGCCGAACACGCGCAGCTCGCCCTTGATGTTGTTCTTGACCATCCAGTCCTTGATGGCGACGGCGGCGCCGACCGAGGCGGCGCCGAACAGGTTGTGGCCGCAGCCGTGGCCGGCGATCTGGCCAGGGATGCCGGTCTTCACCGGAGCGACCGTCTGGGCCAGGCCGGGCAGGGCGTCGAACTCGGCGAGGATGGCGATGACCGGGCCAGCGCCGTTTTTGAAGCTGGCCACGAAGGCGGTCGGTTCGCCCGCGACGCCAGCCTTCACGTCGAAGCCGGCGGTCTTCAGCTGGCCTTGCAGCAGGGTCGAGCTCTTGACCTCCTGATAGCCGACCTCGGCGAAGCCCCAGATCTTCAGGGCCGCGTCCTGGATCTGCGGGGCGTCGGCGTCGACGGCCTTCAGAATCTGAGCGCGCGCGGCGTCGTTGAGCGGCGCGGCGTGGGCCTGGGTCGCGAGCACGCTCGTCGCCATGCTGGCGGACAGAAGGGCGAGCTTCAGAGCGGAAAGCTTCATGGAACGGTTTCCCCGGGTGGCGAAGGACGACGCCAGACGGGCGCCCATCTATACGACGTAGGGCGAAGCGCGCCCCTCACCTGGAGCGTGAAAAATTTGTCGCGCCGAGCGTCAGGCGCGGGGGCGCACCAGTTCGACCCGCGCATCGTCGGCGCGGCCGACGTCCGCCAGGCCGTAGGTCTTGAGCGCGGCCACGAACGCGTCGATCTGGCCGGTCTTGAAGACGCCGCTGACCGGGGTGGCGCCCAGGGCCGGATCGGCCAGCGCCAGCTTGCGCTCGGAGAAGCGGTTCATTTCGGCGACGACGGCCGACAGCGGCTCGCCGTCGAACACCAGCCGCCCCTTCAGCCAGGCGGATTCCTTGGCGGTGTCGACCGCGGAGATCAGCCAGTCGGCGGGATCGGCGGCCACGAAGCGCGAGCCGGCCGACATCTCGACGCGGCGTTCGCCCCCATGTCCATTGGCGGGCGCGTCGGCGGCGATGCGAACCCGGCCCTCGACCAGGGTCACCGACAGCTTGCCCGGCTCCATGCGCACGTCGAAGGCCGTGCCGACCGCCGTCACGCGCTTGTCGCCGGCCGCGACCACGAAGGGGCGCGAGGGATCCTTGGCGACCTGAAAGAAGGCCTGGCCGCGCAGCAGCGTCAGCCGGCGCTCCTCGGCCCAATGGTTCACCCGCACGGCGGAGTCGGTGCTGAGCGTCACCACCGAGCTGTCGGCGAGACGGAAGGTCGAGCGCTCGCCCACCGCCGTGCTGAACACTGGTTCGTCGGCCGGCGGGACGCGTGCGGTCTCTCCGCTCAGCCAGCGCTTGCCGAAGATGCCGCCGCCGACAGCGGCGACCAGGCCGGCCGCCGCCAGGCCCAGGGCGCGGCGATCCAGATGCGGACGCTTGTCGCCGGCGTTCAGCGCATCGGCGCGCAGGGCCGCGAACGCGGGATCGCTCTCAAGAGCGGCGACGCCGTTCCAGGTCCGGTTGAGATCTTCCCACGCGGCGGCGTTGCGGGCGTCGGCCTTCAGCCAGCGCTCGAATTCCCGCCGGTCGCGCGGCGGCACGTCATCGCCTTGCAGTCGCGCGAACCAGAGGGCGGCCGCGCTATCCGGGTCGTCGTGTATCTCTTTGCCCGACGTGGTCGACGTCATCCTGGTCTCGCAGACGCTCGTGCAGGTGACGCAGCGCCTTCATCACATGTTTCTCGACAGCGCTGACGGAGACCCCCAGGCGCTGGGCGACGAGCTTGTAGCTCATCTCCTCGAAGCGCACGAGAATGAAAACCCGTCGCGTGCGTTCCGGCAGCTCGTTGAGGGCCGCCATGGCGCGCGCCATCTGCTCACGTCCCTGTAAGACGCGCTCGGGCGAGACTTCATCAACGGGATGATGAATTTCTTGCAGTTCGCAGTGATCGGACCGTCGGCGTGTGCGATCGCGACGTCCGCGATCGATCAGGACATTGGCGGCGACCTCGAAGAGATAGCCCTCGACATTGGTCACGACGGCGCCCGGCTGGCGTTTCTGGATCCGGAGAAGAACCTCCTGCACCAGGTCCTCGACGTCGTTGGCGTTCGCGCGACGGGAGAAGAAGGCGCGGAGCGCTGGCGTGAAGCGCGCGCCGCTATCCGATAGGTCGCGGACCCGCTCGGGAGCCTTGGACGGCTCGCGGCCCCAGATCATTGTTTTCGCCCCGACATGACAGTCAGGTGAAATCGCGCTCTCGCCTGTGTCAAGAGAGGTTCCCCGCATGAGGCCGCGAGGACGCAACCTTTGACTGGTTGCCTATTGGCTATGCAATACGCGATCTTACGCCGTCAGGATGCGCCGCGAAGTACGGCGGGCCGGCAAAGCAAGGCATGGTGCGCGCCCTCGACGGCGTGAGATTCCAGGCCGCCAGGGGAGGTCGGAATTCGTTGTTGCCCAGGGTCAGAGGCTCGGAAGCGTGCGCGAGGCGCGGCGCGGTCTTGGCCCTGCTGTGCGCTACGGCCCTGACAACCGCGCCGACCGCGGCGGCGGTCGCCGCGCCGCGGCGCCCGGACGCCGCCCTCCGCTTCGACATCCCCGCGCAGCCCTTGAGCCAGGCGCTGAATCAGCTGGCGCTGAGGAGCGACCGCGAGATCCTGTTCTCGCCCGCCCTGACCCAGGGCAAGCGCAGCGAGAGCCTGAGCGGGGTGTTCACGGCCGAGGCGGCGCTGCATCGACTGCTGGCGGGGTCGGGGCTGAGCGTCCAGCTCGAGGGGCGCAGCTTCCTGGTCGTGCCGGCCGCCCGACCCGCCAGAGCCTCCACGACGAACGCGCCGCCGGCTACGCCGCCACCGCCGCCGCCCGTGGCGATCGATTCGGTCGTCGTCACCGCCCTGAAGCGCTCCAGTCTGGCGCGGCAGACGCCGATCAGCATGACCGTGATCTCCGGCGAGCAGTTGTCGCGAGTGGGCATAGTCGACCTGGAGAAGGCCGCGCCGTTGCTGCCGGGACTGAAACTGATCTCCACCGCCTTTGGCCGGCGCCTGGTGCTGCGCGGCGTCTACGGGGCCGGCGAGGCGACGACGGGGCTCTACTACGACGAGACGCCGATGACCGGGCCGGTCGGCACCACGGCGGATCCCGGTGTGATGGCGCCGGAGCTGGCCCTGGTCGACGTCGACCGCGTCGAACTTCTGCGGGGACCGCAGGGCACGCTCTACGGCTCGGGCGCGATGGGCGGGGCGCTGCGGATCCTGTTCAAGCGTCCGGACCTTTCGGCGGACTCCGCCTCGGTCGGCGGTTCGCTGTCCTCCGCCGCCCACGGTGGGCAAGGCGGCGGGGCGAACGCGGCATTGAACCTCGTCGCGATCCCCGAGACCCTGGCCCTGCGTCTGACGGCCTATGACCAGCGCCAGCCCGGCGTGATCGATAACGTCCGGCTGGGCCTGAAGGACGTCGACGCTTCTCGCGTGCGGGGTGCGCGGCTGGCGGCGTTCTGGGCGCCGGGATCGCGGTTGTCGGCCCTGGTGTCGGCCACGCACCAGGCCAGCCGCAGAGACGACATCTCGGCCTGGAACGACACGGCCGGTCCCTGGCGGACCGTCCATGCCGCCCGTGCGCCCTTCGACGGCGACATCGACCTGGCGGCCGCGACCGTGAAATGGCGCGGCGACGCGGTGGATCTCACGGCGGTGTCGTCCTGGTATCGCTGGCGACTGACGCGCCGCTCCGACTACAGCGGCGTGCTGCTGGGCGAGCGGACCAACGCGGCCGGCTGCGCGCGGATGTTCACCCTGGCCCAGGCTTGCGACGCCACGCAGATGGCCAGCTATTCGGCCTATGTCGACAGCGTCTATCCGGCGATCCTGAACCAGCCGGCGGAGCTGACCGCCCGGATCCACGAAATCCGGGCCTCGTCGGTCGGCGAGGGGCCGCTGACCTGGACGCTGGGCGCCTATCGCGAGGTGCGCGGCGACTCCATCGACAGCCAGGTCCGGCACGTGGATCCCGATACCGGCGCCCTGGCCGAGCCGCCGGTGCTGATCGGCCGCCGCGACATCGAGAACCATCTCGCCCAAAGCGCGGTCTTCGGCGAGATGTCCTACGCCATCGCGCGCCAGACCCAGCTGACCCTGGGCGCGCGGCGGTTCGACTACGACAAGCGCGACCGAGGGGCGGTGCAGGTCGCCAATGTCGTTTCCGGCACCTGGGCCGACTATGCGATCGACGCGCGGACCCAGGAGCAGGGCTGGAGCCTGAAGGCCCTGGCCAGCCGCCAGTTCGGACCGGGGTTGTTCGGCTACGCCCAGGTCTCGCAGGGCTTCCGCCCCGGCGGCGTCAATGTGGTGCCTGGACTGCCCGAGACCCTGGCGGTCTATCGCTCGGACCGCCTGAACAACTACGAGCTGGGCCTGAAGACGCAGAGCGCCGACCGGCGCTTCACCGGCAATGTGGCGCTGTATCGAATCGACTGGCGGGACATGCAGTACGCCGCCCAGACCCAGAACCGCGCCTTCAACTACGTGACCAATATCGGCGCGGCGCGCATCCAGGGGCTGGAGGTCGAGGCCGCCGCCGAGCGCGTGATGGGCTGGACCCTGGCCGGCGCCCTGACCGTGACCGACGCGCGCCTGACCGCCGACCAGCTGACCAACACCGCGATCGGCCTGGGGCTGGAGGGGGACCGCCTGCCGGTCGTGCCCCGGATGACGGCCTCGGCGTCGATGGAGCGCCGCTGGACCCTGCCCGGCGACCTTGTCGGCCGGCTTCGCCTCGACGGCTCCTATGCCGGGCTCGCGCGCTCAGCCTTCAACGCGGGCAATAGCGACTATCTGAAGATGGGCGGTTACGCCGTCTTCGGCGCCAGTTTCGGCCTGGAGGGACGCGCCTGGACCCTGGACCTGACGGTCGACAACCTGCTGGACCGGGCCGGTCGCGCTACCGCGACGCGCAACACCTCGGGCCCGATCGAGTATTTCGGCGTGGCGCCGCGCATGCTGCGCGTGAGCGTCGAGCGTCGCTTCTGAGCCGGACTGTCCTTTTTCCGGCGCGCCAAGGTGAGGGAGCCTCTCGCCCTTGCGTCTGATCCTACAGGCCGCCGCCGAGCGCGCCGACAACAGGGGATCAATAATGATACAGTTTCGAGGCCTTCGCGCCCTGGCCCTGGGCGCCAGCGCCCTGACGAGCCTGGTGGCCGGCCAGGCGTTCGCCCAGTCGAGCGAACCCAAGGACGCCGGCACGATCGAGGAAGTGATCGTCACCGCGCTGAAGCGCTCCACCACCGTCCAGACCACCCCGATCAGCGTCAGCGCGGTCACCGAGAAGTCGCTGCAGGCGCTGGGCGCCCAGGGCATCCAAGACTACTTCCGCACGGTTCCGAACCTGCAGGTGGACGGCAACTCGCCGACCAGCCGCCGCCTGACCCTGCGCGGCGTGCGCAGCGCCGGTGAAGCCACCGTCGGCCTCTATTACGACGAAACCCCGCTGACGGGCCCGGCCGGCACGACCGCGGACGCCAGCTCGACCAGCGCCGACGTCAACCTGTTCGACGCCGAGCGCGTCGAGGTCCTGCGCGGTCCGCAAGGCACGCTGTACGGCTCGGGCTCGATGGGCGGCACCCTGCGCGTGATCCTCAACAAGCCCGACACCAGCCGCTATGCCGGCGCTATCGAGGCCCAGGGGACCAGCACCAAGGGCGGCAGCAACGGCTACTCCGTCAAGGGCATGGTCAATGTGCCGCTGATCGAGGACAAGCTGGCCGCGCGCCTGGTGCTCTACAAGACCGAAGGCGGCGGCTATGTCGACGACGTCCTGCTGAACAAGAAGGACATCAACGACCAGCACTCCAGCGGCGGTCGCCTGATGCTGGGCTTCACGCCCACCGAAAACCTGACGATCAACGCCTCGGGCCTGTACCAGAAGACCACCCTGGACGGTCAGAACACCTGGTACCCGGCGCTGGGCAAGGAAGAGTACAAGACCAACGCCCGCGTCATCGCCCCGACCAGCGACAACCTGCGCATGTACAACGTCACGGGCAAGTGGGACCTGAGCTTCGCCACGGTCACGGCGACCTCGTCGTACTACAAGTGGACGCTGCTGCGGAATTCCGACTACAGCCCCACCCTGTCGGGCAGCCGCGCCAACGCCACCGCGTGCCGTAACTGGGTCGCCGGCGGTCCGGCCGCGACGGGCTCGACCAACCCGGCCTGTACGGCGACGCAGCTGACGGCCTTCACCGCCTATGCCGACAGCCGCACCCCGGGCGCGCTCTATCAGCCGATGGGCCTGACCTCGTGGAACCACGAGCTGCGCATGACGGGCTCGCTGTTCGACGACAAGGTCGACTGGACCGCCGGCGTCTATCTCGAAAAGCGCGAGGACTATATCGAGAGCAAGGTGGCCAAGGGCGACGCGACCACGGGCGTCATCAATCCCAACGACCTGACCGCCTGGCGCCACGTCGGCACCGACACCAAGCAGACCGCCTTCTTCGGTGAAGTGTCCTACAAGCCGATCGACAAGCTGACCCTGACCGGCGGCCTGCGCCGCTTCAAGTACGACAAGACCGTCTCCGGCCAGGTCCTGATCAGCAACTTCATCACTCAATCCTACGTCGGGCCGGCCGCCCAGGTCGACGCCAGCGCGGATGGCTGGGTCAGCAAGCTGAACGCGTCCTACCAGGTCACGTCCGACGTCATGCTCTACGCGGTGGCGGCCAAGGGCTTCCGTCCGGGCGGCGCCAACAACGTGCCGGGCCTGGCCAGCGCGCTTCTGGCCTATCAGCCTGACAGCCTGTGGAACTACGAAGGCGGCATCAAGAGCCAGTGGTTCGACCGTCGCCTGACGTTGAACGCGGCCGTCTACCAGATCGACTGGTCGAACATGCAGATCTCGGCGACCAGCGCGAACGGCGCCTTCAGCTATCTGACCAACGCCGGCAAGGCCAAGATCAAGGGCTTCGAGATCGAGGCCGTGGCCCGTCCGATCTCCGGCCTGACCATCAGCGGCACCGCCGCCATCGTCGACGCCAAGCTGACGGAAGACCAGGCCAACTCGACCATCCTGATCACCGGCTCGACCGGCCTGCGCGGCGACGAGTTCCCGAACGTGGCCAAGTACAGCGGTTCGGCCGCGGTCGAATACACCTGGCCGCTGAACGGCGACCTGAACGGCCTGGTCCGGGCCGACTACGCCTATGTCGGCGAGTCCGCCTCGCAGTTCCGTCCGACCTACGTCTACTACGAGAAGCAGGGCGACTACGGCTACGCCAACCTCCGCGCGGGCGTGGAAGGCGCCGACTGGGGCGCGTACCTCTTCGTCAACAACGTCACCGACGAAGTCGGGCTGATGAGTGTGACCTCGGCTGTGAACAACAAGCAGCAGGTGGTGAGCATCAATCCGCGCACGGCGGGCTTCCAGGTCCGGAAGCGCTTCTAGAGCACAGCGACGGGTGGGCTTCGCGCCCGCCCGTCGCCTCGCACGCCCGGCGCGTTGCGGATCGCGTTGGCGAGCGCCGCGCCGACGCCGCGGATAGCCAGCTCGCCGGCGCCCCTGGCCGGCGCGAGTTCGGCGAGCTCAGTGGAAAACGTTATACCCGCCGATGATCGCGATCATCAGCCATCCGCTAAGCAGGCTGCCCGCGAAGTTACGCGACAGCCAGTTCCTGGTTTTGTTCAACGCCGACATGGAACGCCCCCAACTAAACTGAACCGTAGGCTGCCGAGTGATTCTATCCACAGGCAATCTTGTTCGATGGCGTTCGGCCAAGTTTGGCGGATTTTCTTCTCTTGCAATCGGCTCGTCGGAAGAAGAGCGTCGCGCGCTTCCAGGAATTAAGAGATGGTTAACAAGATAATATAAGTTCACAGGTCGACATTTCGACAAGCTTCAGTATGAAAAGTCCTTTCTGAACAGTATTTTTGACGCATAAATCAAAACCCTAATGCGATAACCTGCCGCATTACCCCGATTGAGTGCTCCGGATACAAATTGGTTAGCCAACCGATTTGTACTCGTCGAGTTAGGGGGCGTGCTTGAGCTTCGTTTTTGCCCGTCAGGCCGCGTTCTTGGCCGTGGCGATGTTCATCAGCGGCCTGATCGCTCAGCCCGCCAAGGCTCAGGTCCTTGAGATCGGCGCCGACGGCGCGGTGACGCGCTTCGAAGGGCCGGCCGTATTCACCGACGACGGCGCCAAGGCGCTGATCCAGGACGCGCCCCTGGCGGATCTCTCGATCGGCGCGGACGCCGTTCGTCAGCAGATCTCGACCGCCGCGAGCGCCTACGCCCTCGATCCGAAGCTGGTCGAGGCGGTGGCCTGGCGCGAAAGCCGCTTCCATGCCGGAGCCTTGTCGGCCAAGGGCGCGATCGGGGTCATGCAGCTGATGCCGGGCACCGCCCGCGACCTGGGCGTCGACCCGCACGACCCGGTTCAGAACATTCGCGGCGGCGCGCTCTATCTGCGCCGCATGATGTCGGCGTTCGGCGGCGACGTCCGCCTGGCGCTCGCCGCCTACAACGCCGGTCCCGCCGCGGTCCGCAAGCATGGCGGGGTGCCGCCCTACGCCGAAACCCAAGCCTATGTGACCTCGATCCTCGGCCGCATGGCCGCGACCGGGGCCGTTCTCGCCGTTCCTGCCCTCGGAGCCTCCCAGTGATGCGTGAAGTGATGCGTAAGTTCTTCCAGCCGAAAGCCGCCGCCCTGGCGACCGCTCTCACGGCCGCCGCCAGCCAGGCTCACGCCCAGGCCGCCCCGTCCGACCCGCAAGGCTCCAGCGCCCTGCTGGCCGGCGTCATGTGGCTGCAAGGGTCCCTGATGGGCAATGTCGCCACCGCCGTGGCGGTGATGGCCGTGGCCGCCGTCGGCTTCATGATGCTGACCGGCCGCCTCAACTGGCGCTACGGCGCGACGGTCATCCTGGGCTGTTTCATCCTGTTCGGCGCCACCACGATCGTCAGCGGCATCCGCGCCGCCTCGGGCGCGGCCTAGGCCATGGCCGCCCCGCTGGATCGCGACGTGGTGTTCGGCGCCCTGACGCGCCCGCAGATGTTCGCGGGCGTGACCTACAGCTACTTCGTGATCAACGGCGTGGTGACGGCCGAACTCTTCCTAATCACCAAGTCGTTCTGGGCCATCGCGGCCGCGCTGGTGATCCACGCGATCGGCTACGCGGCGTGCCTGCGTGAACCGCGCATCTTCGATCTCTGGCTGACCAAGGTCAGCCGCTGTCCCCGCGTACCCAATTTCCGAGCCTGGCGATGCAACAGCTACAGCGCTTGAACCCCCAATCGATCAAGGCGAGCAAGGAAATGACGGCCGGCAAGCGTCTGCCGTACGCCCGCCACCTCGACGACGTCACGCTGGAGACGCGCGATGGCCTGCTGATGCAGGTGATCCATCTGGCTGGCCTGCCGTTCGAGACGGCCGACAGCGAGGAACTGAACTACCGCAAGGCGGTGCGCGACGTGATGCTGCGCGGCCTCTCCAGCTCGCGGTTCGCCATCTACCACCACGTGGTCCGCCGCCAGGTCGACGCCAGCACGCAAGGGGCGTTTCCGGACGCCTTCAGCGCCGAGCTCGACGCCACCTGGAGCGAGCGCCTGGCCGCGCGCAAGCTCTACGTCAACGACCTGTTCCTGACGATCGTCCGCCGCCCTCTGCAGGGCCATGGCGGCGTCATAGACGGCGTCATGCGCGCCCTGAAAGGGACCGGCAAGGCCGAGGCCGCCGCCGTACAGGCCGCCGACCGCCGCGAACTGGACAGCGCCCGCGACAGCCTGATCTCGGCCCTGACCCCCTATGGGGCCAGGGTGCTGGGCGTCTATGACGGCGCCACGGGGCGGTGCTCCGAGCCGCTGGAATTCCTGTCCTGCCTCTACAATGGCGAGATGCGCCCGGTGCTCGCGCCGCAAGGCGACGCCGGCGAGTACCTGCCGTACCGCCGCGTCAGCTTCGGCCTGGAGACGCTGGAGCTCTCCCGCGCCGGCGCCCTGGCGCGCGGCTTCGGGGCCATGGTCTCGATCAAGGACTATCCGGCCCAGACCACGCCGGGGATGCTGGACGATCTGCTGCGCCTGCCGTGCGAGATGGTCATCACCCAGAGCTTCGGCTTCGTGGACCGCCAACCGACCCTGGAGCGGATGAACCTGGCCCTGCGCCGGATGAAAGCCGCCGACGATGACGGCCTATCCCTGCGCGCCGACCTGACCCGGGCCAAGGACGACGTCGTCTCGGGCCGCGCGGCTTTCGGCGAGCATCACCTGACCGTGCTGGTGCGCGGCGAGAGCCTGGACGGCCTGGACCGCTCGGCCGCTGAGGTGATGTCGGCCTTCACCGAGATGGGCGCCATCGCCGTGCGCGAGGACATCAATCTGGAGCCGGCCTTCTGGGCCCAGTTCCCAGGCAACTTCAAGGACATCGCCCGCAAGGCGCTGATCTCGACCGCCAATTTCGCCGGCTTCGCCAGCGGCCACAACTTCCCGGTTGGCCAGGCCGACGCCAACCACTGGGGTCCGGCCGTGACCTTGCTGGAGACGACTTCGGCGGGCCCGTATCACTTCAATTTCCACAAGGGCGACCTCGGCAACTTCACGGTCATCGGCCCGTCGGGCTCGGGCAAGACCGTGGTGCTGAACTTCCTGCTGGCCCAGGCCCGCAAGTACAGCCCGCGCATCGTCTTCTTCGACAAGGACCGGGGCGCGGAGATCTTTCTGCGCGCCATCGGCGGTCGCTACGAGACCCTGCGCCCGGGCCAGCCGACGGGCTTCAACCCTCTGGCCCTGCCGGACACGGCGGGTAACCGTCGCTTCCTGACCGAGTGGGTCGCCAAGCTGGTTTCGGTTCCGGGCGAGGCCCTGTCGGTCGACGACATCGCGCGGATCAAGGACGCCGTCGGCGCCAGCTTCGACCAGGCCCCGAACCTGCGCCGCCTGCGCTACTTCGCCGAGCTATTCCGCGGCGCGCGCCGTCCCGACGCCGCTGATCTGGCTGCTCGTTTGGCTCCTTGGCACGGGACCGGCGAGCACGCCTGGCTGTTCGACAACGAGACCGACGGCCTGGATCTGGACGCCGCCACCCTGGGCTTCGACATGACCCAGCTGCTGGACGACCCGGCTCTGCGCACCCCGGCCATGATGTACCTGTTCCACCGGGTGGAGCAGCGCCTGGACGGCCACCCGACCCTGATCGTCATCGACGAGGGTTGGAAGGCCCTGGACGACGACGTGTTCGTGGCGCGCATCCGCGATTGGGAAAAGACCCTGCGCAAGCGCAACGGCGTGGTCGGCTTCGCCACCCAGAGCGCCCAGGACGCGCTGGAAAGCCGCATCGCCAGCGCCATCATCGAGCAGGCCGCGACCCAGATCTTCATGGCCAACCCCAAGGCCCAGGCCAAGGACTACTGCGAGGGCTTCGGCCTGACCCCGTACGAGTTCGAGCTGGTGAAGACTCTTCCGGACACCTCGCGCTGCTTCCTGATCAAGCACGGGACCGACAGCGTCGTCGCTCGCCTGAACCTGGCCGGCGCGCCCGAGCTTCTGACCGTGCTGTCGGGTCGCGAGACCAGCGTGCGCAAGCTGGACGCCCTGCGCGAACAGCTGGGCGATGATCCACAAGCCTGGATGGCCCATCTGGTGAAGGCCGCGTGATGGCGTCCTGCGCGCAATTGCCCGTCGACGCCCCGATGGTCCCGGGCCTGATCAGCTCGGTCGACTGCCGGGTTCACGACGTGGCCGAAAGCGGCTTCGCGGCCCTGGCTGGGCCGGGCTCGCCGGTCGGCCTGCTGTTGACGGGTCTCCTGACCCTCTATGTCGTATTCATCGGCTATCGCCTGATCCTGGGGCGAGGGGGCTTGAGGGTCGGCGACGCCGCCCTGTCGATGCTGAAGATCGGTCTGGTCGTGGCCCTGGCCACCAACTGGGGTCTGTTCCAGATCCTGGTCTACGACACCCTGACCAAGGCTCCGACCGAGCTGGGCGGTCTGCTGCTGGAGGGCCAGGCCCCGTTCGCCCGCCTGCAGGACGCCTTCGACGGCCTGCAGCAATCGGCGACCCTGATGGCCAGCCGCGCCAGCGTCGGCGCCGCCGCCACCCAAGGCGGGCCAGGCTTCGGCGCCTTCGCGGTCAACACCGGCGGCATGACGCTTATCCTGTCCACCCTGGGCGTGCTGCTGGGCAGCAAGGTCGTACTGGCCATTCTGCTGGCGCTCGCGCCTCTGATCGTCGGCCTGGCCTTGTTCGAAGCCACGCGTGGCCTGGTCGAGGGTTGGCTGAAGGCGATGATCGCCCTGGCCCTGGCGCCGCTGATCGCCACCCTGACCCTGTCGCTCGAGTTGGCCATGCTGGCCCCGTCGCTGCGGGCCCTGGCCGAGGCGCGGGCGGCCCAGCAGTTCGCCGCCTTCGACATCAATCCCGCCGTGACGGTGCTGGTGCTGACCACGGTCTTCGCCCTGGTCATGCTGCTGGCGCTCATCGCGCTGGGCGTCATCGCCGCCGGTCTGCGTCTGCCGCGCGGCCTGGCTGGCGCCGCCTGGTCGGACCAGAACGCCGTCCCCGGCGCCTCGCGCTACGCCACCGCTCAGGTCGAGCCGACGAGCCGGGCGGCCGCTATCGCCGCCGCCGCCGTGGCCATGGACCGCCGCCAGACCGCCGCCCCGTCCGCCGACCCGATCGGCCCTCGGATGCTGACCGTCGTCTCGGATCGCGCCCCGGCCACGACCTCTACCGCCCAGGCCGGTCCCGCCGCGCCGCTGGGCCAGACCTATCGCCGCACGCCCGCCCCCCGCCGCGCCGTCTCCAGCGCCCGGAGAGACCAGTGACTTTCGCCCATCCTCGCACCCTTCTCGCCGCGCTGGCCCTGGGCGTCGCCCTGGCCGGCCCGGCGCTGGCGACGGAGACGCCGCGCCCCGACGCCGTCGACCCGCGCATCCGCACCGTCGCCTACGACCCTGACCAGGTCGTGCGCCTGACCGGCTATTTCGGCATCCAGACCATGCTGGAGTTCGCCTCCGACGAGCGGATCGAGAACGTCTCGATCGGCGACGCCATGGGCTGGCAGGTGACGCCGAACAAGAAGGCCAACCTGCTGTTCCTCAAGCCCCTGGACCGCACCGCCGCCACCAACATGACCGTGGTGACCGACCGTCGCCGCTATGTGTTCGAGTTGGTCGTCGCCGGGCCCAAGGCTTCGGCGAAAGACCTGGCCTATGTCGTCCGGCTCCTGGTCCCGGCGCCCGCGCCGGTCACCGTCATCAAGCCGACGCCGCAGCCGCCGGCCGCGCCGGCCGTCCGCAACAGCGCCTACGCCGTGAAGGGCGACGCCGTGATCCAGCCGACCCGTATCTTCGACGACGGCGTGGCGACCTATTTCGGCTGGCCGGCCCGGGCCGACCTGCCGGCGGTGTTCGTGGTCGGCGTCGACGGCGTCGAGGGGCTGGCCAATGCGGTGGTCCGCGACGGCTACCTGGTGGTCGACCAACTGGCCCCGCGCTTCGTCCTGCGCTCGGGCAAGTCCAGCCTGACCGTCACCAACGCCGCCTTCAGCCAAGGGGGCGTTCGATGAGCGATCCCCGCCAGTCCGCTCAGGTCCAGCAGGATCTCGCCGCCGCCGACGCCCAGGCGCGTCCGGTCGTGGCCCGCGCTCATGCCGGCCTGCCGACGCCGGTGATCATGGCCGGCTTTGGTCTGGTCGGCGTCGGGGTCTTCCTGTGGATGGCCGGTCATCGCGCCGACACGCAGCCGCGTCCGCCGCGCAAGGCCGAGGTCATCGCCGCCACGACCCAGGCCGCGCCCGCCGCACCGCCGACGGTCATCCCCGGTCCGCAGTTCACCGAGAACAACAGCCTGCCGCCGACCCCGGCCCAGGTCGCCGTGATGAACGCCGAGCCGCCGCCGCCGACCCCGCCGGCCGATCTCGACCAGCGCCGCCGCGCCCCGACCCTGGTGGTCGACTTCAGCGGCGCCCCGGCTCTGATCAAGGCCAGCATGCCAGCCGAGCAGGCTGGGCCGATGGCTGGCAAGGCCGTCGATATCGGTCTGAACGCCGACGAGAAGTTCGCCGACCGCGTCGGGACCAGCGACGCCGAGCCGGCCAGGGCCACGGCCATGCGCAATCTCGACGCCGTCATCCCGCAGGGCGCCGTGATCCCGGCGGTGATGGAGACGGCGATCAATTCCGACCTGCCGGGCCTGGCCCGCGCCATGGTCACCCGCGACATCAAGAGCTTCGACGGCTCGACCGTGCTGATCCCGCGCGGCAGCCGGGTGATCGGCCAATACAAGTCTGGCGTGGCCATGGGCGCCTCGCGCGTCTTCGTGGTCTGGACCCGGGTGATCCGGCCGGACGGCGTCTCGATCCAGATCGCCTCGCCCGCCGCCGACCCGCTGGGGCGCGGCGGGCTGGAGGGCAGGGTCGACCGCCACTTCTTCAGCCGCTTCGGCGGCTCGATCCTGATGTCGGTGCTGAACGCCGGCGTCGCCGCGATCGGCAACGCCCGCTCCACCTCGCAGATCTATATCGGCTCGGCGTCAGAGGCGGCCAATCTGGCCGGCGCGGTGATGAAGAGCGACCAGGTCGCCCCGACCATCCAGACGCGGCAGGGCGCGCCGGTGACGATCTTCGTGGCCCGCGACCTCGACTTCTCGGGCGAGCGCCAATGACCGCGCCCGCGAAGCTCCCCTCTTCAGGAATGGGCGTCTATCTGGAGGCCTACCTCGCCCCGCTCGCGCCCTGGCTGGCCGAGCCGGCGGTGACGGACCTCTACGTGAACCGTCCTGGCGAGCTGTGGGTCGAGCGCCTCGGTGGAACCGCTGAACGTGTCGAGGTTCCGGCCCTGGACGAGACCAACCTCTGGCGGCTGGCCCGCCAGGTCGCCAGCCTTTCCAGCCAAGGCGTCAGTCGCGAGCATCCGCTGCTCTCGGCGGTGCTGCCCGACGGCGCGCGGGTGCAGGTCGTGGCCCCGCCAGCGACGCGCGAAGGCCTGGCCCTGGCGATCCGCAAGCACGTGGTCAGCGATCTGTCCCTGACCGACTACGCCGCGTCCGGCGCCTTCGATCAGGTCCTGGCCCCGAAGGCCAATGCGGACGCCATCCTGAGAGCTTTCCTGGACGCTGGAGACATCCGCAACTTCCTGGCCGGCGCCGTGCGCGCCGGCAAGAACATCGTGATCAGCGGCGGCACCTCCACCGGCAAGACCACCTTTCTCAACGCCCTTCTCAAGGAGGTCCCGCTCGACCAGCGTCTGGTGCTGATCGAGGACGCGCCGGAGATCCGCCTCGTCCACCCCAACGCCGTCGGCCTGGTGGCCGTGCGCGGCGAGCAGGGCGAGGCGCGGGTCACGACCGAGGATCTGCTGCAGGCCTCGCTGCGCCTGCGGCCGGACAGGATCATCCTGGGCGAGCTGCGCGGCGCCGAGGCCTTCTCGTTCCTGCGCGCGGTGTCCAGCGGCCATCCGGGTTCGATGACCACCGTCCATGCCGACGATCCGGCGGGGGCGGTCGATCAGCTGGCGCTGATGGCGCTGCAGGCCGGGGCCAATCTTCGCCGCGCCGACGTGGTCGATCATGTCCGGCGCGTCGTCGACATCTTCATTCAACTTCACCGCCAGAACGGCGTCCGAGCGGTCCGCGAGGTCGTCTTCCAGGACCCCTAAACCCCGCTCCTCCCTTCAACCTTTCCTGGCTTTCCAGCTTAAGGCGCGCCGGCCTCTCGCGGCGCGTCAGGGACCTTGTCATGCGTAAACAGGACTTTGGCTCGGCGGCCGCGCTGAGTTTGGCTTTCTTCCTCACCGCCTGTGGCGGCGGAGGCTCAAGCGGGAACAGCGGCGGCGGATCGTCCAGCGCTGAAAAGCCCGCGTCGATCGCGACCGGCGGCCTGGGCGGCACCTCGCCGGCGGCGCCGGGGGACTTCACCCGCGAAACGGCCGCCCGCCTCGCCAAGCAGGGCAGCTTTGGGCCGACGCTCGAGCTGATCGATCACATCCACGCCCTGGGCGGCGCGGAAGCATGGCTGAACGAGCAACTGGCGCTGTCCTCGAGCAGCTACGCCGACATGGCGACCAAGCCCGTGCCGAGCAACTTCTGCTCGACCCTGACCGGGACCGATCTGACCAACTGCAATCGCGACAACTTCACGGCCACGCCGATGCAGATGCGGTTCTACGCCAATGCGATCGGCAAGGATGACCAGCTGCGCCAGCGAGTCGCCTTCGCCTTGTCGCAGATCGTCGTCGCCTCGGCCGTCGACGTCGGCAACACCGCCGGCCTGGCGACCTTCAACCAGATCCTGCTGAGCAACGCGTTCGGCAACTACCGCGACATCCTCAAGGCCGTCACCCTGAACCCGTACATGGGCGACTACCTGGACATGGCCGACAGCAACAAGAGCCAGCCCAACGAGAACTACGCCCGCGAACTGATGCAGTTGTTCTCGGTCGGCACGGTCCTGCTGAACCCCGATGGCACGCCGCAGACGGACAACGCCGGCGCGACCATCGCCACCTACAGCAACACCGACGTCAAGGAAGTGGCCCGGGCGCTCAGTGGCTGGACCTACGCCCGCCTGAACGGCGCGGCCCTGACCGACAACACCAACCGCGACTGGACCAAGCCGATGGTGGTCTATGCCGCGCGCTACGACGCGGGCGCCAAGAGCTTCCTGGGCAAGACCGTGCCGGCCAACGCCACCCAGCAGGCCAGCGTCGACGCCGTGGTGGACGCTGTGTTCAACCACCCCAACACAGGCCCCTACATCTGCAAGCGGCTGATCCAGCAACTGACTATCGCCAATCCGACCCCGGCCTATGTCGGACGGGTCGCGGCCGTCTTCGCCGACAACGGCGCGGGCGTGCGCGGCGACATGAAGGCGGTGGTCAAGGCGATCTACCTGGACAGCGAGGCCCGCGCCGGCTCGCAACTGCCGGGCAAGGTCAAGGAGCCGGTGCTGCTGGTCACGTCGCTGGCCCGGGCGATCGGCTACGCGACCGATGGCTATGCCTTCACGACGCGCGACGCCGGCATGGGCCAGGCCCCGTTCCGCGCGCCGTCGGTGTTCAACTACTACCCCTACGACTTCCCGCTGCCGCAGGGAGCCGGCCTGCTCAGCCCGGTCACCAAGCTGATGACCACCTCGACGATCATCGCCCGCCACAACTTCCTCTACGACTGGACGGTCGGCGGCGACGCCACGCGCAACGAGTTCAAGCCGACCCTCGGCGCCACCGGCACGATCCCCAACTGGGCCAGTTGGGAAGCGGCCGGGACGAACGACGGCAAGACCGTCGACCGCATCAACCTCGTGCTGCTGAACGGTACGATGACGTCCGCCCAGCGCCAGGCGCTGACGACCGCCATGGC
Source organism: Caulobacter sp. GW821-FHT05F04 (assembly GCF_059419665.1). Classification (NCBI taxonomy): domain Bacteria; kingdom Pseudomonadati; phylum Pseudomonadota; class Alphaproteobacteria; order Caulobacterales; family Caulobacteraceae; genus Caulobacter; species Caulobacter sp. GW821-FHT05F04. The sequence continues at coordinate 446,863 of NZ_JBWKSF010000002.1, forward strand.
CGCCGTCAAGAACACCGACCCCGCCCTGCAGGCCCGCAAGCGCGCCCAGGTCGCCCTCTACATCGCGGCGTCGTCGCCGCTCTTCCAAGTCGATCGGTAGGCGTAACCATGACCGTTTCTCGTCGCGAAATCATGCGGATGGTCGCGGGCGGCTCGGCCGTCGCGGCTCTGGGGCAACTGGGCCTCTCTAGCGCGCTCGCCGCCGACGGCGGCGGTTACCGCGCCATGGTCGGCGTCTTCCTGTTCGGCGGCAACGACGCCTGGAACATGGTGGCGCCCACCGACGGCCGCTATGCCGACTACGCCAAGCAGCGCGGAGCCAGCCTCGCCCTGGCCCAGAGCAGCCTCGTGCCCCTGACCGGCACGGCCTTCGGCCTGCACGGCTCGATGACCGCCCTGAAGTCGGTCTGGGACGACGGCGGCCTGGGCGTCGTGCTCAACACCGGCACGCTGTTCGCGCCCCTGACCAAGGCCCTCTACACCAGCCGCCCGGACCTGCGCCCGGTCAACCTGATGTCCCACGAGGATCAGCAGAACCAGTGGCAGGGCATGCGCATGCGCGCCACCAACAAGGACGGCTACATGGGGCGGATCCACGACCGCGCCGGCGGCGCGTCCAATCTCCCGCCGCTGATCTCGATCGCCGGATCGAACCTGGCCCTGATCGGCGACCGCACCGCGCCGCTGATCCTGCCGTCGTCGGGCTCGATCGTCCGCAACGGCTACAACGCCGCCAGCACCGACGCGGCGGTGAAGGCCCGCCAGGCCGCCCTGGACGTCTTCGCCGACGCCTCGTCGTACGGCGCGATCACCGACCTGACCGGCAGGGGCATGTCCTCGGCCTACGCCCAGGCGGTGCAGGCCAACAGCATCGTCACGGCGACGACCTCGGCGGTGGACAAGTACTTCGTCAACCCGACCACCGGCGCGGCCCTGACCTCGGACATCTCCCGCCAACTGCTGCGCGCGGCCCGGATGATCGAGGCCCGCAACACCCTGGGTCACGCCAAGCAGACCTTCTTCGTCAGCCAGGGCGGCTACGACACCCACACCAACCAACTGGCGGCGCACAATGGCCTCTACGCCGACCTCGGCAACGCCCTGGCCGGCTTCTACAACGCCATGAAGGCCTTGGGCCTGCAGGACAATGTCACCGCCTTCACGATGTCGGACTTCGGCCGCGTCTACAAAGGCAACGCCAGCGGCGGCAGCGATCACGCCTGGGGCTCGAACCACCTGGTGGTCGGCGGGGCGCTCGCCAACGGCAAGGTGCACGGCCGCTATCCGGACGTGACCTTCGGCGGCCCGGAGGACGCCTCCAACGACGGCCGCTGGATCCCCTCGATCGCCACCGAGGAATATATCGGGGCCATCGCCCAGTGGTACGGCGTCAGCGCCGCCGATCTGCCCTATGTGTTCCCGAATTGGGGCGCCTGGAACGGCGGCGGGCGTGGGCCGGTGCCGCTATTTAGCTGACGGCTTGTCAGGCCGGGACGGGCGCCCTTAAGCAAGGAGCGTGTCTCGGCCCGGCTCAGCAGCGAATGGCTTCGATCACCTCCGGCTGATCGCGGCCGCGCTGGTGGTGGTTCACCACGCTCGCGTGCTGAACGGCGCCGCGCCCTGGATGATCGGATGGGGACCCGATCCCGGGGCGCTGGGCGTCGGGATTTTCTTCGTGATCAGCGGCTATCTGGTCACCGCAAGTCTGCGCCGCACGCCTGGCGTCGGCGTCTTCCTGGCCAAGCGGGTCTTGCGCATCGCGCCGGGCCTGCTGGCGGCGCTGCTTCTGACCGCGCTGGTGCTGGGGCCGCTGGTCAGCGACCTTCCGGTCGCGGACTATTTCGGCGACGCCGCGCCGTTGCTCTATGTGCTCAAGAATCTCAGCCTCTACGCCGTCACCTACGACCTGCCGGGTGTTTTCGCGGACACGCAGTACCCCAATGTCGTCAACGGCTCGCTGTGGAGCCTGCGGCTGGAGTTCACCGCCTATCTGGGTCTGGCCGCCCTCGGCGCCCTTCGGCTGGTCCGCGCGCCGGTGCTGGCCGGGCTGGCGCTGCTGGCGGGCGGGGCGTTCATGGTCGTCCACTTCACCGGCCTCGACGCGCGGGGCGAACTGGCGCGGCTGGCCTCGCTGGCGACCTTGAACGGCTGGCTGTTCCTGTGCGGCGCGGCGCTCGAGGCGTTCAGGGCGAAGCCGCCAGCCTGGACGGCGACGATCGGCCTGGCGCTGCTGCCGACGCCGGCTTGGTTCCTGGGTCTGCCCCTGGCCGTCGTGGCCCTGGGGCGGATGACGGCGCCAAGGTTGCCGGCCGACCTGTCGTATGGCCTCTACATCTACAGCTTCCCGCTGCAGCAGGTGCTGGCCGAGCACGGTCGCCTCAACGTGCTGACGTCACTGGCCCTGACCCTGCCGTTCGCGGCGGCGTCGTGGTTCCTGGTCGAGAAACCCGCCCTGCGCCTGAAGGCGCGGCTGCCCGGCGCGGTGAGCCCAGTCCCCGCGCCGGTCGATCAGCCGCTTTAGGGCTTCGGCTTCTTCTTCGGGGCCAGCTCTTCCGGCGACAGCTTGCGGACCTCGGTTACCGGATAGCGCTGCACGCCGATCGGGCCTGGCGCGATCACCGTGGCGTCCATGCCCTGACACACCCACGAACCGCCGCGCGCCTCGACGCCGATGCGCAGGCTGGTGTCGATGTCGCGGGCCGGGGAGAACAGGGTCAGGCGCCAGACATTGCGTGGGCCGATCGAGACGTCGACGGTCTGGTCGTCGACGACGCTGAAGCCGTTGATGTCATCGGCCCGGAAGCACTGGCTGCGATCGGGCTTGGGTTTTTGCGGCTTGTCGGCCGCGTGGGCCGGGGCGGCTGCAAGGACGGCTAGCACGGCCGCCGAGGCGATCAGGACATGCATGAACTTTGACTCCGAAGGGCGCCCGCCGCTGAAGTTTTCGCGCCGAAGCCTGTGGAACTCAAGTGGCGCCGGGCTTGGCCAGCCGCAAGATCGCCATGCCGACCTGGACGGGGTCAGGGCTTCGCCAGAAGGCGGTCGGCGAAGAACAGGCCTACCAAACCGAGGCCGCAGGCGACATAGGCCCCGAACGCCAGGAACTGGCCCCAGGCGATGTCGAAGTGACCGAACGACTTCACCAGCAGCAGCGAGATGCTGCCGACATAGCCGAACGAGTCCGCCACATAGATCAGGAAGCCGGCCGTGCCGACCTTGCCGGTGGCGGCGATCATCCGGTCGAACAGCATGGCGTTGAACGGCGTGTAGCCCATGTAGAGTCCGGCGCCAGCCAGGATCATCCACCAGACCGGCGGCAGCACGTGCAGTTGGTAGGCCAGGGTCGAGGCGCCCAGCAGGACGAAGCCAAGCGCCACGAAGCCGAGGTTGAACGCCACCGCGCGACGGTTGTCCCTGACCCCCATCAGGGCGGCCAGGCCGACCAGAACGATGGCGGCCACCGGCAACTCCGACAGGGTGAAGATCGAGGCGGCGTTCGGAAAGCCCAGCTCGGCCCAGATCTCGGCCGAGAAGTTGTCGCGGAAGTCGCGCAGGGCTGTCAGCATCACATAGACCGCGATCAGCAGGATCAGGGCCGGAGCGTGGGCGGCGAACAGGGCGGCGCGATCCTTGGCGTTCATCGGCGCGCGACGCACGCGCTCGGCCTCGTCGGCGGGCGAGGGCGGCGGCAACTGGGCCAGGGCGACCACGGCGATCAGCATCAGCGGCGTGAAGACCAGACCCGCCACGGCCGGCATCCATTTCTCATCGACATTCGACAGCAGCAGCATCTTGCCGACCGACTTGGCCACGCCCGACGACAGGATGAAGCTGGCGCACAGCATGGCCCCCAGCACCTCGGTCAGGCGGCGGCCCTCGAGAAAGCCGAAGACCAGACCCCAGATCATGCCCAGGCACAGGCCGTTCAGATACAGCGCGACTGGCCCCATCATCGTCGGCAGCAGGCCGAACAGCAGCAGCGCCATCTGGGCCCCGAAGATCAGGCCCAGGATCGCCACGGCCCGGCGGCTGGCCCGCATCTCCGAGATCACCTTGACCCCGATGAACTTGGCGGTGGCGTAGCCGGCGACCTGGGCGATCACGAGGGCGATCTTGAAGTCGAAGGCGAACGGCCAGCCGTCGGGATGGGCGAAGGCGGCCGCGGCGAACGGCTTGCGATAGCCGAACATGGCGAAATAGACGGCGAACGACGAAAGACCGCCGTAGAGCGCGAACACCCAAGGCGGGGCCGAGGCCAGGAAGCGGGTGACCGCGCCTCGCGGGGCGTTGGCTTCGGCCCTGGCGTCCATGCGAATTTTCGTCCCCGAGGCTGAAGCTCCTCAGCTAGCCTGCTTCGTCGGGCGCGGGCAATCGAGGGAACGAAGGCGCTCCGTGGTCGGAGCGCCTTCAGGGCAGGCTATCGGCTGGGGGCGTTCGGGCCGACCTGGAAAACGATCGGAATTGTGACCTTGCCGCCGGCGGTCGGCTTGCCGTCCAGCGAGGCCGGCTTCATCTGGAAGTACTGGGTCAGCGCCAGGGTCGCCTCGCCGAAGCCAGCCTCCGTCGGGCTTTCCGAAAGCACCGTGCAGTTCTCCAGATGCCCGTCGAGCTTGACGTCGCAACTGACCGTCGACCGGCCGGGGAGGTGCGCCTTTGCGGCCTCGGCCGGATAGTAGCGCACCAGATCCTGGGCGGTCGGCTTCGTGGCCCAATCCGGCGCGATGAGCGAAGGCTTGGCGGGCGCGGGGGTGGCGGCCCAGACCGTCCCGGCGCCGGCCAGGGCGATCGCCCCGACCAGGACCAGACCCGCGCGCCGGCGGGCGGTCGTCGTGGAGATATTGTTCAGCATCGTCAGTCTCTCCTTCAGGGGATGGACGCCGGTCGCCGGCCAATGGCAGCCGAACGGCGCGGAAAAAGGGGTCATGGCGGCGCCCAGCAGCAGCTCGGCATAGAGCCGCCGGTCGTCGGGCCTGGCCAGGGTGACGGCGGCGTCGCAGGCGATCTCCTGGTCGACGCGGAGACGGCGGGCGCCCAGATGGGCCAGGGGGTTGAACCAGGCCAGGCAGCGCAGGCCCACCACCAGCCCGTTGACCGCCGCGTCGCCACGCGTCTGGTGGACGCGCTCATGTTCGAGGACCAGACGGCGAGCCGGGCCGGTGAAGCGCGTCTCGAAGTCGGTCGGGACGACGATGCGCGGTCGAATGGCGCCCAGCAGCATCGGTCCGCCGCCCAGGTGCTCGCCGCGCAGAATATCGGGATCGCTGTCCAGCGGCGTCAGGCGGCCGAGCGCGCGGACGAATTGAACCTGGCGCACCGCGAACAGGGCCGCGGTGACCAGCGCCCCGCCCATCCAGACCGCGATCAGCAGGGGCGTCAGGCTGGCCGCCTGTCGGGCGACGGGGGCGAGGCCGCGCGCGCCGGCTCCGACCAGGGTGACGACCGGCGCCGCGATCGCCGGCGGGGCATGGACGGGCAGCAAGCCGGCGAGCAGGCAAACCGGCGCGACGAGCCACAGGACGTAGGCCGCTAACGCGCCGAAGCGCTCCCGCACGGGCCGGCGCAGGGCCAGGATCGCCAGGACGGCGAGGGCGAGAACCAAGTTGGCCTGGAGGAGGGCGGAAAGGATCGCCGCGCTCATTTGCCGATCTTCTCGATCAGGGCCTTCAGTTCGGCGATGTCCTCGTCGCTGAGCTTGTCGCTTTCGGAAAAGTGGGTGACCAGCGGCGCCAGCCGTCCGCCGAACAGGCGATCCAACAGGCCCTGGCTCTCGGTCCCGACATAGGCCTGACGCGAGACCAGCGGCGAATAGAGATATCGGCGGCCGTCGGCCTGGGCGGCGACCGCCTTCTTCTTGACCAAGCGGCTGATCAGCACCTTGACCGTGCCCTCGGTCCAGCCCTGGGGCTCGCCGACCTCGCTGATGATGGCCTCCGAGGTCAGGGGGCTGCGCCGCCACAGCGCCTCCATCACGACGCTTTCCGCCGAGCTGATCTTCATGGTCGTCTCTCGATGACAGTTGTCAACGAATCGACGTTGACACTTGTCATCGCTGTGGTCAACCACCGTTCTTCGGAGGCGTGAGCAAACAAAAACGCCCCCCGCGAGGCGAGGGGCGTTTTCGGTAACCGGATCGGAAGAGGTCGCTTAAGCGGCCTTGACCAGCGACTTGGTCAGGATGCCGATGGCGGCTTCGCGGTCGATGCGCTCGATGGCGGCGACTTCGCGGGCCATGCGGTCCAGGGCCGATTCATACAGCTGGCGTTCCGAGTAGGACTGTTCCGGCTGGTTCTCGGCGCGGTGCAGGTCGCGGACCACCTCGGCGATCGAGATCAGGTCGCCCGAGTTGATCTTGGCTTCGTATTCCTGGGCGCGACGCGACCACATGGTGCGCTTCACGCGGGCGCGGCCCTTCAGGGTGGTGAGGGCTTGCGAAACGGTGCCGCCTTCCGCCAGCGGACGCAGGCCGGCCGTCTTGGCCTTCTTGGTCGGAACGCGGAGGGTCATTTTCTCGTGGTCGAAGGTGATGACGTAGACTTCGAGCGAATAACCGGCCACTTCCTGGGTCTCGACCGCCTGAATGGTGCCAACGCCGTGCGCGGGGTAAACGACGTGGTCGCTGACCGAGAATTCCAGACCGCTCTTGCTCATGTTCGTCCTCATCTATGCAGGCCCGCGGGGCCCGAACGCCGTGTCCATTCCAAATCAAAAACGACAGGTTCTTGCTCCGCGGAAGAATGTGCGCGGGGCCAGGCCTGTCAGGATTGGGAATAGATCTCTAAGACACCCTTCGCCTTCGATCGGGCGAGCCGGCTCAAACTGGTTTGCTGAAACGGCTTCTTCGACAAGACGGACTGTCGCGATTAGCCGCAACCGTCACGTCGACAGCGACAATAGCATAAAATTCAGCCCTATGAAAGGGTTGCGTCCGGCAAAGGCGGGGCGTCGCCAAGCTTTCGCGGCTTGGCGGGGGATCAAGCTTGAGAAATCGAGACGGGGCGTGGCAGTCGAAAATGTAAGCGGTTTCGACGCCCGCCATGCTTCTAGTGCTGGAAGCGGAGCCTGCTGACCCGTTTCTGATGTCCCACCAGAAACGGGCGTGCTGGCGAGCTTACGAGCCCTTGCCGGGCTTTTCGCTGAAGTATTTCTCGAACTTGCCGGTCTCGCGCTCGAAATCCTCGCGGTCGGCGGGCGGCTCGCCCTTGACGGTGATGTTCGGCCAGACCTTGGCGTAGTCGGCGTTGATCTTCAGCCACTTGCCGTCCGGTTCGTCCTCGGTGTCCGGCTTGATGGCGTCGATCGGGCACTCCGGCTCGCAGACGCCGCAATCGATGCATTCGTCGGGATTGATGACGAGGAAGTTCTCGCCCTCGTAGAAGCAATCGACCGGGCAAACCTCCACGCAGTCCATGAACTTGCAGCGGACGCAGGCGTCGGTGACGATGTAGGTCATCGAAAACTCGAATGATGTCGGACGAAGTTCGGCGCGCGCGTTTTCGAAGCCTAGGGCCCGCTTGTCAATGCGGCTTGGCCGCACGCGCGCTCAGGAATTCTCTATGCGTCGCCAGTCTGGGGTCTTTCCGCGGTCGAGCCTTCCGACGGGCGCGACAAAGCGCCCGATGGCGTGGAGCGCCGAGAACACTTTCTTATCGAACGAACGCCAATATGTGGGACTGGAAACGCTCAATAAAAACAAGTCGGGAAGCCGACACGCATGAAGATTGAAGCCTTGGCCGCCCAACCGATTCCGGAACCCGACGGCGCCAGGCGCGCCCTGGCCAGGGCGCGCGCCCGCGCGTTCGGCGAGTTCATTGGGGAGATTCCATTCGCCGCGGCCTTGCTGGATCGCGACCTTGTGCTGGTCGCCGTCAGCCGCGAGTGGGCCCGGCAGGGCATCGCGCCCGGCCTGGCCCTCGGCGGAGACGCCGGAGCGGGCGGTCTGGTGGCGTCCGAGGACGTCGGGTCGCTGCTGATCTGCGCCGAGGCGGGGATCGCCTTCTCGCGCTACCTGCCGACAGTCGACGCCGAGGGCGCGCAGCACGTCTGGCGCACCGAGTTCAGCGCCTGCCGGGACGGCGCTCCGGGGAGGGAAGAGACCTATGCGGTGATGGTCACCGCGCGCGATGTCACCGGCTATGCCGACAGCGTGCTACGCGCCGAGCGGGACAAGCAGCGCCTGACCATGGCCCTGGAGCTCGACGACCTGTTGGTCCGCGAATACGACCTGCGGACCAAGGAGGTCTATTTCTCGGGCCACGCGCCCGAGCTGCAGAAGTACTGCAGCTTCAAGGACGATCCGCTGGAGATCGTCGATCCCGAGGACCGCCAGCGCTGCGCCAACCTGGTGGCCACCCGCAAGATCGGCGAGGCGCGGGTCTTCGAGTTCAAGCTCCGCCGCGACGACGGGGTCGAGACCTGGGTCCGCTCGGTGGGCAAGGTGTTCGTCGGGGCCGACGGCAAGCCCGAGAAGCTGGTCAACCTGTTCAAGGACATCACCGACCGCCGTCGCCAGACCGAGGCGATCGAGACCCTGGCGTTCAAGGATCCGTTGACGGGCCTGCCCAACCGCGCCCTGTTCCAGCACCGCTTCCAGGAGGCGGTGGCGGCGTCCGAGACGTTGGGCGAGATGTTCGGCCTGATCATGATCGACGTCGATCACTTCAAGGACATCAACGACAGCCTGGGCCACGACGCCGGCGACGCCTTGCTCAAGCGCCTGGCCGGCATGCTGCAGCGCGCCTTCCGCAGCAACGACACGGTGGCGCGCCTGGGCGGCGACGAATTCGCGGTGATCCTCAGAGGCCTGCACGGCGAAGCCGACATGACCCGGCCGATCGGCAAGCTGCAGGACTTGCTGCGCCAGCCGATCGAGCACGGTGGCCGCAGCTTCACGGCCAGCGCCAGCATCGGGGCCGCTCTGCACGGCGACCCGGACGCCGATCCGGCCCACATGATCAAGAACGCCGACATCGCGCTCTATCGCGCCAAGGAGGCCGGCCGCAACCGCAGCATCGTGTTCGAGCCGTCGATGCGCTCCGAGGTCGAGCGGCGGCTGGAGCTGCTGCGCGACGTCCGCGCGGCCCTGGTCGAGAACGAGTTCACCCTGTTCTACCAGCCGGTGGTCGACATCCGCGAGAACAAGGTCGCCGGCTTCGAGGCCCTGATGCGCTGGGTTCACCCCGAGCAGGGCGTGCTGACCCCGGCCCGCTTCATGGCGGCGTTCGAGGACCAGGACCTTTCCTTGAAGCTGGGCGACGTCGCCTTCGAGGCGGCTCTGAGGCAGATGCGCCGGTGGCTGGACGACGGCGTCGAGTTCGGCCGCGTGGCGGTCAATATCAGCTCGGCCCAGTTCCGGTCCGGCCGCCTGGCCGAGGAGATCCAGGAGCGCCTGGCCCGCTGGAACGTGCCGTGCGAACGCCTGACCATCGAGGTCACCGAAAACGTCTATATGGGCTGGGGCTCGGACTTGGTCAGCGACACCGTCCGCCGTCTGCACCGGGCGGGCGTGATGATCGCGCTGGACGACTTCGGCACGGGCTATGCCAGTCTCGCCAACCTGCGCCAGTTTCCGATCGACCGCCTGAAGATCGACAAGTCCTTCGTCCAGAACACCGAGGACGAGGCCATCGTGAAGGCGGTGATCACGCTTGGCACATCCATGGGCATGAAGGTGGTCGCCGAAGGGGTCGAGGACGCCGCGCAGCTGAAGGCGCTGGAACACTATGGTTGCGACCAGGTCCAGGGCTACCACTTCGGCCGGCCGATGCCGGCGAGCGAGGTGGCGGGCTTCCTGAAGGGGTTCGGGGTCAACCCCTAGTGGCCTCGGGCCCGCGGTCTCGTATAGCCTTCGGGCATGACTCTGACGATGGGAAAGGCGCCGTGGCGGTCTCGCGGCTTCGTGGGGCGGTCCATCTGGGTGGTGGTCGCCGTCGTGCTGGTGCAGCTCTGCGCCAGCGTCGCCTTCTATAGCGCCATCGATCGCCAGACCCTGCGCGAGGACCACGCCCGGCGGATCGGCGAACTGCTGGTCGTCGGCCAGCGGGTCGCCAGGCTGGGCGAGGCCGATTTCGACAAGGTCATGACCTCGCACTACATGGAGGCCAAGGTCGTGATCCTGCCGCCGGAAGGGCCGCCGGTCACCCGGACCCGGATGGCCGAGGCCAGCGCCATCGCCGACTATGTCCGCCAATGGGAGCCGAGCCTCGCCGCGCGGCCGCTGCGCCTGTGGTCCGAGAGCCGGCCCGAGGGCGGCCGCGACCTGGTCGGGGTCATGGGGCTGGAGGACGGCCGGTGGCTGACCTTCCGCTCGCGCAACTTCCCCCGGCCCTGGCCGATCGCCCTGCGCGCGGTGGCCACGACGCTGGTCTTCTCCCTGGCCTGCGTGGCCCTGGGCGCCTACGCTCTGCGCCAGCTGGGTGAGCCCCTGCGCCGCCTGACCGAGGCCTCGCGCCACGTCGGCGCGAGCCCCCCGTCGTCGATCCTGGTCGAGGGCCCCAACGACCTCGTCGAACTGGGCCGGGCGTTCAACGACATGCAGCGCCGCATCGCCGGTCTGATCGAGGACCAGGCCCGGGCCATGGAGGCGCTCAGCCACGACCTGCGCACGCCACTGGCCCGCCTGACCCTGGCGGCGGACTATATCGAGCCGGACGACATCAAGGCCCTGGTGGCCGACAATGTCGGCGAGCTGGACGCGATGCTGCGGTCGCTGTCTGACTGGCTGCGGGCCCAGCACTCGGCCAGCACCGCCGAGGTCGTCGACCTGCCGTCGTTGATCCAGGGCGTGACGGCGCGGTGGCCGGACGTGGTGCGCTACGAAGGCGGCAAGGCCCTGGAAGTGACCACCCATCGCGGGCCGCTGGAGCAGGCGCTGATCCGGCTGGTGGACAACGCCGTGCGCTTCGGTGGCCAGGCGCGCGTCCGGCTTGTCGCGGACGGTCCGGAGGGGCCGCTGATCGAGGTGCTGGACCAGGGACCGGGCCTGACCGCCGACGCCATGGCCCGCATCTACGAACCGTTCTTCCGAGGCGACGCCGCGCGGGCCCGCGACACCGGCGGCTTCGGCCTGGGCATTCCCACCGCCGAGCGCCTGATCAAGCGCTTCGGCGGCAGGCTGGTGATCGGCAATCGTGAAGGCGGCGGCGTCAGCGCGAGAATCTGGCCGCCGGTGGCGATGTCGGAGGGTTACCCCTCCACCGCTTCATAGAGCCCGCGCGCCTCGGTCGCCGGGCCCCGGCGTTCGCCGCAGTCCAGCACCCGCACGGCGATCAGGCGGCCGCCAAGACCGAACACCACGATATCGCCGGGTTTGACGGCGCGCGAGGGCTTGTCGATGCGGCTCTCGGTTCCGGAGCGGGTCAGGCGGATGCGGCCCTCGTCGACGAACCTGGCGGCCAGCGAGCGGGTCTTGAAGAAGCGGGCCCGCCACAGCCACACGTCGGCGCGGACAGAGTCTCCCTGGATATCCGTCATGATGCGGCCTGCTTACCAGCCGCCTGGGCGGCCGGCTTGCGGCGGCGCGGCTTCTTTCGTCTGGGCGGCGGTTCGGTCAGCTTGGCCAGGGCCGCGAACGGCGAGTCCGGGCGCGCCTTGACGGGGGTCTGGTCCAGCTTGGCGGCCCCACGGCGCTTCCAGACGATCAGCTGATCGGGCTTGGCGCGGATGGCAGGGGTGTAGTCGAGGGCGCGCAGGACGTTGGAGGCCTGCTTGGCTGTCCAGCCCAGCGTCTCCAGCGCCGCGTCGGTCAGCACCACGCCGCCGTGCTGCTGCTCGGCGCGCAAAAGGGCGTCCAGCGCCTCCAGCGCCTCGACCGGAATGCTGAAGCCGGCGACGGCGCGCAGTCCGCTGGCCGACAGTTCGCGGGCCGAGGGCTCGGGCGAGGGCAGGGGCTCCAGCGTCGTCAGCGCGCCGCGCCAGCCGGTCGGGTTCAAGGCGCGCGCGGCGGCGATCGCCTCGGCCTTCAGCACGGCGGGGCAATAGAGGCTGAAGGCCCCGATCCGCACGCCCAGGCTCTTGAGGGTGCGGCGCTCGGCCTGGCTGAGCGCTTTCAGCTCCGGATCGACGGGGCGTTTGTCGAGCACGCCGCCGGCTTCCAGCAGGCGGTGGGCGACGCCGCGCGGCAGGCCGCGAAGCTCGCCGCCGGCCAGGGCGCGCTCCAGCTTGCGCAGTGGGGCCAGGTGCTTGTCGACCTCCGAGGCGAGAAAGGCGTCCAGCCGCCGCTCGGCTCGCTCGCGCACGGCGGCGGGGCCCAGCTCGCCCAGCAGGCGGGCGCGGGGCGACAGCAGGGGCAGGTCGCGGCGCACGGCCCCGGCCGCCTCGCCCCGCCACAGGATCGCGCCGTCGGGCGTCAGGGCGAACGCGTCGTCGGCTTCGCTGGCCAGCAAGCCCAAACGCTTGGCGATCTCGGGCCCGACCGCGCGCTGGGCGGCGTTGCGCAGGGCCTTCTCTTCCAGGGGCGAGGTCGCCTTGACCGGGGTGAAGGCCACGCCCGACAGGTGGCCGACCACGTGGCCCTCGACCGTGACCTCGCCGTCCTGGCCGACGCCGGCATAGAGCGTCTCGCGCTCGCCCAGCTGCTTCATCAGCGCGCTGGTGCGCCGGTCGATGAACCGGGCCATCAGCTTTTCGTGCAGGGTGTCGCTGATCCGGTCCTCAAGCTGGCGGGTCAGGCCTTGCCAATGGGCGGGATTGGCCACCCAGTCCGGGCGGTTGGCGATGTAGCTGAGCGTGCGCACGCCCGACAGCCGGCCGGCCAGGCTGTCGATTTCGCCGTCGACGCGGTCCAGCGCCTTGTACTGACTGTTGATCCAGTCCTCGGGCAGGCGCTTGCGGCCGGTGGTCAGGTCGTCGAACAGGGTGCGCGCCATGCGCTGATGGTCGTCGTCGGTGGTCTTGCGGAAGTCCGGAGTCTGGCAGACGTCCCACAGCCGCAGCAGGGCCGAGCGGTCGGTCTTGCAGCGTTTGATGACGTCTTCCTGCTGAGCCAGGGCGCGCAGGGTGCGCTCGTCCAGGGCTTCCTGCGACAGGGACAGGCCATTGCGCTTGGGCGTCTCGTTCAGCGAGCGCAGCAGGCCGGGCAGAGAGCCGAAGTCCAGCCGCGCGTTGCGCCACTCGGCGGCCTGGATCGGCTCGAAGGTGTGGCTCTCGACGGCTTCAACGAGATCCTCGTCGATCTCCTCGCAGTCGCCCGTCACACCAAAGGTGCCGTCGCGGGTATAGCGTCCCGCCCGGCCGGCGATTTGGCCGACCTCCTGCGGATAGAGCCAGCGGGTGCGCTTGCCGTCGAACTTGCGCAGGCCGGCGAAGGCCACGTGGTCGACGTCCATGTTCAGGCCCATGCCGATGGCGTCGGTGGCCACCAGGAAGTCGACCTCGCCCGACTGGTACAGAGCCACCTGGGCGTTGCGGGTGCGGGGGCTCAAGCTGCCCATGACCACGGCCGCCCCGCCGCGTTGGCGCCGGATCAGCTCGGCGATGGCGTAGACCGCGTCGGTGGAGAAGGCGACGATCGCCGTCCGCCGCGGCAGGCGGGTCAGCTTCTTGGAGCCGGCGTAGGAGAGGTTGCTGAACCTCTCGCGCGAGACGATCTCGGCGTCCGGCAGCAGTCGACGCACCAGCGGGGCCATGGTCCCGGCGCCCAGGAACATGGTCTCGAACTTGCCGCGCGCATGCAGCAGCCGGTGGGTGAAGATGTGGCCGCGCTCGGGATCGGCGCACAGCTGGATCTCGTCGACGGCCAGGAACTCGACCTCGCGGGCCAGCGGCATGGCCTCGACGGTGCAGACGAAATAGACCGCCCGGGCCGGGACGATCTTCTCCTCGCCGGTGATCAGCGCCACCGAGGCCTTGCCGCGCAGCTTGACGACCCGGTCGTAGATCTCGCGCGCCAGCAGCCGCAGCGGCAGGCCGATCATCCCCGACCCGTGGGCCAGCATCCGTTCGACGGCCAGGTGGGTCTTGCCGGTATTGGTCGGGCCCAGGACCGCGGTCAGCTTCGAGGGAGCCAGGCCGGTCGAACGATCACTCATGGATTCAAGGTGGGGCGGGAATCGTGACGAGGCAAGCGGGAGGAAGGCTTACGGTCGGCTGAACACCACCTTGCCGTCCACCACGGTCAGCACCGGCTGGGCCGTCAGGATCTCCTTGGGCTCGACCGTCATCAAGTCCTTGTCGAAGGCGGTGAGGTCGGCCTTCTTGCCGGCCTCCAGCGTGCCCAGCTCCTTCTCGCGAAACACGGCGTAGGCCGGCGCCAGGGTCAGCATCTTCAGGGCCTCGGCGCGGGTGACGGCTTCTTCCAGATGCCAGTCGGCGTTGGCGAAGCCGTCCAGCCCGTGGCGATAGACGGCGGCGTAGAACTCGATGCGCGGATCGCCGACCTCGACCGGGGCGTCCGAGCCCGCCGCGACCACGACGCCGGCCTTCAGGAAGTCCTTCCAGCGATAGCCCTCGTGCAGGCGGGCCTTACCCAGGCGGGCGGGAGCGAAATAGAGGTCGCCGATGGCGTGGCTGGGCTGCATCGAGGCGATGACGCCCAGCTTGGCGAAGCGCGGCACGTCGGTGTCGGCGACGATCTGGGCGTGCTCGATGCGCCAGCGGGCCTTGGTGTCGCCGGCCAGGCTTTGCTCGAACCAGTCCAGGGTCATGCGGTTGCCGCGGTCGCCGATGGCGTGCATGGCGACCTGGGCGTTCACGGCCTTGGCCTGCTTCATCAGCGCCAGGCCCTTGTCCTGCGGGGTCAGCTGCAGGCCCAGGCCCTCGGCGTCGCTGTAGGGTTCCAGCAGGGCCGCGCCGCGAGAGCCCAGGGCGCCGTCCATATAGAGCTTGATCCCGCGCGTCCGGATCAGGCCGGTCGCATCGGTCCGCGGACCCTTGCTCAGCACTTCGGCCGCGCCGCTGGGGTCCATGTAGTTGTCGACGCGGATGTGGAAGCTTCCCTTGGCGGCCTCATCGCGCAGCAAGGCGAGATCGTCGGCCATGACGCTCATATTGGCGAGGCCGGTCCAGCCGCGCGCGGCGTAGAGCGCGCCGGCCTTGCGCAGGGCTTCACGCTTAAGGGCCTCGCTGGGCGGCGGGATGACGTCCGCCACCAGGGACTGGGCGTGGTCGATCAGCATGCCGTCGGGCTGGCCGTCGGGGCCCTTGAGAATCTGGCCGCCGGCCGGCGCGGCGGTGGCGGCGGTGATCCCGGCCTTGGCCAGGGCGGCGCTGGAGGCGACGCTGGCGTGGCCGTCCGAGCGTCCCAGCACCACGATCCGCCCCGGCGCCGCCGCGTCCAGGTCGGCCTTGGTCGGGAAGCGCTTCTCGGGCCAGTGGGTCTCGATCCAGCCCCGGCCATAGATCGCGCCCTCCGGGTGGGCGGCGGCATAGGCCTTCACGGCGGCGACCAGCTCGGCCACCGACTTCACCTGATCGAGATTGAGGGTCAGCTCGCGCAGGCCGATGCCGGTCAGGTGGGCGTGGGCGTCGACGAAGCCCGGATAGGCGGCCGAGCCCTTCAGGTCGATGTCGCGAACGTCCTTCGCGGCCTTGGCCTTGGCGGTGGCGAGATCGCCGACGAACAGGATCCTGTCGTCGCGCAGCAGCACCGCCTCGGCGGTCGGCTTGGCGTCGACGCCGGTGTGGATCGGGCCGCCGTGGATCAGGATGTCGCCGGCGTTCGCGGCCGTGAAAGAGGTCGCGGCCAGCAGGGCGGCGAGTAGGATCCGGCGCAAAGGCGACCTCCGAAGCTTAGCAAGTTTCGGAAAACGTACGGCGCGCCCCTCCCAAGTCGCAACAGGCCTGCTAGTTTTTCGTCATGAGCGCTCAGCGTTTTGTCCTGTTCGACACGATCATCGGCCGCTGTGGCGTCGCCTGGGGCGAGCGCGGCCTGATCGGTGTGCAACTGCCGGAGAGCTCGCCCGGCGCGGCCTGGGCCAGATTGCGCAAGCGCTTCCCCGACGCGGTCGAAGACGAGCCGACCACCGAGATCGAGACGGTCATGGAGCGTATCCGCGGACTGTTGGCCGGCGGCCGCGACGACCTGACCGACATCCCGCTCGACCTGGACGGCCAGCCAGCCTTCAACCTGCGGGTCTATGAGATCGCCCGGGCCATCACGCCGGGCGAGACCTCGACCTATGGCGAGGTGGCGAAAGCGATGGGCGAGCCGGGCGCGGCGCGGGCCGTCGGCAAGGCCCTGGGCGAGAACCCCTGGCCGATCGTGGTGCCCTGTCACCGGGTGCTGGGCGCCTCGGGCCATATGGGTGGCTTTTCCGCGCCGGGCGGCACCGAGACCAAGGCCCGACTGCTGACGATCGAGAAGGCGCGGACCGACAAGGTCCCGACGCTGTTCGACCTGGAATTCTCGGTCGCGCCGCGGCGTGGGGGCTGAGGTCCAGACGACCCTCCGCCCACGTCTCTTAACGCAAGATAACGCTTCCTCGAACAGGGGCGAAACGAATCATGACCGAATCAGCGACGTCGGCCGATTCAGTGTTTGTTCCCTACAAGCTATTGTAGCTTAAAGCGGATTAACCACAAATCGGTTTCGCGGAGCGGCGTTACCTCGATGTCGTTTCCGGGGCCTTTTCCGCCGTTTTCTCTTCCGGCGCGCACTCGGCCGCGACGCGCTTGGCGTTCATGCTGCCGGCCAGGTTCATGCCGCTGATGGTCTTGATGTGGATGTCCATCTTGAAGCTCTCGGGCGTGTAGCTGCCCTCGGCCGTGACCGGCGAGACGCGGTCCTTCTTGTCGGTCCAGGTGCCCTTCAGCTGGATCTTGCCGTCCTTGACCACATTGGTGGTGTAGTCGCAGCGATAGCGCCGGGTGCAGATGCCGCGCGAGAACTGCTCTGCGTCGGCCGGCTTGAGGCATTTGCGCTCGCTGCTGACCGGGATCACGCCGACCTTGTAGTCGTACTCCCACTGGCCGGGGAGAATCGTCGCCTTGCTCGAGGCCGAGGTCTTGGCGGCCGCCGCGCGGACCGCGGGCTGGGCGAGGGCGACGCCCCCAAGAACGCCTCCCGTGGCGAGGACCAGAATGGAAGCGGCGAGGGCGGTCGAACGCATGCGGCGGGTCTCCTTCATACCGCTCCTATATAGAGAGGCATATGAACCCTGCTTGAAGGCGGAGGTTGGGCGACCGGTTCCTTGTCGGACGCCGGCGCGGGGATCCTTGGCCAGACGCCTTGACTCGGGGGCGACCCTTCGCCTATATCGCCCGCTCTCGCGCGGTCGGCCTGGTCCAGTCGCGTGTCCGAATTCATATCTTATCGGGACCAGGCTCTTCACCGAGCCAGACGGTTTCGCCCAAGCCAAGGTAACCACCATGTCGCGCCGTTGCGAACTTACCGGTATCGGTCCGATGGTCGGCCACAATGTGAGCCACTCGAACATCAAGACCAAGCGCCGCTTCCTGCCGGCCCTGTCGCCCGCCACGCTCCAGTCGGAGTCGCTGGGCCAGAGCTTCAAGCTGCGCATCAGCAACGCGGCCCTGCGCACCCTGGACTTCAAGGGCGGCCTGGACGTGTTCCTGCTGGGCGCCAAGGACGAGCAGCTGTCGCCGCGCGCCCTGAAGATCAAGACCCAGGTCAAGGCCAAGGCCAAGGCCGCCGCGACCGCCCAAGCCGCCTAAGGCTTTACGGTCTCGACTGACGATTGAAAGCCCGCCGGGAGCGATCCCGGCGGGCTTTTCGTCGTGGGTCCTCGGCTGGCGGTTCAGGCGCGCTCAATCCAAGACTCGACCCGCCTCCCAATGTGCGCTTCCTTGGGTTGTTACGCTCTGCGGATGCAGGCTGTGATTTCAGGGAAGCTGAGGATCTATGACCGAGGACATTTTGCTCGAGTGCGCGCCTGACCTCCTGGCGGCCGTACGGGAAGAACTTGGCTCGCTCGCCGTCGAACCGGTTGATGCGATGGAGAGGAAGAATTTCGACGGCAGTTCATCAGTCTGGATCGTTCTCGCCACGCTGGCGGTCCAGGCTCTGCCGAATTTCGTGACCCTGATCGCCAAACATATCGATCGAGGTGGGGTCACGAAGATTCAGATTGGCGACATCATCATCGAGAACCCTCAGGAAAAGGATCTTGAGCTCCTGCGCGAGCTGATGGCCAAGCGCCTCTCGACATAGGCGTCGCCATGGATCCGGCTCAGACCACGCGACTGCTGCGTGCCGCCCGCCTCGCCATGGGCGGCCGAGCCGACGTGCGGCCCTATGCGGGCGAGGGCGAGGACGATTGGACCTTCGCTCTTGTCGCTGAGAGTCTAAACATCGAGTCGGAAACGCCGTTGCTGATAAGCACTGTCGACGGTGGACGCCCTTCCGTCTTCTGCCTCAAGCATCCCGACGCCCTCGTCGTCGTGATGAACCCACGACAGGCGCGGGCCTTCGAGGACTTCCGCAGGCTGTTCACCGGCCTCTATGAGGGAGAGGGTCTGCGGCTGGTTGCGCGTCGCACCCTGTTCAGGACCGTGGCCCAGTTCGCTTTGCGGCCCGGGAGTGATGAGGGCGCGGCTGCTGCGTTCGCGGAGGTTCTGGCGACAGTTCCGCCACCGGCCAACCCATCGCATGACCTCGTCGAGATCTTTCGGGGTTCGGCGGACATAGCGGATTGCGCCTACATTATAAGTCGCTTCTTCGCTCTGGCCCATGAGGTTGGTCATGCGGTCGTTAGCGCGGACAAGGTCAGCGCGCGTTTCGCTCGGGGTTTCTCTGACGAGCTGATTGAAGGCGCGCTGGCGCGTGGGATCCTGGCCCTCGTCAAGCAGGCTCCTCGATTCCAGAATGCATCCACTTACTTTATCGGACCGGAGCGCCTTCCGCTCTGTGATCCCGCCCATATTCGCGAGGAAATAGGGGCGGATCTCTTCGCTCTGAATGTTCTCATCAACCCGACCGTGGCCGCTATGGGGCGTGAGAGCTCCAGTCCGCTGGATCTGAGGGTCTTCGCGCTCGAACATGCGCGCATGTCCTTGGCGAGCACTTACATCGCGCGTTGCCGTCGGATCGGGCTGGCCTTGGCGGCGGGTGAGGTCTCCCCTGTCGCGGACGTCGAACTGGCGCTGCAAGGCATTGTCGACAACATCCGCCTGCGAATGACCCAACACCAGATGACCTACACCCTGGCTCGGCTGTGGTCGCGCGAGGAGGAGCCTCCTCAGGCGAACCTTGATCGAATGAGCGAGGTGCTGCGAGAGATCGACGCCCACCTGCGAGCATTCCTACCAGCGATCGAAGCGGCGATGGCGGATGTCATGGCCTTCCTGGCGGCGACCTTCAGAAGCGATCCGTTGGACAAATACCCCGACCTGTTCACGGAGGTCTTCGAACATTGGTCAGTGGACATTCCAGCGTCCAATCCTCTGGCGGGGCTGGGCGGCGCCAATTTTGGCGCGGTCGACGAGGCGCGGGACTTCCTCGCCCTAGCCGAGGAGGTCGGGGCGTCGGGCGCATTGCTTTTGCAGTTGCGGCGGATCGTGGACGAACGCACCGACTGAGGCGGGGAGGCGGGGAGGCGGGGAGGCGGGGAGGCGGGGAGGCGGGGAGGCGTCAGGCGCGCCTCAGACAAAGCAAAACCCGCCGCGACTGAGCCGCGGCGGGTTTTGAACGCTTGGTACTGGTAAGCTTGGTACTGTTACGCTTGGTACTAAAGCCTGGGGGCGCTTAGCGCGCGACGACGGCGCCCGAAGCCGGGTTGGCCGAGTTGAACGCGCTCAGGGCCGGGTTGTTGATCTTCGACACGGCGTCGTTGACCGAGGCGCGGATGCAGGCCGGGTACAGGTAGCCGGCGAGGGCTTCGCCACGGACGTCCTGCCAGCAGACGGTCGAGGCGGCCTTGACGATTTCAGCGCGGACTTCGGCGGCCGACTTGCCGGCGAGCTTGACGCGGACTTCGGCGGCCGAGGCCGGAGCGGCGGCGAACAGGGCGATGGCCGAGGCGGCCAGAACGATGGAGCGGATCATGTCGATGTTCCGAAAGAGGGTTGGGTTCAACCCCCTCCAGACGCGTTCCTCTGACGGCCCGTCCCCGGTCTATCGCCTGCTCAGCCCGTCTCGTCGCCTATAGCAACGTTCGCATGGGTTATCAACGATTATGTTGCAGTGCACCCAAGGTGGAGTCGGGCGTTATTGCGCGTGCGAACAACCGATTGCAGACCAGAAAAAGCCCGCGAAACGGGGGTTTCGCGGGCTCTGTCGGGAAGCGTCGACCGCTCCTAGCGGGTGGCGATTTTCAGGAAATAGACGCCGCGGCCCTGGGCCTTGTCGTAGGCGATCAGGTCGCGGCTGTGGGCGCGGCTGATGGCGTCGCGAGCGATGTCGCGCACGCAGTAGGGGGCGATCTGGACGGCATAGGGGTTGCCGAACAGGTCTTCCTGGCACAGCTGCTTGGCGGCCTGGACGATTTCGGCGTGGACGGTGGCGGTGTCGCGGCCGGCGACCTTGACCTTGATTTCGCCAGCGCTGGCCGAGGTGGCGGCGGTGGTGGCCATGAGGGCCGCGATGGCGATAACGAGCAGACGGATCATGTTGTGTAGTCCCGGAAAGGAGGTTGAGTTCAACCGCCTCCCGACGCGTTCCTCTGACGGCCCCCAGGATCTCGCCTCGTCGTCCGTCGGGATCCATAAGTATATGGTACCGGTACCTTTCGCAAGTGCGAAATCGGTTTGTGCGACAAAAAGTCCAATATAATCATATAGTTGGTAATGAAACCGTCTCGTCTGAAACGAAACGGCCTTAGCGCCTGCGAACGGGCTTGCGAGGCGCCTTGGGCGGCATTGGCGGCGGGAGGGGCGGGGCCACCCAGTCGAAGGCCAGAAGCAGGGTGCGCTGGTTGGCGCCGATCGCCTGGTCGTCGGAGATCAGATAGAGGCGCGTGGCGCCGGCCGGCGCGCCCGGCGGCGAGGCGGTGATGGACACGCCTTCGAAGTTGTCTCGCGGCATGGAGCCTTCGATCCGCAGCGTCGCGGCGGTGCGTTGGCGGGCCGTGGGCTGGGTCGGGTCGGAGATGAAGCGCACGATCGAGCGCCAGCCGCGGACGGGGTCATAGCCGCGATGCAGGCTGGCGATGGCCGCGCCCTGGAAGGGGGCGAAGCCGGTCAGGCCCCAGGTGAAATCCGGGCCCGACTGCGGCGGCAGCGCCTTGCAGTCGGCCGACAGTCGGCACAGCCACACCTCGCCCTCCTCGCCGCCGACGATATAGGCGTCGGGACCCGCGGCCGGATAGGCCGAGATCGCCTCCATGCCCTCGTTGTCCGGGAAGATGGTGGCGGGCTTGGGCGCGGGGGCTGGAAGGCTCCACGTCCCATCGCGTCCGACCGCGTAGCGCCAGATGCGGTGGTCGCGCTCGAAGCTGACCAGGCGGTCGCCATTGGGCAGCACGGCCAGGCCCTCGGCGTCGGCATGTTGCTTGTTCCGCAGGGGCTGGCCGTCCAGGCCCTTCAGCGGCGCCAACTTGGCGTCGGTCAGGCCGACCAGCTTGCCAGCCGCGTCGAACTGGATCTTGGCCTCGAAGACGTCGCCTTCGTCGCTGATCGCCGTCAGCCGGCCGTCGGCGGTGACCGACAGGTCCGACAGGCCGTGCAGGCGCGAAGTGGTCGCGCTGGTCAGGGCCAGGCCGCCGGCATAGGTGAAGCCGCCGTCCAGGGTGGTCTTGGCTGGGTTGGCGGCGTCCAGCGGCACGGGCGTCGCGGTGACGGTGATCTCGGGGCCGACCTTGACCGGCGCCGGTGGTGTGGCGACCACCGGCGGCGGCTTGCGCGGCGTGCACTGGGTGGCGAAGCCGCTCAGGCCGCCGACCATCCCCAGGACGAGCGCGGCGCGAAGACCGATCACGCGGAAACCTTACCGGCCTTCGGAGTCTGAGGCGTCACCACGGGCGGCGGGGCGAGCAGGCCGCGCGAACGGGCGATCTGGCGCGGCTCTTCCTCGAACAGCGCGGCCAGCTGCTCGACCAGCACCCCGCCCAGTTGCTCGACATCGACGATGGTGACGGCGCGGCGGTAGTAGCGCGTGACGTCGTGGCCGATGCCGATGGCGATCAGCTCCACGGGGCTCTTGGTCTCGATCTCACCGATGACCTGGCGCAAGTGACGCTCCAGATAGTGGCCCGAATTGACGCTGAGGGTGGAGTCGTCCACCGGCGCGCCATCGGAAATCACCATCAGAATGCGGCGGGCTTCGGGCCGGCCGATGATCCGCTGGTGGGCCCACATCAGGGCCTCGCCGTCGATGTTCTCCTTCAGGAGCCCTTCGCGCATCATCAAGCCGAGGTTCTTGCGGGCCCGGCGCCACGGAGAATCGGCGGCCTTGTAGATGATGTGGCGCAGATCGTTCAGCCGGCCCGGGGCGGCGGGCTTGCCGGCCTTGATCCACTCGTCGCGGCTGGTCCCGCCTTTCCAGGCGCGGGTGGTGAAGCCCAGCACCTCGGTCTTGACCCCGCAACGTTCCAGGGTCCGAGCCAGAATGTCGGCGCAGATCGCCGCCACCATGATCGGCCGTCCCCGCATCGAGCCGGAATTGTCGATCAGCAGGGTCACGACCGTGTCGCGGAACTCCTGGTCCTCTTCCTGCTTGAAGGACAGCGGGGCGGTCGGGTCGATGATCACCCGCGTCAGGCGGGCGACGTCCAGCATCCCTTCCTCGAGATCGAAGGTCCAGGCGCGGTTCTGCTGGGCCAGGAGGCGGCGCTGCAGCTTGTTGGCCAGGCGCGAGACGACGCTGGAAAGCGCCGACAGCTGCTGGTCCAGATAGGCGCGCAGGCGCGTCAGTTCCTCGGCGTCGCACAGGTCCTCGGCGTCGACGACTTCGTCGTGGGCCGTGGTGA
Source organism: Caulobacter sp. GW821-FHT05F04 (assembly GCF_059419665.1). Lineage (NCBI taxonomy): Bacteria > Pseudomonadati > Pseudomonadota > Alphaproteobacteria > Caulobacterales > Caulobacteraceae > Caulobacter > Caulobacter sp. GW821-FHT05F04. Next base: position 469,659 of record NZ_JBWKSF010000002.1, read on the forward strand.
AGATCTTGTAGAGCGGCTCGCCGCCCTGCGACGCGCCCGGGTCGGGGCGGGCCGGCTTGGCGCCGTCGCCCATCTCGGGCTGTTCGTCGGACTCCTCGGGCTCGCCGTCCTGGTCCGACTGGACCATCTCCTCGTCGCCGGACTCGGTCTCGCGGTCGGAGGCCTCGCTCTCCTGCGGCGAGGAGCCCTCGGGCTGTTCGCCTTCGCCCTCGCCCTGATCCTCGTCGGAATTCTCGGTTGCGCCTTCCTCTTCGCCGTCGTCCTCGTCGGCGCTTTCGGTGGCGTCGGACATCTCTTCGCCCAGGTCGAGGTCACGGAGGATCTCGCGGGTCACCCGGGCGAAGGCGGCTTGGTCGTCGATGGCGGCGGCCAGGCGATCCAGGTCCTTGCCGGCCTTCATCTCGATGTCGTTACGCAGGATGTCGACCAGGGCCCTGGCGCCGTCCGGCGGCGCGTCGCCGGTCAGGCGCTCGCGGACCATCAGGCCGAGGATCTCGGCCATGGGCGCGGACTGGCGGTCGGTGGCGACGGCCCGCGTCAGGCCCTGCTTCTCCAGCCGGGCCTCCAGGGCGGCGGTCAGGTTTCCGCGCACGCCGCCCAGGGCGTTGGCGCCGATCGCTTCCAGCCGCGCCTGCTCGATGGACTCGAAGGCCGCCTGGCCGTCGGGCGAGCTGGGACGCGCGCGGGCGTGGGCGATAGGGTCGTGGTGAGCCAGGCGCAGGGCCATCTGGTCGGCCAGGCCCCGGATGCGCGCGGCCTCCTTGGCGTTCAGGTCGCGCGGCGGATGCGGCAGCACCGCCCGCTTGCCCAGGAGCTGCGGGCCATCGCCCGAGAACACGACCTCCAGGTCCGGCATTTCGGCGAGCGAGCGCGCGGCGTGCGCCAGGGCGCGCTTGAAGGGTTCGGTCGGGCTTTCGGGCTTGGAGGCCATGGCTTCGAGTTAGCGGCGCCGGGCGGCGAAAACAAGGAACGCCGTGCGCGGACGAGACGTTGATTTTCCATCGGCGCCGCTTCGGCGCCTCTGGAATCTGTAAGCGGCGCCGCTCGGACGCCTTCGTGAGGGAACGCAAATGCTCAAGTGGGCCATCATTCTCGCCGTTGTCGCTCTGATCGCGGGCGCGCTGGGCTTTACCGGCGTGGCCGGCGCGGCGGCGGGCGTCGCCAAGATCCTGTTCTTTCTGTTCCTGCTCGGCTTCGTGATCGTGGCTCTGCTGGGCGTGACGGTGTTCAAGGCGGCGGCCGGCCCGAAATAGAACCGCTCACAGAGGCTTCCCCGCTCGCGGGGGAGCCTCTGCCTAGCGTCCCGCGTACGCCTTGGCCACGTACGCCTTGGCTTGGCGGGCCACGAGCGCGTTCAGGTCGCCCATCTCCAGATTCACGTCGATCAGGTGCAGGCCCCAGTCCTTGAGGGTCTGGTCACCGACCATGATGTCGCCGGCGATGTCGTCGGTGCGCGGATCGGCCGGATCGGCGTTCACCTTGACCGACAGATAGGTGAAGTCGCCTTCGCTCACGCATTTGGCCGAGATCAGGCCAGGCAGCGAGGCGAACGGCGTCGTCACCTTCACGTCCTTGGCGAACGGCTTGGGCTCGCCGCTCGACAGGAAGGCCTTGCTGCTGAGATAGGCGTGCACGGGCGTCTCGTCGCTCGAGGCCTTGCCGGCGACCAGGGCGGCGGGGTTCACGCAGCCGGCGCGACGGCCCTGTTCGTCGGTCTTGCCGAAGCGGCTGTTGGCCGGCGGCGGGCTGGAGGCGCGGAACGAGACGTAGGTGACGAGACAGCCGGCCTGATCGGCCTTGTCGCACAGCGGGATCGAGCCGAACTTGCCGTCGGTCACCGGTGTATTCATGCCGATCACATAGGCCGAGATCATCTGCTTTTGGGCGGGTTTGCCGTCCACCTCGTTCTTCAGCAGGTCCAGCAGCATCCGCGAGCCCTGGCTGTGACCTAGCAGCACGACACCCCTGGCCTTCCCATTGGGTCCCCCGTTCTCGTTGGCCAGGTACCAGCGCCAGGCGTCGCGCACGTCGCCATAGGCCAGGACGCCGTCGCCCGGCGAGGGCTGACCCGTCATCACCGCGCGCAGGGCCGCCAGGGTCACCTGGCGGTACATCGGGGCGAACACCCGGCACTGGCCGCCGAAGCGGGCCAGCTGTTGCTCGACCACGCGGCGCTCGGCCTCGTCGATGACCATGTCGCTGTTGCCGCCCGCATCGGTCGAGACCGTCGGATAGATATAGAAGCAATCATAGGCGGGGCTGGCGGCTGGCTTGAAGGCTTCGGTCGAGGTCTTGCCGTCGGCCTCGACGATGGTGGTGGTCTGGTCGACGGCGCAAGCGTCCTGGCGGCCAGGAAGGCACAGCCAGTTCTCCGTCTTGCCGTAGTCGTTGGGGGCGGTGTTGGTCGGCGCCTGGGCGCAGGCCGCGCTCGTCAGGGCCAGGCCCGCCACCAGGCCCAGGGCCGCCAGAGTCTTCGAAGCCAGAGTCTTCGCCATCGTCTTCTCCCCGAACGCTTGTTTGGCGCGGACAATGGCCGAGAGAACGCGGATCGCCAAGGGGGCTTGGCGCGAGGCTTGCGACACGGGCCGGGACTGTCCCGCCGAGGGACGCTCCGTGTTCCGCATCGAGGTCGGCCATGAGCCCCAAGATCCTTCTCCGCGTCGGCGTGCTGGCCGCTTTCGCCAGCCTCACCCTGGCTTCGCCCGTGCTGGCCGACGGCTATGAGCGTCCGCCCGCCCGTCAGGCGCATGCGCCAAAACGGGTCACGACACGCACCAAGGTGGTCTATGTCGATCGCGTGGTGGAGCGCCGCGTGCCGGTCTATGTCGACCGTCCCACCACCCAGATCGTCGAGAAGGTGGTCGACCGGCCGGTGATCGTCGAGCGCCCGGTCGTGGTCGAAAAGCGCATCGAGGTTCCGGTCGAGAAGCTGGTCCAGGTCCCGGTCGAGAAGATCGTGGAGCGGCCCGTCTATATCGACCGTCCGGTCGAGAAGATCGTCGAGAAGCGGGTCGAGGTGCCGGTCGATCGCCCGGTCTATGTCGATCGCCCGGTTCCCGTGGATCGCCCCGTGCCGGTCCCGCAACCCGCGCCGTGCCAGCGGGCCTGCGGCGGCGAGGTGGTCGAGAAGATCGTCCAGGTGCCGATCTACGTCTATGTCGATCGTCCGGTCTATGTGCCGGTCCAGCCGCAAGGCGGTTGCCAGCCGCGCGCCTGCGGCGGCGCTGTTGTCCAGCAGCAGTGCAGCTCGTGCGGCGGCGGTCATCGCTATGAGGACAGCTATTACGAAGAGAGCCGCGAGCGTTCGTCCTACGACTATTCGGAGTCTCGCTACAGCGCCGGCGGCGGCTGGAACGCGGGTTCGGCCGGAAGCTCGGCGTGGGGTAACTATATCGAACCGCCGCCCCTGCCGATGGGCTATGTCGGCGCGCAGTCAGGCGGGCGCGGCGGCGGCTATGGCGGTCCCGGCCTGGCCGGTGGCGGCTATGCGGGCGGCTATGCGGGCGGTTACGCCGGCGGTTCTTCGAGCGGCTACGCCTCGAGCTCGGCCTCGGCTTCAGCCTCGGCGTCGTCCTCGATCCACATCGGCGGCGGCTATCACGGCGGCGGTGGCGGCAGGGGCGGCTGTAGCGCCTGCGGTGGCGGCGGCAAGCGCCACTAGAATTTCAGAGCGAGAGCCAGCGCCTCGGGTTCTTGTCGCCCAGGGCGCGGGCCTCGCCGGGTTTCAGGCCCAACTCGCGCATCCGGTAGGCGACGATCTCGCGCAGGGCCTCGACGGGCTCCTGGCCTTTGACGGGGCTGGAGGCGACGGAGCCGGCGTTCATCGCCAGGTCCACGGCCGCCCACTCGGCCTGGGCGCGATCGGCCTTTCCCACGGCGAAGTAGTGACGGACAGGCACACGCTCGCCCAAGACCTCGACCATCACGCCGATGACCCAGCCTTGAACGATCAGATCGGCGTCGGGGCGTTGGCGGAACATCAGGCGCATGTAGCGCCCGCATGGCCTCGCGGATAGGGGCCTAGCCGATCAGCTGAAACGCGGCCTGACTGATCAGGCCCAGCACGAGCCAGGCGGAGACGCCCAATACGATGAGGTTGGCGCGAGACGCGCGGCGCCGGCGATGAGCGGAATACAAACGCACGAACGACATTCCAGCCTCCATGCTCTGCAAGGTGAGCGAAAGGTTAACGTCGATCCTTCGCCTTGGTTCTGCCTCGTCACGGGAGTGTGAAACCGTCGCTATGCGGACAGAGAAAAAGGGCGGGACCTCGCGGCCCCGCCCTCAATCACTATCAGCGATAGGCTGAACTTCTAAATTAGAAGTCCATGTCGCCGCTCGGGATCGGCTTGCCGATCCCGATCTCCTTGGAAGATGGGCGACTTTATGGACTTCTCTTAGAAGTCCATGTCGCCCATGCCGCCCGGCATGCCGCCGCCCGGAGCGCCGGCCGAGGCCTTCTTCGGGGCTTCGACGATCGCGGCTTCCGTGGTGATCAGCAGGCCGGCCACCGAAGCGGCGTCCTGCAGAGCGGTGCGGACAACCTTGGCCGGGTCGATGACGCCATCGGCGACCAGGTCGACATACTGCTCGGTCTGGGCGTTGAAGCCGAACGTCGCGTTGTCGCTTTCCAGGATCTTGCCGACCACGATCGAGCCTTCGACGCCGGCGTTTTCGGCGATCTGACGGATCGGAGCCTGCAGGGCGCGACGGACGATGGCGATGCCGGCGGTTTGGTCGTCGTTGTCGCCGGTCAGGTTCGCCAGGGCCTTGGAGGCCTTCAGCAGAGCCACGCCGCCGCCCGGGACGATGCCTTCGTCGGCGGCCGCGCGGGTCGCGTTCAGGGCGTCGTCAACGCGGTCCTTCTTTTCCTTCACTTCGACTTCGGTCGAGCCGCCGACGCGGATGACGGCGACGCCGCCGGCCAGCTTGGCCAGACGCTCTTGCAGCTTTTCCTTGTCGTAGTCCGACGTGGTGTCTTCGATCTGGCGCTTGATCTGGGCGATACGGGCCTCGATGTCGGCCTTCTCACCAACGCCGTCCACGATCGTGGTGTCGTCCTTGGTGATCGAGACCTTCTTGGCCTTGCCGAGCATGTCGAGCGACACGTTCTCGAGCTTGATGCCCAGGTCTTCCGACACGACTTGAGCGCCGGTCAGGATGGCGATGTCTTCCAGCATGGCCTTGCGGCGATCGCCGAAGCCCGGAGCCTTGACGGCGGCGACGCGCAGGCCGCCACGCAGCTTGTTGACGACCAGCGTGGCCAGGGCCTCGCCTTCGACGTCCTCGGCGATGATGACCAGCGGACGGCCCGACTGGACCACGGCTTCCAGCACCGGCAGCAGCGGCTGCAGCGACGACAGCTTCTTTTCGAACAGAAGGATCAGCGGCTCTTCCAGCTGAACTTCCATCTTGTCGGCGTTGGTGATGAAGTACGGCGACAGGTAGCCGCGGTCGAACTGCATGCCTTCGACGACGTCGAGTTCGGTCTCGGCGGTCTTGGCTTCCTCGACGGTGATGACGCCTTCGTTGCCGACCTTGTCCATGGCGCGGGCGATCATGTCGCCCACTTCCTTGTCGCCGTTGGCCGAGATGGTGCCGACCTGAGCGATTTCAGCGTTGGTCGTGACCTTCTTCGACGACGACTTGATCTCGGCGACGACGATGGCGACGGCCTTGTCGATGCCGCGCTTCAGGTCCATCGGGTTCATGCCGGCGGCGACCGACTTCAGGCCTTCCTGAACGATGGCTTGAGCCAGGACCGTGGCGGTCGTGGTGCCGTCACCGGCCTTGTCGTTGGTCTTGCTGGCGACTTCGCGGATCATCTGCGCGCCGAGGTTCTCGAAACGATCGCTCAGTTCGATTTCCTTGGCGACCGAGACGCCGTCCTTGGTCGAGCGCGGAGCGCCGAAGGACTTTTCGATCACGACGTTGCGGCCCTTGGGGCCCAGGGTCACCTTCACCGCGTTGGCGAGGATGTTGACGCCGCGCAGCATCTTGTCGCGCGCGTCCGAAGAGAAATAAACGTCTTTAGCGGCCATGTGTATGAGCCCTTCTAAAAGAGAAACTTGGGGTCGAAAGCGAAGAGGACGGAGGAGGCCTTAAGCCTCGACCACGCCCAGGACGTCGCTTTCCTTCATGATCAGGAGGTCCTGACCGTCGACCTTGACTTCCGTGCCCGACCACTTGCCGAACAGGATGCGGTCACCGGCCTTGACGTCCAGGGCGACGACTTCGCCCTTGTCGTTACGCGCGCCGGGGCCGACGGCGACGACTTCGCCTTCCTGCGGCTTTTCCTTGGCGGTGTCGGGGATGATGATCCCGCCCTTGGTCTTGGTTTCTTCTTCGACGCGCTTCACGAGGACGCGGTCGCCCAGGGGACGAAATTTCATGGGTGTTCTCCGTCGGAACGGTTTCAAGTAAGGCTGCGTCGGACCAGGGGAGCTGCGTTGTTAGCAGTCGCTCCCATCGAGTGCCAACGTCGGCTGTGAGTTAGGGATGAGGCTCGGGGGAGTCAAGGACGACGACCGCGAACTTTTTGCGGCGCGGTTAATGAGGGAGGGTTCGATGTTCGATCATGTGGGGTTCGGAGTGGCCGACTTCCACCGTTCCGCGGTCTTCTACGACGCCGCGCTACGCCCGTTGGGGATCCGCCAACTGTATGTCGTGCCCAAGGAATTCACCGGCGGGGTGGACGCCGTCGGCTATGGCGTCACGCGGCCGATGTTCTGGATTTCCGAGCAGGACGCGACCCAGGGCAAGCTCCACGTGGCCTTCGCGGCCGAGACGCGCGCCCAGGTCGATGCTTTTTACGCGGCGGCGTTGAAAGCCGGCGGAAAAGACAATGGTCCGCCCGGACTTCGCCCACATTACGATAAGGACTATTACGGCGCGTTCGTTCTGGACCCGGACGGCTTCAACGTCGAGGCCGTCTGCCGCGCGCCAGAATAGCGTCGAGAATAGCAGGAGTAACAAGGCCCATGTCGAGCTACGTTCTGTCGCTGTTTCTGGCGGTCCTGGCCTGCGTCATCGGCGGAACCCTGGGCGGCATGATCCTGGCGCGGCCGCAGACCATGCTGGGCTTGGCGGGTCTGGCCGATGACGACACCCTCAAGCCGCCGCTGTTCGCGGAAGGGCGGGCCCTGGGCGGGGTGCTGATCGCCTCGCACGGCGTGGCGGCGCTTTATCTGGGCTATCAGCCGCGCATCGGGGCCGCCATGGCCATGGCCTTGGCCGTCGCCTGGCTGGGCGCGGCGGCGGGTCGGGCGATCTCGGCGGTTCTGGACGGCGAGGCCGGGCGCTACAATAGCGGCGCCATGGTGTTCAACGCCCTGATCGGCCTCACCCTGAGCCTGCCGTTCTTCAATATCGGCCGCGTGGTGATCGAGGGCGCGAGGCTGGCTTAGATCGCCTTCTCGTGGGCGAGCAGCCAGCGTTTGCGCTCTATCCCGCCGCCATAGCCGGTCAGGGTCCCGTTCAGGCCGATCACCCGGTGGCAGGGCGCGACGATGCTGAGCGGGTTTGAGCCATTGGCGTGGCCCGCGGCCCGGATAGCGGCGGGTCGGCCAGCGCGGCGGGCCAGTTCGGAATAGGTGATCGTCTGGCCGGCGGGGATTTGCGTCAGGGCCGTCCAGACCGCGTGCTGGAAGGCCGTGCCGTTGGTCGCCCAAGCGATGGTGTTCAGGGTGTCGAGCTCACCGGCGAAATAGGCGGCCATGGCCTCGCGGATCCTGGCGGGCGCGGCGCCGAGGTCAGGCCGCAACGGGCCGTAGTGGGTCTTCAGCAGCCGGTCGAGGCGAGGCTCGTAGTCGTGGAAGTCCAGCGCGCGCAGGGTCCCGGCCTCGTCGGTGACGATCAGCAGTTCGCCGATCGGCGAGGGCGCGCGGTCGAGGAAGAGGCGAGCGGGGCGACTCATGGGGCGATCATCGCCGGGTGAGGCGAGGGTGTCCGCCCGGAATTTGCTCTAGTGACCAAGTCCGTTTCCCCGGCGAAAGCCGGGGCCCAGATCGAACCCGCGACGTCGCGGATCTGATCTGGGCGTAGGTCGGATCATCCCCAGACGCTCAGGCTGAATCTGGGCCCCGGCCTTCGCCGGGGAGATCGGGATTTGGGATAGGGGAAAGCGCTAACCTACCGGATCCCCGGCACGTGCAGGGCGGCTTCCCTTTCGGCCTTCTGCTTGTAAACGAGGTCGCCGTACTTGCCGTATTCCATGCGGGCGATGGTGCGCTGGTGCACTTCGTCCGGGCCGTCGGCCAGGCGCAGGGTGCGGATGCCGGCATAGGCCTTGGCCAGGCCGAAGTCGGTGGTCACGCCGGCGCCGCCATGGGCCTGGATGGCGTCGTCGATGATCTTCAAGGCCAGGCGCGGGGCCGCGACCTTGATCATGGCGATCTCCAGGCGGGCCGACTTGTTGCCGGCCTTGTCCATCATGTCGGCGGCCTTCAGGCACAGCAGGCGGCACATCTCGATGTCGATGCGGGCGTCGGCGACGCGCTCTTCCCACACAGAGTGGTCCGAGACGTACTTGCCGAAAGCCTTCCGGCTCATGAGGCGCCGGCACATCTTTTCCAGCGCGACTTCCGCCGTGCCGATGGTGCGCATGCAGTGGTGGATGCGGCCGGGACCCAGGCGCCCCTGGGCGATCTCGAAGCCGCGGCCTTCGCCCAGCAGCAGGGCGTCCTCGATCGGCACGCGCACGTCCTTGAGGATGACCTCGGCGTGGCCGTGCGGGGCGTCATCATAGCCGAACACCGGCAGCATGCGGACGATCTCGATGCCGGGCGCGTCCAGCGGCACCAGGACCTGGCTCTGCTGCTGGTGGCGGCTGGCGTTGTCGGGATCGGTTTTGCCCATGACGATGGCGACCTTGCAGCGCGGGTCGCCCACGCCCGAGGACCACCACTTGCGGCCGTTGATCACATAGTGGTCGCCGTCGCGCTCGATGCGGGTCTCGATGTTGGTGGCGTCCGAACTGGCCACGGCCGGCTCGGTCATCAGGAAGGCCGAACGGATCTCGCCGTTCATCAGCGGGCGCAGCCACTTTTCCTTCTGCGCCAGCGTGCCGTAGCGCATCAGCACTTCCATGTTGCCCGTGTCCGGCGCCGAGCAGTTGAAGACTTCCGAGGCGAAGCCGACCTTGCCCAGCTGTTCGGCGATCAGGCTGTATTCCAGGTTGGTCAGTTGGACGCCTTCGAACTGGAAGGTGTCGTCGACGTGCACCTGGCCGCTGTGCGGGGGCATGAAGAAGTTCCACAGGCCGGCGGCCTTGGCCTTGGCCTTCAGTTCCTCGACGACCTGGACGACCTTCCAGCGCTCGGCGCCCAGGACGTCCATCTCGGCCTCGTAGACCGGAACCGCCGGATAGATGTGCTCGTCCATGAACGCGGTGACGCGGTCCAGGAAGGCGCGCTGCGTGGGGGAGATGTCGAAGTCCATGGTCGTTCCCTCTGCCCGGTTCTCAATGTGTCAAACGCTTGTTTGAAGTGTTTGTAGACCGGCTTTACGCGGGCGGCAAGCGGTCCTGTCTTGCTCAAGGAGACTTTCGAAGCGGGTTGTCAGACCACGCGTCCTGTCGGACAACGGGGCCATGCTGAACCTGACCGCCGACACCCTGCAGGGCCGCTATGTCCGGCTCGAACCGATCACCATCGATCACCGCGACGCGCTGCAGGCCGCCGTCGACTGCGATCCCGCCAGCTGGGAGATCATGTCGGTCAACGGCTGCGGCGAGGGCTTCGAGGACTTCTGGGGCGCGCTGCAAGGCGAGACCGACCGTGGCGAGCGCATCGGTTTCGCCATCCGCCGCCTTTCGGACGGCAAGATCGTGGGCACCTCCAGCTACCTCAACATCCGCCGCCTGCATGGCGGGCTGGAGATCGGCTCGACCTTCCTGAATCCCGACGCGCGCTCGGGTCCGGTCAATCCGGAGAGCAAGCGCCTGCTGCTGGCCCACGCCTTCGAGAAGGCCGGCGCCATCCGCGTCGAGTTCAACATCGACGTCCGCAACGCCCGCAGCCAGGCCGCCGTCGAGAAGCTGGGGGCCAGCAAGGAAGGCGTGCTGCGCAATCACAAGGTCACCTGGACCGGGCACATCCGCGACACGGCGGTGTTCTCGATCACCGACTACGACTGGCCCGCGGTCCGCGAACGGCTGGAATTCCGCCTCAGCGAGACGTTCGTATAAAGGGCGCCAAAAAAGGTTCCCTCGCCGGCGAAATAAAACGTCGTTGTCTGGGCGGTTGTAACCGTTCAAAAAGCTTCGGCCGCTAGGGTCTGCCCCATGACGGCCATTTGCTGCCTGCGTATCCTGTTCACGGTTGGCGAGAGCCAGCCGGGTGAAGTCCCCAAGCACAAGGCTCAGGGGGTGGCGGACGCGTTCCTGAAGGCCCGCTGGCGCGCGCCGCGCAAGTGCGGGGCCGTGGCGCCGATGGCCTTCGTCCTGGCCGACAACCGCGTCGAGACCCTCGACCCCACCGAGATGCAAGCCCTGGCCGCCGAACTGGAGAAGGTGCTGTTCCCGGGGCGCCCTATTGGTCAGATCGCCCTGATGACTTTCGAGGGCGACGAGCAAGCGGTTCTGCAGTTCGCCGCGCTGTCGCGGGCCGAGTTGGCCGGGCTGATGGCGGGCGAGGGCTATGAGGGTCCGGCCGGCCGAGTCCATGTTGTCACGGCCGACAGCGTCGAGCCCCGCCCCAGCACGCGCGCGGAAGCCAAGACCCTCGCCGAGGACAAGGCCAGCGCCAAGAAGCCGGGTTTGGCCGCCGCCACGACCGTGACGCCAGAACGTCCGGCCAAGGCGGCCGCGCCTGTCTCCACCGTCCCCGCGGCGGAACCGGTCAAGCAGGTCGTCGCTCAGGCTGTTCCGCCCGCCGTCGCGGCCGCCGCGCCGGAAAAGCCCAAGGCTCAACCGGCCCCGGCGTCCAACCCAGGCGCCGCCAAGATCGCGGCCCCGCCGCCGCCAGCCCAGACCGGCTGGTGGGGCGTCTATGATCTGGCCCAGGGCGCCTTTGTCGGCTCGGCGATCGGCATGCGCTCGGACCTGATCGGTCCGCCGCCCGAGGACGACGGCAAGCTGCTGAAGCGCGACCTGATCTGCCTGACCGACACCCAGGCCGCCCTGAAGACCGCCCCCTTCGGCGAGATCCAGGCGCCGTTCGGCTTCTGGAACCTGACCACCCCGGCCTCGCAGGAGGCCTATAAGAGCCGCCTGTCGCGATATCCGCTGGACCAGCAGCCGCGCCTGACCGCCACGATCTACGCCACGCCGCGCGAGGCCTCGATCGGCATGCTGCAGCAGATGCGCCTGTTTCTGAAGGGCAGCTTCTCGCGGATGGACGTCCAGGTCACCGACCCGACCTTCCCGATCTCCGGCCTGCCGCCCGAGCTGGTCGACAGCATCACCCTGGTGCTGAACGGCGAGACCGAGCACGACCGGCTGAAGCAGATCCTCAAGTTCGTCGAGCGCAAGGCCGCCTATGTCGCCAAGGACGTGATCCAGGCCGCGGCCAATGTCTCCTCGGCGGTCGAACTGGAAGCCTGCAAGGCGGGAGGGATCGCCTTCGTGCGCGGCCCCGCCGTCACCGACCTGCTGGAAAAGCCGGTCGCCAGCCCCGACGGCGCGACCCTGGCGGCGGCCAACGCCGCCTAGAGCCCGCTCATTTTAGGGCATTGACCCTCACGCCGCGTCAGACCTGACTGATCCTTCCATCGAAGAGGGAAGGTTCACCAAGGACACCGGATGAGCGTCTACACGGTCAAACAGATGGCGAAGCTGTCGGGCGTCTCGGTGCGGGCTCTGCACCACTATGACGCCATCGGCCTGCTGCGGCCCCGCGCCGTCGGCGCTAACGGCTATCGTTACTATGACCGCCGGGATCTGCTGCGTCTGCAGCAGATCCTGTTCCATCGCGCCCTGGAGACTCCGCTGAAGGACATCCAGGCCGCGCTGGACGACCCGGCTTTCGACCTCGCCGCCGCGCTTCGCGCCCATCGCGAACGCCTGGCGGCCGAGGCCGAACGCTACGCCAAGCTGGTGGACATCGTGGACCGCACCCTCGCCGACCTCAAAGGAGACGAGACGATGGAAGACAAAGAGATGTTCAGGGGATTCGACCCGGCGAAGCAGGCCAGGCACGAGGCCGAGTTGGTCGAACGCTACGGCGACGGCATGGCGGAGAAGATCGCCCATTCGAAGGCGGGTATGGAAAGCTGGGGCAAGGGCGACTGGGCCGGCTTCCAGCAGGAAGCCCTGGCGATCGAGGCCGACATGGCCAAGGCGTTGGCTCAGGGCCTGCCCGCCGATAGCGCCGTCGTCAGCGCGATCATGCGCCGCCACTGGGCCTGGATCGCCAAGTCCTGGAACCGCGAACCGACCCCGGACGCGTTCATGGGGCTGGGGCGGTTGTACCTGGACAATCCGGAGTTCACGGCGCGCTACGAAGCGGTCGCGCCGGGACTGACCGAGTACCTGGCCGAGGCGATGCGCGCGTTCGCGGAGAAGCGGGCAGCCTGAGGGTCCGAAAACCTCGTCCTTCGACGAGCTCAGGATGAGGTTTTCCGCCGTCGACCCTGATCCTCACCCTGAGCTTGTCGAAGGGCGAGGATCATGCGCTACCGCCGCCCGAACAGCTTTTCGATGTCGGCCAGCTTCAGCTCGACATAGGTCGGCCGGCCGTGGTTGCACTGGCCAGAGTGCGGCGTGGCCTCCATCTCGCGCAGCAGGGCGTTCATCTCGACCCCGTTGAGGCGGCGGCCGGCGCGGACGCTGCCGTGGCAGGCCATGGTCGAGCAGACCTCCTCCAGCCGCTCCTTCAGCGCCAGGGCCGCGCCGTTCTCGGCCAGGTCGTCGGCGATGTCGCGGACCAGGGCGGCGGCGTCGGTCTTGCCCAGCAGGGCCGGCGTCTCGCGCACCAGCACCGCGCCGGGGCCGAAGCTCTCGATGACGAGACCAAGGCTGGCCAACTCCTCGGACCGGGCGACCACGCGCTCGGCCTCGGCGGGATCGAGGTCGACCACCTCGGGCAACAGCAGGGTCTGGCGGGAAACACCGCCGGCCGCCATCTCGCCCTTCATGCGCTCATAGACCAGACGCTCGTGAGCCGCGTGCTGGTCGACGATGACCATGCCGTCGCGGGTCTGGGCGACGATATAGGTCTCGTGCACCTGGGCCCGGGCCGCGCCCAGCGGGAAATCCACGGGGTCGAACGGCGCGGCGGACGCGTAGTCCGGCGCGGGGCGATCCTCGAAGGCGACGGAGGTGTAGGCCTCGCGCACCACCTCGGCCAGCTCGCCCCCCAAACCAGGCGAGTAGCTTGGCTCGACGCGGGCAGAGACCTCGTTCAGCCCCGGCAGGTCCATCGGTCGCTGGGTCGGCGGCGTCCAGCCGCCTTCACGCCAGGCCGAGAATCCGGCGGGCGAGGGGCCGGGCTGGTATCCCGGTTGATAGCCAGGGAAGGGACTCTGCTGGGCGCGGATGCTGTCCAGCGCCTGGGTGGCGACGGTGGTCGAGGCCCGGTGGCCGGCCCCGGCCAGGGCGTGGCGCAGCGCCCCGACGATCAGGCCGCGCACCAGGGCCGGGTCGCGGAAGCGGACCTCGGCCTTGGCGGGGTGGACGTTGACGTCGACCTCGCTGGTGTCGAGCGTCACATACAGCGCCGCCGTCGGGTGGCGGTCCCTGGCGAGAAAGTCGGCATAGGCCGCGCGCAGGGCGCCTTGCAGCAGGCGGTCGCGCACCGGGCGGCCGTTGACGAACAGGTACTGGTGGGCGGCGTTGCCGCGATTATAGGTCGGCAGGCCGGCGAACCCCGACAGCCGCACGCCGTCGCGGACCTGGTCGATCTCGATGGCGTTGTCCTGGAAGTCGCGGCCCAGCACGGCGGCCAGGCGCGCCAGTCGACCTTGCGGCCCCGGATGCTCGGGCGGCAGGCGCAGGATGCGGCGGCCGTCGATGTCCAGCGAGAAGCCGACGCTTTCGTTGGCCATGGCCTGGCGCTTGATCTCCTCGGTGATCGCCAGGGCCTCGGCGCGCTCGGACTTCATGAACTTAAGCCGCGCGGGGGTGGCGTAGAACAGGTCGCGCACCTCGATCCGCGCCCCATGCGGGCCAGGGAAGGCGGCGGGTGAAACCTCGCCCACCTGGCCGCCCTCGACCAGGATCGAGTGGGCGTCGCTCGAACCCTTGGCCCGCGAGCTGATCGACAGTCGCGCCACGGAGCCGATCGACGGCAGGGCCTCGCCCCGGAAGCCCATGGTGTGGATGCGCAGAAGGTCCCAGAGACCATCTTCGTCGGGCGCCAGCTTCGAGGTCGCGTGGCGCTCGATGGCCACCGGCAGTTCGTCCGCCGACAGGCCGCAGCCGTCGTCGGCGACCAGGATCCGGGTCAGGCCGCCGCCGTGGGCCTCGACCTCGATACGGGTCGCGCCGGCGTCGATGGCGTTGTCGACCAGCTCCTTGATCGCGCTCGCGGGCCGTTCGACCACCTCGCCGGCGGCGATGCGGTTGACGGTCTCGGGCGGCAGGCGACGGATGGGCATCACGGGGACTTTCACGAGGCAGGCCGGAGCGAAAGCGCCAGCATTGCAACTCCTTAAGTTGACCGACCTAACGCCGATCAGCCAACGACAGGGAGATCGCGGAGTTTATCTCGATTCCGCCGCCGTTCGAGGAAGACAGATAGTGACCCTTCGCCGTTTCGCCGCCGCCGGTCTCGCCCTTTCGCTGCTTTGCGGGGGATCGGCGCTGGCGCAGGCTCGCAACGAGGTGTCGATCCACCAGACGGCGCCGGTCGACCTGCACGCCGCCGACCCCGAAGGGACCTTGGTCGAGGAACTGGTCGTCAACGCCAAGCTGCCCGGCCCGGCCTGGTGGAAGGTGTCGGACGCCGACAGCACGGTCTATATCCTGGCCATCCCGGCCCTGTCGCCCAAGACCCTGACCTTCGACACCTCGGTGCTGGAGCGTCGCCTCGATGGCGCCAACCGCCTGATCATGGCGCCCGAGCCCGACGTCAGCGTCGTGCGGATCATCGCCCTGGCCGTGGGCGGCCGGCGCTATTTTCTGGCCGACAAGCCGATGCGCGACACGCTGCCGCCCGAACTGCGCGCCCGCCTGGAGAAGCGCCTGGCCGACGGCGGCGAGAAGCTGGACAGCATGGACGACATCAAGCCGGCCTTCGCCGGTTTCCTGGTCGCCAACATGAAGAAGGGCGGTTCGATCAACATCCAGAGCGGCGGCGTGGCCGACAAGGTCGAGGCGATCGCCAGGAAGAGCGACCTCAAGAAGCGGCCGCGCATCCAGAAGCTGGATGGCTACGACGTGATCGACGCCCTGAAGTCGGTCGGCTCGCTGCCCAAGCCGATGCAGGAGTTCTGCCTGGACGCGGGCCTGCGCGAGGCCGACGCCGGCGGCTCCCGGACCGTCGAGACGGCCCAGCGCTGGGCCGAAGGCGACGTGGTCAAGCTGGCGGCGGCCGATCGTGGCTACCAGGCCTGCCTGTCGGCGACGCCGGGCGTGGCCTCGGAGATCCGCAAGACCATCGACCGCTCGACCAAGGCCATCGACCAGGCCCTGAAGACGCCCGGCAAGTCGGTGGCGCTGGTCAACTTCCGCCCGCTGCTGTCGGAGGAGGGCGTCTTGGCCAGGCTGAAGGCCAAGGGCTACACGATCACCACGCCGGCCGAAGCGCAGCCTTAGGGCGCCCGCTCAGGCCTTCGCCCCGGCCACGCGGCGACCCCCTGTCTCGGCTCCGGGGGATTGACGCCGACACCGCTTCGGCCCGACATCATAACCTCACGTTGAGCCGTGGGGTCTCATGAGAGCCGTTCTGATCGCGTTGGCCTTGGCGCTGGCGGCCACGCCCGCCCTGGCCCAGGAGAGCAACGACGCCGTGCTGGTCGACGCCCTCGTCGTCAACGCCCGCACGCCCGGGCCGGCCTGGTGGAGCGTCAGCAAGGGCGACGCCAAGGTCTGGGTGCTTGGCGTCGGCGTCGCGGTGCCCGCCTCCGCGTCGTGGGACACCAGGGCGTTCGAACGCCGGGTTAAGGCCTCCAAGCGCGTCATCGCCATTCCGCGCAGCCAAACCAACTTCTCGCGAGAGTCCGTGCGGGCCGACCGCGACTGGCTGGCCGAACTGACCGACGCCGAACGCGCGCGCGTGGCCGATGTCGCCGCCATGGCCGGCCAGAAGGTCGAGGTCTACGGCAAGTTCCGGCCGAACTTCGCCGGCGTCCTGATCAAGACCGACCTGGAATCCCGTATCAAGCCCAAGCCTGGCCCATCCCAGGATCTCGAAGCCAAGGCGCGCCGCCTGGGCGCGAAGTTCGAGTTCGTCTCCGGTCAGGAGGCGCAGGCGATGAAGGCCGGGTTCAAGGCGGGCGGCAGCGACAATCTCAATTGCGTCCGCTGGGCGATCCGGTCGCGTGATCCTGTCGCCATGCGTGAGCAACGGGCTCAGGCCTGGATGCGCGGCGATGTGCGGACGCTGCTGATCGGCCCGGCGGCCTATGACCCTTGCGTCCAGGCGATGAAGACGCTGCAGGACGCGCTGGAGAACAATGAAACCGCCATGACCGACGCGATCGCCAACGTGTTGGACCGCAAGGAAGGGGCCGTGGCCTTCGTCACCCTGACGCCCTTGCTCCGCCAGGGCGGGGTGCTGGATCGGCTTCGCAAGCGCGGCTACGTCGTCGAGACGCCGGCGCAGCTGGAAGACGAGGACTGAAACGACAAACGGCCCAGAACCGCGAGGTTCCGGGCCGTTCGATTGTCTCGGTTCGCGGGCCTTAGAGGCCCGGCAGCTTGATGCCGGTCTTCTTCTCGCGGCTGATGACCACGCCACCGGCGCCCACCAGCTTCTTCAGACGGGCTTCCTCGGCGGCGGCGTCGACCTCGGCCGGGGCGTTGGCGCCCGACTCGGCGGCGGTGGCGACGTTCGTCGTCTTGGGCTGGCCCTTCTTCCAGAACATCACCTTGCTGGCGAAGCTCTCGTCCTTGTGGGCCAGGTCGCCGTTCTCGTCGTCGACCACGAAGCGGATCAGCGGATCGGCCTTGTCGGTGCCGGCGCGAGCGACCAGCAGCTTTTCACCTTCCGAACGACCGGCGGCGTTGCTTTGGCCGATCAGGGCGGCGCGGGCGGCGCTTTCCGGCTGCAGTTCCTGCGGGCGCGGCTCGCCGGGCGCCGGCGGACGCAGGGCGTAGTCCGGCGGCACGACCAGCGGGGCCTTGCTGACGACGCGGAATTCGTCAGGCACGACCTTGTTCATGCCCAGGGCCTTTTTGGTCGAACCACAGCCGGCGAGGCCGATAACGGCCACGACGGTCAGGGCGCTCACGGTCGCGACCCGATTGAAACTCATCAAACCATGCTCCAGCAGGCCGACCCCCGGCCCAAATTTTGGACGCTCTCGATACGACATCCTCGCCCGGGCGCCAATCTCCCACGCGAATGCGGCGTCATTCGGTCTGAAGGCCTTGGCGGCTCTAAGTGTCTGTCGGCTCGGCCAGCTTCTTTTCACCATAGAGGAAGCTGTCGATCAGCAGCAGGGCCACCCCGATGTTGATCGCCGAGTCGGCGACGTTGAAGACCCAGGGGAAGTTCAGGCGCGAGACGTCGATGAAGTCGACGACATAGCCGTACAGCACCCGGTCGATCAGATTGTTGCCGATCGCCGCGCCGATGATCATGCCGACCCCGATGGCCGGCAGCAGCTTGTTGGCCTTGCGAGCCCAGAACGACAGGCCGATCACCACGAGAATTGAAAAGCCGATCAGCAGCCAGCGGCCCCAGTCGTGGTCGCGCAGCAGGCCAAAGCTCATGCCGTAGTTATGGACCATGGTCAGGCGCAGCGGGCCCAGCAGCGGCAGGGACGCGCCCTGCTCGCGGCCCAGCAGGCCCAGGACCCAGAGCTTGGAGATCTGGTCCAGGACCAGGGTGGCGGCGGCGACGGCGTAGGCGGTCCAGCCGAGGCGGGTGATCGATTTCATTCCGTTACCTAAGCCACGTTCCTAAAGCTTGTCATCCCGGCCGCAGCGAAGCGGAGAGCCGGGACCCAGGGGGCAATGCAGTGCGGTGGCCCCTGGGTCCCGGACAGCCTCTGCGAGGCTTCCGGGATGACAAGGATGGTTAGGCCGTCGCGTGCGTCGCGTCCCAATACGCCACAGCTTCGGCGTCGCGAAGGCTAAGCTCCGGATAGCGGGGATCGGTTCCCACCTCCGGCAGGATGCGCCACGAGCGGGCGCACTTGTTCCCCTCGGCCAGTTTCGGATCCACCGACACGCCCTTGACCTCGTCGGTCGTGAACGCGCCGCCTTCACCGGCGACCAGGGTCGCGGCGCTTGTGCGGAACACCTCGGCGGCGTCCAGGCCATCGAAGGCGGCCAGCAGCTCGGCGTCGGCGACGTGGACGACCGGCGCCGCCTCCAGCGCCGAGCCGATGCGCTTTTCGCGGCGTTCGACTTCCAGGGCCCCGGTCACCACCGACATCACGGTCTCGACCTTGGCCCAGCGGGCGGCCTCGGCGTCGTTCTGCCACTCGGCCGGCGTCGCCGGGATCACCCGCAGGCTGTTGGAGCCCGCCTCGGGGAAGCGCGTCTGCCACGCCTCTTCCATGGTGAAGCTGGTCAGCGGCGACAGCCAGATGGTCAGGCGCTCGAACACATAGTCCAGCACCGTGCGATAGGCCCGACGGCGCAGGGCGTTGGGCGCGTCGCAATAGAGGCTGTCCTTGCGGATGTCGAAGAACAGGGTCGACAGATCGCCCTGGCAGAACTCGATCAGCGGACGGGTCACGTCGGAGAAGCGATAGGCCTCGTAGGCGGCGCGCACCTGGCCATCCAGTTCCCACAGGCGGTGCAGGATGTACTTCTCCAGCGGCGGGAAGTCGGCGTAGTCGGTGACCCGCTCGGCCTCATCGAAGCCGGCCAGGGCGCCCAGCAGGTAGCGCGTGGTGTTGCGCAGCTTGCGATAGGCGTCGGTCGTCGTCGCCAGGATGGTCTTGCCGATCCGCTGGTCTTCCGAATAGTCGACCATCGCCGCCCACAGACGCAGGATCTCGGCGCCGCTTTCCTTGGTGATGGTCTGCGGCTCGACGGTGTTGCCCTTGGACTTGGACATCTTCTCGCCGTTCTCGTCCTGGGTGAACCCGTGGGTGAGAACCGCCTTGTAAGGCGCGCGGCCGCGGGTGCCGCAGCCTTCGAGAAGCGACGACTGGAACCAGCCGCGATGCTGGTCCGAGCCTTCCAGATACAGATCCGCCGGCCAGTGACTGTCGGCCCGGCCCTCGATCGTGAAGGCGTGGGTGCAGCCGCTGTCGAACCAGACATCCAGGATGTCGCCGACCTTCTCGTACTGGGCTGGGTCATGGGCGTCGCCCAGGAAGTCGGCGTCGGGACGCGAGAACCAGGCGTCGGCCCCGCCCTCGCGGATGGCCGCCAGGATGCGGGCGTTGACCGCCGCGTCCATCAGCGGCGCGCCGGTCTCCTTGTCGACGAACATGGCCAGCGGCGTGCCCCAGGCGCGCTGACGGCTGACCAGCCAGTCGGGGCGCGTCTCGACCATCGAGCCGATGCGGTTGCGGCCGGCGTCGGGGTGGAAGGCGGTGTCGGCGATCGCCTGGATCGCCGTCTCGCGCAGGGTTTGGCCGCTCTCGAGCGGTTGATCCATGCGGATGAACCACTGTGGGGTGTTGCGGAAGATGATCGGGGCCTTCGAGCGCCAGCTGTGCGGATAGCTGTGCTCGACGCGGCCGCGCGCCAAGAGGGCGCCAGCCTCGATCAGCTTGTCCATCACCGCGGCGTTGGCGGGGCCGAACTTGCCGGCCTTCTTGCCCTCGGTCTCGATGACCTTCAGCCCCGCGAACAGCGGGACGTGCGGGTAGTAGGCGCCGTCCGGGTCGACGGTGTCGGGGATGGAGTCCAGCGCGTGGCCGCTCTTCAGCCACACCAGATAGTCGTCCGCGCCGTGGCCCGGGGCGGTGTGGACAAAGCCCGTGCCGGCGTCGTCGGTGACGTGCTCGCCGGCGAGGAGGGGGACGTCGAAGCCGAAGCCCTCATCGAATTGCGCCAGCGGGTGGGTGCAGACCAGACCGGTCGGATCGACGGGCTCGACCCGGCGCCAGGTCGCGACCTTGGCGGCCTTGCGGACGTCCTCGGCCAGCTTGTCGGCGATGATCAGGCGGTCTCCGGCCTTCGACCACGGGGCGAACTCGAGGTTCTCCTCCATGGCTTCCACCTCATAGAGGCCGTACTCGACCTTGGGGTTGAAGCTGATGGCGCGGTTGGCCGGGATGGTCCACGGCGTGGTGGTCCAGATCACGACGCTGGCGTCGTTGGGGGCCAGGCGGAAGATGTTATCGCCGGCCGGATTGCCCGACAGCGCGTAGTGCTCCTCGTCATAGACCTTGACCGGGAACTTCACCCAGATCGTGGGGCTGACGTGGTCGTGATACTCGATCTCGGCGTCGGCCAGGGCCGTGCGCTCGACCGGGCTCCACATCACCGGCTTGGAGCCGCGATAGAGCTGGCCGCTGGCGGCGAACTTGTGGAACTCGGCGACGATCGTGGCTTCCGAGGTGAAGTCCATGGTGGCGTAGCGGTTCCACCAGTCGCCCAGGACGCCCAGGCGCTGGAACTCGGTCTTCTGGGCCTCGACCCAGCCGCCGGCATATTCGCGGCAGCGGGTGCGGAATTCCTCGGCCGGGACCTCGTCCTTGCGGCGGCCCTTGGCGCGGAACTCTTCCTCGATCTTCCACTCGATCGGCAGGCCGTGGCAGTCCCAGCCCGGCACGTAGTCGACGTCGTATCCCAGGGCGAAGCGCGAGCGGACCACGAAGTCCTTCAGCGTCTTGTTCAGGGCGTGGCCGATGTGGATGGCGCCATTGGCGTAGGGCGGGCCGTCGTGCAGCACGAACAGCGGGGCGCCGTCGGCTTGTCTCTTCGCCCGAACAGCGCCGTAGAGGCCCTTGGGCGACAGGGCGGCCCAGCCCTCCAGGATCTCGGGCTCCTTCTTGGGCAGGCCCCCGCGCATCGGGAACGGGGTGTCGGGAAGGAAGACGGTTTCGCGATAGTCGCGGGCGGTCGTGGCGTCGTCGGCCATGGAATAGGTGTCCGGCTTGAAGGTATCGGAAGAGGGCGGGAAAACCCGGCGCGCGCTGGAGGATCGTCCGGCGGCGTCACGCCGGGCGGATAATTCGCGAAATCTTCCGAACGAAATTCATGGCCAGCGGGATAGCAGAGGGAGGGCCGGGGCGCAAAGGCTTCGGCTAAGCCCCCGGCTTCCGCAGCTTGGGCGTGACGGTCACGGTCATCAGGCGGGCGTTGCGGATGATCAGGAACGCGGTGGCGCGGCCGATGCTGTGGTGGTCCAGCGCGCGCAGCAGGTCGTCGAGGCCGGTCAAAGCCTGGCTTCCCGCCGCGACCAGCAGGTCGCCCTCCTTGATCCCCGCCTTGGCCGCGGGGCCGCCGAGATCGACATGGGCGACATAGACCGCATAGGGCTGCTGGACGCCCGTCGCCCGCGCCAGGGCCGGCGGGATCGGGGCCTGCTGGGCGATCAGGCCGATCGAGCCGCGTCGCACGTGGCCGTGCGCCAGCAACTCGCCGATCACGAACCTGGCGGTGTTGGCCGCCACCGCGAAGCACAGGCCCTGGTAGCCGGCGATGATGGCGGTGGCGATGCCGATCACCTCGCCGGTCGAATTGACCAGCGGGCCGCCGCTGTTGCCGGGATTGAGCGCCGCATCGGTCTGGATCAGGTCCTCGATCAGCCGGCCGCGCTCGCCGCGCAAGGACCGGCCCATGGCCGAGACGACGCCGGTGGTCACCGTGGCCTCGAAGCCCAGCGGCGCGCCGATGGCGATGACCAACTGGCCGCGCCGCAGCTTCTTGGAGTCGCCCAGCCGGGCCACCGGGATGTCGGCGGCCTGGTCGATCTTGATGATGGCCAGGTCGGTGTCGGGATCGTCGCCGACGCAGCGGGCGGTGAAGTTGCGGCCCTCGGCCGTGATGACCACGAAGCGGCTGGCGCCCTGGATCACGTGGCTGTTGGTCAGGATCAGCCCGCCCCCAAGCTCCTTGTCGGCGCCGATGGCGAAGCCCGAGCCGACGCCGGACATCCGGGGGTCTTCCAGCATCGGATGGATGCGCACGACGCTGGGCCCGACTCGTTCGACGGCGCGGACCACGGCGTTGGAATAGGCGTCCAGCAAGTCACCGTCGGGCACGGCGCAATAGCCGCCCTCGATCTCGATGGCCTTGCCCGTGTCGAACACGAACTGCGCGCCCTCGGGATAGGCCAGGATCTCGTGGGCCCGCGCCTTCGCCGGCTGCCTGGCGCGCGCGAAATCTTGGTACTTGCGCCCCTTGAGCATGCGGTCCCCACCCAGCCGTTAAACAAGGTTAACGGGACGGGGGAAGAGGGGAAAGGGTTTCGTGCGCCGCGCGATCCCCCTCCACCGGCGTCCGCCGGTTCCCCTCCCCCAAGGGGGGAGGAGAGATTCTCCGCCACCCACTTTGGGGGCGGACAGACCACGCGGAGCGTGGTCAGGTGGGGGTTAGTGCTGAGTCAGAACCCCGGCGCCACGATCGCCCGCGCCGCCTGCTCGTCGCGGCGGATCTGTTCGATCATCAGCTCCAGGCTGTCGAACTTCAGTTCCGGTCGCAGGAAGGCGATCAGGTCGGTCTCGATGATCTGGCCGTACAGATCCTCGTCGAAGTCGAACAGCCAGGTCTCCAGCCGCGTCTCGACCATGCCGGTGGTGGGATTGTTGCCGAGATTGGCCACGCCGGGCACCTCGCGACCGTCGGGCAGACGGGTGCGGGTGGCGTAGACGCCCAGCTTGGGGACGACATAATCCTCGACCTCGACATTGGCGGTGGGGAAGCCCAGTTGGCGGCCCAGTTGCTGGCCCCGGCGCACCACGCCCTCGATGGCGAAGGGGCGGCCCAGGATGCGGGCGGCCTGGGCCGGCTCGCCGTTGCGCAGCGCGTCGCGGACGCCCGTCGAGGAGAACTTGTCGCCGTCGCGGCTGGCCACGGGTTCGGCGATCGAAACGGTGAAGCCGTATTCGTCGCCATACATCTTCAGCAGGTCGGCGCTGCCGCTGCGGCCGCGGCCGAACGAGATGTCGAAGCCGGCGGCGACGTGCTTCACGCCCAGGCCCTCGACCAGCACCTTTTCGACGAACTCGCGGTCGCCGAAGCTAGCCATCTCGAAGTCGAACGGCAGCAGATAGAGCAGGTCGACGCCGAGGCCGGCCAGCGCCCGGGCCTGCTGGCCGTGGGTCATCAGCTTGAAGGCCGGCTCGGTTGGCCGGAACAGGCGGCGCGGGTGCGGGTCGAAGGTGATCACCCCCAGCGGCGTATGGTCGGCCAGCGCCGCTTTCGCGGCCTGCGCGATCACCTGCTGGTGGCCGCGATGCACGCCGTCGAAATTGCCCAGCGCCACGGCGGCGCCGCGCTCGTCGGCGGGGAGGTTCTTCCAGGCGTTGACAGTCTTGAGCGGCATCAGGCGGCCTTGCGCGGAACCATGACCACGGCCTCGCCGTCGACGACCGCCTTGCCGCCCACCTTGCAGACGGTGGCGAGGGTGACCTGGGCCTTGGCTTCGTTGATCTCGGAGATGGTGACCACGGCGGTGACCTCGTCGCCGATCCTGACCGGGCGTTTGAACTTCAGCGTCTGCGACAGGTAGATCGCGCCGGGCCCGGGCAGGGTGGTGCCCAGCACCGCCGAGATGTAGCCGGCCGACAGCATGCCGTGAGCGATGCGCCCGCCAAAGCTGGTCTTGGCCGCGTAGTCGGCGTCCAGGTGCACCGGATTGGTGTCGCCGGTCACCTGAGCGAAGGCGACGATGTCGGCCTCGCGCACCGTGCGAACCAGCTGCGCCGACTGACCGACGCTCAGCTCTTCGAGAAACTTGCCCTGCATGATGATCCCCTTGTTCTTTTTGCTTACCAGACCAGATCGCCGATGGCGTGGGTCGCGCCCACGGCCTCGGCGTCGAGCAGGGCCTGAACGGCCTCCGGGATCAGCAGGCCATCGGGCCCGACGGCCGCCTCGCCATGGATGCCCTTGGCGATGAACAGGCAGGCCAGCTTCTGGTCGCGGGCGCCCTTCACGTCGGTGATGACGCCGTCGCCGATGCACAGCACGCGGTCGCGATCGACGGGACGACCCAGCAGTTGCGCCGCCTCGGCCACGGCCAGGTCGTAGATCGCCGCATAGGGCTTGCCGGCCATGACCACCTTGCCGCCCAGGGTCTCATAGAGATCGGCCAGGGCCCCGGCGCAGAAGATCAGGCGCTCGCCGCGCTGCACGACGCGATCGGGATTGGCGCAGATGAACAGCAGGCCCCGGTCGGCGGCGACCTTCAGGCGATCGCGATAGTCCTCGGGGACTTCCTTTTCGTCCTCGTAGAGGCCCGAGCACAGGATGAAGTCGGCGTCCTCGGGGCCCGCCAGGGTCAGGTCGAAGCCCGCCCACAGCGGCCCGTCGCGCTCGGGGCCGATCTTCCAGACCTTGGTTCCCGTGTGCGGCGTCAGCAGCGCCCGGGTCGCGTCGCCCGAGGTGACGAAGCCCTGCCAGGCCGAGCGCGGTACGCCCAGGCCGTCAAGCTGCGCCACCACGTCATACGAGGGCCGCGGCGAATTGGAGATCAGCACCACCGGACCCTTGGTCTGGCCCCACCGGGTCAGCGCCGCGCAAGCCTCGGGGAAGCTCTCCACCCCGTTGTGGATCACGCCCCAGACGTCGCACAGCACCACGTCGTAGCGGTCGGAAAGGTCGGAAAGGCCGGCGGGAAAGTCCATCATGGATTGGGCGGTAAAGCTCGCGGGAGTGGGCGTCAACCAGGAGCCATCTAGGCGCTCGCACCCTCGGTCGCCAGGGCAAGGCTCATCTGTTCGGCCAGCCAGTCGTTCATGCGGGCGTCGATCACCAGGTGAACCCGGTCGGTGTCGCCGCGATTGGCCACCGTATGAGGGTCGGACAGGCGCAGGTACCAGCCCTCGCCCGGGGCCATCGGCACAGGGACGCCATTGACCTTGAACTCGACGGCCGGGTTGCTGGTGATCGGGACGTGGATACGCGCCTTGCCGTCCTCGGCGCACAGGTCGAGGTCGGTATGCTCCTTGATCACCGAGCCGGGCGCCAGCTTCATCAGCCGCACGCTGGTCAGCGGGCATTCGAAAGCGGCCAGGACCGACTGGAAATAGGGGCAGGCCTCCAGGAACGGCGTGGGGACGTAGTCGGTGCGGACCGGGTCGGAATAGATCATCCGGATCGGATGGGTCTCGCCGGCCATGCAGCGCAGGGCGATGGCGCTCCAGTCGCCGTCATAGTTCTGGCGGACGAAATGCGAGACCCAGGTCGTGTCGGCTTCGACCCGCGCGAGATCCGCGCGCAGCCGGTCCGGATCGAAGGCCAAGGGCAAACGCACGCGGTCTGGAAAGCGCATGGTTTCAGCTTATGCTGGTGCTCCGCGTCGCCACAAGCGACGATCTGCCGGAGCCCGAATGACCCTCGCGCCGAGCCTGGCGGCCTTCGGGCGGCTGCTGTCCGATGCGGATCTTCGCGCCCGTCTCGCCGAGGAGCAGGACATCGGCGCGGCCGCGTTGGCGTTGGGTCTGGAGCAGCCCGGCTGGCAGGCTCAGCCGATACGGCTCGACCAGGCGCCGCCGCCCGGCTGGCTGCCGGCCGCGATCGACGACGACCGGGTGTCTTGGCGGTGGTTCGGGCGCCGGGGGCTGCACGACGGCTTCTACGCGCACGAACTGCTGACGGCGGGTTTTCTGGCGATCAACCGGTTGTTCGCCGTCGAGACGCCGCTCTCGGCTTTGCCGTCGGGTTCGCGCGCGCCGGATGGCCTCGTCTTTCACATGTCCCGCTGCGGCTCGACCCTGATCGCGCGGATGCTGGCGGCCGATCGCGACGCCACCGTGATCTCGGAGGCCCAGCCGATCGATACGGCGGTGCGGTCCGGCGATCCGGCTCTGCTGCGCGCCGTGGTCGCCGCCTTCGCCCGGCCGCGCGGGATCGGCGAGGCGCGGCTGTTCCTGAAGTTGGACTGCTGGAACAGCCGGGCGCTCCCGCTGTTTCGGGCGGCCTTTCCCGACACGCCCTGGATCTTCTCGTATCGCGAGCCCGTCGAGGTGATGGTCTCCCACGCTCGCCGCGCCGGAAGCCAGATGGTCCCATCGCTGGTTCCGTCCTCGATCCTCGGGTTGGCGTGGGGGAACCCGCGGGATCCGCTCTATCATGCGGCCGTTCTGGCCAGCGTCTGCGAGGGCGCGCTGGACGGCTGGGCGGTCGGCGGCGGGATGCTGATCGACTACAGCGACCTGCCGGAGGCGGTGTTCACGCGGGTGCTGCCGCATTTCGGACTGACGCCGGCTTGCGACGTCGAGGCGGCCATGCGGGCGGTCGCGGGCGTGAACGCCAAGGCTCCGGGCGAGGCCTTCACGCCCGACAGCGAGGCCAAGCGCCGTGAGATCAGTCCCGCGATCCTGGCGGCGTGCGAGGGTCGCCTGGCGATCGCTCACGCGCGGTTGCGCCAGCTTTCGGAAATCGTCGTTCCGTGACTATGATCCCGGGATAAGCGGGAGGGGCCGATGACGATACTGATCCTGGGGCTGGTGCTGTTTCTGGGCGTCCACTCGGTGCGGATCCTGGCCGCGCCCTTCCGCGCCGCTCAGGTCGCCGCCAATCCGGGGCGCTGGAAAGGGCTCTATTCGGTCATCTCGGCCGTCGGGCTGGCGCTGATCATCTGGGGCTGGATCCAGTTCCGGCCGATGGCGTCGCAGCTCTACGACCCGCCGCCCTGGGGCCGTCACGCCGCGATGGGCCTGGTCTGGATCGCTTTCGTGCTGCTGGCCGGCTCGAACGGGCCGGTCGGACGGATCAAGGCGACCGTGCGCCACCCGATGCTGCTGGGGACCATCCTGTGGTCGGCCGGCCACCTGCTGGCCAATGGCGACCAGGCCTCGGCGCTGCTGTTCGGGGCGTTTCTGGTCTGGGCGATCGTGGACCTGATTTCGGCGCTGGGACGCGGGGAGCCGGCGCCGGTGGTGACCAAGCCCATCGCGGACGTGATCGCGGTCGTGGCGGGCACGGCGCTGTATGCGGTGTTCGTGGTCTTCCTGCACCGGCTGCTGTTCGGGGTCTCGCCGCTAGGCTAGGTGGCGTCGTGGAAGATGACGCCTAGCGTTCGCCGCCGTCCCGCGCGGATCTCGCTCACGCCATGTCGCAGCACGCGACGGTGGATGCCGCGCACGCCCTCGGCCGGTCGTTCGCGCACCGCGAAGATCACGCCCTCGCCCTGTTTCAGCGGCACGACCTGCGGCGCGCTCTGTTGGCGGGGCCGCTGCTCGACGATCACGAACTCGCCGCCGTCGAAGTCCCGGCCCGGCTCGTCCAGCAGGAACGCCGCCTGCAGCGGGAAGACGTGCTCGCCGTAGAGATCCTGGTGCAGGCAGTTGTAGTCGCCGGGGCCGTAGGTCAGCAGCAGGGGCGTGGGCCGCGCCTGGCCGGCCTCGCGGCAGCGCGCCAGCATGTCGTCCAGCGCTTCAGGGAAACGGCGGTCCTCGCCCAGACGCTCGGCCCAGCGGTTGGCGATCGTCGACAACGGACCGTAGAGACCCTGCCGGAGCCGCTGCACGACATCCGGCAGGGGATAGCTGAAGTATTTGTACTCGCCGCGTCCGAAGCCGTGGCGGGCCATGACCACACGACTGCGGAAGCCCGCCTCCTGGGGATAGAGGTCGGCGATCCCCTGGCAGGTCTCGGGCTTCAGGATCGGACCGGTCAGGGCCCAGCCGCGCCCGTCGAGCTCGGCGCCGATGCGAATCCAGTCGAGTGTCACGCGGCCACGCGCGCCCCTTCACGCGCCAGGAGGGCCTGCTTGCGCTCGACGCCCCAGCGGTAGCCTGACAGGCCGCCGTCGGCGCGGACCACGCGGTGGCAGGGCGTGATCACCGCCAGCGGATTGGCTCCGCAGGCCTGGGCCACGGCGCGCGCGGCGCTGGGCCGGCCGATGGCGCGGGCGATGTCGGCATAGGAGGCGGTCTGGCCGGCCGGGATCTCGCGCAGCGCGGCCCAGACGGCCTTCTGCAGCTCGGTGCCTTGCGCGTCGGTCGGCAGGTCCGGCGCGCGGTCGGGATGGTCGATCAGATCGGCCACCGCCTTCAGGTCGGCGGCCACCCCCTCGGCGTCCGACACGATCCGGGCGTGCTTGAAGCGCTTCTCCAGGTCGGCTCGCAGCGCCTCGGCGTCGTCGCCCAGGGTGACCAGGCGCAGGCCCGTGTCCGAGCGGGCGACCAAGGCCAGGCCCAGGCTGGTCTCGCCGACGGCCCAGCGCAGGGTCTCGCGATTGATGTCGGGCTTGCAGCGCAGGCAGGCGCGCAGGCCAGCGGCGCGGGCGTCTTCCCGGGTGGCGTAGAAGGCGACGTTCTTGCGCAGCGGACGGCCGCCGCAGCTGGCGACGCAATAGACGCCCGTGGTGCGCACGCCGATATAGAAGGCGCCCTCGGCGGCGCGATCCTTGGCGCGCATGGCGTTCCAGCGCGCGTCATCATCGGGATAGGTCGAAGCGATCATGGGGATCTCCTTTCGTGAGGAGACCATGCGCCAGGCCACGCCGGCGATCATTCCGAAGCTTGCGGCCCGGCGCCCAAAGCTGTCAGCAGTCTAGTGTCCCGATTCCGAAGTTCGCAAGCGTTTGTGGCAAGCTCCGACGAACTTCGGAATCGATAAGGACACTAGTAAGTTTATGTTTCTAGTGTGCTTTTTTTGGATTTGAAGTTCGCTCAGAGCCTGATTCAAGTACGGGCGAACTTCAAATCCAGCCCACTAGGGGCCTACCAGCCGACGGCGCGACGGCGCAGGGCGCCGCGGATGAAGTCTTGCGGCGGTTCGGCCTCGGCCAGCACCGCGTCGCGGATGGCGCGCGGTTCGCCGAACAGGTGGCCCTGGCCGTAGCCGATGTCCAAGTCGAGGATGTCGACGATCTGCTTCTCGGCCTCGACCTTCTCGACGATGACCTCGATGCCGTAGCGGCGGGTCAGGGCGGCGAAGTCGGCGGCGTTCAGGTCGGGCAGCGAGGCGATGACCAGCTTGCCGTCCTGCTCTTCCAGCTGGTCCAGCATCATCTGGGCGCCGACCTTCAGGTAACGGACGTCGGCGCGGGCCAGATCCTGGAAGTCCAGGTCCAGGTCGCTGACCTTGTCGAGGCTGAAGCTGAAGCCCAGGCTGGCCAGGCGGGCCATGTGGCGGGCCTCGACCGGGCCCCGGCGATCGAACGCCGCCTGGCCCAGCTCGAAGATCACCGCGCCGGCCAGGTCCTTATTGGCCTGCATGAATTCCAGGAACTGCGGGAAGAAGCTCTCGTCGCCCAGGCTGGCCAGCGAGATGTTGCAGAAGATGCCGACCTTGCGATCCTGTTTGGCCAGGCGACGGACGATCTGCACGCAGCGGAACAGCAGCAGGTTGTCGATGGCCGTCATCAGGCCTTCGGGCTCGGCCACGGCCAGGTACTCGGCCGGCATCATCACGCGGCCGGTCTCGTCGCGCAGGCGCGAGAAGCTTTCGTAGAAGACGGTGCGGCGCTGGGGCAGGCTGACGATCGGCTGCAGGTAGAGGTCGACGCGGTTCTCGGCCAGGGCGTCCTGCACGACCTGAAGCATGTGGCTGGCCTGCGGCGCGCGCTCGCGGCCCAGATTGTGGCTTCGGGCCGAGGCGGCGGCGACCTGGTGGCTGAGCTGGTGCTCCAGCCGGTCGTTCATCTGTCCGATCAGGTCTTCCAGCTGATGGACCTCGGTCGACAGCTCTTCCGTACGGCGCTGGGCGTCGGCGGCGACCGATTCCACGAGGTCCGACACGCGGGCGTCGACCTTCTCGATCTGGTCCAGCAGGATGGCGTGAGCCTCGCGCACGGTGTCGATGTCGCCGCGCAGGGCGGCGGCCAGGAACGTCTGACCCAGCAGGCCGTGGAAGGCGAAACACAGGCCCAGCGCGCCGATGAAGGCCGAGACGCCGACAGCCGGGGTCGCGCCCATCCTCCAGAGGAAGAGGGAGACGATCAAAGCCAGACAAAGATAAGCCCCCGTCAGGAGCCCCAGCATCAGCCTACGCATCACTCGCCCACACGAATCGTAAGACGTAATCAGACCGGCCCACGGTCGAAGAGTCGAATCTATTAACGCCCCTGCGCCATTCGGTCCCAAAGCCCGCTAGCCTGCCCGGATCGGATGTTCCATCCGAGCCGGATAAGCAGGCGAGTTCTTCTCGGTCACGGATCTTCCGACCGCCGAACCGCGAACACTTCGGCGGAAGACCCTTAAGGACGATCATAACCCAAGACGCGCGGATCGTTGAATCGACATTGGTCTCTCCGACTGATAATCGTTCGCAATCTAATCGGAGCCATTATGTCCGAAGCGTTCGCGTTGTCCCCTCAATTCAACCCAGCCGATACTCTCGACGTGCGTCCCCTGGCCAAGGCCGGGCGGGGCGATCGCGGGGTGATCGTCAAGGTCACCGGCGCGTCCGGCGCGGCCGAGTCCGTGGCGGCGGAGGAGCTTGAGCGACGCCTGCTGGAGATGGGCTTCGTCGAGGGCGCGGCCATTGAGGTGCTGCACGAGGGCCTGTTCGGCCGCGACCCGATCGCCGTGCGCGTCGACGACACTCGGGTGGCCCTGCGCCGCCGCGAAGCCGGCGCCGTCACCGTGAAATTCGACGGACTCTAGACCTTGGCCCTAGACACCTCCTTGAGCCAGGACGGCGCGGCTGTTTCCGACGCCGCCGCCGAGCCCGCCCTGGTCGCCCTGGTCGGCAACCCCAACTCCGGCAAGACCGCGCTGTTCAACGCCCTGACCGGCAGCCGCCAGAAGGTGGCCAACTATGCCGGCGTCACGGTCGAGCGGAAGGAAGGCGTGCTGACCACGCCCTCCGGCCGACAGATGCGCGTGCTCGACCTGCCCGGCACCTATTCCCTGCGGGCCCGCAGCCCGGACGAGGTCGTCACCCGCGACGCGGTGATCGGCAAGCTGGAGGGCGAACTGGCTCCCGAGGTGCTGATCTGCGTGGCCGACGCCACCAACCTGCGCCTCGTTCTGCGCCTGGCTCTCGAACTGAAGCAGGTGGGCCGGCCGTTCGTGCTGGCCCTCAATATGTACGACATCGCCCAACGCCAGGGCTTGCGTATCGACCTGGAGCGCCTGTCCCAGGAACTGGGCGCGCCGATCGTCACCACGGTGGCGACCCGCAAGCGCGGCCTGCCCGAACTCCTGGAAAAGGTCGAGGGCCTGGTCGCGGCCCGCAAGGTCGAGACCGAGAACGTCTGGCACGAGCCGGCCGCCGGGGAGATCCGCGCCGCCCACGCCGAGGCCCAGCGCATCTTCAAGGCCTGCGTGAAGCCGCCCGAGCGTCCGGACACCGTCACCGGCAAGATCGACGACGTGCTGCTGCACCCCGTCGCCGGCGTCCTGATCCTGATGACCCTGCTGTTCGTGATGTTCCAGGCGGTGTTCACCTGGGCCACGCCCGTCATGGACGGCATCGACGGGGCCTTCGCGGCTATCGCCGGCTGGACCAGCGCCCACCTGCCGGCGGGCCTGGTGACCAGCTTCATTTCCGACGGCCTGATCGCCGGCGTCGGCAGCGTGCTGGTGTTCCTGCCGCAGATCCTGATCCTGTTCTTCTTCATCCTGCTGCTGGAAGACAGCGGCTACATGGCCCGCGCGGCCTTCCTGATGGACAAGATCATGGGCGGGGCGGGCCTGCACGGCCGGGCGTTCATCCCGCTGCTGTCCAGTTTCGCCTGCGCCATTCCTGGCATCATGTCGACGCGGGTGATCGACAACAAGGAAGACCGGCTGACCACCATCCTGGTCGCGCCGCTGATGACCTGCTCGGCGCGGATCCCGGTCTACACCCTGATCATCGGCGCCTTCATTCCCAAGCAGACCGTCTGGGGCGTGCTGTCGCTGCAAGGCCTGGTCATGTTCGGCCTCTACGCCGGCGGCATCGTCAGCGCCCTGCTGGTCTCGTTCGTCATCCGCCGCGTGTTCTGGCGCGGCGCGGTCGAGCCCTTCATGATGGAGCTGCCGACCTATCGCTGGCCCGAGCCGCGTAACGTGCTGATGAACCTGTGGACCCGCGCCCGGATCTTCATGAGCCGCGCCGGCCGGATCATCCTGCCGCTGATGGTGCTGGTCTGGGTCCTGTCGACCTTCCCCTATCCGCCGGAAGGCGCGACGGGGCCGGCCATCGACTACAGCTTCGCCGGTCGCATCGGTAACTTCATCGCGCCCGTCATGGCCCCGATCGGCTTCAACTGGCAGATGACGGTGGCCCTGATCCCGGGCTTCGCGGCCCGTGAGGTCGCGGTGGCGGCGCTGGGCACGGTCTATGCGGTGGGCGGCGACGGCGACGCGGCCGCCACGACCTTGGGCTCGCTGCTGTCCCACCAGTGGTCGCTGGCCAGCGCCCTGTCGTTCCTGGCCTGGTACGTCTTCGCTCCGCAGTGCGCGGCGACCCTGGGCGTGGTCAAGCGCGAGACCAACGGCTGGACCTGGCCGACGGTGATGTTCGTCTACATGACCAGCCTGGCCTATCTGGCCTCGTTCGTGACCTATCACGTCGCCGTGGCGATGGGCGCGGGCTGAGGTCTGCTACAGGCCCTTTAGCCAGGCGAAGACATCGTCGGGCCGCTCCTGGGCCGACAGGCCCTCCTGGCGCGCCGCCTCGCCCAGCTTGCGCAGCCGGCCGGGCGTGACGCCGAACCGGGCCCGGAAGGCGCGGCTGAAGTGGGCGTCCGACCGGAACCCATGGCGATAGGCGACCTCGGCCAGGGTCATCTGCTCGGCGCGATCCTGAAGGATCACGTCGAAGGCCTGGTCCAGCCGCCGCCGCTGGATGAAGGCGCTGACGCCGCCGGCGGGCTCGAACACCTTGTAGAGCTGGCTACGGGACACGCCCAGGTGCTCCCGCACCGTCTCCGGCGACAGGTCGGGATCGTCCAGCCGCCGCTCGACGAACTGCTGGCCAGCGATCAGCAGCACCTTCTCCAGCGGTCGGGGATCGGCGCCCATCGGTTCACCGCAGGCGAGTATCGCGCCGCTCACCAGGGCGGTCGTGGCCTTGGCGGCCATCGGCGTTTCAGCCGGCGTCATCGTCTCGATGGATTCCCACAGGGCGCGCAGATGCGAGGCCAGCATCCTCCCCGCCGGGGTGGCCTCCGAAACCACCCGGCCGTGGAAGTCGAGGCCGGCGGCCCGCGGGTCCAGCAGGCTGCGCGGCATCATGAGGTAAAGCGTGACGTAGGGGCTCTGGATCGTCGAGCGGTAGGGCCGCGCCATGTCCACCAGCCGGATCGCGCCCATGTCGCTGCTGGCCTCGCGGCCATCATAGTCGGCGCGCCAGACGTTCTTCCCCAGATCCAGCACCGCCATGACGGTGTCCGTCGCGTCGGCCATGATGTGGGTGAGCTTGCGCTCGAACCGCTGGGGAACGCCGACGCATCGCGCGAAGACGACATGGCCAAGCTGGTAGCCTTCCAGCCGGTTGTGGAAGTCGGCCTCGGGCGACAGCAGGGTGATGTCGAACAGATGCGCGCAGGCCTTGCGGTACAGTTCGACGGCGTCGGGCTGCTCGCGGGCGTCCAGCACCCATAGATCCCGACTCAGACGGTCACTCACGCGGAAGCCTCGCCGAACGGCCGAGACTCATCCCGGCGAAAATCCCAGAGCAATAGAATGTGGACCGTCGGTCAATGACAGAGCCACGACGCCGCGCGAGAACGAGGGGCATGTCGCGCGCCGGTGGGGTACAGGCGCGCCATGCCCAGAGCCTCCTCCTTCGCGGAACCCAGGAGGCGGTGGGGCGGTTCGTCGGCGCGCATACTGATCGCGCCGACGAAACGCTGGACCCTGTCGGGTCAAGCCTTGGCGGGTTTGGCCTTGGTGGCCCTAGCGGGTCGGAACCGGGACTTCGCCGCGATAGTCGTAGAAGCCGCGACCGGTCTTCTTGCCCAGCCAGCCGGCCTCGACATACTTCACCAGCAGCGGGCAGGGGCGGTACTTGCTGTCCGCCAGGCCTTCGTGGAGCACGTTCATGATGCTCAGCACGGTGTCCAGGCCGATGAAGTCGCCCAGTTCCAGCGGGCCCATCGGATGGTTGGCGCCCAGCTTCATCGCCGTGTCGATGGCGTCCACCGTGCCGACCCCTTCGTACAGGGTGTAGATCGCCTCGTTGATCATCGGCACCAGCACGCGGTTGACGATGAAGGCGGGAAAGTCCTCGGCGTTGCTGGTGATCTTGCCCAGCGACTTGGCGAAGGCCACGGCCGTCTCATAGGTCGGCACGTCGGTGGCGATGCCGCGGATGATCTCCACCAGCTTCATCAGCGGCACCGGGTTCATGAAGTGCAGGCCGATGAAGCGCTCGGGACGGTCCGTGGCCGAGGCCAGGCGCGTGATCGAGATCGACGAGGTGTTCGAGGCCAGCAGCGTGTCGGGCTTGAGGTGCGGCTGCAGGCTGCGGAAGATCGACTTCTTGACCTCCTCGTTCTCGGTGGCCGCCTCGATCGCCAGGTCGGTCGCGCCGATGGCCTCCAGGTTCTCGGCCGCCGAGATGCGGGCCAGGGCCGACTTCATCGCGGCGTCGTCGATGATGCCGCGGCCGACCTGACGGGCCATGTTCTTCTCGATCAGGGCCAGACCGGCGTCGATCCGCTCGCGCGAGACGTCATGGAGACGCACATCGTAGCCGGCGAGGGCGGCGACATGGGCGATGCCTGACCCCATCTGGCCGGCGCCGATGACGCCGACCGTCTTGATTTCACTCATAAAAGCCAAGCCTTCGCTTGAATTAGCGCCGGACCTGCGTGTCCGCGCCCTGGATGTGCCGACTTTTCTAGCACGAGAAACCGTGGCGCCGCCAAGGCTTTGCTGCGATGCAACGTGAGCTTGGTTGTCAGGCGGAGATCACGCCGTGGGCGGATAGGCGCGGACCGCGCCGTTCGGGTCCTCGACCGCGTCCCCTCCGGGTCCATGCGTGACATAGTTCGGTCCGACCGGGACCTTGCCGTGGCCGCCGGGGATGTCGAGGACATAGGTCGGCTGGGCCAGGCCCGAGACCGTTCCGCGCAGGGCTTTCATGATCGCCTGACCCTCGGCCAGCGTCGTGCGCAGGTGGGCGGTGCCGGGGGCGTGGTCGCCATGGTGCAGGTAGTAGGGGCGGATCCGCATCTCGACAAAGGCCCGCATCAGCGCGGCCAGCACCTCGGCGTCGTCGTTGACGCCCCGCAACAGCACCGTCTGGCTCAGCATCGGGATCCCGGCGTCGACGATCCGGGCGCAGGCGGCGCGGGCGGCCGGGGTCAGCTCGCGGACGTGGTTGGCGTGCAGGGCGACATAGACGGTCTTGGTGGTGCGCTTGAGGACCGCGACGAGGTCGTCGGTCACCGCGTCCGGATCGACGGCGGGCGCACGCGTGTGGAAACGGACGATCCTGACGTGGGGGATCGCCTCCAGCCGGTCCATCAGATCGGCCAGGCGGCGGGGCGACAGCACGAACGGGTCGCCGCCCGTGACGATGACCTCCCAGATCTCCGGCCGGCCGGCGATATAGGCGAAGGCGGCGTCCAGCTGGGCCGGGGTCAGGTTCGCCAGGCCCTCGGGGCCGACCATCTCGCGGCGGAAGCAGAACCGGCAATAGACCGCGCAGGTGTGGGTCGGCTTCAGCAGCACCCGGTCGCGATAGCGGTGGACGATCCCCTCGACGGGGCTGTGGACGGCATCACCGATCGGGTCGCCGTCCTCGCCGGGGCTGGCGACCAGTTCCTCGGGCGAGGGGATGAACTGGCGGGCGATCGGGTCGTCGGCGTCGGCGGGATCGATCAGCTCGGCCATGGCCGGGGTGATCGCCACGGCGTAGCGCGCCGCCACGGCCTCCAGCGCCGGCAGGCGCTCGGGCTGGACCAGTCCGGCCTCGGTCAGGGACCGGACGTCGCGGAGGGTTTTCCCCAGGGGCGGAAGGGGGGGCGGCATGAGGCGCGGGGATATGCGGGATTTCCGGGCCGGAGGCAAATTACGGGTCTGTTCAACTCTGGCCCTTAACCGTAGCCGCGAGGGAGAGGACCATCGTGACCCAGGAACGCAACATCGTCCCGCTCGCGGCGGCCCTGGCCATGGCGATGGTCTTCCTGTTCCTGCCCCAGGTGCTGAACGACGGCGACACCTACTGGCACATGGCCACGGGCGAATGGATCCTGGCTCACGGCCGCGTCCCCGACCAGGACGTCTTCTCCTACACCCAGGCCGGCCGGCCGTGGGTCGCGCACGAGTGGCTGTCCGAGACGCTGATGGCCCTGGCCGCGCGGCTGGCCGGCTGGGCCGGGGTGACGGCGCTGTTCGCCATCGCCGTCGGCGGGGCGACCTGGATGTTGGTCCGCCGGCTGTCCTTGCAACTGGGCGGCCTGACCCTGATCACGACGACGGTGCTGGCCCTGGCCTGCATGAGCGGCAGCCTGCTGGCGCGGCCGCACCTGTTCATGCTGCCTCTGCTGGTGGCCTGGACGATCGAGATGCTGACGGCCCGCGACGAACATCGGGCGCCGCGCCTTTGGTTCGCCCTGCTGATGATCCTGTGGGCCAATCTGCACGGCAGCTGGGTGTTTGGCCTGGTGGTCGCCGGCGCCTTCGGGCTGGAGGCGCTGGCCGAGCCGAACGCCGACAAGCTGAAGGTGCTGCGCGGCTGGGGCCTGTTCGGCCTGCTCGGTCTGGTCTGCGCCGCGATCACCCCCCATGGGCCGGCGGCGTTGCTGTTCCCGTTCCAGGTGACCAGCATGGCGGTGCTGCCGCACATCACCGAGTGGCGGGCCGAGGACTTCTCGCACCTCTCGCCCTTCGCGATGGCGCTGCTGGCGACCCTGTTCGTCTGCCTGGGCCGTGGCGTGAAGGTCCCCACCTTCCGGCTTCTGCTGTTGCTGTCTCTGCTGTTGATGAGCTTGCAGCACATCCGCCATCAACTGGTCCTGGCCGCCGTCGCGCCGCTGCTGCTGGCCGGGCCGTTGGCCGAAGCGCTGGGCCATGAGCCGGCCAAGCCCAAGCCCTCACGGACTTTGCTGGCCGGCTTCGGCGTGGCCTGTGTCCTGCTGCTGGGCGTGCGCCTGGCCTGGCCGCTGCAACGGATCGACGGCCTCAACAGCCCGGTTACGGCGCTCGACAGCGTGCCCGCCGAGCTCCGGAGCCAACCGGTGCTCAACGGCTACGGCCTGGGCGGCTACCTGATCTACAAGGGCGTGAAGCCCTTCATCGACGGCCGCGCCGACATGTACGGCGACGCGTTCAGCGCGCGCTACTTCCAGGCTGTCGAGCCCGACTCTGTCGCCCTGCGCAAGCTGCTGGCCGACTACCGCGTGGCCTGGACGATCTTCACGCCGGACGATCCGGTGGTGGCGCTGCTGGACAAGGATCCGGCCTGGCGTCGGATCCATGCGGACCCGTACGGCGTGGTCCACCGGCGGGTGAACTAGAGCTACGGGGCATCGAAGCTACAAACTCTTGTCATCCCGGAAGCCTCGCAGAGGCTGTCCGGGACCCAGGGGCCAATACGCTGCGGTTGCCCCTGGGTCCCGGCTCTCCGCTTCGCTGCGGCCGGGATGACAAGAAAGGGTGGCGTTCAATGGAGGCCGGATTAGCCCTCCGCCACCGGCGTCCAGATCACGTCCTCGATCCGCCGGGCGCCCGTGGCCAGGAGGACCAGGCGGTCGAAGCCGAGCGCTGACCCCGACGCTTCGGGCATGTGCTCCAGGGCGGCCAGGAAGTCCTCGTCGAGCGGATAGCGCTCGCCGTAGATGCGGGCCTTCTCGTCCATCTCGATCATGAACCGGCGGCGCTGCTCGGCCGGGTCGGTGAGCTCCCCGAACGCGTTGGCCAGCTCGACCCCGCAGGCATAGAGCTCGAACCGCTCGGCCACCCGCGGGTCGGCGTCCTTCGGGCGGGCCAGGGCCGCTTCCGAGATCGGATATTCGCACAGCACCGTGGCGCGGCCTTCGCCCAGGCGGGGCTCGACCTTCTCGACGATGACGCGGCTAAAGACGTCAGCCCAGCCGTCGTCATCGGCCACCCGGATCCCGGCGGCGCGGGCGGCGGCGGCCAGGGCGTCACGGTCGGTCGAGCCGTCGGCGGCCACGCTGGCCAGCAGGTCGACGCCGGCGTGGCGCTGGAACGCCTCGGCCACCGACAGCCGCTCGGGCTCGGCGAAGGGATCGCAGGCCATGCCCCGGAAGTCGAAGCGCGTCGCGCCCGCCGTCTCGGCCGCCAGGGCCAGCAAGGTCGCGCAATCGTCCATCAGGGTCTGGTAGGGCGCGCCGGCCCGATACCACTCCAGCATGGTGAATTCCGGATGATGCAGCGGCCCGCGCTCGCGGTTGCGCCACACCTTGCCCAGGCTGAAGATCTTCTCCTCGCCCGCCGCCAGCAGCTTCTTGCAGGCGAATTCCGGCGAGGTGTGCAGGTAGAGCGGGCTGGCCTCGCCCGAGATCGTCAGGGCTTGCGTGGCGAAGGCGTGCAGATGCGCCTCGTTGCCAGGGGACACCTGCAGGGCGGCGGCCTCCACCTCCTCGAACCCTTCGGTCTCGAACCAGGCGCGGAACGCCTTGGTGATCCGGTTGCGGGCCAGCAGGAACGGACGGCGGTCGGCGTGGACGCCGCTGCGCCACCAGGTGGCGCCTGGGGGGGAAGAGCTCTGGGACAAGGACAGAAACCGAAGAAGCTGGAGATTTCGCCCCGTTCGCTATAGGAGGGCGGGCACGGATCAATAGCACGATCGCGCCCGCGGCCTCGCGCGCGCTTTCCACCGAGGACGAAATTTAAGTGAAGGTCGCAGCCAGCTCGCTCCGCAAAGGCGCCGTCGTCGACATGGACGGCAAGCTCTACGTCGTCCTGACGGTCGACAACATCCACCCCGGCAAGGGCACCCCGGTGACCCAGCTGAACATGCGCCGCATCTCGGACGGCGTGAAGGTTTCGGAACGCTACCGCACGACCGAGCAGGTCGAGCGCGCCTTCGTCGACCAGCGTGACCACACCTTCCTGTATCAGGATGGCGACGGCTATCACTTCATGAACCCGGAAACCTTCGACCAGGTCGTGGCCACCGAGGACGTGATCGGCGACGCCGCGCCCTACCTGCAGGAGAACATGACGGTCCAGCTGTCGACCCACAACGACGTGCCGATCGCCATCGAACTGCCGCGCACCATGATCCTCGAGATCGTCGACACCGAACCGTCGGTGAAGGGGCAGACCGCTTCGTCGTCCTACAAGCCGGCCCTGCTGAGCAACGGTGTCAAGACGACCGTCCCGCCGTACATCACGGTCGGCACCCGCGTCGTGATCCTGACGGAAGACAATTCGTATCAGGAGCGCGCCAAGGACTAAGTCCTTCGGAGCTTCCGGAACGACGAAAGGCCCGACGGGAAACCGCCGGGCCTTTTTATTTGCGCATCCTCGCTCTCAGCGCCGCGGTCGCTCAAGCTAGAGGCCGATGGCCTCCAGCTGCGCGACGCTCATGGCGTCCAGCTGGGCCGCGGTCAGCTTGTTGACCTGGGCGCGCGACAGGCCGCTCAGCTGGTTGGGACTGAAGGCGGCGATCTGCTCGCCGGTGAAGCCCGAGATCTGGCTGGGCATGATCTGGCCGATCTGCTCGCCGGTGAGGCTGCGAATGGCCACGGCGGGCAGCTGGCCGACCTGGGTGGTGGTCAGGGCCCCCAGCTGGGCCCCGGACAGCCGCGCCAGGCCCTCGGCCCCGAACGCCGTCAGCTGCTCTCCCGAGAAGCCGCGCACCTGGGTCGCCGACAGGCTGCCGAACTGTTCGTTGCTCATGCCGTTCACCGCCGCCAGCGACAGCGCGCTGATCTGGCTGTTGGTGAGGGCCGCGACCTGGGTGCGGTTGAGCTCGCCGATGTCGGCGGGCGTGAGGCCGCGCACCTGCACGGGTGTCAGCGCCGAGATCTGGCCGGCCGAGAGCGCCGCCACCTGGGTGACGTTCAGGGCCGAGATGTCGGCGGCCGAGAAGCCTTCCAGCTGGCCGGCGCCCAGGGCGCCGATCTGGCTGGCGGTGAACTCGCCTATGTCGGCGCTGCTGAACCGCTCGATCTGGCTGGTCGTCAGGCCGCGCACCTGGGCGGTGGTCAGGCGGGCGAACTGGGTGGCGTCCAGGGCCGAGAGAATGTCGCCGCTAACCGCGCCGATCTGAGTCCCGGACAGCACGGCCACCTGGGTGGTGGTCAGCGCCCCGAAGGCGGTGGCGTCGAGGCTGGCCACCTGGGTCGTCGACAGGCCCGTGATCTGGCTGGTGGTCAGGCTGGTCAGGCGCGAGGTCCCGAGGGCCGCGAAGGCCGTGGGCGACAGGGCGCCCAGCTGGGTCGGATTCAGGTTGGCCACCTCGGTCGAGGTGAGGTTGGCGATGAACGTGCCGGACAGGCCCGCCATCTGGGTGGCGCTGAGCGTGGGCAGCCGGCCCTTGAAGACGCTGTCGGGCAGCACCGCCAGCTGGGTGGGCGACAGGCCGGCGAACTGGGCGGCCGTGAGGTCCGCGATGGCGGTGGTCGACAGGCCGCCGATATTGGTCGTCGACAGCGCGCCCAGTTGCGAGGGGGTCAGGCCGTCGACCTGGGTCGCGGACAGCTCGGCGAAGTCGGTGGTCGACAGGCTGGCGATCTGGGTGGTGCTCAGGCTCTGCACCTGCGCCGCCGACAGGCGGGCGACCTGGGTGGCGGTCAGGGCGGAGAAGGCCGTCGGCGTCAGGGCCGACAGGAACGCGCTCGAGAGGCTGCCGACCTGGGTGACGGCCAGGGCGGACAGCTGGTCGCCGGTCATGGATCCGGCCTGGGTGGTCGACAGGCCGGCCAACTGGGCGGAGGTGAACCCCGCCACCTGGGTGGCGCTCAACGCCGGCAGGGCTTCGCTGGCCAGGGCCCCGACCTGGATCGAGCTGAGCGCCGCCAGCTGGGTCGCCGACAGCCCGCCAACCTGGGTCGATTGCAGGGCCGAGATCTGCGACGGAACGAGCGCGCGGACCTGGGCGGTGCTCAGGGCGGCCAGCTGGTCCGGCTTGAGGGCCGCCACGTCGGTGGCCGAGAGGCCGCCCAACTGCGACGCGGCGATCGCGCCCACCTGGGTCGTGCTCAGTTCGCCCATGTCCTCGGGCGTTAGGCCGCGCAGCTGGGTGGCGTTCAGGCCGCCGATCTGGGTGGTCGTCAGGGCCGCGACCCGGGCGGCGTCCAGCGCCGAGAAGGCGGTCGCCGACAGGCCGCCGATCTGGGCGGGGCTCAGCGCGGTGAGGCGCGCGGTCTCGATCGCCGCCACCGCCGTACTGGTCAGGCCGGCCAGCTGGCTGGCGCGCAGGCCGGTCCACTGGGTGGTGTTGAGATAGGTGAGATCGGTGGCGTCCAGGCCGCTCAGCTGGGTGGCGGTGAGACCCTGCACCTGGGTGACCGCCAGCCCCGCCCACTGGGTGGCGTTGAGATTGCCGATCGTCTCCGGCGACAGGGCGCCCAGCTGCATGCCGGTCAGGGCCGCGATCTGGGTGGGGGCCAGAACGCCGAACATCGTCGTGGCGAAGCCTTTCAGCTGCGTCGATGTCAGGCCGCGCAACTGAGAGGCGGTCAGCTGCCGCAGGCTTTCGGGGTTCAGGCGGCCCAGATTGGTCACCGACAGCGCGCCGAGCTGACTGGCGTTGAGGCTGCCCAGCTGGGTGGCGCTCAGGTTCGTGGCGATGTCGGACGGCAGGCCGGCCATCTGTTCGGTGGTGAGGCCGCGAAGCTGGCCGGCGCCCAGGGCCGCGATCTGGGCGGCGCTGAGGCTGTCCAGCGCCGCGGTCGACATCTTGCTGATCTGGGTGCTGCCCAGCAGGCTCACGGCCGTGGTCGACA
The DNA here is from genome assembly GCF_059419665.1 of Caulobacter sp. GW821-FHT05F04. Taxonomy (NCBI): domain Bacteria; kingdom Pseudomonadati; phylum Pseudomonadota; class Alphaproteobacteria; order Caulobacterales; family Caulobacteraceae; genus Caulobacter; species Caulobacter sp. GW821-FHT05F04. The sequence continues at coordinate 511,589 of NZ_JBWKSF010000002.1, forward strand.
GGTGCGGAACCAGGACGCCCACCTGGGTCCCGGTCAGGGCGCCGATCTGGGCGCTGTTCAACTCGTCGACATCGCCGTCGGTCAGGCCCTTCAGCTGGGTTGTCGTCAGGCCGCGCATCTGCACGACGTTGAGCCGGGCCGTCTGGGTCGCGTCCAGGGCCGACAGCGACTCGGGCGTCAGGCCGCCGATCTGCGTGGCGCTCAACGCGGCGACCTCGGTGGCGGTCAGCCGGCCGATGTCGGTGGGCGTCAGCACCTTCATCTGCGTGGCGGTGACCCCCTTCAGCTGCAGGCTGCTGAGCGAGGCGACGCCGCGCAGCGTCGCGAACTGGGTCCCCGACAGCGCGCCGATCTGGTCGAAGGTCAGGGCCCCGACCTGCTCGGCCGTCATGGCGGCCAGGTCGCTGGTCGACAGAGCTTTCACCTGCAGCGGCAGCAGGGCCTTGATCTGGGTCGGGGTGAACGCGGCGAAGTCCTCGTCCGACAGGGTCGCCAGCCGCTCTGGCGGAAGCTCGCGGATCTGGGCGGCGGTGAAGGCCTTCAGCTGGGCGCGGGTGAACTCGTTGAAGTCGGCGCCGTTCAAGCCCTTCAGCTGATCGGGCCGCAGGCGGGCGATCTGGCTGGCGCTGAGCGCGGCCACGTGGGTGGCGTCGAGGCTGGAAAAGGCGGTGACCGACAGCCCGCCGACCGCCACCGGGTCCATGGCGGCCAGCAGTTCGGGCTTGAGGGCGTGGACCGCCGTCACCGACAGGCCGCCCGTGTGGTTGCCGGACAGCCCGGCGATCTGGGTCGGCGTCAGCTGGTTGAGGAAATCGGCGCCGGCGCGGCCGATCTCTACGGCGGGCAGGCTGCGGATCTGGGTCGGCTTCAGCGCGGCGATCCGCTCGGGACCAAGGGCGGCCAGCTGGGTGGCGGCGAGGGCCGACATCTGTAGGGCGCTGGCGCCGGCCCACTGTTCGGGGGTCGTCAGAGCGATGGCGTCGGCGCCCAGGCCTCTAAGGGTCTGCACCGACAGGCCCGCGAACTGGGTTGGGCTCAGCGCGCCGACCTGATCGGCGGACAGGCCGGTGAACTGGGTCTGGGTCAGGCCGCCGATCTGGGCGGCGGTGAGGGCCGACAGCTGCTGGTTGCTGAACTCGCGGATGTCGGATGCGGGCAGCTGTCGCAGCTGGGTCGGGGTCAGGGACCGCACCTGGGCCAGGGACAGGCTCTGGACCTGGTCGCGCGACAGGGCCGAGACCGCCGACGACGACAGGGCGACGATCTGGGTCAGGGCCAGGCTATCCAGGGTGGTGGTGCTGAGCTGCGCGATCGTCGTGCCCGACAGGGCCTGCACCTGGACGGCGTTCAGCAGCTTCAGCTGATCGGCGCTGAAGGCGACGGCCGACGACAGGCGCGGCAGCTGGGCGGTGGTCAGGGCCGACAGCTGGGTCTTGTTGAACCTGGCGAACTGCTCGGCGGTCAGGCCGCTGATCGCCGTGGCCGAGATCGCCGCGACCTGAGCCTTGGTCAGCTTGGCGAATTCGGACGGCGGCGCCTCGGCCAGCGCCGCGGCGCTCAGCGTGGCGATGCGGGCGGCGGGCAGGCTGGACAGGGCCGAGGTATCGGAAACGCCGGCGACCATCTCTACTCCACCCACTCCGCGCGCCAGAGGCGCCGCTAGCACGATCGCACGAATCGCAAATCCACTTTAAGTGGAAATTCGTACAGTTTAAACTATATTTCCAATTCGCGCGTAGCGGGTCAAGCCTTCGACCAGGGCGTCGAAGACCAGGCGGACCCGGCGAACGTCCTTCAGGTCCTCGTGGGTGACCACGAAGGTCTCCAGGTCGATGGCGAACAGATCGGCCATTACACGCTCCAGCATCGGATCGCGCGCGGCCAGGCCGACCTGGCAGATGCCCAGCCCCAGGCCGGCGCGGATCGCCGCCAGCTGGGCCACGTCGTTGTCGGTGCGGAAGGAAAAGTCCTCGACCCGCAGGTCGAGACCCAGGCCCATGGCCTTGACCGCCCGCACGCCGATCGTCTCGCTCTCATAGCCGATCAGCGGCATTCGGCGAGCGTCTTCCATCGTCGTCGGCCGGCCCCAGGCGTCCAGCACGCGCTTGTGGGCGAACATGCCGAGGCTGATATTGCCTATCCGCTTGGCGACCAGGGCCTCTTGAGTCGGCCGCACCATCCGCACGGCGATGTCGGCCTCGCGGCGCAGCAGGTCCTCGCTACGGTTGGTCAGGGCCAGCTCGAAGACCAGGCCCGGATGGGTCTCGCGCAGCTCCGCCAGCATCGCCGGCAGCACCTCCATGCCGACTACCTCGCTGGCGGTGATCCGCACCACGCCCGAGGCGGCGCCCGCCTCGGCCGAGGCGGCGCGGGCCAGGGAGGCGGCGGCCAGCGCCATGGCCCGGGCGTGCTGCGCCAGGTCCTTGCCCAGCGCCGTCGGCGTCAGGCCCGAGGGCGAGCGGGTGAAGAGGGCCACGCCCAGCTGGGCCTCCAGGTCCTCGATCCGTCGCCGCACCGTGGGCTGCGCCGCGCCCAGCTGGCGGGCGGCGGCCGACAGGCTGCCGGTGTCGATCACGGCCAGGAAGGCGCGCTGGCGCTCCCAGTCTACGGCGATGGGCGGCTCGAGGCTCATTCATTTTTGATAAGCCAATCAATCATTCTTAGCAATTTCTATCGAGGTATGCGCGGCGCATCTTCCGGTCATCGACTTTCACGGAGACCCCCGATGACCCCCTCCAACCGCATCGCTCTCGTCCTCGGTGCCAATGGCGGCGTGGGCGGAGAGACCGCCGCCGCCCTTGTCCGCCACGGCTGGACCATCCGCGCCCTGGTCCGCGACCTGGCCAAGACCGCCCGTCCGGGCTTCGACTACATCCAGGGCGACGCCCTCGACCGCGACGTCGTGGTCTCCGCCGCGAAAGGCGCGTCGATCATCGTCCACGCCGTCAATCCGCCCGGCTATCGCGGCTGGAAGAAGCTCGTCCTGCCGATGATCGACAACAGCATCGCCGCCGCCCGCGCCAGCGGCGCGCGGATCCTGCTGCCGGGCACGATCTACAACTACGATCCCGCCGCCCACGCGCTGATCGACGAGACCACGCCGCAGCGCGCCTTCACCCGCAAGGGCAAGATCCGCGTCCAGATGGAGGCGCGCCTGGAAGCGGCCGCCGCCCCAGGGAGCGAAAATGGCGGCGTGCGGTCGCTGACCCTGCGGGCTGGCGACTATTTCGGGCCGCGTTCGACGACGAACAGCTGGTTCGCCTCGGGCCTGGTCTCGCCCGGCAAGCCGGTGAAGACTATCCTCTATCCCGGTGACAAGGGTGTCGGTCACGCCTGGGCCTATCTGCCCGACGTCGGCGAGACCTTCGCGCGGCTGGCCGATCGCGAGGCCGAGCTGCCGGCCTTCGCCCGCTTCCACTTCGGCGGGGTCTGGGACGCCGACGGGACCGCCATGGTCCGCGCCATCGCCCGCGCCGCCGGCGACGAACGCCCGAACGTCCGCCGCCTGCCCTGGGGGCTGCTGCCGTTGGCCGCGCCGTTCAACGAAACCCTGCGCGAACTCCTCGAGATGAGGCCGTTCTGGCGAGAACCTGTCCGCCTCGACAACCGCCACCTCGTCGCCTTCCTCGGCCAGGAGCCGCGCACCCCGCTGGACGTGGCCGTGGCGGCGACCATGCGCGGCCTGGACGTGCCGGTGGTGGAGCAGGGCGCGCCGTCGCGGTTGGCGCGGGCCGCCTAAGCCCGCGCGAGCCGCCGGTCGAACTGTCCGATGGTCGAGACCAGGGTCGCCATCTCGATCGGCTTCTCGATGAAGGCGTTCATGCCGGCCGAGAGGGCTTCGGAGCGCTCGTCGTCCATGACGCCGGCTGTCAGGCAGATGATCGGCAGTCGCTCCCAGCGGGGCTCGGCGCGGATGCGGCGGGTGGCTTCCAGCCCGCCCATCCTGGGCATGTTGAAGTCGATCAGCACGATGTCGAAGTCGGCCTTGCCCAAGGCGTCGATCGCGGCCTGACCGTCGCCGGCCTCGACGATCTCGCAGCCCAGAGGAGCCAGCATCATGCCGATGACCTTGCGATTGACCGGATAGTCGTCGACGACCAGCAGCCTCAGCGGCGGTCCCGCCGGCGTCCCGCTGGGCGCGACCACGGCGGCGGGCGGGTCGCAGAGGAAGGTCAGGACGAAAGTCGAGCCCTTGCCGACTTCGCTTCGGGCCGTGACCGCGCCGCCCATCATCTGCGCCAGGCGGCGCGTTATGTTCAGGCCCAGGCCCGTGCCGCCCGTGCGTCGCGCCGTGGTCGGATCGGCCTGGACAAAGGGCATGAACAACCGCTCCAGCACCTCGGGGCGGATGCCGACGCCCGTGTCGGAGACGGTGATCTTCACCCGTAGGCGACCCACCTCGGGCGCGGGCGCGCAGCCGACCCGCACCAGGATCTGTCCGAAGGGGGTGAACTTCACGGCGTTGGAGATCAGGTTGGTCAGGCACTGGCGCACCCGCAGCGGGTCGAAAGTCAGGGCCGCGGGCACGGCGTCGTCGACCCGCAGGGTGATGGTCGAACCCTTCTCGCGGGCCTGCGACTGGTTCAGTCGCACCACGCGGTCGGCCAACTGGGCCAGGTCGCCGACGATCGGAGCGATCTCCAGCTTGCCGGCCTCGATCTTGGCGAAGTCCAGCACGTCGTTGAGAAGGGCCAGCAGGGTGCGGCCGGACTCTTCCAGCAGTTCGACCTGCTCGCGCTCGCCGGGCTCCAGAGGCTCCAGCTTCAGGGCCTGGGAGAGGCCCAGCATGCCGTTCAGCGGGGTGCGCAACTCGTGGCTCATCAGGGCCAGGAACTCGGACTTGGCCTGGCTGGCGATCTCTGCCCGGGCCTTGGCCTCCTCAAGAGCGCGACCGTTGCGCATGCTGGTCAGGGAGGCCTGGGCGGTGTAGGCGGTCAGCATCAGCGCGGCGAGGAACAGCACCAGCCGCTGGCCCGGCGGGAACGGGTTGAAGACCGCGGTCAGGGCCAGCAGCAGCAGGGCCGCGCCGCCGCCGACGATCAGCAGCAGGAGCTTGGATCGCGCCGTGAACGCCTGGGCGTGGACCAGCAGGGCCGACAGCAGGCACACGGCCGCCAGGCGCATGACCTCCTGGTCCAGGGTCCACAGCAGAACGACCAGCGCCCACCAGACCAGGTTCATCCAGACGACGGCCGCGACATAGGCCTGGCGCTGTCGGGCGGTGGTCGCCTGGTCGGCGCGCTGGGGCTTGCTGGCGACCCAGACCGCGGCCTCGGCGCTGGCGAAGGCCAGGCCCCAAAGCAGGCCTGCAAGCGGATCGACGAACAGGGCGTAGCACGTCGCGCTAAGCGCCCCGATGGCCAAGCGCAGGCCCAGCGTCGGCAGGCTGCGCGCCGTGACCGTGGTGACGCCTTCATCGACCCATTTCGACCAGCCCGGCACGATCGTTTCTCCTCGCTGCCCGCGCCCCTCGGATAGCGGCCAAGCTTTCGCACCCGGTCGCGGCGTGACGCAACAGACGACGCCGGGGGCGGGAACCGAGATCGGGTGTTTCGCTCAGCGGGCCCCGCATCACCGCCCAATAAGAAAGGCCCGGAGTCTCCTCCGGGCCTTTCCGCTATTCATGAGCCCGTGGAGGCTGGCTTACTTGCCCGCCGCCGTCAGGGCGTCCATCAGTTCCGGGACGGCCGTCTTGTAGTCGGCGACCAGGCCGAAGTCGGCCACCTGGAAGATCGGCGCGTCGGCGTCCTTGTTGATCGCGACGATCACCTTGGAGTCCTTCATGCCGGCCAGGTGCTGGATGGCGCCCGAGATGCCGATGGCGACGTAGAGCTGCGGGGCCACGACCTTGCCGGTCTGGCCGACCTGGTAGTCGTTCGGGGCGTAGCCGGCGTCGACGGCCGCGCGCGAGGCGCCGACGGCGGCGCCCAGCTTGTCGGCCAGCGGCTCGATCACGCGCTGGAACTCCTCGGCCGAACCCATGGCGCGACCGCCCGAGACGACGATCTTGGCCGCGGCCAGTTCCGGACGGTCCGACTTGACCATCTCTTCGCTGACGAAACGGGTCTTGGCCGCATCGGCGCCGCCAACCGTTTCGACCGAGGCCGAGCCGCCTTCCGCCGCCGCCGCGAAGGCGGTCGGACGGACGGTGATGACCTTCTTGGCGTCCGACGACTGGACGGTCTCCAGCGCGTTGCCGGCATAGATCGGGCGCGTGAAGGTGTCGGCCGAGACGACCTCGACGATGTCCGAGATCGGGGCCACGTCCAGCTTGGCCGCGACGCGCGGGGCGAAGTTCTTGCCGCCCGAGGTGGCCGGAACCAGGATCGCGTCATAATTGCCGGCCAGCGCCAGGACGGCGTCGGCCTGGGCTTCGGCGATGCCGTGACCGAGGGCGTCGCTCTCGGCCAGCAGCACCTTGCGGACGCCGGCGATCTTGGCCGCTTGGTCGGCCACGCCCTTGGCGCCCTTGCCCAGGACCAGGACGTCGACGTCGCCCGAGATCTTCAGGGCGGCGGTGACGGTCTTGTGGGTGGCGTCGCGCAGGTGCGCGTTGTCGTTATCGGCGACGACGAGAACAGCCATTACAGCACCCCCGCGGTGTTGAGCTTGGAGACCAGATCAGCGGCGGTTTCGACCTTGACGCCGGCCGAGCGCTTGGCCGGCTCGGCGACCTTGATCACCTTCAGGCGCGGCGCGATGTCGACGCCGTAGTCGGCGACCGTCTTGCTGACGATCTCCTTCTTCTTGGCCTTCATGATGTTGGGCAGAGACGCATAGCGCGGCTCGTTCAGGCGAAGGTCGGCGGTGATGATCGCCGGCAGGTCGACGTCGAGGACCTGCAGGCCGCCGTCGACCTCGCGGGTGACCTTGGCGGTCGAGCCCGAGACTTCCACCGCCGAGGCGTAGGTCGCCTGCGGCCAGCCCAGCAGGGCCGACAGCATCTGGCCGACGGCGTTGTTGTCGCCGTCGATCGCCTGCTTGCCCATCAGGACCAGGTTGGGGTTCTCTTCAGCGACGACGGCCGCCAGCAGCTTGGCCACGGCCAGCGGCTCGGGATCGGCGTCGGTGGTGATCAGGATCCCGCGGTCGCCGCCCATGGCCAGCGCCGTGCGGATCGTCTCCTGAGCTTGCGCCGGACCGATGCTGACGATGACGACCTCGGTCGCCACGCCCTTCTCCTTGAGACGCACGGCTTCTTCGACCGCGATCTCGCAGAAGGGATTCATCGACATCTTGACGTTCGCAAGGTCGACACCGGTCTGGTCCGCCTTTACGCGGGCCTTGACGTTGTAATCGATAACCCGTTTGACCGGGACTAGGACCTTCATCGGTTTCCACCGCCTCCAGGCTGCTTTTTATCCTGCTTGGCCTCCGACTTACCGTTTCGGCGCCGCAATGCAAGTTTCCCTTTGCGTAAGCGTAATGCATTAGGTCGGGCAGGGTTCAAACGGTTGTACGATTTCCGGCGCTTCGCTGCCCGATGACGCCGCCGCCGCCAATTCCCTTACGCGCGGAAAGACGGTAAGGGGCGCCCATGAACAAGACTTTCACTCGCCTGAAGTACATCTTCTTGGGCCTGTTCGTGCTGTTGAGCGGCGCCGCCCTGACCTACCACGTCGTATGGGTATGGCCGAAGGAGAAGTGCGAGAAGCAGGGGCGCCCCTGGGCGGGCAAGTGGATGAAGTGCGGGCGGGTCTATTCGATCGAGACCCTGACGCGCCGCCCGTTGAACGTGCCGCCGATCAATGGCGAGGCGGCGGTTCCGGCTCCCGCGGCTGCTCCGGAAAAGAAGTAGGCTCTACCGCGTCGCGCCGGGCTTCCACAGGACGTCGGCGCGCCCCTGATCGTTGCTCCACCGCGCCGCGACGAACAGCAGGTCCGACAGCCGGTTCAGATACTTGATCGCCGGCTTGCCCACGATCTCGCCCTCCATCTGCGACAACGCCACGCAGGTCCGCTCGGCTCGGCGGCAGACGGTGCGCGCCACGTGCAGGGCCGCCGCCGCCGGCGACCCTGCGGGAAGCACGAACGACGTCAAAGGCGCCATCTCGCCGTTCAGCAGGTCGATCTCGCGCTCCAGACGTTCGACCTGGCCGTCGAGGATGCGCAGGGGCTCCCAATCCGGCTTGCCGTGCTGCTCGGGCGTGGCCAGATCCGCGCCCAGGTCGAAAAGGTCGTTCTGGATGCGCTCCAGCATGGCGTCGAGCTGGGGATCGTGCGCCGTGTGCTGGCGAGCCATCCCGATCGTGGCGTTGGTCTCGTCCACCCCGCCATAGGCTTCCACCCGCGCGGAGGCCTTGCTGACCGGCGCGCCGGTGGCCAGCCGCGTCGAGCCGCCGTCGCCCGTGCGGGTATAGATGCGATTAAGCGTGACCATGCGTCGCGGACTCCGGTTCGACGAAGCAGGTTACCTACGCGCCGCCACGCCGCCACCAGAATGCGGCGGCGACCAGCACGATGATGGCGATGAACTGCAGCAGCACGCGCAGGCGCATCAGCTTGTTCGAATAGGAGCGGCCGAAGTCGCCGCCGCGGAACAGGGCGTAAAGCCCGGCGGCCAGAGCGATCAGGACCGCCAGCAGGGCGGCGGGAACGAGGAAATCGAACAGGTGGCTCATGGCCTCGGAGAATAAGGCGTCGCGTCAAGTCGCGCCATAGAGGCCGTAGCCGTAAGGGCGTCCGTGGCTCCAGGGCGACGACTTGGTTCGATGACTGTCGTCCGTTGAGCCAATTCGCCGAACCTGTTCGGTGAGTGAATTTGTCGCAGTGACGCTCTGAGAGCGCTCCCATATCTATACCATACGCTTTTGTCCGGCGATTTGAGTTCGCTTTTGCGGTTGCAATGGCCTCCCCCTAGCGTTATTGCGCCCGCTTCCTATTTTTCAGTGTGCGTTCGTTGAACATGATCAACCTCCCCCACCGCGGATCGTTCAACGCCTTTCACTCACCCCAGCGGGGGTAGGAGTTACCTGCAATGGCCCAGAGCGCTCTGCTCTCGACCAACGCTGCGCTCTCCGCGTCCGATCGCGAAGAAGCCATGGCCGAAGTCCGCCAACTGATCACCGACCTGCGCGACGCCGCGCAGGATGGCCGTCAGCTGGCCCGCCGTTACGCCGACGTCCTTCAGAACGTCGTCGATGAGTACTGCATTGAGTTCGAGAAGCGCGCTGAAGCCGCTCTCGCCCGCCTGGAGGCCGCCGCATGAGCTTTGTGTCCGTTAACATCGAGTCCGCCACCGACTCTCCGGTGAAGCTGACCCGCCGGGCCCTGGCCAAGCAGCGCACCCGCGAACGCGTCCTGGCCGCCGCCCGCAGTCTGTTCAGCGAGCGCGGCTATGAAGGCGCGACCATCAGGGATATCGCCCAGGTCGCCGGCATGTCGACCGGCGCCGTGTTCGCCAGCTTCGCCGACAAGTCGGAGCTGTTCGAAGAGATCCTGACCGCCGACTACGAGGTCATCTACGCCCAGATGATCCAGGCCTCGCGCAACGCCAAGACGGTCGACGAAGCCTTGCTGGGCCTGTTCGGCGTCGCCTACGGCTTCCACGTCGAGCAACTGCCGCTGCTGCGCGCCAGCATCGCGGTGTCCTGGACCCGGTCGGAAGCCGCCGAGCGCCGCGCGCGCGGCGATATCAAGCACCTGTTCCATCTGATCGCCGACGCTCTGCAACGGGCCATCGATCAGGGCCAGTTGAAGAAAGATATCGACGTCAAACTCTTGGCTGAAATGAGCTGGGACGTGTATGTCGCCAACTATCGCCGCGCCGTCTACGACGGTTGGTCGGTGGAAGCTCTGCTGGCGCGGCTTTCGGATCAACTGAAGGTGATCTTCGCGGGCGCTCGCGCCTGACGAACGAAACTGGGCGCTCCGTTCGGGGGAACGGAGCGCCTTTGTCACAGCGACGCTAGCGTGTTCGAGGGGGACGTGCGTGGGCGTAAGAGATGATCAGAAGGCGGCGACCCGGGAACGGGTGCTTGAGGCCGCCAGGGACCTCTTCAATGAGGTCGGCTACGATGAGACGACGATCCGCGCCATTGCTGAGCGCGCGGGGGTCTCCGTCGGGAGCGTGTTCACCACCTTCGCCTCCAAGGCCGAGGTGCTGAGCCATGTGATGAACCACCGGCTGGCCGAGCTCTATGCCGAGCTCGACCGCGTGGCGCCGCTCCTGCGCGGCGGCACCGCCGACAAGCTGTGCTCGATCTTCGCCATCCACTACGAGTTCGAGACCCGGCGGGTGAAGCTGTTCCTGGCTCACATCGCCGCCTCGTACAATCCGAACAACGATCCGGGCGTCACGCCCTACGGCCGCAATCCGCGCCTGTCCCAGATGCTGCTCGACGTCCTGGAAGAGGGCGTGCGCAAGGGCGAGGTGCGGGGCGACCTGGATCTGCGCCTGATCATCGACACCCTGAAGGCCTCGTACGCCTGGAATTACCGGATGGCCGCCGCGGCTGGCGGGAACATGCCGGCGGCCGAGATGTCGGCGGTCATGGACAAGCAGATCGCGGTGATCGCCGAGGGATGGAAGCCACGGTAACGGGGCGCTTTTTGATTTAGATCATCCGGAACAGGGCGTCCGTCTGGGAATTGTTAACGCGCCACCCAGGAGCGTCGGCATGCGCGTCCCGATCTCGTCCGCCGTCTCTTTCGCCCTTCCGCTGATGGTCGCGGTTCTGGCCGCGACGCCGGCCCTGGCTTGTTCGGCGCGGGCGGCGGCGGGAGACACCATCGCCGGGCCGGTGCTCGAGGTTCCCGCCGCTGGCGTAATCTGCGTGGCCTTGGGCCCCGAGCCGTCGGACTGGGTGCTGGTGCGCCTGGGCGGCGGCGCATCGATCGACCGCAAGGTCCTGATGGCCGCGGTCTTCGCCCGACGGGTGGAGTGCGTGATGGGCGCCGAGGGCCGGGGCCATTGCCGCCTCGACGGCGCCGACGTCGTGAGCCTGGCCCAGACGCCGACCGTGCAGCAGGCCGCGCTCAGCTGGCGCTGAGCACTCCTTTTTTCCTACTGCGGTCCCGCCCCTGGGTTCTGGAACTCGAAGCCGGGATCCTTGCGTCCCTTGCCCGTTCCGAAGGTCCAGGCCAGCGTGATGCGGATATTGCGAGCGTCGGGATCGCGGACCACCAGGCTCTTCAGCGACGGGGTGTCGATCACCTGCTTATCGCGGTAGAGGCCGAGGGCGTCCTGGACGGAGACCAGAAGCGACAGCTGCTCGCTGATCTTGCGGCGGTAGCCGAGGTCTATGCCCGCGAACGGCTTGGCGTAGCCTTGCGGCGTCAGGCGCTTGCCGACCAGGAAGCCGTTGACCTGCAGAAGATCCTTGGGCGTGGCCTGCCAGCTCAGGCTGGCGCGGCCCTGGGCCGTGGTGCCCGTGCGTTTGTCGGTGAAACCCAGGTTCGAGCCGTCCAGCTGCGCCCAGAACAGGGTGCTGCTGAGGTTATAGGTCAGCTTGGGCGTCAGCTTGCCGTTCAGGACCAGCTCAAGGCCGCCGTTGCGGGTCTGGGCGACATTGGCCTTGGTGGTGACGAAGACGCCGCCGCCCCGGTCGGTGACCACGTCGGTGACCACCTTGTCGTTCTCGCGGTAGAACAAAGTCGCCAGGGCCATCATCGGCGCCTTGCGGTATTGCCAGCCAAGCTCGAACGAGTGGGTCTGCTGGGGCTTCAGGTTCGGGTTGCCGATCCGGTAGTTCAGCGGGTCCAGCAGGAACGGCGCGGGATTGAGGTCGAACGGACCGGGACGCTGCAGCCGCTCGCTGTAGCTGGCGGTCAGTTTCTGCTGGTCGTTCAGCTTGTACGACAGGTGCAGGCTGGGCATCAGCCGGGTGGTGTCATTGTCGTCCTTGCGGCCGGTCGAGGTCAGATCCAGCTTCGACTGCTCGTAGCGCAGGCCGGCCAGCATCGTCAGGTCGCCGAGCGGGCGCTCGTAAGTGACATAGGCCTGGCTCAGCCGCTGTTCGTAAAAGAACGTGTTGGTCAGGCCGGGATCGATCGCGAGGCCGCTCAGCGCGCCGCCGCGCAGGCCGACATTGTCATAGACGTTGTCGTCGAACTGCAGATCAAAGCCCAGCTTCAGCGTCTGGCCCGGACCCATCGGTCGGACATAGTCGCCCTTGAGGTCGGTCTGCCGGGTGTCGTAGCCCAGCCGTTGCTGGTCGTAGGCGCTGGACGTCGCCGGCGCGGTCGCCGAGGTGTGGCCCGTGCGCGTGCGGTTGTCGTCGGTGACGTCGTAGCTGAGCCTCAGCGAAAGCTCGTGGCCGTCGCCGTCGAACTTGCGGCGCAGACTGCCGACGATCGCGCCGTTGTCGCGGCGCTGACGGAGCGTCATATCGCGCCGATAGGCCTGGATGAGCGCTCCATTGGCGTCCTCGCGCGTGGTGTCGGCGGCGCTGTCGAGCGCCAGGTTGAAGCGCGACAGCCGCGCCTCGCCGCCGATCCGCAGCTTGTCTGAGACGTCGTAGTCGACCGTGGCCTGGCCGGTGACGCCATCGATGTCGAAGTCGGTGGTCCCCTGGGTTTCGCTGTCGAGATTGGCCTGCCGGCGGCGCTCGTAGTCGACCTCGTCGAAGACGTCGCGGCGATAGTTGATGTCGCCGGCGGCCGACAGCTTGCCGCTGTTGTAGCCGATATTCCCCAAAAGGCCGTTGCGGCCGTGGTCGCCGCCCGTGACGCGGATCGAGCTGGTCCGGCCCGCGCCCTTGGCCTTCTTGGTGATCAGATTGATGACCCCGCCCGTGCCGTCGGCGCGGAACTCGGCCGAGGGGTTGGTGATCACCTCGACGCGATCGATGCGCTCGGCCGGCATCTGCTGCAGCGCCTGGCCGCGACCGTCGCCCTGGAACAGGCCCGAGGGCTTGCCGTCGATCAGGATGGTGACGTTGGGATCGCCGCGCATGCTCACATTGCCCTGCACGTCGACCTCGACGGACGGGACGTTGCGCAGGGCGTCGGCGATGCCGCCGGACTGAGCGGCCAGATCGCCCGAGACGCTGTAGCTGCGGCGATCGATCGAGGTGCGCACCGCCGGAGCATCGGCCGTGATGGTCACGGCGCTGACGCCGTTGGCGGCCTCGGCGGCGGGGGACTTCGCGGCCGGCGCCTGGGAAACGGGCGGTTGCGCGGCGGGGGAGGCCGCGGCGGCGGCTTGGGCGGCGAGCGCGATCCAGACGGTAGGCACTTGAAATTTCCCCTTAGGTCGTTGGCGTCAGCGACGGACTTGGCTAGGATACAGCTGTATTCTGCATTAGAATACAAATGTACTTTCGGTAATGGAGTTGGGCGCATGCGGATTTCGGGCGCCGAGAGCCAGATCATGGAGGCGCTGTGGCGCCGCGGTCCGTTGACGCCCGAGGGCGTCGTCGCCGAAGTGGGCGTGGCCCACGACTGGGCGCCGGGCACGGTAAAGACCCTGATCACCCGCCTCCTGAAGAAGGGCGCGATCGCCGGGGCGCGTGAGGCGGACGGCTATCTCTATCGGCCGCTGGTGTCGCGCGATGACTACGTGCAGTCCGAGAGCCAGAACCTGGTCGACCGGCTTTTCGGCGGCGAGGTAGCGCCCTTGGTCGCACACTTCGCGCAGCACCGGGCGTTGACGGCTAAGGACGTCAAGCTGCTGAAGGACCTGATCGCGGACATCGAGGACGATGGCTGAGCTGTTCGCCGACCTGCTGGACATGAACCTCGCCCTGGCCGTCGCGGTCGCGGCGGTGATGGTTCTGCGCCTGCCGGCGCGGCGGCTGTTCGGGGCGCGAGTGGCGTATGGTCTGTGGAGCCTGCCGGTGCTGGCCGTGCTGGCCATGCTGCTCCCCGCGCGAGTGCTGACGGTCCGGGTTCCGGCGGCGTCGGTCGAGGCGGGGCAGACCTCGGTCATGTCCGGAATGACCCTAGCCAATGCTCCGGTCGACATCCGGCCCTATCTGGCGGGGCTGTGGCTGCTGGGCGTGATCGCCAGCCTGGCCTGGCTGGCCTGGAACCAGCTCCAGTTCGCCCGCGCGGCGAAGGCGGGGAAGGCCGGGCCGGCGGTGATCGGCGTGCTGCGGCCGCGCGTGGTGGTTCCCGACGACTTCGAGGGCCGCTACACCCCGCGCGAGCGCGAGGTGGTGCTGGCCCACGAGCACGCCCACCTCCAGCGCCGCGACCCGCCGGTCAACGCCCTGGTGGCGCTGGCGACCTGCATCAACTGGTTCAACCCGGCCGTCCATGTGATGGGCCGCTGGCTGCGCATCGACCAGGAACTGGCCTGTGACGCTGGCGTGGTCGCCGCCTATCCGAAGGCGCGCCGCGCCTATGCCGAGGCGATGCTGAAGACCCAGCTGGCCGCCCGGCCGCTGCCGCTGGGTTGCCACTGGGCGACCCATCCGCTGGCCCAGCGCGTACGGCTGCTGTCGCGCCCGACGCCCAGCCGCTTCCACCGCCTGGCGGGTCTTTCCTGTATCGCCCTGCTGGTCGCGGGCGGCGCCGCGGCCGTCTGGGCCTCGCGGCCGCCGGAGGTGGTGATGGCCTTCGACCCGCCGCGCGTCGTCGAACCGCCACGGCAGGCCCCGCGTCCGGCCAGCGCTCCGGTCGCGCCGCCCGCGCCCAAGGCCGCGCCGCATCGTCCCGTCGCGCCCCCCGCGCAAGTCGCCGTCACCGAGCCGATCCTGGAGCCGGTGGCCGAGCCGCCGCCGGTCGCGATCGAGCCGCCGATGCAGATACGCCGCGTACGGATCATCCGCGCCGTGGCCGACCGTTCGCAGGTGCGGCCCGGCTCGGCGGTGCGGGTGGTGGCCAGCGGCGTCGCGCCGGACGGCGCCCACCTTTGGGCCGACTTCACCGCCTTCGGCTCGCAGCGGCTCTATCGCAAGGGCGCCTATGAGCGGGGCGGCAGCCGCTATTCGCTGTTCACCAGCGTCGTCCAGCAGGGCGAGCGCCTGCTGGTCACGGTCAGCCTGGGCCGGGGCTTCCGGCCCGACCAGACGGGCTCGATCGATCTCCTGCCCAACCAGACCGGCGTGGTGCGTCTGCCGACCGGCCAGGACATCGTCGTCACTACCAGTGTCCGCGCCGAGACGCCGGACGAGATCGAGGAGGGCCGCCAGCTGACGGCCTACCAGGCGATGTTCGAAGGAATGCGGCGCCCTGAACGGGGTTAGGCTTCCTTGGTCAGCCGCAGGTCCTGGTAGTCGAAGCTGAAGTCGGCCAGCGGCGAGACCGCCTTGACCAGGGCCGAGACCACCTTGCCGTCCTTGAGGTCGAAGGTGAGGAAGGCGTCCTCCTGGGTGCGGTCGTCGAAGACCGTCTTGAAGGTCTCGCCGTCGAAGACCTCCAGCTTGCCCTTCAGGAGCGGGGTCTTGTCGAAGGCGACGTGCAGGCCCTGCTTCTTGCCCCCTTTTCCCTTGGTTGGGCCGACGACCGTAATCGTCACCGTGCCGTACCAGGGGTCGCGATAGACCCCGGCATAGGCGGCCAGCGGCAGGCTGGGTTTGGCGCCGGACGATGGCGTCGTGGCCTTGGCCGCGTCCTTGATCGTATCGGCGTCGGCCTGGGCCTGGACACGCTTGGACGAGGCGATCCAGTCGAAGTCGCCGCGGCCCTGCAGGCGGTCCGGCCCGCCGTAGCGCATCGAGCGCAGGACCGGGTTCTCCTCGGCGTTGGTCATGACCATGATGCCGGATTTCCGGCCCGGCAGCAGGCCCGTGTAGGAGATGAAGCCGGCCAGGCCGCCGGTGTGCCACAACAGGCGCTCGCCGCGATGATCCTGCACGAACCAGCCCAGGGCGTAGGCCTGGATCGACGGACGGACCGGGTTCTCCGTGATCGGACCATCGGTCGAGGTGGTGATGGTCTGCGGCTTCCACATCTCCCTGGCCGAGGCCTCGCTCCACAGGCGCTTGCCGTTGGGCGACAGCCCCAGGCCCAGCTGGACCATCAGCCACTGGGCGATGTCCTTGGGCGTGGAATTGACCCCGCCGGCCGGACCCGCCGCGTCGAAGCTGCCGTCGAACGGCAGCACGGTCTGCGGACCCAGGCCCCGCACGGGCGGGCCCAGGCGGCAGTGCGGCTCGGCGCGGCGGGCGCGGTCGACCAGGGCCGGGCTCGAGACGGTGTCGTTCATGGTCAGCGGCTGGAAGATCCGGGTCTTGATGACCTCTTCCCACCTCGTCCCGGTGACGGTCTCGATCAGCACGCCGGCGGCCACATACAGCACGTTGTCATAGGCGTAGCCGCCCCGGAACTGGCCGCCGATCGGCAGGTACTTCAGCCCCGCCACGATGTCGGCGCGGGTGTGGGTGGGCGAGGGCCAGATCATCAGGTCGCCGGCCCCCAGCGTAAGCCCGCTGCGGTGGACCAGAAGGTCGCGGACGGTCATCAGCTTGGTGACCACCGGATCGCTCATCTGGAACGACGGCATGTACTTGGTGACCGGCGCGTCCCACTCCAGCTTGCCTTCCTCGACCAGCATGGCGATCAGGGCGGCGGTCATGGCCTTGGTGTTGGAAGCGATGCCGAAAGCGGTGTTTTCGTCGACCTTGTCCTGGCCCCCTAGGCGCTTGACGCCATAGCCCTTGGCCAGGGTGACCTTGCCATTCTCGACCACCGTGACACCCAGACCCGGCTGATCGGGGAAGGCGGCCATGACCTCCTGGGCGAACTTGTCGACCGCCGCGCCGACCGCCCCGGTGTCCTGGGCGAAGGCCCGGTTGCCGAACGCCGCCAGGCCGCCGGTGGCGACAGCCGAGACGAGAGCGGTGCGGCGGGTCGTGGCGAGCATGGGCGGGCGATCCTTCGATTGGAGGACGGAGGCTAAGCTGAGCCTCCGCCCACCGACAAGGGTCAGTTCCCGCCATCCAGAAGCCGTCGCGCGATCACCTGGGCCTGGATCTCGCCCGCGCCCTCGAAGATGTTGAGGATCCGGGCGTCGGCCAGCAGGCGGCTCGCCGCATACTCCATGGCGAAGCCGTTGCCGCCGTGGATCTGCAGGGCGTTGTCCGCCGCCGCCCAGGCGACCCGGGCGGCGATCAGCTTGGCCATGCCCGCCTCGAGGTCGCAGCGCTTGCCCTCGTCCTTCTGGCGGGCGGCGAAGTAGGTCAACTGGCGCACGCCCATGATCTCGGCGGCCATCATGGCCAGCTTGTTGGCGACGCGCGGGAATTCGAAGATCGCCTGGCCGAACTGCTGGCGGTCGAGCGCATAGCCGAGGCCGGTCTCCAGCGCCGCCTGGGCCACGCCGACGGCGCGGGCGGCGGTCTGGATGCGGGCGCTCTCGAAGGTGGCCATCAGCTGCTTGAAGCCTTGGCCCGGGACCCCGCCCAGCAGGTTCTCGGCCGGCACGGTGAAGCCGTCGAAGCCCAGCTCGTACTCCTTCATGCCGCGATAGCCGATCACCCCGATCTCGCCGCCGCTCATGCCCTGGGCGGGGAAGTCATTCCCTTCGACGCCGCGCGGCTTGGGGGCCAGCAGCATGGAGAGGCCGCGATAGTCGGTGGTGGCCGGGTCGGTGCGGACCAGCAGGGTCATGACGTCGGCGCGGGCGGCGTGGGTGATCCAGGTCTTGTTCCCGGTCACGACGTAGTTCTCGCCATCCAGCGTCGCGCGGGTGCGTAGGGACCCCAGGTCGGAGCCAGTGTTCGGCTCGGTGAAGACGGCGGTCGGCAGGATCTCGGCGCTGGCGATGCGGGGCAGCCAGTACTGCTTCTGCTCTTCCGTGCCGCCGGTCAGGATCAGCTCGCCGGCGATCTCCGAGCGGGTGGCCAGCGAGCCGACGCCGATCCAGGCGCGCGACAGTTCCTCGGAGACCACGCACATGGCGGTCTTGCCCATGCCCGAGCCGCCATATTCCTCGGGGATGGTCAGGCCGAACACGCCCAGGGCGCCCAGCTCTTCCACCAGCTCGATCGGGATCAACTGGTCCTTCAGGTGCCATTCGTGGGCGAAGGGGGTGACCTTTTCCTCGGCGAAGGCGTGGAACTGGTCGCGGATCATCTCGAAGGTCTCTTCGAGACCGGTATGCTCCAGCGTCGGGCGGCCGCGCGCCTCGGCCAGGCGCTGGGCGATGCGGGTCTTCACGGCCTGCGTGCCGCCCTCGACCATCAGCTTCATCAGGCCGTTGGAGTAGAGCCGGTTCAGTACGGCCCGGTCTTCGACCAGATGGGCCGGGCGGACGATCTCGCCCTGGTTCATCGGCACGCCGCCGACCAGTTGGGCGCAATATTCGCTGAACAGCAGCTGGGCCAGCAGGGCCTCGATCTCGCCGAACCGGCCCTCGTCCTGCAGCCGCTCGGCCCAGCCAGCGACCTGGTTCAGGAGCTCGGCATAGGCGGCGTACCAGCCATAGCCATGGACTCGGTGCTGGTGGACGTCGGCCAGCTTGCGGTCGATCTTGCCACCGTCCGGCGCGATGTGGGCCAGCACCTGCGGCTTGGCCTCGGCCACGAACAGCTGGGCCGCGTCGGCGGCCTCGCGCAGCAGGCCGATCAGGCCCGGCAGGATCAAGGTATCAGTCGTGTTCCGGCTGACCGTATCGGTCATGGCTTGCTCCCCTGCGCCAAACAGTTGTTTTCTTTCACCCTGACGCCTTTCGCATCTGCGAGCAATGCCGCAGCGCAACATGCGGTTCAAAAATCGGGGAAGAAACCATGCTGACGGTCCACCACCTGAACGAGTCGCGCTCGCAGCGGATCCTGTGGCTGCTTGAGGAGCTAGACCTCCCTTACGAGATCGTCTTTCACACCCGTGACCCCAAGACCCGCCTGGCGCCGCCGTCGCTGACGGACATCCATCCGCTGGGCAAGTCGCCCGTGATCGTGGATGGGGATCTCACGATCATCGAGTCCGGCGCGATCATCGACTACGTCATCCGCCGTCATGCCGAGGGCCGCCTGGCCCCCGATCCGGCCAGCGCCGACTACGACCGCTACCAGCAGTGGCTGCACTACGCCGAGGGCTCGGCCATGCTGCCGCTGATGCTCAACATGTATGTCGGCCGCCTGGGCGAGGCCGGCGCGCCGCTGCACCCGCGCATCCAGGGCGAGATCGCCAACCACCTGGCGTTCGTCAACGACCACCTGGCGGGGCGCGAATATTTCGTCGGCGAGACCCTGACCGGCGCCGACATCCAGATGAGCTTCGTGCCTGAAGTGGCCAAGGCCATGGGGCGTCTCGCCGACTATCCGAACATGGCCGCCTGGATCGAGCGGATGCACGCGCGCCCGGCCTGGAAGGTGGCGCTGGACAAGAGCGGGCCTTACGCTCTGGGGGCGTAAGCCGCCTCAGCCGCCGACGGCGATAACTTCGATTTCCAGCGAAGCGCCGCCGGCGGCGATCGCCAGCAGGCGGTCGACATTCGGATGCGCGCCCGGGCGCTCGCGCGCATCCGCCGTGTGCTCGGCGAACACGATCAGGCCCTGTTCGGCCGCCCGCGCGTCCAGGGCGCCGAAGCGCTGCTTCAGATACTGATAGACGGCCAGCGAGCCTTGCTGGCCCGGCTGGTTCTCGATGCTGGCGACCACGGCGCCGTCGGCGTCGACGAGATCGATGCGCCGCACGCCGTCGATGGGCGGCAATCGCCGAAGGTTGTCCTTGAACGTCGCGCCCGGTTGAATCATCGCCCGCTTTTCTCAACTGCCTGAGCCATCGCGGGCGGGCCTGTAGCACCGCTCGCGGATGTTCGCCACGGGGGGCGCGAAGCCCGGTCCCCGAACTTTTTTCAACATGAACGAAATCTGCTGAAGCCGTCCGCGCTACCGTTCAGCTTCACCCTGTCATGGTCTGTCTCACGGGGTTGCTGACCCCGGACACCTTCAAAGGGACATGAGACCATGACCATCACCACCCAAAAGACGATCAAGACCATCGCCCTGACCCTGGGCGCCGCCGCCACCGCTCTGTCGCTGGCCGCCGCCCCGCAAGCCAGCGCCGGCGTCGTCGGCTGCAAGGCCTCGGGCTCCAAGCAGGAAGTCGGCGCGGTCGTGGGCGGCCTGCTGGGCGCTCTGGCCGGCAACAAGATCGCCGGCAAGGGCGATCGCGGCACGGGCACGGCCATCGGCGCCGTGGTCGGCGCGGGCGCCGGTTCGGCGGTCGGCTGCGGCATGCAGAAGAAGGACGCGGCCCAGGAGGTCGGCGGCATCTACAAGTCGGGCGGCTATCGCTACGCCCAGACCGTCCAGGCCGCTCCGCTGATCGCGACCAAGGGCAAGTATGTCGCCCGTTCGACCCTGAACCTGCGCGCCTCCGCCTCGACCCGCGGTGAACGCCTGGGCGCGGTCGCCTCGGGTGAGACCTTCCAGGCCCTGGGCCGCACCGGCGACGGCAAGTGGATCCTGGTCGGCCAGGACGGCGTCGGCGTCGGCTATGTCAGCAGCGCGTACGTCTACCGCGCCTAACCAGGCCTAGCGTTTCGGGGCGCGTCCGCTCCGTCCCTCTGGCCGCGCCTTCGAGGAGAGCCCGTTCGGTCGCCCCCATGACCGGACGGGCTTTTTCGTGCGCGTTACGAGAGGGCGCTGACCCCGCCCAGCCAGGTCTGCCAGATCACCACCAGCGCCCAGTGCAGGATCACCGCCGGCCAGAGGGAGCCGGTCCTGTGGCGCATGATCGCGCAGCCCAGGCCCAGCACGGCGCAGCACAGCAGGAAGTCGGGGCGGAGGAAGATCGGGGCGGCGGACTTCAGGAAGGTGACCGCCTCGACCACGTGCCAGAGCGTATAGAGGCCGGTGGAGACGGCGATCTCCAGCCTCGGGCGGGCGCTCCCGTTGGGGCCGGGAATCAGCAGGCCTCGGAAAGGGATCTCCTCGCCGAGGGCGGGGATGAGGAACACCACCAGCATCCGCAGGGCGAGGCCCGGTTCGGTCGGTTGCAGGCGGTAGAGGCCGGTGACGAAGCCGACGACCATCATCAGCGCCAGGGTGGCGGCGGAGACGGCGAGGCAGAACAGCCAGCCGCGCGGGGACGGCAGGGTGCGGAGGCTGGTGAGGAGGCGGTGGCGGTAGATCGTCAGACTCAGCGTCATTCCCAAGCCCTCCTCTCGTTCGTCATTCCCGCCCTTGTGGCGGGAACCCCTCTATCCGCCGCAGGTGTGGAGGGGGCGGACTGCTGAGCAGTCCGCTTGCATCTCACGTGTCAACTGACCCAGGGGTTCCCGCCACAAGGGCGGGAATGACGGTGTTTTGGGGGCTAGGTCCGCCACCGCAGCGTCTGATCCTTCACCGGATTGACGAACGCCCGGCCCTCTTTCCGGCTGGCGGCCCACTCGCGCTTGCACTGGTGGTACCAGCGGGCCTGCTGGTCGGCGTCGCCCACCCACATCAGCGGCGGGTTCTGTCGCAGCCCCGGCGTCTGGGCCGCGACGATGGCGCCGTCCTGGCGCAGGAAGGCGCGGGCGGCCATGCGGATGATCGGATAGAGCGCCGTGAAGGCCCAATGATCCGACCACATGATCTGGTTCATCCGGGTCTTGCCGGCGTTGATCGGCGTCATGGCCGACAGGGCCAGCACCTGCCTATCGCCGACCGTCACATGCTCCCAGCGCAGCCCCGGCAGGCGGAAGGTGATCTCGGTCAGCGGCTCGCCGCCCAGGATGGCGTAGGCCTTGGAGTTCTTGGACGGCTCATGCCGCACCATGGTGAAGCCGGCCTCGGACGGGCTGAAGGTCTTCTTCTTCTCGTGCTGGCTGGTCTTGGTCCGCCACCACCATTGCTGGTGCACGAACGGTCCGTGGGCTGGGTCGATCAGGCCCAGCACGGCGTGGTCGATGTGGATGTCGTAGTCCAGATGGTCGACCAGCTTGGGCTTGCCGCCCACGATCCCGGGGATGGTCGGCGGCGGCTCGGGCGGCTGGCCGTCGAAGCGCGGGTCCGACGACATCCAGATCCAGACCATGCCCTGCTGCTCGACGGTGGGATACTTACGCACCCGCACCTTGGAGATGTCGAAGTCGCTGTCGGCGGTCAGGGACGGGATCGACTTGCACGCGCCGTCCGGCCCGAAGCGCCAGCCGTGATAGGGGCACTCGACGCTTTCGGTCCCGTCGGCCTCGCGGTGGACGCGGCCGGCCGAGAGGGCGGCGGCGCGATGGGGGCAGATGTCGCGAATGGCGTAGACCTCGCCCGCCCGGGTACGGCCCAGCAGCACCGGCTCGGCCAGATACTCCCGCTTCTCCATCCTGCCCGGCTTGAGGTCGGGCGACAGGGCGGCGACGTACCAGGCGTCCCAGACGAAGCCTTCGCCGAACTTGTCGCCAAGGGGCTGCTTGGCTGGACTGGCGCCGGGCTTGGCCTTCAGGAGCGGAACGTCGTCGGGCATGCGAGGGTTTCTAGCGGGCTTGGGTGAACGCTGTAACTTGAGGCGCAGTGTCGCAGCCGATTGCGACATCCGTGCTTGGACTCAGAAAAGCGTCAGCCAGAAGCCTGGACGGTCTCCCACCGCCAGGCGCGCCCAACCGAATTCCCCCGAACTCACGCCCCGCCCGACGGGCTCACCGCGACGCGGCGGTCTCCACCAGGCGCTGATAGAAGCGCACCATTCGCCCGACATTGTCCAGGCTGATGTGTTCGTCGGTGCCGTGGATGATCTTGGTCTCGTCGACCTTCAGTACCAGCGGCTGGAA
This sequence comes from Caulobacter sp. GW821-FHT05F04, assembly GCF_059419665.1. NCBI lineage: Bacteria > Pseudomonadati > Pseudomonadota > Alphaproteobacteria > Caulobacterales > Caulobacteraceae > Caulobacter > Caulobacter sp. GW821-FHT05F04. The sequence continues at coordinate 534,168 of NZ_JBWKSF010000002.1, forward strand.
GCGGTAGACGTCGCTGGCCACGCCGGTCAGGTAGCGGCTGTCGGTGCCGGCGGTGACCAGGCCGGGCACGACCGGAGCCTTGCTCTCGTCGGCGGCGAGGCCCGCCAGGGTCTTCCAGGCGTCGGAGCTGGTCGAGGAGATCGGCGAGGGCTCGTCGGTCTTGGTCCAGCTGAGCTCGACCGGCAGCTTGCCCACGGCGTCCTTGGCCCGCGCCATCACCTTGGCCGAGCTGTCGCCCGGCGCGATGCGGTAGTTGATCCAGGCGGTGGCATCCTGCGGCAGGACGTTTTCCTTGGGCGAGCCCTTCAGCATGGTGGGGGCGATGGTGGTGTGCAGCATGGCCGCGCCCGCGGGCGTCTTGGCCGTGACCTTCACCAGCAGCGGCGCGAACAGCCAGGTGTTGGCCGCGAAGACCTTGACCACGGGCGAAGCGTGCGGGGCGATGGCCTTCAGCATGTCGGCGCCGGGGCCCTGGAACTTCATCGGCGCCTGGTGCTCGTCGATCGCCTGCACCGCCTTGGCCAGGGTGACGACGCCGCCGCCGTCGGCCGGCGGGGCCGAGGAGTGGCCGCCGACCGCGGGGGCCACGACCTTCATGGTGCCATAGCCCTTCTCAGCCGTGCCGATGATGGCGGCGGGCTTGCCGGTGACGGGATGGTCGGCGACCACGGCCATGCCCTCGTCCAGCACGAACTGGGCCTTGATGTCGCGCGACTTCAGCAGCGCCGCGGCGGCTCGGGCCCCGACCCCGCGCACCTCCTCGTCATGGCCGCTGACGACGATGACGGTGCGCACGGGCTTGAAGCCGCTGGCGGCCACTGCGTCGATCGCCTCGAACAGGGTGACCAGAGAGCCCTTGTCGTCGATCGAGCCTCGGCCCCAGACCGCGCCGTCGGCCACCACGCCGTCGAACGGCGGATGGGACCAGGCACCCTCGCTGCCGGGGGTGACCGGCACCACGTCCTGGTGGGCCATCAGCACGATCGGCGGCAGGGCCGGGTTCGAGCCGGGCCAGGTGTAGACCAGGGTGTGCTCGGCCACGACCTCGCGGGTCATGACCTTGTGGGCCTCCGGATAGGTCGCCTGCAGCCAGGCGTGCAGCTTGTCCCACTCGGCCGGCTGGTCCTCGGCCCTATCCTGGTGGCTGATGGTCCGGAAGCGGACGGCCTGCGCCAGGTGGCCGGCGACCCTGTTGACGTCCACCGGACGCGCGGCGGCCAGCTTGACGCTGGCGGGATCCACCACGGCCGGCGCCTTGAAGGTGGCGGTCCGCACCGCGACCACGGCCGTCACGGCCAGGACCAGACCCACGGCCGTCAGCGCGACCTTACCCCCGACACCCATCCGTCACTCCCCAGGCGCTTTGGCCGAACACTTGTTGGAGGCGACTGTGCGTCGGGCGGGCGCGGCTGGCAATGGCGCCGTTGGGGAGCCTTGAGGTCAGGCCGCCCCTTCGCTCAGCTCCTGCACCTCTTCGAACGTCCGCAGGCCCGGACGCTGCGCGCAGACCAGCACCGCCATATTCCCGGGCAGGTGCTGGTTGGCCAGCATCTTCTCGTGGGCGGCGGGGATGTCGTTCCAGGGGAAGACTTCCGACAGGCACGGGTCGACGCGGCGGTCGATGACCAGCTGGTTGGCCGCCGAGGCCTGCATCAGGTTGGCGAAGTGGCTGCCCTGCACGCGCTTTTGGCGCATCCACAGGAAGCGGGCGTCCATGGTCAGGTTGAAGCCGCTGGTGCCGGCGCAGATGGCGACCATGCCGCCGCGCTTGACCACGAACACCGAGACCGGGAACGTCGCCTCGCCCGGGTGCTCGAACACCAGGTCCACGTCGCGGTTGCCGGTGATCTGCCAGATCGCCTTCCCGAACTTGCGGCTCTCCTTCATGTAGTCGGTGAACTCGGGGCCGTTGACCTTGGGCAGCTGGCCCCAGCAGTTGAACTCGTTGCGGTTCAGCACCGCCTTGGCGCCCATCGACAGCACGAACTCGCGCTTGTCCTCGGACGAGACCACGCCGATGGCGTTGGCCCCGGCCACGGCGGCCAGCTGCACGGCGAAGACGCCCAGCCCGCCCGACGCGCCCCAGACCAGCACGTTCTGGCCGGGCTTCAGCTCATGCGGCTTGTGGCCGAACAGCATGCGGTAGGCGGTGGCCAGGGTCAGGGTGTAGCAGGCGCTCTCTTCCCAGGTCAGGTGCTTGGGGCGCGGCATCAGCTGGCGCGACTGCACCCGGCAGAACTGGGCGAAGCTGCCGTCCGGCGTCTCGTAGCCCCAGATGCGCTGGCTGGGCGAGAACATCGGGTCGCCGCCGTTGCACTCCTCGTCGTCGCCGTCGTCCTGGTTGCAGTGGATGACCACCTCGTCGCCCAGCTTCCAGCGCTTGACCTTCTTGCCCACCGCCCAGACGATGCCCGAGGCGTCGCTGCCGGCGATGTGATAGGGCTGCTTGTGGGCGTCCAGCACGCTGATCGGCTCGCCCAGGGCGGCCCAGACGCCGTTGTAGTTGACGCCGGCGGCCATCACGAGGACCAGCACCTCGTCCTCGCCGATCTCCCAGGTGGGCACGACCTCGACCTGCATGGCCTGGGTCGGCTTGCCGTGGCGCTCCTTGCGGATGCTCCAGGCGTACATGGTCTTCGGGACGTGGAAGGCCGGCGGGATCTCGCCGATCTCGTAGAGGTCCTTCAGGACCGGCGTTTCAGACGTATCGAGCGTCGCGGTCGTCATCTCCACTCCCCATTCCTTGGCCGTCTTTCGCGCTGCAACAACGCATGAGGGCCAAACTCGGCTATGCGCGCCCGCTTGTTTTCGGGTCTCCCGAGCAAGGCTGAGACAACTGTTTGAAACTGGCAAGCGGAATCTTGTGCGTCGCAGCATCGCGTTGGGGAAGGTTGCCGGCGCCGACGCGCCGGGCCACGGTGGCGGCATGATCCACCTGTCGCATCCGCACCCCGCCATCGCCCTCGTCGAACTGGACACCGCGCCGGCCAACGTCCTGGCCATGGCCGAGCGGGCGCGGCTGCTGGAGGCCTTCGCCGCCATCGAGGCCGACCGGGCGGTGCGCGTCGTGGTGCTGACCGGCCGCAACGGCGCGTTCTGCACTGGAGACGATCTGGCCGAGTCGCTGTCGCGCGACGTCCCGACCCAGAGCGCGGCGATCCTGCACTTCCTCGACATGTGCGATCGCGTGGCGGCCTGCCGCGTCCCGGTGATCGCGGCGGTGGATGGCTGGTGCATCGGCGGCGGACTGGAACTGGCCCTGGCCGCCGACATCCGCCTGGCCAGCGACCGCGCCAGCTTCGCCTGCTCGGCGGTGCGGATGGGCCTGACCGCCTCGGCCGAACGCCTGACGCGCCTGATCGGCGAAAGCCGCGCCAAGCCTCACCTGCTGACGGGCGCGCCGTTCGACGCCGCGCGGGCGCTGGCGGACGGGGTTGTGGCGGAGGTCCATCCGGCCGAGGGGGTGCTGGACGCGGCGCTGGCGATGGCGCGGGTCATCGCCTCGCGCGCGCCGCTGGCCGTGCAGGCGACCAAGCGCGTGGCGTCGGGGGTGTCGACGACGGAGGCGGAGACGCCTGACCTCGCGGCGAGCGCCGACCATGCCGAGGCGCGGGCGGCGTTCATGGCCAAGCGGGCGACGGTGTTCGGCGGGCGTTAGTTCGCACCCGCGAACTGCATATTGCGTCGCAGCAAATCCCGGCTCATGATCACCGGTAAGTAAGGCCGCCAGAGCCGCCCGGGAGCCCGCCATGTCCTCGACGCCGTACCAGCACGCGCCCGATCCGCCGTGGATCTTCCGCACCTATGCCGGACACTCGACGGCGGAGAAGTCCAACGCGCTCTATCGGGCCAATCTGGCGCGCGGGCAGACGGGTTTGTCGGTGGCCTTCGACCTGCCGACCCAGACCGGCTACGATCCCGACCACATCCTGGCGCGGGGCGAGGTCGGCAAGGTCGGGGTGCCGATCAGCCATCTGGGCGACATGCGCCAGCTCTTCAGCGAGATCCCGCTGGAGAAGATGAACACCTCCATGACCATCAACGCGCCGGCCGCTTGGCTGCTGGCGATGTACGTGGCGCTGGCCGACGAGCAGGGGGCGGATCGGGCCCTGCTGCAGGGCACGACGCAGAATGATCTGATCAAGGAGTATCTGTCGCGCGGCACCTACATCTTCCCGCCAGGCCCGAGCCTGCGGCTGATCGGCGACATGATCGCCTGGTGCTATCGCGAGGTTCCCAAGTGGAACCCGATGAACGTCTGCAGCTACCACCTGCAGGAGGCGGGCGCGACGCCGGAGCAGGAGCTGGCCTTCGCCCTGGCCACCGCCATTTCGGTGCTCGACACGGTCAAGGCCGGCGGCCAGGTGCCGGATGAGGACTTCGAGATCGTCGCCTCGCGGATCAGCTTCTTCGTCAACGCCGGCGTGCGGTTCGTCACCGAGCTGTGCAAGATGCGCAGCTTCACCAAGCTGTGGGACCAGATCCTGCTGGAACGCTATGGCGTCCAGGACAAGAAGGCCCGCCGCTTCCGCTACGGAGTGCAGGTCAACAGCCTGGGCCTGACCGAGCAGCAGCCCGAGAACAACGTCTACCGCATCCTGATCGAGGCCCTGGCCGTCACGCTCAGCAAGGACGCTCGCTGCCGGGCCCTGCAGCTGCCGGCCTGGAACGAGGCCCTGGGCCTGCCGCGCCCGTTCGACCAGCAGTGGTCGCTGCGGCTGCAACAGGTGCTGGCCTACGAGACCGACCTCTTGGAATACGAGGACCTGTTCGACGGCTCCCACGTGGTCGAGGCCAAGGTCGCCGAGCTGTCGAAGGGGGCGCTGGAGCAGCTGGCCCTGATCGACGCGATGGGCGGGGCGCAGAACGCCATCGACTACATGAAGACCGAGCTGGTTGGCTCCAACGCCAGGCGGGTGCGCTCGGTCGAGACCGGCGACCTGACCGTCGTGGGCGTCAACCGCTGGACGGACACCGAGGTCTCGCCGCTGTCGGCCGGGGAGGGCTCGATCGAGACGGTCGACCCGCGCCTGGAGGCCGATGTGGTCGCCCGCCTCAAGGCTTGGCGCGAAGCCCGCGACGACGGCGCCGTGCAAGCGGCGCTGGCCGACCTGCAGGCCGCCGCCCGCGACGGCCGCAATGTCATGGAGCCCTCGATCGTCGCCGCCAAGGCCGGTGTCACCACCGGCGAATGGGCCGGAGCTCTCCGCGAAGTGTTCGGCGAATATCGCGGCCCGACCGGCGTGGCGGTGGTGGTCTCGACCGGCGAGGCCGAGGATGTCGAGGCCGTGAGGCGCGAGGTCGAGCGCGTCTCGCAACTGCTGGGCCGCACGCTCACCTACCTGGTCGGCAAGCCGGGCCTGGACGGCCACTCCAATGGCGCCGAGCAGATCGCCACCCGCGCCCGCGCCTGCGGCATGGAGGTGGTCTATGATGGCATCCGCTCGACGCCCGAAGAGATCGTCCGCCGCGCCAAGGAAAGCCGCGCTCACGTGGTCGGCCTGTCGATCCTGTCGGGCTCGCACCTGGACCTGGTGCAGGAAGTCATCCGCGTGATGCGCGCCGAGGGCCTGGGCGATATCCCCGTCGTGGTCGGCGGCATCATCCCCGACGCGGACGGCCTGATCCTCAAGCAGATGGGCGTGGCGCGGATCTACACGCCCAAGGACTTCAAGATCACCGAGATCATGGGCGATGTGGTGCGGTTGGTGGAAGCGACGGCGCTGGAGCGGGCCTAGGCTCTCCCCAGCCGCCAGGCCGCGACAAACCCGACCACGGCCAGCGGCAGGAATGCGCCGAACAGCACCAGGCCGTTGGTCGGGGCCAGAGCCAGATCCACGCCGTGGCTGAAGCCGAGGACGTTGGCGATCGCGCCCGCGCCGGCCGAGCCAGCGGCGCCGCCGATCAACTGGGCGGTGGGGACGGCGCCGGAAGCCGTGGCCTGTTCCTCGGCCGGGACAGCGGCGATGGCGCGGCGGGCGATGAAGGCGTGGCAGAGGCCAAAGCCGGCGCCGAGAACGCAAAAGGCGGCGGCGATCTCGATCAAGGTTCCGCGCGGCACGGCCCAGGCCGAGAGGGTGGCGCCGAGCAGGATCACCCCGGCCCCGAGGCGGACCAGGCGACCGTCTTTCTCGGCCGGCGTGTGGCCGACCAGCATGGCGCAGAGGGTCCAGCCGGCCGCGATGGCGCCGGTGACATAGCCCGCCGTCAGGGGCGAGGCGTGGTGGATGACCTGGATGAAGGCCGGGCCATAGACGGTGAAGCCGATCACCGCCGCCTCGCAGGCGAAGATGGTCAGCAAGCCGAGGCCCGTGGCGGTGCGCAGGTCGGCCGCCGTGCGGGGCAGCAGGCGGTGGTGGGTCCTGGCGTTGGCGGCCAGCATGGCGGCCATGCCGATGACGCCGCCGATCGCCAGGCCGATCGCCCATCGCGGCGAGGCCACGACGCCGGCCGCGCCGATCAGGCTGACGCCGACCACCAGCAGGAAGAGCTGCAGGCTGGGAATGCGGCTCTGACCCTTTTCGTTCTTGTCGGCCGGCAGCATGACCATCACCGCGCCGACGAAGATGATCGCCTGGACCACGAACAGCCAGAACGCTCCACGCCAGAAGCCGGCGGCGGCGAACAGTCCGCCCAGCAGCGGGCCCAGCAGGGTCGCCGCGCCCCAGATCCCCGCCACCGCGCCATAGACCCGGGGCCACAGGCTTTCGGGGAAAAGGGCGGTGATGGCGACGTAGCACAGGGCCACGACCGCGCCCGCGCCCAGGCCCTGGATCAGGCGGCCCAGAATGAAGGTGACGAACTCCGGCGCCAGGGCGCTCATCGCGCAGCCGATGGCGTAGACGAGGCCCGTCAAGGCCGTGGCGGTGCGCAGGCCCAGCGCCATGGAAAGCTTGCCCGAACAGGCCCCGGCGACGATCGAGCCGGTCAGATAGGCCGCCACCGACCAGCCGAAATACTGGTAGCCGCCGATCTCGTTGGCGACGCTGGGCATGATCGTCGCCGTCACCAGGGTGTCGGCGGCGTTCAGCCAGATGCCCAGACACAGCAGGGCGAAGCGCGGCGCCAGGGTCTTGTCGACCAGGCGCCCGGAAGAGGCGGGCGTGTTCATGCCGGGCACATGGCCTTTTTCCGCGTCCTAGCCAAGCCCGCCGGAGCGTTGACGGTTGAACCCGTCGCCTTGGTCGTGCTTGGTGACCGGCGTTAACCTTTTCCTTCGGGGCGCTTTCCCAGTTCCATGCGCTATCGCGTTCCGCACAATCCGCGCATCGAGCACGAGGTCCGTCATCGGGCGCGCCTGGCCCGTTACGCCGGCCTCGTCATCCTGTGGCTGATCGTGCTGCTGATGACCTTCGTGGCCGAGCGGAAGATTCCCGACCAGCACCTGCCGTGGAAGCCGCTCAGCGTCGTCGACCCCGTGGGCCTGGCCACCCGGGTCAAGGCGGCGCGGGCCGGGGCCGACCCGAAGCTGTGTCGCGGGATCATGGCCAAGGCCGGGGTCGTCTATGCCGAGGTCCCCGAACGCGCGGAGGGCGAGTTCTGCGAACTGCGCGACGCGGTCCTGTTGCGGTCGGGCCTGGCCAGGCTGGAGCCGGCCGAGGCGCCGCTGGTCTGCAAGGAAGCCCTGGCCCTGACCATCTGGGAGCGCCAGGTGGTGCAGCCGGCCGCCGACGAACTGCTGGGCCAGGGTGTGGCCGGCATCGAGCACTATGGCAGCTATGCCTGCCGGCGGATGTACGGCCAGAAGGATGGGCCGGTCAGCGAGCACGCCCGCGCCGACGCCATCGACATCGCCGGCTTCCGGCTGACCGACGGCCAGGTCGTCAGCGTGGCGTCGGACTGGACCGATCCGGGTCCGCGCGGCCAGTTCCTGCGGCGGGTGCGCGACGGCGCCTGCCGGGTGTTCCTGACCACGCTGAGCCCGGACTACAACGCCGAGCACCGCGACCACTTTCACCTGGATATGGATATGAGCGGGTGGACGAAGTGCTCGTGACAGGGCGTCAGAGCGTCGCCGCCAGCGCCGCCAGCTGATCCGCCACGATCCCCCAGCCTTCGTGGAAGCCCATCTGCTCGTGGGCGGCCTTGTCCTCGGCGGTCCAGTGGCGGGCCACGGCGCGGTAGCGGGTCTTGCCGTCGCCCAGGTCCTCGAAGGTGACGGTGGCGACCATGAACGGCTTGGCCGAGGGCTTCCAGGTCTCGGTGAAGGCGTCGGTGAAGACGATCTTCTCGTTGGGGATCACTTCCAGATAGACGCCCGGCTGCGGCACGACCTCGCCGTTCGGCCCGTTCATCTCCAGATAGGTGTTGCCGCCGGTGCGGACATCCATGCGCACATTGGAGACGGTCCAGGGCTTGGGGCAGAACCATTGCGGCATCAGCTCCGGCGTGGTCCAGCACGCGTAGAGCCTCTCGCGCGGCGCATTGATGATCCGTTCAAGGACGAGTTCGCGGTCGGCGGGGAAGTCGGCGGCGTGGGCGGTGTCGAGCGGCATTGAGCGTCTCCTGTTGATCCGAAGTCTCGCCGCAAGGACGGGCGCGATCCAGGCGTCCCGACATCGGTCGCTAAAAATTCCAAAGAACGATGTTCCGTGGTTGAATTCGCCAAATCCCGGCGGCTCCAGCACAGAGGCGCGGGTCCGAAAGACGGATGGTCGCCGTCAACGGTCGGACGGTCCGACCCGCCAAGGATAAGACCATGACCCGCAAGCTCGCCGGCGCGCTCGCCGCCCTGACTGTCTCGACCCTGTTCGCCACGACCTCGGCCCACGCGGTCGAGCCGTTCCCCGCCGGCTTCAAGGCCAGCGACATCGCCGCCAACGGCACGACCCTGCACGTCCGCGTCGGCGGGACGGGTCCGGCGGTGGTGCTGCTGCACGGCTTCGCCGACACCGGCGACATGTGGGCTCCGGCGGCCAGGGAACTGGCCAAGGCCCACACGGTCATCGTGCCGGACCTGCGCGGCATGGGCCTGTCGGCCCATTCGGAAGGCGGCTACGACAAGAAGACGCAAGGCGAGGACATCGCCGCGGTGATGGACGCCCTGAAGGTCCAGAAGGCCCAGCTGGTCACCCACGACATCGGCAACATGGTCGGCTACGCCCTGGCCGCCGAGCATCCCGATCGCATCACCAAGTGGGTGGTGATCGACGCTCCGCTGCCGGGCATCGGCCCCTGGGACGAAATCCTGAAGCTGCCGATGCTGTGGCACTTCAACTTCCGCGGCCCGGACATGGAGCGCCTGGTCGCCGGCCGCGAGCGCATCTATCTGGACCGCTTCTACAACGAGCTGTCGTTCAAGCCGGCCTCGATCACGGAAGAGACCCGCCAGCACTACGCGGCGCTCTACGCCCGCCCCGGCGCGATGCATTCGGCCTTCGAGCAGTTCAAGGCCTTCACTCAGGACGCCGTCGACAACCAGGCCTTCGCCGCCAAGGGCAAGCTGCCCATGCCGGTGCTGGCGGTCGGCGCCGACCATTCGTTCGGCGAGCGCCAAGCCGAGGTGCTGCGCTTCGTGGCCAGCGACGTAACGGCCAAGGTGCTGCCCGACTCCGGGCACTGGGTGATGGAGGAACAACCCGCCGCGACCACGGCGATCATCACGGGGTTCCTGGACTAGGATCGCCCGTTCCCTGTCTTCCCGGCCGCGGCGCCGCCGAGAGCCGGGATGACAGGATCGCTTGACCCATCGGCGGCTTGCCGCCAGTTTGAGCTCAAATTCAAACAAACGTTTAGGGTGGCGCGATGAACCTCTTCGACCTGACCGGCAAGGTGGCGATCATCACCGGGTCCTCGCGCGGCATCGGCAAGGCGATCGCCGAGCGGATGGCCGAGCACGGGGCCAAGGTGGTGATCTCCTCGCGCAAGCTGGAACCGTGCGAGGAGGTCGCCGCCGCGCTCAACGCCAAACACGGACCGGGGACGGCCATCGCGGTTCCGGCCAATATCGCCTCGAAAGAGGATCTCCAGCACCTCGTCGACCAGACTCGCAAGGTCTTCGGCCAGGTCGACATCTGCGTCTGCAACGCCGCCAGCAATCCCTACTATGGTCCGCTGGCCGGGATCAGCGATGACCAGTTCCGCAAGATCCTGGACAACAACATCATCAGCAATCACTGGCTGATCGGCATGGTCGCGCCGGAGATGCGGGAGCGGAAGGACGGCGCGATCATCATTGTCTCGTCGATCGGCGGCCTGCGCGGCAACGCCATCATCGGGGCCTATAACATCTCCAAGGCCGCCGACTTCCAGCTGGCCCGCAACCTGGCGCACGAGTTCGGGCCGGACAACGTGCGGGTCAACTGCATCGCGCCGGGCCTGATCAAGACCGACTTCGCCCGGGCGCTTTGGGAGAACCCCGAGACCCTGAAGCGCGCCACGACCGCCGTACCGCTGCGCCGGATCGGCGAGCCGGACGAGCTGGCCGGTGCGGCGGTCTATCTCGCCTCCAAGGCCGGCAGCTTCATGACCGGCCAGGCGCTGGTGGTGGATGGCGGGGCGACCATTTGAGCGGGGACGAACCCGAAGTCGCTCAATCCCAGCGACAAGCTTAACTGGTCCTACATCTATCGCCTCGAAGGGTGGCCGTAGTCTCCAGGGAACCGGACTTGCGGCGCCTTCTCGTCTTTCTTGCTCTGATCGGGTCCCTCGTGGCCGGCGCCGCGCACGCGCAAGGGTCCGTACCCCTGGCTCAGCGCCTGGACCAACTGGCTCGTGAGATCGGCGCGCACGAGGTTCGCAATCCTCCCCGCGGCAACGAAGACATCGAACGGGCCGGCCGCCGCGCCCTGCGTGATCGCGGCGAGGCCCGGCTCTACGGCCTGTGGCGGGTGCTCTACGCCTACAAGAGCAACCAGATCGAAGGCCGCTTTGGCGCTTGGGCCAAGCTGGCCCGCGACGCGGCCGCCCATGACCACGACACTCAGCTCGCCACGCTGGTCGAGCTGGAGGTCCTGGCCTATCGCCACGAGACCCACGGTTTCCGCGCCTTCACCGATGGCGACTGGCGCAAATATCTGAGCGGATCCGGCCCCGACATCCGCGTGATGGCCGGCGTCGAGCGCGTGCGGCACCTGGGGCAGACGGGCCGCTGGGCCGAGGCCGCTCGCCTGGCCGCCGACCTGCAGGTCGATATCGAGCGGCGCGGCCGCGTCGCCGAGCCGGTGCTGGCCGAGCTGCATCAGGTGCACAGCTACACGCTGTCGGACATTGGCGACAAGGAAGGCGCCTTGGACCACATGGCCCAGGCCGTGCGGCTGGACGAGCGCGACTCCTTCCACATCCGCAAGATCGAGCGGATCTACGACATCGCCTACACCGCCGCCGACCTTGGCGAGATGGGCGCCGCTCAGCGCATGGCCGACCTGCATCATCGGATGGTGCTGGCCGAACGCGACAAGGACCTGCTGACCTGGGATCAGCACCTGTGCGCCCGCATCGCTCTGCTGCTGAACCAGCCGCGCAAGGTGCTGGCGTGCCTCAGCGGCGCCCAGACCGAGTTGGACAACCCTAGTCGCCGGCTTCAAGTCATCATGCTGGGCCAGCGCGCCCAGGCTCTGGCCCAGCTGGGCATGGCCGTCGAGGCCCGCGCCGACCTGGAGCGGCTGAAGACCATTCCCACCGTGCTGACCCAGCGCGATCCGAGCACCGAGGCGCTGGTCCAGGCCTATATCGACCAGGCTGAAGGCCGCGGCGACCTGGCTTTCCGCGAGCTGGACGCCTGGCGGCGGGCCAATAGCGCCGAGACCGAGAAGGCCCATGCGCGCAGCGTGACCGAGATATCCTCGGCCCTGGACAGCGAGCTGCGCGCCAAGCGCGACGAGAGCCGCCGCCTGACCGAGGAGGTGCGGCTCAGCCGCAGCCTGGCGCGGGCGTCGGTTGTCATTGCGCTCTTGCTCGGCGTGCTGGTTGCCGGGGGTGTCGCCTGGGCCCTCCACCAGCGCCGCGCCTCTCGCCGCCTGAAGGGCGCCCAGGAGCACGCCGAGGCCGCCAGCAAGGCCAAGTCGGCCTTCCTGGCGGTGATGAGTCACGAGCTGCGTACGCCGTTGAACGGCATGCTGGGCCTGGCCCAGGCGTTGCGCGCCGGGACCCTGACACCGGAGCAGCGCGAGCAGGTCGACCTGATCATGGACAGCGGCGACACGCTGCTGGTCCTGCTGAACGATATTCTCGACCTCTCCAAGATCGAGGCCGGCAAGCTGGAGATCGCGCCCACGGTTGGCGATCTGGTCCAGACCTGCGCCCGTCTGGTCGGCGGCTACCAGCCGACGGCGCGCGAAAAGGGCGTGCTGCTGACCTTCAAGGTGGAGAGCGAGGCGCCTGGGCCGCTGATGTTCGACGGGGTGCGGGTGCGCCAGTGCCTGACCAACCTGGTCTCCAACGCCCTGAAGTTCACCACGGAGGGCAAGGTCGAGGTGGCCCTGGCCTGCTATCCGGAGGAGGAGGGGCGTGTCCGCGTGCGGCTGCGGGTGGCGGACACCGGCATCGGCATGAACGAGTCCACGGTCGCCAAGCTGTTCCACCCCTTCGTCCAGGCCGACGCCTCGACCACCCGTAACTTCGGCGGCACGGGTCTTGGCCTGAACATCACCCGCCGGCTGGTTGAGATGATGCGCGGCGAGATCCGCGTCGAGAGCGAAGCGGGGCGGGGCTCGGTCTTCACCATCGAGATGCTGGTCGACGCGGCCGACGCCTCCGAACTGCCGGTCAGCCAGGTCGAGGCTGGCGAGGACAATGTCCGGTTCGCCGCCCTGCATGGCCGCCGCGTGCTGGTGGTCGACGACCACCCGGTCAACCGCCGCGTCATCCGCCTCTTCCTCGAGCCGTTCGAGTGCGAACTGGTCGAGGCCCAGAACGGCCAGGAGGCGCTGGATGTGCTGGAGCGCGAGCCGGTCGACCTCGTCCTGATGGACGTCAACATGCCGGTGATGGACGGGCTTGAGGCCACGCGTCGGCTCCGCGCGGATTCGCGTTTGGCGCGGCTGCCGGTGATCGCGCTGACGGCCGACGTGATGTCGGCGCAGATCAAGACGTGCCTGGAGGCGGGCTGCGACGCGCACGTCGCCAAGCCGATCGACCTGCGGAACTTGCTGTCGGTGATGGACACGTGCCTGGCGCGGGGTGTGGCGCGCGAGGTGATGGCGGGACTGAGCGCGCTGTAGCCTATCGGCTTTGTCCGCTGAAAGCAGTCCGGGCCCTCGCCAGCCGCTCCACCGCCGCATCCAGCGTCGCGTCCGCCTTGGCGAAGCATAGCCGCACCACGTTGCGCACCGGGGCCTCGGCGAAGAACGCCGACACCGGGATCGCCGCGACGCCGAACTCGACGACGATCCGCTCACAGAAGGTCATGTCGTCGACCATGATCCCCGACGCCGTCAGGTCGACGTTGAGGAAATACGTCCCCTGGCTCTCCAGCACGACATAGCCCGCCGCGCGCAGGCCGGCGGTCAGGCGGTCGCGGGAGCGCTGCATCTCGGCGGGCATCTCGTCGAACCAGGCGCGGTGGTTGTCGAGGCCCCAGGCCACGCCGGCCTGCAGGTTCGGCGGCGTGGTGAAGGTCAGGAACTGGTGGGCCGCCGCCAGAGGCCCGATCAGGGCGGGCGCGGCCATCAGGAAGCCGACCTTCCAGCCGGTCATGCCGAACAGCTTGCCGGCCGAGCCGATCTTCACCGTCCGCTCGCGCATGCCCGGGAAGGTCATCAGCGGCCGATGCTCGCGTCCGTCGAACACCACCGCCTCCCACACCTCGTCGCAGACCGCGATCGTGTCGTGCTCCAGGCAGAATTCGGCCAGCAGGGCGAGGTCCTCGGCGGGGGTGACGATCCCGGCCGGGTTCAGCGGGCTGTTCAACACCACCATCCGGGTCCTGTCGCTGAACGCCGCCTCCAGCATCGCCCGGTCGAAGCGCCAGTGCGGCGGGGCCAGACGGACCAGTCGGGGAATCCCGCCCGCGCGGCGGACCAGCGGCAGATAGGCGTCGTACAGGGGCTGGAACAGCACCACCTCGTCGCCTGGCGAGATCAGGGCCGTGAACGCCGCCGCCAGGGCCTCCGTGGCGCCGGAGGTGACGACGATCTCCGTGTCTGGATCAAGTTCCAGGCCTTGCGTCCGGCCATAGTGCCCGGCCACGGCGGCGCGCAGTTCCGGCAGGCCGCGCATCGGCGGATACTGGTTGGAGCCCTCGATCAGCGCCCGCGCCGCGGCCTCGCGGACGGGCAGGGGGCCCTGGTCGTCGGGAAAACCCTGGCCCAGATTGATCGCGCCGTGCTGGCGCGCCAGCCCGCTCATCCGCTCGAAGATCGTGGTGGGCAGGTTATCGAAGACGGGATGGACCATGCCCTTGCCTAACACGGCGCGGGAATTCTGAAACCCGGCGGCCGCTCGCGCATTCTCATGGCTCAGCTTTTAGAGGAGGGCATCATCATGCACGGCGTCGGTTTCATCGGAGCCATCATCATCGGGATCTTCGCCGGCTGGATCGCCGAGAAGATCATGAAGCGCGACCACGGCCTGCTGACCAACCTGATCGTCGGCCTGGTCGGCGCGCTGATCGGCGCGTTCCTGGCCGGCATGCTGGGCATCCACTTCTGGGGCTGGGTCGGCAGCCTGCTGATCTCGACCCTGGGCGCGGTGCTGCTGCTGTGGCTGCTGGGGCTGGTGAAGAAGAACTAGGACGGGATCGTCGGAGGGGGAGGAAGGTCGGGCGTCTACCCCACCGCCGTCTCTTCTTCCTCCGCGCCGTCGTCCGCGCCTTCCCGCCGCATCCGCCGCGCCAGGTTCGACAGCAGGAAGCTCGGGATGTCGCCCACCGGCATCGGCCGCCCGTACAGGAAGCCCTGGAAGGTGTCGCAGCGCATGTCGGACAGCAGCCGCGCCTGGGCGGCGGTCTCGACGCCCTCGGCGGTGACCTCCAGGTTCAGGGTCTGGCCCAGCAGGGCGATGGTGCGCAGGATGTCGGCGATGGCCGTATTGTCCTGCATTTCCGCCACGAACGAACGGTCGATCTTGATCTTGTCGAACGGGAACCGCCACAGATAGGCCAGGCTGGAATAGCCGGTGCCGAAGTCGTCCATGGCGATCTTGACGCCCAGGGCCTTCAGGGCGGCCAGCTGTTCCAGGGTTTTGGCGCTGTCGTGCAGCAGCAGGCCCTCGGTGATCTCCAGTTCCAGGCGGCCCGGCGCCAGGCCCGACCCGGCGAGAGCGGCCTTGACCTGGGCGACCAGGTCGCCCGAGGCGAACTGGTTGGGCGACAGGTTGACGGCGACGGTCAGGTGCGAGGGCCAGCCGGCGGCGGTCCTGCAGGCCTCGTGCAGCACCCACTCGCCGATCTTGCCGATCAGGCCCCATTGCTCGGCGGACTCGATGAAGTCGTCCGGCGGCACCAGGCCCCGGCGCGGATGCTGCCAGCGCAGCAGGGCCTCGAAGCCGGTGGTTTCGTGCTCATGAGCGCCGATCAGCGGCTGGAAGAACAGCTTCAGCTCGTTGTTGGCCAGGGCGTCACGCAGGTCCAGTTCCAGCGCCCGGCGCTCCTGGGCCCAGACGTCCATGGCGGTCTCGAAGAAGCGATAAGCCCCGCGTCCGTCACCCTTGGCGCGGTAGAGGGCCAGGTCGGCGTTCTTCAGAAGGCCGTCCGGATCGTCGGCGTCGAATGGCGCGACGGCGATGCCGACGCTGGCTCCGATCAGCACGTTGTGGCCACGCACGTCGTAGGGATGCGAGAGCGCGTCGACGATGGTCATGGCCAGGACACCCAGCGCCTCCGCGCCCGGCGAGGGGGCGATGACCACGGCGAACTCGTCGCCGCCGAGGCGCGAGACCAGACCTTGGGCTCCGACGCAGTCGCGCAGGCGGGCGGCGGCCTGGACCAGCAAGGCGTCGCCGATCGGGTGACCCAGGCTGTCATTGACGCCCTTGAAATGGTCGAGGTCCAGGCACAGCACGGCGCAGCCTTTGCCGCTTCCGCCATGGGCCTTGGGCTTGCCATGCTCGGTCCAGGCCTTACCCAGGGCCTGCAGGAACGACAGGCGGTTGGGCAGCTGGGTCAACACGTCGTAGTGGGCCAGGCGCGAGATGCGGGCCTGGTCCTCGCGGGCCCGGGTGATGTCGGCGCCCACGCCTCGGAAGCCGATAAAGGCCCCGTCCATGTCGAGCACGGGCTTGGCCGACAGCGACCACCAGTGGGTCTCCTCGCCGACGCCGATCGAGACGACCACGTCGCGGAAGGTCTTCTGTTCGGCGAACAGGGCCGAGAGGGAGGCGACCGGGCCGCTCGGAGCCTCGGCCGCGCCGCACAGCTCGGACATCGGCCGGCCGATCAGCGCGTCCTTGTCGGCGCCGGCCGCGGCGGCCATGCGGTCGGAGACATAGGTCATGGCCCCGGAAGCATCGACCTCCCACAGCCAGTCGCTGGCGCCTTCCTCGAAGTCGCTGAGCAACAGCGACACGACCAGCCTCTGCTGTTCCAGCTCGTCGGCGGCGACGAGGCGTTCGACGAAGATCTTGGCGTGCGACAGGCACGAGACGCTGACCACCAGGTGGCAGAAGATCAACAGGCCGCCCAGGGCGTACAGGACCGGGTCGTTGCTGGTGGCCAGCACCCACAGGGCGCCGATGACCATGGGAGTCGAATAGGCGATGGCGGCGGCCGGCAGGGTCAGCATGGCGAAGCCGCCACAGCCGATCATGCCGGCCAGGACCGAGGCGACTAGCATCGGCATGGCGTCCGAGAAGCCCTGCGCCTTGGGCATGGTCAGGACTGGCAGCACGCTCCACAACAGGCCCAGCAGGCCCGCCTGGATGACGATGCGGCGCACGCCGCGCGCGGAAACCGTGGACTTGGCGCTCTTGCGGCGTCGGGCGGCGTACCAGCCGCGCAGACCCAGCAGCGCGTAGCTCATCACCAGCGCCGCCCAGATCGTCAGGATGACGCGGTGCGGGCCGGTCAGGCCGGCCAGATTGACCAGCAGGGCGATGACGATGTTGGCGCTCATCATCACCGGGGTCATGCGCAGGATGCTTTGCACCTGCTCCATGCGCACGCGTCCGGCCATGGCCTCGGGCACGGCGGGAGTCACCCGCTCGGCGAGCGCGGCCAGGCCGCGGCCGATCCTCGAGCTGGCGATGGCGCGCACGCGCGGTCCTCGTCTCATCCGGAGTGGAGATCCCCTGGGCAAATTATCGCTCGCCCGGGTAAACCTCTGGTTAAGTCGACGTATCGTTTGAGCAAACCGTGCAATGGATTCGCATGCGGGCCCGTATTCGCGCGCGGCGCTTCAGATGACGCCGTCGCGTCAACCGCAAAGAAAAAGGCCGCCGTCCTTTCGAACGGCGGCCCAATTTCCGAAGGGTGAAGAACCCTACTCTTCCTTGACGCGACGCTTGCGGAACGACGGGTTCAGGATCTGCTTGCGCAGGCGGATGCTCTTCGGGGTCACCTCGACCAGCTCGTCTTCCTCGATATAGGCGATGGCCTGTTCGAGGGTCATGCGGCGCGGCGGGGTCAGGCGGATCGACTCGTCCTTGCCCGAGGCGCGGACGTTGGTCAGCTGCTTGGCCTTCATCGGATTGACGTCGAGGTCGTCCTGACGGGCGTTCTCGCCGATGATCATGCCGAGGTAGCATTTCTCGTTGGCGCCGACGAACATCACGCCACGCTCTTCCAGGTTCCACAGCGCGTAGGCCGCGGTCTCACCGTCCGAGTTCGAGATCAGCACGCCCTTGCGCTGCTGGTCGAAGGCGCCCTTGTACGGCTCGTAGTGGCTGAACACGCGGTTCAGCACGCCCGAACCGCGGGTATCGGTCAGGAACTCGCCCTGATAGCCGATCAGCGAGCGCGAGGGGGCGACCAGCTGGATGCGGGTCTTGCCCGCGCCCGACGGGCCCATGTCCTTCAGCTCGGCCTTCCGCAGCGACAGCTTCTCGATGACGATGCCCGAGAACTCGTCGTCGACGTCGATCATGACGTCTTCCATCGGCTCCAGGCGCTTGCCGGTTTCCGGATCGGTCTGGAACACGACGCGCGGACGGCTGATCGACACCTCGAAGCCTTCGCGGCGCATGTTCTCGATCAGGACGCCCAGCTGCAGTTCGCCGCGGCCCGACACTTCATAGGCGTCGCCCTCGGCCGTCTCGGTGACCTTGATGGCCACGTTCGATTCGGCTTCCTTCAGCAGGCGGTCGCGGATGACGCGCGACTGGACCTTGTCGCCTTCGCGGCCGGCCAGCGGGCTGTCATTGACCGAGACGGTCATCGAGATGGTCGGCGGATCGATCGGCTGGGCCGGCAGGGCCTCGGTCACTTCCAGGGCGCACAGGGTGTCGGCGACGGTGGCCTTCGACATGCCGGCGATGGCGACGATGTCACCAGCCTCGGCGCCTTCGTCGACCGGCGAACGCTTCAGGCCGCGGAAGGCCAGCACCTTGGTGATGCGGCCGCGCTCGATTTCCTTGCCGTTACGATCCAGGGCCTTGATGGCCATGCCCGGGATGGCCTTGCCGCTCTCGATGCGGCCGGTCAGCAGGCGGCCCAGGAACGGGTCGCTTTCGATCAGCACGTTCAGGATCTGGAACGGCTCGTCGGTCTTGGCGATCTGCTTCGGCTCCGGCACGTGGCGGACGATCAGGTCGAACAGCGGAGCCAGGTTGTCGTTGGGCACGTTCATGTCGAGCGTGGCCCAGCCGGCGCGGCCCGAGGCGTAGATGTGCGGGAAGTCCAGTTGCTCGTCCGTCGCGCCGATGGCGGCGAACAGGTCGAAGGCGGCGTTGTGGACGCGGTCCGGATCGGCGTGGGCGCGGTCGACCTTATTGATGCAGAGGATCGGCTTCAGGCCCATCTTCAGCGCCTTGGTCAGCACGAACTTGGTCTGCGGCATGACGCCTTCCTCGGCGTCGACCAGCAGGACGCAGCCGTCCACCATGCCCAGGATGCGTTCGACTTCGCCGCCGAAGTCGGCGTGGCCGGGGGTGTCGATGATGTTGATGCGGGTTTCGCCCGCTTCACCGTTCCACAGCACGCTGGTGCACTTGGCCAGAATGGTGATGCCGCGCTCGCGCTCCTGGTCGTTGGAGTCCATGGCGCGCTCGGTGGTGGCTTCGTTGGCGCGGAAGACGCCCGACTGGGCCAGCAGCTGGTCGACGAGGGTGGTCTTGCCATGATCGACGTGCGCGATGATGGCGATATTTCGCATGGACATGGGAACGGACGGACTTTCGGGAGGAATAGGAGATGACGCTCTACGCGTCAGGCGCGCGGCTTTTACGCGACTGCGGCCGATTTATCCACCCCTGACGCTCGGAAAGACTTGTCGCAGGTAACCGGTGTCATCAACAAAGCCTTATGAGGCTTGGGTTTGCGAGGTGTTCTCGCCAGAGACCGTTTCAAACGCAACAAATTGTGCGCCGCAACATGCCCAAAGTTGAGGCAGTTCTGAATAGCGCCGTTCCGCGATCCTTATCCCACAACGGGTTGCGCGATACTCCTGTCAAAAAATCGACATTAACGCCGACTTTTTTACTTGCCTGTTTTTGCGCCGCACCCTATAAACATTCCCGTGAGGCGGCGCTGCCGCTTCTGCCCTTCCTGGGCGTTTCCTCCCTAATGAACTGGCCCGGCGGTTTCGCCGGGCTTTTTTTTCGTCCGAGCGGCCGCGGGCGTCTTTGATCGATGACAACGCGTGTCGAGCGATAGGTTCGGATCAAATTCGAGCGCCGGGCGCCGTGGCCCTTCCCGCCTTAACGCAGCTCCGCCAGATCCAGCCGCGCCAGCGCCCTGGTCAGCGACTCGGCGTCGGCCGTGAGTCGCGCCAGGCCCTCAGTCGGCTCGCGGGTTGTCTCATTCATGTAGAGCGCGCGGTTGATCTCGATCTGCAGGGCGTGGGTGCGGCGGGCCGGGCGACCGTAGTGCTCGGTGGTGTAGCCGCCCGCATAGGGGGCGTTGCGGACGACGCGGTAGCCCAGGGTCTCCAGCTCGCGCTCGACTAGGCCGGTCAGCTTGGGGGAGCAGGCCGCGCCGAAGCGGTCGCCCAGCACGATGTCGCACGGCCCCCCGTTGCGGGCCCGCTGGCCGTGCGCGGCCGCCGCCGGCATCGAATGCCAGTCGATCAGGATCGCCGCCCCGTGCGCCGCGCGCGCCGCCGCCAGTTGGCGGTCCAGGGCGTCGTGATAGGGGCGGTGGGTCAGCTCCACCCGCGCTCTGGCCTCGGCGAAGGTCAGCTTGCGGGCGTAGATCGGCCGGCCCTCGCCGGCGATGCGGGGAATCGTGCCCAGCCCCGCCGCCACCCGGGCCGAGCGGCCGTGGGCGTAGTCGGGCAGGGCCTCGGCGAACATCGAGGGGTCCAGCTCCCACGGCTCGCGATTGAGATCGACATAGGCGCGGGCGAAGCGGGCGCGGATGACGCTGGCCCCCAGGGCCGGCGCGCCGCCGATGATCCGATCGACGAAGGCGTCCTCCGAGGCGCGCAGCGTCTCGAGCGGCAGGCGGGCGGCGGCGATCATGTCTTCCGGATAGATCCCGCCCGAATGGGGCGAGGCGAACACCAGGGCCGTGGGCGGGGCGGCCCCGGCCGGGGCGGCGCGCGTCACTTCGAACGCCGGGCCGCCGAACGTCTCAAGAGGCGCGGTCATTCCCCCGTCCTTTGGGACGTCGTCCGCCGAGAGGGGCCGCCAAGCGCTCATGCCTCGCATCATCGAAGCCCGACCGCGCCGGGTCAAACGACAAACAGCGCGACGGCGGTTCGTCCACAGCCCGCGACACTTAGGTTCATCCCCGATTTACGCTCATCGCGCTAAGATGACCGCTTACGATCGACGACTTTCCTTGGAACGTGACCTCATGGCCCGCATCCTTCTCGCCGAAGACGATGATTCCCTCCGCGGTTTCCTGGCGCGGGCGCTGGAACGCGCCGGCTTCGAAGTCCAGGCCTGCGCGGATGGCGAGGAAGCCGTCCAGCACCTGGAACATCCCTGGGACCTGCTGCTGACCGACATCGTCATGCCGGGCATGGACGGCATCGAGGTGGCCCGCCAGGCCGCCGCCCGCGACCCCAGCCTGCGCATCATGTTCATCACCGGCTTCGCCGCCGTCGCCCTCTCGGCCCAAGACCGCGCGCCGGCCGGCGCCAAGGTTCTGTCCAAGCCGGTCCACCTGCGCGATCTGGTCGCCGAGGTGGAAAAGATGATGGCCGCATAGGGCCTTCAAAAAGTTTCGCTAAAAGTTTTCGGGGCGGCTTGCGCACCGGCCAAGCCGCCGCTATACCCCCACACCTTCCCGGCCGGGACGTCTTCACGGAGACGCTTCGGATCGCTTCGGCGGACGCGTAGCTCAGCGGGAGAGCACTACGTTGACATCGTAGGGGTCACAGGTTCAATCCCTGTCGCGTCCACCATTCCCTTCCTGATAAATCAGTGACTTGCGGCGATACCGGGGATTCGATCCTCGACCGTCTTCCGCTGCCTCCCCTCCGCCTTCGCGCGCGCCCGCCGTCGGTGACGATCGCGGCCGGCGCTGGGGCCGGGCTCTCGGGACCGGGGGTGTTTCAGCGTGCGACGGCTTCGAGTTCGGCGGCGTCGACGTGGTCGACGTGGCCGAAGCCCTTGCGGTAGTCGAGCACCGAGATCACCAGGGGCGTGACGCAGAACACCGCCATCGCCTGGTCGCCGACCGCGAAGGCGCTCTCCAGTTGAGGAAACCTGGCCAGGAAGAGGCGGCCGATGGCGATGAGTTGGTCGGGATCAGCCAGTCTGGCGGCCGAGCCGCTCATCGACAGGCCCCGGATCTCGCTCCAGTCGCCGTAAGGCAGGTTGATGGTGAGGGCCACGCGCGAATCGCGCGCCAGATTGTGGGCTTTCTGAGAGTCGGCCGAACAGCCGAAGTAGATGGAAAGTCCGTCGCTGACATAGGACACCGTGGTGGCCTGGGGCGCCCCGTCGTCGCGAAGGGTCGCCAGGGTCAGGTCTCTGCCAGCCTCCAGGACTGTCAGAATCTCGTGTCGAAGGGCGTGATCCATGGTGACCTCCAAGGCTGTCGGAAGATGATGCGCGTCGTTATCCTGTTGATCGTGGCGTCGGGGGGCGCGGCGAACCGGGGGGGGGGAGGCGACGAGGTCCTCCCCAACCAGGGTGTCAGCGGGAGTCCGGGCGGCGCCTCGCCGGCGCTTCCGGCTCGTCGATGTCCAGAGACTTGATATAGGCCGTCAGGGCCGCGATCTCGGTCGACGAGAGGGGCTTGCGGGGCATGCGATAGTGGCCGACGGCGGAGATCGTCTCGAGCTCCCAGTCCAGACGCGTGTCCTGGTACCGGCGCGCGACCTCCTTGAAGGTCGGCGGCGCGCCGGTGGCCGATGCGCCTTCCAGTTGATGGCAGGTCAGGCACTTGTTGCTCGCCAGGACGCGGCCGGTATCGACGGCGCGCCCGCGCGCGACCTCGGCGGGAGAGACCCGGTCCAGGGCCGCGCAGCCCGCGAGGGTCGCCAGCGCCAGGGCGCCGAAAAGCATTCGATAGTTTCGCATGAAGCCTCCCACGCCGCTCCACGGCCTTGACGCGGTCATCATCGCCCGCCTGGCCGGCGGAGATTTGACATGGAGCAACGCGCCTACGGGAAACTGCGGATGTCGGCCTGGCTGGCGCGGCGCCACAACGGCGCTGACCAAAAGGACCGCTGGCGGCCCGCTCCCTTTGCTTCCCAGGAGAACGGCAGTGAAGAACATTCTTTTGCTCGTCCACGGCGACAAGGGTCTGGAGGCCCGGCTGCAGGTGGCGCTGGATCTCGCTCGGGCGTTCGAGGGCCACATTCAGTGCGCCGACGTCACGCCCCTGACCCTCTATCCCGCCGATCCGATGGCATGGTCGAGCGGCATGCCGCTGGACGAGGACCGAAAGCTCGAAGTGGAGCTTCGCCAACGCCTTGAGCCGCGCCTGGCGGGCGAGGGCGTTTCCTGGAACTGGACCGAGAGCGTCGGCGACATCGGCGTCTGCCTGACCAACCAGTCGCTCCTGTCCGATCTCATCGTGGTCAATTGTCGGCGCGACGCTTTCCTCGCGGATCATCGTCGCGGCCTTGTCGGCGATCTGGCCGTCCACGCGCGTCGCCCGATCATCGCCGCGCCCGAGACGGCGGCCGGGATCAAGCTGGGCGGGGCGGCGATCGTGGCCTGGGACGGCTCGGCGCCCGCCGCGGCCGCGCTGCGCTCGGCGATTCCGCTGCTGTGCCTGGCCTCGGAGGTCCACCTGGTGACCGTCGGAGAACTGGATAGCGGGCCTTCGGCCGAGGACGCGGCTGTCTACCTGTCGCGGCATGGCGTGCGGCCCCAGGTTCATGCGATCGCGCGGGGCAAGGCCTCGCCGGACCGGGTGCTGCTGGACCTGGCCGACAATCTCCGCGCCGGCTACTGCGTGATGGGGGCGTACGGGAAGGGACGTCTCTCCGAAGCGCTGTTCGGCGGCGTGACGCGGCGCATGGTCGAGGCGGCCGCCCTGCCGCTGGTCCTCGATCACTAGACACGTCGTCCGTCACAAATGTGTCAGGCAGGGCCGCTAGGTCAGCGCGGGGCTTGGCAGGGCGGGCGTAATGTTCAATTTCTCGGACGAGCGGACGCGATGGTTCATGAACCACGTCCTGCCCCACGAGCCTCGATTGCGGGCCTGGCTGCAAGGTCGGCGCAGCGCGGTCTTCGACGTCGATGACGTGATCCAGGAGACCTATACGATCCTGGCCGCCCGCGAGACGGTCGAGGATATCCGCAATCCTCGCGCCTATCTCTTCCAAGTGGCGCACTCGATCATCGTGCATCATGTGCGGCGGGCCCGCATCGTTTCGATCCGGGCGGCCGACGACCTGGAAGGCTTCGATCCCGCCGATCAGGCCGCCTCTCCCGAGCAGACGGCGATCGACCGCGATGAATTGCAGCGCCTGGCCGAGGCCATAGCGGCCATGCCGGGGCGAATGCGCGAGGCGTTCATCCTGCGCCGCGTGCATGACTTGCCGCAGCAAGAGGTCGCCAGGCGCATGAAGCTATCGGAGAGTACGGTCGAAAAACATATCGGCCGAAGCTTCAAGTTCTTGATCCAGCGGTTCGGTGATAGCGGAAGACCCGGGTCTCGAGCCTCTAGGACTGTGAAAGCGGAGACCGCCGTCTTTGATCGCGCGAAAAACCAACGAGGACATTGACGACGTCGCGGTCGCGTGGGTCGCGCGGGAGGATCGCGCGCCGCTTTCCGAGGAGGACAAACAGGCCCTGCGGGTCTGGCTGGACGGGGATCCCCGCCGGCCGGGAGCCTACTTGCGGGCCAAGGCGGTGGCGATGCGCACCCTGTCGGCGCGCGCTCTGGGCGCCCACTACGATCCGGCCGGCTTCGGCGCCGAGGGCGAGCAGAGGCCGTCGCGGCGGAGGATCATGGCCTGGGGCGGCGCGGCCCTGGCGTCCGCGGCCGTCGTCGGCGTCGCCATGGGCCTGCAGGCGCCCAGAGCCTACGCCACGGCCCGGGGCGAGATCCGGCTGACGCCTCTGGCGGACGGGTCGACGATGATGCTGAACACCCAGACCCTGGTGCGGGTGAAGTACGATCGCGACCGTCGGTTCGCGAGCCTCGATGAGGGCGAAGCCTATTTCACGGTTCTGCCCGATCCGGCTCGCCCGTTCGTGGTCGAGGTCGCGGGGCGGCGATTCAGCACCACGAGCGGGGCGTTCCGAATCCGCAAGCTGAAAGGCGAGCCGCTCGACGTGCTCGTCCACGGCGGACGCCTCGACCTGACCAGCCACGCGCCGACCGGAGCCGAACGCGCCTTGGTGCTGGAGGCCAATATGCGGCTGACCGCGAGGGACAACGCCGCGGCTGTTCCGCGTCGCGCCTCGCAGGATGAGGTCCGGCGGGATCTCTTGTGGCGGGAGGGCCAGATCGCCTTCGAGGGGGAGACCTTGGCGCAGGCGGCGGCGAGTTTCGCGCGCTACAGCGACGTCCGCGTGGTGGTGCCGGATCCGGCCCTGGCCCGCGAGCCGGTGGTCGGACTGTTCGCCGCCAACGATCCCGTCGGCTTTGGCCATGCGGCCGCCGAGATGTTCGGCGCCACCGCGGAGGTCAGGAACGGCGCCGTCGTTCTCCAGCGAGGCTCCGGCGAAGAATAAAGTTTTGTGACGTATGGAGGGGCGACGCGCCGCCGAGCCTCTCTGCCCCCGAACACCGCGCCTTCAGCGGTCATCGGGGATAGAGACCATGGTTTCCCAACGCGCCCTCCTGGCGTGCGCCGCCGCCGGGGCGATGCTGTGCATTACATCGCCCGCGCTCGCCCAGACACGAACCTTCAACGTTCCCGCGCAACCCGCCTTCAAGGCGCTTCCCGAATTCGCCCGGCAGGCTCGGATGCAGATCGTCGCGCCCGGACGCGACCTGGCGGGCATCCAGACGCCGGCGGTCGTGGGTGAGTTGGACGTGCGTCTGGCCTTGGCCCGCCTGCTGGAGGGCACGCCGCTCGAGGTCGCGCGGGACAACGGCCAGGTGATCGTCCTGCGCTCGACAGCGCGCGGTTCTCGCGGCCAGGCCGGACGCGGGGCCATTTCCGGCGCGGTGATCGACCCGGCCACCGGCGAATATCTGCGCGACGCCACGATCCGGATGGTGACGAGCAACGGCGAGCATCGCGCGGCCGCTTCCGGGGAGCGGGGCGAGTTTCGGCTGACGGACGTGCCGGCCGGCGAGGCGCAGGTCACGGTCAGCTTTACCGGCTATCCCGACAGCAGCGTGTCGGTGACCGTCGAGGCCGGCAAGAGCCTGCAACTCGACCTGCGGCTCTCGCGGTCCAGCGTGGACGACGCGACCAAGCTGGGCGAGGTCGTGGTCATCGCCTCTCAGCGCGACGGCGACGCGCGGGCGATCATGAGCCAGCGTCAGTCGATGGACATCAAGAACAGCCTGTCCTCCGAATCGTTCGGCGACATCGCCGAGGGCAATGTCGGCGAGTTCATCAAGCTCATGCCGGGCGTCGACACGAACGGCGAGGGCGATGACACGGTGCGCTATGTCCGCCTGCGCGGCCTGCCGTCGGAATATACCTCGGTGACCGTCAACGGGGTCAGCATGGCCGCCGCCGACGCCAATG
The DNA here is from genome assembly GCF_059419665.1 of Caulobacter sp. GW821-FHT05F04. NCBI lineage: Bacteria > Pseudomonadati > Pseudomonadota > Alphaproteobacteria > Caulobacterales > Caulobacteraceae > Caulobacter > Caulobacter sp. GW821-FHT05F04. Next base: position 560,255 of record NZ_JBWKSF010000002.1, read on the forward strand.
ACGGCTCGACCACCTCGCGCTCGTTCAGTTTCGAGCAGGTGTCGCTGAGCAGCATCGACTCTATCGAAATTTCCAAGACCATTAGCGCCGATGTCGACGCCAACGCGCCGGCGGGCGCCATCAACCTGCGCACCAAGCGCGCCTTCGACCGCAAGGGCCGCCGGGTCTCCGCCCAGCTCAATGCGTTCACGCATTCGGATCTGTGGAACGACAGGGAAACCGGCCCGGACGAAGGTCGACGCGGCGGCAAGTTCCTGCCGAGCGGCCAGATCGAATATTCGGATGTCTTCTTCAACCGTCGTCTGGGCGTCGTCGCCAGCGTTAGTCAGTCCAGAACCTACACGGAAATGGAGCAGACCTACTATCCGCGCAGCTACGTCCCGACCGCGGTCAGCCCGGAACCGATGGCGCCGAACACCATCTACGCCCACATGCGTGGGCAGGAGGTGTCGCGTTTCGCTTCATCCCTGACGCTGGATTTCAAAGCGACGGACCGGCTTATCCTGTCCTTGGCCGGCATCTACAATCAGTCCTATCTGTGGTCGGGCCAGCGCACCTGGATATTCACCACCGATGCGCGGGCTCGCGGCGTCATCGGCGACGCCATGACTGATTTCACGACGAAAAAGACGGCGTCGGCCACCGCGATTACCGCTCAGAACAACGCTATTTCCAAGGAGGGCAAGGGTAAGACCTTCATTCCCAGCTTCGAATATCAAGGCGATCATTTCGGGCTCGACGGCAACCTGTCCTATTCGGACTCGACGTCGACCTATGATCCCCTGGGCAAGGAAGGCTCCATCTTCAACCTGGTCACCTCGCCCACGGCGACCGGCAATTTCGCGGTGAAGCGTTCGGGCCTTATGGCCCAGGACTGGCGGATCACCCAGATCGACGGCCCGGACTGGAATGATCCGGCCAGTTTCAAGGCCGCCAATATCACCCTCAACACACAGGACGGCCGTTCCGCCCGCACCGAACTGGTCGGCGGCGCGTTGAACCTCACCGTCCCGGTGAAAATCCGCTCGACCCAATTGACGATCAAGACCGGTCTGAAGGCCAAACGCGCGGTCTATGATTTCAAGAATGAACGCAGCGCCTATCAGTACCGCTATACGGGCCCCTTGACCGTGGCGCAGTTTCTCGCCGACACGTCCAGTATAAACGAACTATCCTTCAATGATCTCGGTATCAAAGTCGCGTCGATTTCGGGCGACTCGGCGCTCTATACCCCCAGTAATATAAAGATGGGGCAGTTCTTCCTCGCGCACCCCGACCAGTTCACGCAGGCGTTGACGGCGGACAACTACTATACCGCCTTTATCGCCAATACCCGTCATTTCGAAGAAGACACCAACGCCGCCTATCTGATGGCGACGGCGGAAATCACCGACAGGATCACCGGACGGCTGGGCCTGCGGTGGGAGGAAACCGAGACGCGCGCGCGCGAGTTCGATCCGTTGACCGCGGCCGCGGTCAAGGCGGCTGGATACGCGGTGTCGGCTTCGACCGGGCGCGCCACGACGATCGACGGCCTGAAGTATCAGTACGAGAGCCGGCCCAGGATCGACCGGGAGGGCTCCTATGACTATTTCTTCCCCAGCGCCTCGCTGAAGGTCGCCATCAACGACAGCACCGATTTCCAGCTGGGCTACAGCCGCACCATTCGCCGGCCGGAAGTCAACGTGCTGGCCGGCGTGTGGTCGGTCAATGACGATCTGCAGATCGTCACGGCGCCGAACCCGGGGCTGAAGCCCGAACTGTCGGACAACATCTCCGTACGCATCGCCCACTACTTCGAGCCCATCGGGCTGGTGGCCATCAACTATTACCGCAACAAGGTCAAAGGCCTCTTCCAGACCGAGGATCTGACGGCGGAAGAATTCGGCTACGCGGGCACGGACTACGCGAACTATATGTTCCGGACCACCAGGACCGCCGGCGGCGACGCCATCAACATCAATGGCTTCGAGATCGAATTCAATCACGCGCTAGCCTATCTGCCGGGCGTGTTGAGCGGTCTTTCGGTCAAGGGCTCCTATACCCAGACCAATCCGGAAGCGCCGATCGCTCTGTCGGCGCGTCACTTCGGTTCGCTGGCCTTGGCCTACAAGAAGGGGCCTCTCAGCTTCAACCTCAACACCGTCATGACTGGGCGCAAGCTGAACAGTGTTTCGACGGGGTCGTTCATCGAGCCGCGTACGGACATGAGTTTCTCGGGAGCCTACGCCGTGCGCCAGAATGTGCGCCTCTTCCTGTCGATGCGTAACCTGCTGAACGAGAACACGAACATCATACTGCCGGGCGTCGACACGCCGAACGGTCCGATTGGCGACCATGCCGGCGACTACCGCGCCTATGGCCGGAGCGCCACGCTTGGCCTTCGGCTGACCTTCTGAGGTGGCGGCGATGCGTCTGCAAAGATCCGGCCTTGATCGCCGGACGTTCCTCGCGGCGGCGGGCGGCCTGGCGCTGTTCGCGGGTCCGGATCGCGATGCTCGGGCCTGGGTCGCGCCGAGGTTCGCCGACTATCCGTTCTCGCTCGGCGTGGCCGCCGGCGACCCCTGGCCCGACGGCTTCGTGATCTGGACCCGCCTGGCGCCCCGGCCTCTGGAAGCGCATGGCGGGATGCCGACCCTGGCGGTCCAGGTTCGCTGGGACGTGGCGGAGGACGAACGCTTCGAGCGGATCGTCCGGTCGGGCGAAGCCATCGCGCGGCCCGAGCTCGCCCATAGCGTCCATGTCGAGATCGACGGGCTGCGGCCCCGCCGCCCTTACTGGTATCGCTTCCGGGTCGATGGCGCCGAGCCCAGCGCGGCGGGCCTGGCCTGGACGGCGCCGGCCTCCGGCGACCAGCCCGAGCGGATCCGTCTCGCCGTGGCCGGTTGCCAGGCCTATCCCAACGGCTGGTACGACGCCTGGCGCCACATCAGCCGCGAGCCGGATCTCGCCGCGGTCTTCCACTACGGCGACTACATCTACGAGGGCGGCCGCAGCGACTACGTCGTCACCGACGCGGCCGGCGCCGTCGTCGAGCGCAACCACCTCGGCGGCGAGGTCTACAGTCTCGACGACTACCGGCGGCGCTACGCCCTCTACAAGACCGACCCGGACCTGCAGGCGGCCCACGCCGCCGCGGCGTTCATCGTTTCGTTCGACGACCACGAGGTGGACAACAACTGGGCTTCGGCCTTCGACCAGGATGGCACGCCGCCCGAGGTGTTCCTGCTGCGCCGCTACGCGGCGATGCAGGCCTGGTACGAGCACATGCCCGTCCGCAAGGCTCAGTTTCCACGCCCCGACGGCCTCGCCATGCATCGGCGGCTGGACTACGGGCGGCTCTTCCGGATGCACGTCCTGGACACGCGCAGCTACCGCGGCGACCAGCTCTGCGACCGGGCGGGACAGGCCCATTGCCGGGCCGAGGATGGATCGGACGCCACCATGCTCGGCGCCGCCCAGGAGACCTGGCTGGGCGAGGGACTGAACAACGGCGCGCGCTGGAACCTGATCGCCCAGCAGGTCTTCGTGATGCCCTTCGTCCGGCGCGGATCGGCAGGCGAACGCATCGTCTCCAATGACACCTGGAACGGCTATCCGGCGGCCCGGGCGCGACTGGTCCGCGCCATCACCGAACGCAGCCTGACCAACGTGGTGATCGCCACGGGAGACGCGCATATCCACGCGGTCGGTTCGGTTCCGCTACGCGATGAAGAACCGGGCGGGCCCGCCGCGGCGACCGAATTCCTGGCCACTTCGATCTCATCCGCCGGCGATGGCGCGCCGATGACGCCGAACCTGCGCTCCGCGCTCGAGAACAGCCCCAATCTCGCCTTGGCCAACGCGCAGCGCGGCTACCAGACCTTCGACATCACGCCGAACGCGTGGCGAACCGACGTCAAGGTGCTGGACAAGGTGCAGTCGCCTGGCGGCGCGCTCGACACCCTGGCGCGGTTCGCCGTCATGCCGGACCGGCCCAAGCTGCACAGGCTGTAGTGTGCTGGATTTGAAGTTCGCCCGCGCTTGGATCGGGCTCTGAGCGAACTTCGGAATCGGGACACTAGCCTGTCGCTGGCCGTTCCTGTCGCCCCGGACGGAGCGGCCTTGCATCGTCAGGATTCCTGCCGACCCCGGGAGCGGGGGACGCGGGCGGTATTGGCGACCGCGGAAAGCAATTCACAGGCATTGATCGGCTTGCCGACGAAGCCGTCCATTCCCGCGTCGAGGCACTCGGCGATCTCTTCGCTGGAAGCGTTGGCCGTCACCGCGATGATCGGGGTTGCGGCGACCTCTCCGCCGAGCCTCCTGATCCGTCGGGTGGCCTCCAGTCCGTCGAGCTGGGGCATGTGAACATCCATCAGGATCAGATCGAACCGCCCCGACGCGGCGGCCGCGACCGTCGACAGGCCGTCCTCGGCGAACTCGTAGCGGAGACCCGCCTCGTCCAGCAGGATCGCGATCACGCGACGATTGAGCGGATGATCCTCGGCCACGAGGATCAGGGGATCGAAGTCGATGGGGTCGGGCGAAGCGGATGGCGTGGGCGTCTGGCTCGACGGACTGACGCGTGGAAGGGTCACGTCGACCGTGAAGGTCGAGCCCGTCTGGAGGCCGGGCTCGGCTCTGATGTCGCCGCCCATCATGGCGACCAGCTCCCTGCAGATCGCCAGGCCCAGTCCGGCGCCGCCATGACGGCGCGTCGTACTGGCGTCGCCTTGCACGAACGGCTCGAACAAGCGCTCAAGCTCGCACGGCGCGATGCCCGGGCCGCTATCGGAAACGGAGAACGTGACGCGATCCGAATTCCTGTCCCCGGCGGCGCGCAGGCTGACGGCGCCGCGTTCCGTGAACTTGATCGCGTTGCTCAGGAGGTTCGAAAGCACCTGCCGCAGTCGATGGCCGTCGGCGAGAGCGGCTTCAGGCAGATCCACGCACTCGACGTGCAGCTTCAGATCCTTGGCCTCGGCCGCGAAGCGCCAGACCTCGGTGATGGCGAGCACCAGCTGGCCAAGGTCGATCGGCGCCGGGTCCAGCGAGAGGGCGCCCGACTCGACGCGCGCCAGGTCCAGCACTTCATTGAGGATAGACAGAAGGGCGTCTCCCGACGACTTGATGAGCTTGGCCATCTCAAGTTCCGCGGCGGGCAGAGGGCGCTTGGCCAAGGCGTCGGCGACGGCCAGGACCCCATTGAGCGGCGTTCGCAGCTCGTGACTCATGATCGCCATGAACCGGGACTTGGCCTGGCTGGCTTGCTCGGCCTCCTGCCTGGCGGCCTGGGCCTCTCGCGTGCGCTCCTGGAGGTCACGCTTTCGCGCCGTCAGGTCCTGGCCCAAGACGCGAAGCTCTTCGACCTGCTGGCGCAGGCGCTGATTGGCGAGCGTCAGGGCGGCGTCGACCCGGAGGCGCTCGTCGATGTCTCGACAGACGCCGATGAACTTCCGGGCGCCGCCGATCGTCGCCTCACCCACCGACAGCTCGATGGATACGCGGCCGCCATCGCGTCGTGTCAGGCTAAGGGGCCTTGGACCCGCGTTCAGAATGCCGCTGCCGCCTGTCTCCAGGTAGCGTGTGACACGGACCTGATGCGTGTGGGCGTCGTTCGAGCTCATCAGCACCGACAGGGGCTCGCCGACGAGCGAGCCTGGCGGCCAGCCGCCCAGGGCGTGAGCCGCGGGGTTGGCGTTCTCGATGACGCCATTCACGTCGATCACGAAGATCGCATCGGCGGCGTTGTCCAGGATCGCGTTCAGGCGGTCCTCGGCGGCGGAATGGGTCTCTCGCGGAAAGAGCACGATCTGGGTGGCGGCGTCGTCGCCCTCGGCCTGGCGCCAGGAGAGGGCCGACCAGCCCAATGCGGTCAATGCCTCATCGTTCGCCGGTCCCGTGGGCGCGCGCGCGAGCCTGCGCAAGAGCGTCCGCGCGGTCCGCTCTGGAACCTTCAAGCGCTGGCTGACCAGAGCGATCGCGTCCGTGGTGTTCAGGATATCTCGGTCGCCCGCTATACAGCGAGCCAGCGTTCCGGCGCTCTCGAACTGTAAGACGATCGGCGCGACAGCGCCCGATCTTGCCGCGTCTTCAGAGGTATAGTTAGCGCTAACTACAGGGCAATTTCGAGCGGGTCTTGTCGCCATAACTTCCTCGAATCGGCTCTCGACACGAGCGTGACACGGTGACGTCTGGCGTTGCTCATCCCTATGGCTAGGCGCCGTACCGTAAGTTGCGGCAGATCAATTCCTTGCGGTTCGATTTCGTCAAAATACTAGCCAGAGGGCTAGGTGACGCGCCAGGATAGATTCCCTATTTGCAGTGGGGGTATTTGGCGGCGCCACTAAGTTTATCGACGTAGGTCAGCAATGAGGGTGGCGATCTTAGGCTCGGACATGGAGCGCGCGGCGATGCTGCGGACCATGGTTGCCGAAGCGATCGGAGGCGAGATTTCCATCGGCGTCCAGACCGCCCAACTCCCGGCCGATGTGACATTCGACTTGCTTCTCCTGGACGTGCCAGCCACCGCCGACCCGGCCGACAGCTTCGCACAGGTCGCGAATCTGCGGGCGCGACAGCGTGTCCTGTTCGCCCCTCGATGCGACCTGGACCTCGCCAAGCTCGCCTATGCGCAGCGTTTCCAGGGCTTTATTGGAGAGCAGATCACCCGGGAGATGCAGCACGCGATATTGCGGTTCATCGTCGCGGGCGGCGAATATTTTCCGTGGGTCGACAAGGGCAAACTGCAGGAGCGGCCGTCAGTGGAGCGGCTGTCCAAACGGCAACGCGAAGTGCTTGGTCATTTGCTGAACGGCAAGACCAACAAGCAGATCGCCGACGCGCTCAGTATCTCTCTGGCGACCGTGAAGCTGCACGTCCAGGCCATCCTGAGCGAGGCGGGCGCCCGCAACCGCACGGAAGCCGTCGTCCGGTTCGGCGGGCTTGGCCGAGCGGGTCTCGGGAAGGACGTCTGACTATCCGAGTTTGCGGATGCGCGAGCCGCCTGCGGCAAGGGGGCGCGCTTCCCAGGATTCCGTCGGCGAGACCACCTTCCGGCGTCGCCATGGGGCTCTAGGTCATGTCCGGGATCTGGTTCCATATCATGCGGCCGATCTTGACGGCGCCCGCGACGTCTCGAAACTCCCAGATCTCACGGGAGTGATCGACCTGGGTGGGGGCGCCGCTGTCGAAGCGTATCGTCTGCGTGCCGTGCAGGGCCGCCAGGCCGAAGTCGTCGCGGACGACAAGCTCCACGGCCTCGAACACTGGCTCGATGTGGCAGCCGCTGATCACGCCCGCGAAGCCTTCGGCGATTTCCCGCCGGCCGATCCGCGTCTCGCGGCCAAGGGGCCACCAGACCCCGTCCTCGGTGGACAGGCTGGCATAGCCCTCGACGTCGCCCGTGCGCACGAAGTGAGGCTGCACCTCCTTGAAGATGCGCTCGATCCGCTCCCTGGTGATCATGCGGCCGCCTCCCGACGCCGGCACGATGCGCCTGGTAGTAACTTTCGGTCAAATTGTATCGAGAATTTATTCTCTTTTAAGGAGTGTTCGTCCCGGCCAACGCGAGGCTGACGTCTAGATGGGCTCGCTGATCGGCTGGAAGCTGGCCGGGTCCAGCCCCTCGTCGACGCCTTTGACGTAAAGGCCTTCGGCGTGGTGATGGTAGTCCTCGACCTCGTAGACTTGGCCCGAATAGACGCCCAGATGCGGCAGGCTCACCCCGGTGCGCAGCAGCATGTCGCCCTGGCGGAAGATGCGTTCGCTCATGGTGGCTCCCTCGTGTGACGACGAAGCGTGCGGCGCCGGAGGCGGCGGCGCCAAGACACGAGTTCGTCAGCTTCCGGAACGGAACGTCTATGAAGGGCCGAGGCGCTCGCGCAGCTGCTGGTTTTCCGCCTCCAGAGCGGCGAGCCGGTCGCGCAGCGGCGCGACCGCGCGGGCGATCTCGGCCTCTGTGAAGCGCGGGACGATGTGCTGCGGACAGTTCCAGTCGAAGGCCGCCAGCCGCAGGCGGAAGATCCGCTCGGGGCGGGCGCGGTGGCCGGGGACGCTGACCCGCGCCAGCAGGTCGGGCTCGGCGTCCAGCGCCAGGCGCTCGGCGTGGGCCAGGATCTTCAGGCGGGCGCGGCGGGGATAGTCGACCAGGATCAAGGCCACGCGGTCGTCGGCGTCCAGATTGCCCGTGCTGATGTACTGGCGATTGCCCGCGTAGTCGGCGAAGGCCAGGGTCGTCTCGTCGAGCACCTTGAGGAAGCCGGGCGGGCCGCCGCGGTGCTGGACGTAGGGCCAGCCGGTCTGCGAGACGCTGGCCATGTAGAAGCTGTCGCGCTCGGCGATGAAGGCGACCTCGTTGGGCGTGAAGGCCTCGGAGACGCGATCGACCGCGCCGGGCGTCCACAGCTGGTCGACGCCCATCTCGGCCTGGACCGCGCGCACGCTGGGCGAGCTGGCCAGGTCCAGGAAGCTGTAACGGTTCACGGCGCGATCTCCCGGCGTCGCGCCCGCCCGGAAGGGGAGGCGCGCGACACCGGGCAGGATCCTATTCGATCAGGCTGGCGTCGAGGGTGATCTCGGCCTTCAGCAGCTTCGAGACCGGGCAGCCGGCCTTGGCCTTGGCGGCCAATTCCTCGAACTGGGCCTGGTCGGCGCCGGGGATGCTGGCCTTCAGGGTCAGGTGCGAGGCGGTGATGGCGTAGCCGCCCTCGACCTGTTCCAGGGAGACCTTGGCGGAGGTGTCCATGCGGTCGGCCTTCAAGCCCGCCTCGCCCAGGATCAGCGACAGGGCCATGGTGAAGCAGGCCGAGTGGGCCGCCGCGATCAGCTCCTCGGGGTTGGAACCGGGCTGGCCCTCGAAGCGGCTGGCGAAGCCGTAGGGATAGTCCTGCAGGGCGCCGCTCTCGGTCGAGATCGAGCCCTTGCCGTCCTTGATGCCGCCGCTCCAGGCGGCCGAGCCGCTTCTGACGATCTTCATGTCGGTCTCTCCAGGTCAGGGGAATATCGGGACGATCCACCACGGCGCGGCCGCGGCGGCTTGAAGGAAACGGCTCTTCTTGTGTTCAGGCGCCGGCGCAAGGTTCGGTCTCGCCGGTCGCCAGGTCCACCCGGAAGCACTGCTCGCGCCCGGTGTCCTCGTCGCGGACGAGGATCGCCAGGTCGCCGCCGCCAGCGTCGCTATCGGGGGCGTCGTGGGCGAACTCCTCGACATAGGCGAGCGCCGCCGCTTCCGGGCTGGCCTCGTCGATCAGGCGGGCATGGTGGCCGTGCAGATGCAGGGCGCGGGCGGTGAAGGTCATGCCAATCTCCTCGGGGCTATCTCCTCGGCCAGGAGAAACGCGCCGGGGCCGCTTTCGGATTCACCGAACGCGAAAACGGCGGCGAGCCGTGAGGCCCGCCGCCGCGTCGCGTCGCCGGATCGGAGGCCCGGAGGGCCTCAGATCAGATTGTATTCCGGCTTGGCGTAGGTCCCGATCAGGTCGACGCCATAGACGTTGTGCGCCACCTGGTCGGCGAAGAAGACGTCGGCCGACTTGGCATAGACGCCGACGTGCTCGGTCTCGGCCGCCGCCAGCAGCCATCCGACCATTGCCGCCTTGGTCCCCTGACCATTCGCGCCGTCCTGACCGTAATAGGCCATGTAGCTGGCGCGGGTCATGGTCGAGCCGCCCACGGCGACGGTGGTGTCCAGCAGGTCGTGGACCTTCTGGTCGGTCGGCGTCGCGCCGAAGATGGCCGCATAGGCTTTCTTGGTGGCGTCGAAGAGCGTCAGGGACCCGTAGCTCGCCGTGAAGCCCGAGGCGCCTTCGCCATTCTTGCCCAGATTGACGGCGAAATTGATGAAGCGGTTCACCGTGTCGAACGACTGGTAGTAGGCGCTGTTCAGGGTGTTGGGGTTCGCGCCGTTCGGGTCGACCAGATAGTCCATGCCCGCGACGGTCGGGGTCTTGCCCGTGAAGAACTGGTAGGAGAGGGCGGCGACCGCGCTGGTGTTGACCGCCGCCTTGACGACCAGGCCGATGGCGTCCGTGTAGCTGGTCCCGGAGGCCATGGCACCGGCGATCGACTTGGTCATGGCGTCGGCGCCGGTGCTGAAGGGCTGCAGGCGCAGGACGCTGGCCATGGCCGAGGCCACGCGGCTGTCGACCATGGCGACCGCGCGGTCCGAAAACTGCAGGTTCTCGATATTGATGGCGGTGTCCGTGCCGTCGGTTCCGGCGCTGTCCTTGATCTGCCAGCCGCCGTTGGCCAGGGCGCTGAAGGCATAGGACGCGAACTTGCCGGCGTAGGCGGCGGTGTCCAGGCCCGCGCCGCCGTCCAGGATGTCGTTGCCCGAGCCGCCGGTGATGCGGTTGGCCACCGCGTTGCCGGTGATGGTGTCGGCCGCGGCGCCGCCGATGGCGTTCTCGATGACCGCGCCGATGGCGATGGTGACGTTGCCGGTCAGGCCGCCGACGCTGGAGAAGAAGCCCTCGCGCAGTTCGATCGTCTGGGCGACCTTGTAGCCGGAGAAGTCGAAGGTGTCGGTCCCGCCGGCGTCCCAGGCGGCGAACACCAGCTTGGTCGACGACGAGGTCGCCGAGAACCAGTCGCGCCCAGCGTTGGCGTTGAAGCCGTAGATGGTGTCGCCGGTGCGGGTGGTCATGTTGGCGCCATAGGCCAGCTGGGCCGCGGCGATGTCGTCCAGCAAGGGCGAGGCGGCGTAGGCGCCGCCGAACGCGCCGCCGGTGTTGGACTCGCCGAAGTAGGACATCACCGTATACTGACGGCTGTCCTCGTAATAACCGGCGTTGGCGCTGTAGGTGATCGCGGCGGCCGCGCTGTCGGCGTCGTATTTGGACGGGTGGGCCAGGCCGATGGCGTGACCGATCTCGTGGACGAGCACCATGCCGCCATAGTTCGAGCCGCTTGGGCTGCTGTTATAGCCGAGGCTGGAATTGACCCAGACATCGCCCGAGTCGCTGCTGGGCTGGGCGTTGCCCGGATAGTAGGCGAGGGCGGCCGAGCCGGACTCGCCGGTGCTGTAGTCGCCGAACAGAATGGCGGCGTTGTCGCTGTAGGCGGCCGCGCCGGTGGTTCCGGTTCCGACGCGTACGAACTTGATGTCGGCCACGTCCGACCAGGCCTGCAGAGCCTTCTCGGTCTGGACGATCTGGGCGGCGTTGAACTGCGAGAAGCCCGAGGTGTCGCTGGGCATGGTGGTCGGCGCGGTGGCGCGATAGGCGTAGGTCACCGTCGCTCCGACATGCAGGGCCGGACCCCAGCCGGGCGCGCCGCGCAATAGCTGCGAGGCCGCCTCGGCCACCGTCAGGCTTTCCTTGCCCGCCACGACCCCGTCGCGAGCGTCGGCGTTGACGAAGGCGTTCGGAGCCTCGCCCCCCGTGATCCTCACGGGTTCCTGGCCGGCCTGTGAAAACGCTTCAATGCTCACGGACATACTCCACCCGACCAAGCCCGCAGTATGTAGAAATCGAATTTCTCCTTCAATCTCCGTTACTTGCGACATGAGCGCACAGTTTTCCGGCCAAGCTAAGCGCTGCCGGAACACCGGTTGGTCCGCGCCCATTTCACAATTGATCGGCCTTTGTGGCGTTTCTGCCACACCTAAATCCGCTGAGTGCGCGTTTGTCGTGCTGAGGTCCCGGGGCCGTGTCGGGCCCGCGACATACTACTAGAGACTAGAGAGGGTTTTAGAGATGAATATGCGGTTGCTTGCCGGCGTCGCCTTGGTCGCGCTCGGCGCGGCCTCGGGCGCTTCGGCTCAAAGCGCCTTGAGCGGCTTCTATGTCGCGGGCGATGTGGGCTACCACGAGCCGAGGGACGTCAAGGCTACGTCCTCGAACGGCTATCAGTGGAATTTCTCGGGCGACAAGGACTGGGCCGGCTTCGCCCGCCTGGGCTACAAGTTCTCGCCGAACTGGCGCGTGGAAGCCGAATACGGCTATCGCCCCAGCGACCTGAAGAGCGTCCGCGGCAACGGTCTGGCCGGCGCTCAGCCGATCGGCCTCTGCACGCCTGGCGTCGGCCGCTCGCCGGCCTCGCCGGATTGCGGTGAGCTGGACGGCAGCCTGAAGGCCACCACCCTGATGGCCAATGTCATCTTCGACCTGGCTCCCGGTGGCACCTTCAACCCGTATATCGGCGCCGGCGCCGGTACGGCCTGGGTGCACAACAAGGCCTATGGCCAGCTGTCGGGCGTTCCCGCGGGCGGCGCTCGCTTCCAGAACACCAACTTCGACGACGTCGACCAGGCCTTCGCCTATCAAGGCATCGTGGGCGTGGGCTGGAACTTCGCCGAGAACTGGTCGATGGACCTGACCGGCCGTTACCTGGAAACCAAGAACCTCAAGTGGGGTTCGGTGACCCAGAACACGGGTCCGGCCGGTGGTTCGATCACCGACGTCGGCACCTTCTCGGGCAAGTACAAGGACGCTTCGGTGACCCTGGGTCTGCGCTACACCTTCGGGTCCGCGCCGCCCCCGCCGCCCCCGCCGCCTCCCCCGCCGCCCCCGCCGCCCCCGCCCCCGCCGCCTCCTCCGCCCCCGCCGCCGATGCCGGCCGCTCCGGCCTATGAAGCGCGCGAGTTCGTGGTCTACTTCCCGTTCGATCAGTACGTGCTGACGCCGGAAGCTCAGGCCGTGGTCCAGCAAGCCGCTGAATACGCCAAGGGCGGCAACGCGACCAAGGTCGTGGTGACGGGTCACACCGACACCTCGGGCTCGGATCGCTACAACCAGAAGCTCTCGGAACGCCGCGCCAAGGCCGTCGCCGATGGCCTGGTCAGCCAGGGCCTGGCGGCCACCGCCGTGGCGGTCGACTGGAAGGGCGAAAGCGCTCCGGCCGTCGCGACTGGCGATGGCGTCAAGGAACCGCTGAACCGCCGTTCGACGGTCTCGATCAACTTCCAATAAGGAAGTCCGGATCGGTGGAATTGGGGCTGGCCGCGAGGCCGGCCCCTTTTTCTATGGGCGGCGCTGTCCATGGGCGGCTCCAGGGACGCGTGGCTCAAATGGAAAGACGCTCCCGATGGGGCGTCGGGAGCGTCCGATCCGGCGGACCAAGAGGGCGGAGGACCGCCGTAATGGGCCGGCAAGAAGGGGGCGCCGGCCTCATCGGTAGATTTGAGCGGATAGGAAGCACGGGCGGCAAAGGGTCCGTCGCGCGCTCCGATAACCGTGTTCGATTATACGCCGATACCCGTGTCAGGCGAGTCGAAACGGCCGGACTCGGTCAGGTGCGACAATTGGCGCGGCAAGGGCGAGGGATGGCCCAGGAGGCTGGCGATCAGGTGCTCGGCCAGCAGCGGGGCCAGGCAAAAGCCGCGCGAGCCGAGGCCGGCGAGGACCAGCAGGCCATCGTCGCCAAGGCTCGCCAGCGGCAGACGGTCCGGCGTCGTGGCGCGCACGGCCGCGCGGCCTTCGAACGTCTTGCCCGCCAGGCGCGCGGCCAGATCCGGCAGACCCTTGGCCAGGATGTCGAGGTTGCGGGCGTGGTCCTCGGGACGGACGTCCACGGCGGTCTGGTCGCGGTCGTGGGTGGCGCCAAACAGGACGCCATCGCGGGTCGGCACGGCATAGCCGCCGAAGGCCGTCGCCCGGGTCGTCTCGCCCGCGGTCCAGCTGGCCTGGCCGCGCACGGGTTTCAGGCGGATCTGGGGAAGAAGTTCAGCGCTCGCCGCGCCGGCGGCCAGGGCCACGCGATCGGCGGTCAGGATAAGGTCGCCGGCCTCGTCGAGGAGTCGCCAGGCCCCATGGCGTCCTGGGCCGGCGCGCTCCAGGCGGGTGACGCGGCGGCGGATGATCTCGCCGCTCCAGGCGGCGGTGACCAGGGCCGGCTCGATGACCAGCGCGCGGGTCATGGCCAGGGCGTCGTCGCGCAGGAGCATGGCGCCTGGCTCGAACAGGTCCTGTCCGGCCACGGTGGCGAAGCGGGCCGGATCGCGTTCGCTGGCGGGCAGCTGCAGCACCTCGCGGGCGATGATCGCGCCGGGCTCGGCCTCGTACAGCGCTGCCGCGCGGGCGAAGGCCTGGGCGTAGAGCGCCGCGCGCGGGCCGCCGCCGGCGTCGAGCGCGGGGGTGACCAGGGCGGCCGGATTGCCCGAGGCGGCGACGTGGTCCGGATCATCGACGACGGTGACGCCAAGGCCTTCGGCGCGGGCGGCGCGCGCCAGGGACGCGCCGGCGATGCCGCCGCCGATGATCGCCAGGGTCTGGGGCCGCGGCGCGGGCGCATGCGCGCCCATTTCTCTTGAGGGGGGCAGCCAGGCCTCCAGCCGCTCGCGCTTACGGCCGAAGCCGGGGCGCTTGGCGATCTCGAAGCCGGCGGCTTGCAGGCCGCGCCTTACCGCGCCGGCCACGGTGAAGGTCGCCGCGCGGGCGCCCGGGGCCGAGCGGCTGGCGACGGCGGCCAGCACCTCCTCGCGCCACATGGCCGGGTTCAGCGCCGGGGAGAAGCCGTCCAGGAACCAGGCGTCCGCCGCACCGTCCCAGGCCTGCAGCGCCGGGATCACGTCCATGACCGCCAGGTCCAGCAAGGCGTCGAAGCCGGGCAGGTCCACGCGGTGGAAGCCCCGCGCGCGACCCGGCCAGTGGTCCAGCAGCACCTGGGCCGCCTCGCCCAGCTCCGGCCAGTGGGCCAGGATCCGGGCGGCCTCGTCGCGCGCCAGCGGATGGGCCTCGATCGAGAAGATATGCAGGCGGCCGCCTTGCCGGCCGTTCGCGGGCTTCTCGCGCCGCCAGAGGTCGAGCAGGGCGGCGATGTTCAGGCCCGAGCCAAATCCAAGCTCGCCGACCGTGAAGTCTGGCTGCGCCCCGAACCGCTCGGGAAGGCCGCAGCCGGTCAGGAACACGGCCCGCGTTTCGGCCAGGCCGTCGACGCTGGAGAAATAGACGTCGCCGTACAGGCTGGACTGCGGCAGGCCGTCCTCGCGCCAGACGAGGGGCGAACCGTCGGGAGGGTTGGTGACGCTCATGGGGCTGCTAGAGCGCTGGGGGAGGTCAAACGTCAAGACCGCTCTCCAACCCGATCCCCCCGGCGAAGGCCGGGGCCCAGATTCATCCTGAGCGTCAGATGTGAAAGCGCCCTCCGCCGAGGTTCGACGAAGGGCGCTCTGGGCTCGACCTGGGCCCCGGCCTTCGCCGGGGAGATCGGATCTTGAATTTTAGGCGAGACCCCTAGTGCCCCGCCTTCTTCTCTTCCGGCTTGGCGGCGGTCGCCGCGTCCGCAGCGGCGGTGGCCGAGGTCTCGGACGGCGTCGAGGTGGCGCCCGTGGCGGCGGCGTCCGCGGCGGTATCCGCCGGGTCGGCCGGCGCCGCGGCCGCGTCGGCGGCGGCCTTGTTGGCGTCGGCGGCGGCCTGGTCCTTGGCCGAGGCGGCGTCGGTCACGGTGCTGGCGTCGGCGGCGGCGGCCTTGGCGGCGGCGCTGTCGCCTTCGGCTTCCTCATGCTTGCCGCAGGCGGCCAGCGACAGGGCCGAGACGGCCACGCCGGCGATCAGGAGTTTGCGAAGCATCGTGGTGTTCATGCGGATTTCCCCTAGCGGCGGACGCCGTCGCCTTGTCGACGACGGCTTTGCGCAGAAGGAATACCGGTTCGAAAGCGCGTGCAAGTTACGACGCGCTAACGTGCGACTACTCGTTCGGGATCTGCGACAGCGCCTCTTCCAGCTCGGCGAAGCTGGGCTGGGCGGGCGAGGGCACGTTGCCGCGGCCGATCTCGACCGAGATCTGGGCGGCGTTGCCGTGCAGGTGGGCGACCAGGACGGCCTGGATGATCTTGTAGAAGGCGCCGTCCTCGTTGACGACGGCCTGCAGGCGCGTGGCCATGGGGCCGACGATGCCATAGGCGATGAACACGCCCAGGAAGGTGCCGACCAGGGCGCCGCCGATCATGCCGCCGAGGACGGCCGGCGGTTCGGTGATCGAGCCCATGGTCTTGATAACGCCCAGCACGGCGGCGACGATGCCCAGGGCGGGGAGGGCGTCGGCCATGTTTTGCAGAGCGTGAGCCGGCTCGAGCGCCTCGTGGTGGTGCTTCTCGAGCTGCTTTTCCATCGCGTCCTCGACCTGGTGGGGGTCCTCCAGGTTCATGGTCATCATCCGCAGGGTGTCGCAGATGAAGTCGACGGCGAAGTGGTCGTGGGTGATCTTCGGGTAGCGGGCGAAGATCGTGCTCTCGCCCGGTTTTTCAATGTGGCTTTCCAGGGCGATGACGCCCTTGGACTTCATCGTCTTGGTCAGCAGGAACAGCAAGGACAGCAGGTCGCGATAGTCAGACGGCTTCCACTTGGGACCCTTGAAGATCTTGCCGAAGCCGCCGGCCGTGCCCTTGATGACGACCATGGAGTTGGAGATCAGGAAGGCGGCGACGGCCGCGCCCAGAATGGCCATCAGCTCGTGTGGGGCGGCTTCGATGATCACGTCCAGCTTGCCGCCACCCATCAGGTAGCTGCCAAACACCATGCCGAAGAGCATGACGATGCCGATGATCTGGAACATGGTGGAAGACCGACCCCGAGAATGAAGCCGCATGATCGCGATTAATGATTAAGCCAACGTTTTCACGCGCTCATCCAAGCCGTCCGTGATCCGCGACACATCGCGCGCGCGACCCAAAAATCGCGTCTTTCCGGTTCTGATGCTTCCCTCGGAACAGGAGGGGGCCTAACAAGTGTTTGATGACTGGGGAGTCCAAAGAGGCCCGGGATAACCGGGCGCCGTTCGCGATCCTCTTTGGCGTGTCCGTGGCGACCGCCATGGGGAACAACGGCATGCTGTCGGTGCTGCCGGCCATCGGCCGCCAGATCGGCATCCCGGACGCCATGGTCGCGGCCATCTTCTCGCTATCGGCTGTGCTGTGGGCCATCACCTCGCCGCTGTGGGCTCGCCAGTCGGACCTGCGTGGGCGCAAGCCGCTGATCCTGCTGGGCCTGGGCGGCTTCTGCGTGTCGATGCTGCTGTGCGCCCTGGTGGTGTCGGCCGGCCTGCATCACCTGGCCCCGCCGCTGGTCATCTTTGTCGCCTTCCTGCTGTGCCGGGCGCTGTTCGGGACCTTCGGCTCGGCCGCCAATCCGGCCACCCAGGCCTATATGGCCGAGCGCACTAGCCGCGAGGAGCGCACCCAGACCATGGCCACCCTGGCCGGAGCCTTCGGCCTGGGCACGGTGGTCGGTCCGCTGCTGGCCCCGCTGTTCGTGCTGCCGGGCGTGGGCCTGGCCGGACCGATGTTCGCCTTCGCCCTGCTGGCGGCGGGCATGATGGTGGTCGTGCATCGGGGCCTGCCCGAGACCTTCAAGCCCGGACGCGGCGAGACCCCGCCCCGCCGCCGGATCGGCCTGTCCTGGCGCGGCGGCGATGCGGCCCTGTGGCGGGATCCGCGTCTCAAGCCGTTCCTGATCTTCGGCTTTCTCGTGGCCGCCTGCCAGACCGCCCAGACCCAGACCCTGGGCTTTCTGATCATCGACAAGCTGGGCCTTCCGCCGATCAAGGCGCAGGGCTTCATCACCCTGGCCATGGCCGCCGGCGCGGTGGCGGCGCTGCTGGCCCAGTGGGGCCTGATCCGCATGTTCCGCATGGGGCCGCGCGACCTGATGCGCTGGGGCGTGGGCTGCGCGGCGATCGGCAACATCGTCGTCGCCTTCGCGCCGGACTACGCCGCCGTGGCCATCGGCTACGCCATCGCCAGCCTGGGCTACGGCTTCGCGCGCCCGGGCTTCACGGCCGGCGCCTCGCTGTCGGTCGAGGCCAAGGACCAGGCCGGGGCGGCCGGGGCCATCGCCGCCATCAACGGCCTCAATGTCGTGGTCGCGCCGCTGTTCGTGCTGCTTTACGAGCGCATCGGCTGGGGGCCGTTCGTCCTGAACGCGGCCATCCTGGCGGCGCTGGTCGTCTACGCCCTGCGCCAGGCGACCCTGCGCGCGGTCGACAAGGGCGGCGCGCGGGAAGAGGCGACGATCGCGGGGCTCGAGCGGACGGACGAAGGCGGGGTCTAGTCCCTTCAAAGCTCCTAATTCTTGTCATCCCGGACAGCCTCTGCGAGGCTTCCGGGATGACAAGAGCTTGGTTGCGTTGCTGGTGATCAATCGACCATCCGCTCCAGCGCCCGACGATCCTGCAGCACCACGCACCGCACGCTGGGCAGGGCGATCAGACCCTCGTCCTGCAAGGCCGTCAGTGTCCGCGACACCGTCTCGATCGTCAGGCCCAGATAGTCGGCCATGTCCTGGCGGCCCATCGGCACGTTCAGCTCGGCGCGGGCGTGAGTGCGTTCAGCGATGTCCAGCAGCAGGCCGACAACCCGCTCCTGGGCCGAGCGACGGCCCAGCATCAGCACGTGGTCCTGGCTGCGCTGCAGGACCTCGGCGGTCAGGCGGAACAGAGCCCGGGCGGCGTCGCTGCGCGTCGCGGCCAGATCGCTGAGCGCCCCGCGCCGGATCATCCGGATGCTGGCGTCGGTCAGGGCCTCGGCCGTGATGCGGTGAGCATCTGCCATCTCCAGGCCGAAATACTCGCCAGCGAAGTGGAAGTCGTCGATCTGGCGGCGACCGTCGCGCAGGATGCGGTAGGTCCGCACCGCGCCGGTGACGACTTGGTAGACATAGTCGGCGGCCTCGCCCTCGCCGAAAATCTCCTCGTCGCGCGAGAAGCGCGAGCAGGCGCCCGGAATGGCCAACACGGAATCGAGGGCGCCCGGAGCGGCGTCGATGCGAAGCGGAGACAGCATGGAAAGACCCTTCTGATAGTGGGGTCATGCGCCTATTCCCGACGCCGCGATATTCGGGAGCCGCGCCTAAGGAAACCCCCTTACGCGGGCGTGCGGGTGGCGAGTGTTTGAGGCGGATCAACCCGCGCGGACAGGTGTCCAGGCAAGATGACGCCATGTCGGATCGTCCCCTCATCCTGCTGCTCGTCGAGGACGAGCCCCTGCGCGAGGCGCTGCGCTTCTCGCTGGAGACCGAGGGTTATGCGGTGGGAACGCGGCCGGATGGGAGACCGGCCGCGGCGGTGGTCATCGACGATGATCGAGAGGACTGGCCGGCCGTGGGGGAGAGCCCGACGATCGTGCTGACCGGCGATGCGGAGCGGCTGCTGCGGCGAGGCGTGCGCGGCGTGTCGCTGGTGGAGAAGCCGCTGCTGGGGGATGCGTTGAGCGTGAGGCTGAGCGAAGTCCTGAAATTCAACCAAAGCCTGTTATCGCGGCCGTAGCGAAGCGGACAGGAGCATCTGGAGCCCTTTGCGCTTCGGATGATTCCATCCAACGCTACAGGGCCCTAGGTCTGCCCCCGCACCGACAGCGTCATCCGCACCAGCGCCGCCAGGTTGTCGGCCTGCATCTTGGTCATCAGCTTGGCCCGATAGATCTCCACCGTACGCGGACTGATGCCCAGTTCGCGGGCGATGACCTTGTTGGCGTGGCCGGCGACGACGCCGTCCAGCACCTGGCGTTCGCGTTCGGACAGGGTTTCCAGGCGATGCAGGATGGCGGCCTGGTCGTCGGTGACCGGGGCGGCCTCGGCGGCCTTGATGGCGCGACCGAGCGCATCCAGCATGCGGGCGTCCGAGAACGGCTTCTCGATGAAGTCCACGACACCCGAACGCATGGCCTCGACGGCCATCGGGATGTCGCCGTGGCCGGTGATCATCACGATCGGCATCTTGACCTTCAGGGCCGCCAGGCGCGCGACCAGCTCCTGGCCGCTCATCTCCGGCATGCGCACGTCGGTGATCACCACACCCGGCTTGGCGTCTGGCAAAGCCTCGAGGAAGGCCGGGGCGCTGGCGTAGGCGACGACCTCGAAGTCGGCGGACTCCAGCAGGAAGGCCAGAGACTCGCGGGCGCTCTCGTCGTCGTCGACCACGTGCACGACGGCGGTCGGGGTCGCCAGGGGGGCCTCACTCATCGACGGTTTCCTTCTTATGATCGGCGGGCGGCAGGGTGAAGCGGAACAGCGCCCCGCCGCCGGGATTGGCCTCGGCCCAGATGCGGCCGCCATGGGCCTCGATGATCGAACGCGAGATCGACAGGCCCACCCCCATGCCCTGCGGCTTGGTGGTCATGAAGGGCTGGAACAGGCGCTCCAGCACCTCGGGCGCGATGCCGGGGCCGGTGTCGGCGACGCTGACCTGCGACCAGCCCTGGTCGGTCACGGCGCTGGTGATGGTCAGCGCCTTCCGCCGCGCGCCGTTCTCCTGCATGGCGTCGATGCCGTTGCGGATCAGGTTCAGCAGCACCTGCTGCACCTGGACCCGGTCGGCATAGACGGCGTCCGCCGCCGGATCCAGGGAGAGGCGCACATCGACCTGGCGGTCGCGCTCGCCGATCAGGGCCAGGGCCGAAGCCTCCTCGATCAGCTTGGACAGGCTCTCGTCGACCCGCTCGCTGGCCCCGCGGCGGACGAAGTCGCGCATGCGGTGGATCACCTCGCCGGCCCGCAGCGCCTGGGCGGCGGCGCGGTCGATGGCGTCGCGGACCTTGGCCTGGTCGGCCTCGCGGCCCCGGTCGATCAGGCGGCGCGAGCCGGTCAGGAGGTTGGCGATGGCCGACAGCGGCTGGTTCAGCTCGTGGGCCAGGGTCGAGGCCATCTCGCCCATGGCCGTCAGTCGCGAGACGTGGACCAGCTCGTTCTGCAGCTCCTGCAGGCGGGTCTCGGTCTCCTGGCTCTGGGTCAGGTCGCGGATGAAGCCGGTATAGGAGGGCATCGGCCCCTTGGTCTCGCCGACCGCCAGCTCCATCGGGAAGGTCGAGCCGTCCTTGCGCAGGCCGACCACGACGCGGCCGACGCCGATGATCCGCTTGTCGCCGGTGCGGTGGTAGCGCTGGATATGGTCGTCGTGGGCGGTCGCATGCGGCTCGGGCATCAGCAAGCCGACGTTCTTGCCGAGAACCTCGGCGGCGGTCCAGCCGAACATCCGCTCTGCTGCGGGACTGAACGAGGTCATCAGGCCGTCGCGGTCGATGACCACCACCCCGTCGGGCACGGTGTCGAGGATCGAACGCAGGTGGTCGTTGACCGCCGCCTCGCGCCGCCGCGCGGCGTGGAACCAGCCGCCGCCCACGGCCATGCCGAAGCCGACCGACAGGAAGATCGCCGCGCACAGGCCGCTGACCAGGTTGAACGGGATCTCGCGCGTCACCCACCAGACGCTGGCCCAGGCGAAGGTGGTGGCGAAGGCGCCGGGGCCCAGGCCGCCGAGCGCGGCGCTGACCAGCACCGCCGGCACGAACAGCAGGAACGACGAGGGCGCGGTGAACGCCGCCGGCAGGTACAGGCGCGCCACCGCCGTCGCCATCACCGCCGCGAGGGCGGCCAGGTAGGCGGTGGGATGTGGATCGCTATAGAGCGTCGAGGACAGGCCCCGGGCTGGCTTCATGGGTGTTCTCAGTCTCGAAGTCCTTATAGCCGGACGGGTTTGAGCCAGGTCAAGGCGCGGTTATTGCGTAGGTCGGAGGCTGGACGTTCCAAGCAATCGGAGCGTTCGAATGTCTGACGGGCAAATGGCGTACCTGGGTCTGGTGATCGCGGCGTTCTCGGCGTTCGCCGTGGTGCTGTTCGTGACCTACATCCGCGTGAACATGAAGTAGGGGATCCCAAGTCGAGCTGGGAGTTCCCCCAAAGCCCGATTTCCCCGGCGAACGCCGGGGCCCAGATTCATCCGGAGCCCTTAGGGTTTTCGCGACAGCGCTCGCGTCCAATCCTCAAACTTTGGTGAGTTCGATCTGGGCCCCGGCGTTCGCCGGGGAGATCGGGTTTTTGTTTGCATTCATCTCCAGCCGCCGCCCGCAGATCGCCGCCGGCGCCGCGCGATGGCTGACCAGCACCAGGCCCTGGCCGGTGCGGTCCAGACGTTCTCGCAGCCGCTCCACGACCATCATCTCGGTCGCCGCATCAAGGCCCTCGGTGGGCTCGTCCAGCAGCAGCCACGGCGCGTCCCGCAGATAGGCCCGCGCCAGGGCCAGGCGCCGCCGCTCGCCGCCGGACAGGCGCTCGCCGTCGTCACCGAGATAGGCGTCCAGACCCCGCGGCGCGGCGCGGATGCGGTCGGCGAGGGCGGCGGCTTCCAGGGCCTCCCACAGCTGCGCGTCGGTCGCCTTGGGCGCGGCCAGGCGAAGGTTGTCGCGCACCGTGCCGGCCACCAGGCCGGCGTCCTGTGGCAGCCAGGCGAAGGTCGAGCGGGGGAGGACGGCTTGGCCGCGCAGGCCCAGCAAGGCCTCGATGGCGCTGGTCTTGCCGCAGCCGGACGGGCCGACGACTGCCAGACGTTCGCCGGGACGCAGGGTCTGGCCGAGGATGGTCACGCTGGGCGGCGTCTCCGGCTTCGGCGTGATCGCCTGAGGGCGATGCCGCAGGATCGCGTCCAGCCGGTCCCGAGCCTCGCGCGCCGCGCCGTCCTGGTCGAAGGCGTGGGCCAGGCCGGCCAGGGCGTCGACGCTCATGGCGGCGGCCAGGCCCGCCAGGGCGGCCAGAGGCGCGCCGGCCGGGGCGGCGCTGGCGATGGCGGCGGCGACCGCGACGCCGAGGAGCGTGGCCTGGCTCATCAGGATCAGGCCCTGGGCGCGGGCGGCGGCCAGCCGCGCGGCGTCGAGCTCGGCGGCCTTGGCGTTCAACGCCTCGCCGGCCCAGGCGTCCAGGCCGTAGGCGCGCAGCTCGGCCGAAGCGGCGACGAGGGCGGCGGTGGTCTCCTTCAGCGCTCCGACCTTGGTTTGAATGGCGGCGCGGGCGGGCGTGGAAAAGCGCTTGGCCAGGGCGCGGGCGATCAGGATCGCGGCGCCGGCGGCCAGCAGAATCAGGACGGCCGGGAGCCAGCCGGCCAGGGCGGCCATCACTAGGCCCGAGCCCAGGCCGGCGACCGCGCTCCAGGGGGCGGAAAGACGGACGAAGCGGGTCTCGATCGCGTCGACGTCCTGCACTAGGCGGGCGGAAGCCTCGCCGCGCGACAGGGTCAGCGACTGGGACGGCGGGGCGGCCGCCAGGCTCTCGAACACCGCCGGGCGGATGGCGGCCAGGGCGCGCAGGGCGGCGGCGTGGCCGCTCAGGCGCTCGCCATAGCGGGCGGCGGTGCGCAGGATGGCCAGCAGCCTGATCATCGCGCTGGGGATCAGCACGTTGAAGGCATGGGCCGCGGCCAGCCCCGCCAGGCCGGCGGCGGCGCTGGCGACGATGAACCAGCCGGACAGTCCCAGCAGGATCGTCGAGGCTCCGCCCACGACCACGGCGCTGGCGATCGCCAGCCGCAGGGCGCCGGCGCGCTGGCGTTTCTGGGCGCGGATCAGGTCGTCTAGGGGGCTGGTCAAAGGCGGATCACTTGGTCGGCGAGGGCGGCGACGGCCTCGGAGTGGGTGGCGATCAGGGTCGTGCGGCCCTTGGCGGCCACGCGGATGGCGGCCAGCATCCGCTCCTCCGCGAGCGCGTCGAGATTGGCCGTCGGCTCGTCCAGCAGCAGGATCGGGGCGGGCTTGAGCAGGGCGCGGGCCAGGGACAGCCGCCGCCGCTCGCCGCCGGACAGACCGCTGCCGCGCTCGTCGAGCACGAAGTCGAGGCCGCCGGGGCGGTCGAGGGCCAGGCCGACAGCCCTGGCCGCCGCCTCGATGTCGGCGCGGGTCGCGTCGCGGCGGGAGAGGGCGATGTTGTCGGCGATCGAGGCGGGCAGGATCAGCGGCGACTGGCCGGCCCAGGCGATGTCGGCGGCGCGGGGCGCGGCGCCGTCGATCAGGATTTTCCCGCCGGTCAGGGGCGCGAGATCCAGCAGCAGGTTCAGCAGCGAGCTCTTGCCCGCGCCGCTGGGGCCCACGAGGGCGGTGATGGTTCCGGCCTCGGCGGTGAGGTCGAAGGCGTCCAGCGCGGGGGTGTCGGTGTCGGCATAGCGGACGGTGACGCTCTCGAAGCGGATGGTGGGGGCCTGGGTCAGCGGCGTCGTGGCGGGCCTGGCGGCCGGGAGCTTGAATGTCGCGAGACTGGCCGAAGCCGCCTCGGCGGCCTGGCGGTCGTGATAGGCCGCGGCCAGGCGGCGCATCGGGGCGTAGATCTCCGGCGCCAGGGCCAGGACGAAGAAGGCGCGCTTCAGATCAAGGGTCTCGGGGACCGGGAACGGCAGCAGGCGCAGCAGATTGAAGCCGCAATAGACCGCCACCAGCGCCACCGACAGGGCCGCGAAGAACTCCAGCGCCGCCGAGGAGATGAAGGCCACGCGCAGCACGCGGATGGTGCGCTCGGCCAGCTCGGAGGCCGAGCGGCGCAGGGCGGCGGTCGTCGTCCCCTCGGCCTGGAAAGCCAGGACCACCGGCAGGGCGCGGACGCGGTCGAGGAACAGGCCCGACAGGCGCTCCAGGGCCAGGAACTGGGCGCGGCTCTCGGCGGCGGCGGCCGTGCCGGACAGGATCATGGCGGCGATGAAGGGAATGAGCGTTGCCAGCAGAATGCCGGCGCAGATCGGGCTGGCGATCGCGGCCACGGCGATCATCACCAGCGGCAGCACGGCGGCCGACAGCCGCGCGGGCAGGAAGCGGGCGAAGTGCCCGTCCAGCGCCTCGACGCCCTCGACCAGGGCGGTGACGGCCTGGCCCATCGGGCGACGCGGGCCGGCGAACACGGAACGGGCCAGATCGGCGCGCGCGGCGGCCTTGACCTGGGCGGCGGCCCGCGCGCCCGCTTCACCCGCCGCGCGGGCCAGCCAGCCTCGCAGGGCCCCGGCCACGACGATCGCCAGCAGGGATAGGCTCAGAGCCAGCGTTCCGCGCTGGCTGGCTATCGCATCGACGCTGAACGCCAGCCCCGCGGCGAAGCCGATCGCGGCCAGGCCGTCCAGCAGTACGAACGTCCGCGCGCGGCCCATCGCGGACCCGCCGCGCCGGCCGGCCTGCTCGAGCCACGTCCTTGGTTCAACGGAACCATCAATCTGCACTATGTCGGCGCCCATGGGTTGAGTGTAGGCTGGTTTGGTCCGCGAGCCTTGATCCCGATCAAGGAGTGGGCGGTCGCGGCGGTCTAGGGGAAAGTCCTCGAACGGCGTGATCATCGGCCGTTCGTTTGGGAGCTGTCCATGGACCCCGCCGTCATTGATCTATCGCGACTGCAGTTCGCGCTGACCGCCTTGTACCATTTTCTGTTCGTGCCCCTGACGTTGGGGCTCAGCATCATGCTGGTCATCATGGAGAGCATCTATGTGATGACCAAACGGCCGATCTGGCGGACCACCACCCGCTTCTGGGGCGCGCTGTTCGGCATCAATTTCGTGCTCGGCGTGGCCACCGGCATCACCATGGAATTCCAGTTCGGCATGAACTGGTCGTACTACTCGCACTATGTCGGCGACATCTTCGGCGCCCCATTGGCGATCGAAGGGCTGATGGCCTTCTTCATGGAAGCCACCTTCGTCGGGCTGATGTTCTTCGGCTGGGACAAGCTCAAGCCCGTCGGCCACCTGTTCGTGACCTTCATGGTCGGTCTGGGCACCAATCTGTCGGCCCTGTGGATCCTGGTCGCCAACGGCTGGATGCAGAACCCGATCGGCGCGGCCTTCAATCCCGACACCATGCGCATGGAAGTCTCCAGCTTCCGCGACGTGCTGTTCAACCCGGTGGCTCAGGCCAAGTTCGTGCACACGGTCAGCGCCGGCTATGTGATCGCCGCCGTGTTCGTTCTGGGGATCTCGGCGCTGTATCTTCTGAAGGGCAAGTACGCGGGCGTGGCCAAGCGCTCGATGACCGTCGCCGCCGCCTTCGGCCTGGCCGCCTCGCTGTCGGTGGTCGTGCTGGGCGACGAGAGCGGCTACGCCCTGACCGACAACCAGAAGATGAAGCTGGCGGCGCTGGAAGCCATGTGGGAGACCGAGCCCGCCCCGGCCGGCCTGACCGCCTTCGGCATACCGGACCTGAAGGAGCGCAAGACCCACTACGAGGTCAAGATCCCCTATGTCCTGGGCCTGATCGCCACCCGCAGCTTCGACACGCCGGTGGAGGGCATCTTCCAGCTGGTCGCCAAGGCGCAGGACCGCATCGAGTCCGGCGTCGTCGCCTATGGCGCGGTCGAGGCCCTGAAGGCCAACCCCAAGGACATCACCGCCCGCGCCACCTTCGAGGCGCACCGCCGCGACCTGGGCTACGCCCTGCTGCTGAAGCGCTATGTCGCCGACCCGCGCCAGGCCTCGCCCGAGCTGATCCAGAAGGCGGCCTGGGACACCGTGCCGCCGGTGCCGGTGATGTTCTGGGCGTTCCGGATCATGGCCGGGATCGGCTTCCTGATGATCGCCCTGTTCGCCACGGCCTTCCTCCTGGTCACCCTGCGTAAGCACGACACCAAGTGGTTCCTGGTCATCGCCGTGGCGGCCATCCCGCTGCCGTGGATCTCGACCGAGCTTGGCTGGTTGCTGGCTGAGGTCGGCCGGCAGCCCTGGGCGGTGGACGGCGTGCTGCCGACCTTCCTGGGCGCCTCCAGCCTGTCCGTCCCGCAACTGCTGACCAGCATCGCGGCCTTCACCCTTCTGTACGGCGCGCTGGCCGTGGTCGAGATCGGCCTGATCATCAGGACCGTCAAGAAGGGTCCCTTCGCCCCGCATGAGTCGGTGCTCGACGGATCCGTCGAAGCCGAACCGGCCGTCGCTTAAAGGAGCGCTGAATCATGGATATCCCCGTCGATTTCGCCACGCTTCGCGTCATCTGGTGGGCTCTGGTCGGGATCCTCCTGATCGGCTTCGCCTTGACCGATGGCTTCGACATGGGCGTCGGAGCGCTGCTGCCCTTCGTCGCCAAGACCGACCAGGAACGCCGGATGGTCATCAACACCGTCGGCGCGACCTGGGAAGGCAACCAGGTGTGGTTCATCCTGGGCGGGGGCGCGATCTTCGCGGCCTGGCCGTTCGTCTACGCCATCAGCTTCTCGGGCTTCTATCTGGCGATGTTCCTGGTCCTGGCGGCGATGATCATGCGACCGGTGGGCTTCAAGTATCGCTCCAAGCGGCCGAATCCGAAGTGGAGGGCGTTCTGGGACTGGGGTCTGTTCGTCGGCGGCTTCGTGCCGGTGCTGGTGTTCGGCGTGGCCATGGGCAATGTGCTGCAAGGCGCGCCCTTCCGCCTGGATAGCGACCTGCGGGCCTTCTACGAGGGCGCCTTCATCGGTCTGTTCTCGCCTTTCGCCCTGGTGTGCGGTCTGCTGTCGGTCTCGATGCTGGTGCTGCACGGCGCGGCGTGGCTGACCATCAAGGCCGAGGAAGGGCCGGTCACCGAGCGCGCCCGCCTGTTCGGCGAGATCGCGGCCCTGGCCAGCATCGTGCTGTTCGCGGCCGGCGGCTTCTGGGTGGCGTTTGGCGGCCTGGGCTTCCGGATCGAGGGCTTGGCCGACGCGGCTGGTCCGTCCAACCCGCTGCGCGGCGCCGCCGCCGTGCGGGCTCCGGGCGCCTGGCTCGACAACTATGGCCGCCATGGCTGGATGGTCATCGCCCCGGTTCTGGGCTTCGTGGGCGCGGCCCTGGCCCTCTATGGCCTGCGGTTCAACAAGGCCTGGGCGGCGTTCAGCGGCTCGTCCGCCTCGGCCGTCGGCATCATCGCCACCGTGGGTCTGTCGATGTTCCCGTTCATCCTGCCCAGCAGCTTTGATCCGCGCTCCAGCCTGACGGTGTGGAACGCCTCGTCCAGCCACATGACCCTGTTCATCATGCTGATCGTGACGTTGATCTTTCTGCCGCTGGTCCTGATCTACACTGCCTGGGTCTACAAGGTGCTGTGGGGCCGCAGCACGACCGGCGCCCTCGCCACCAACCCCGACCTGTACTGAGGAGCTAGAAAGTCATGTGGTACTTCACCTGGATCCTCGGCCTTGGCCTCGCGGTCGCCTTCGGCGTGCTGAACGGCGTCTGGTACGAGTTCAACCTGTCGGACGACGGCGACGAGGGCCTGTCGGAGCCGTAGGGACTCGGTTTGAGGGGGCGCGACAATCCGGCGCGCCCCTTCGAGCTCAGCCTTAACGGTTGTTAAAGGCCATTCGGGCTCTTGTAGGCAGGAGCCCGAGAGCGCGTCGAACACGCCGCCCCGGGACCGCTGAATTCGACCCGGGGATATCGCATGACCGACAACACCGCGCCCGCGCTGGAGCTGATCTCGTTCTGCATCGGCGAGCAGGAATTCTGCATCGACGTGAAGACGGTCCGCGAAATCCGCGGCTGGACCCCGGCCACCCCGATCCCGCACGCGCCGGCCTATATGCGTGGCGTCATCAACCTGCGCGGCGCGATCATGCCGGTCATCGACCTGCGCAACCGCCTGGGCCTGGGCGTCACCATCCCCGAGACCCGCCACGTGATCGTGGTGGTCGAGTGCCAGGATCGCCTGGCCGGCATCCTGGTCGACGCCGTGTCGGAAACCTTCACCGTGCCGCGCGACAGCCTGCAGCCGGCCCCCGATGTCGGCGTGGAAGAGCTGCGCTACATCCAGGCCATCATCTCGATGGAAAACCGCCTGATCACCTATCTGCGCATGGACGACGTGTTCCCGGCCGTGGTTCGCGAAGCCGCGTAGGCTTCGTCTCTCCGGACAAAAGAAAAGCCGCCGAGGGTGACCTCGGCGGCTTTTCTCTGTCTGGTGCTCGGCGATCAGCTCTTGCGGACGATCCGCGCCGCCGCGGCATGGAAGCCGGCTTCGGCGGCGGCCAGGTCGGCCACGGCGCCTTGGCGCTCGGCCGCGACGCCCATGTTGCTCGCCGCGTAGCTCTCCGAGACCTTGCGGGCCCCCTGGGCGCGCAGGGCCGCGTTGGAGGCGGCGGTCTCGTGCCAGGTCGCCAGGCTCTCGACGGTGACCTCGGCGGCGGCGTCCGGGTGCGGAGGAACCTCGCCGAAGCCGATGGCCACGAAGCCGTGGATCACGCCGCCATAATCCTCCTCCGACAGCAGGAAGGTGATCTGGCGCTCTTCGCTCTGGCCGGTATAGGCGTCGTCCTCCGGATCGAACTCGCGCAGCACCAGGATGTCGCCGACCTTGAAGTCACGGTCGTTGCGGCGGATCTCGAAGCGCTTCTGGCCCGAGCGCACGGCGGCGAAGTATTTAGGCCAGGTCTTGAGTTCGTGGCGGGTCATGGGCGGCGGACTTTCGAAACTAGAAAGCGGGCGGTTCTGGCGGCCGAAGCCTAGCGCAGGGTTAACCGTCCAAACATATCCCCAAATTCCGATTTCCCCGGCGAAGGCCGGGGCCCAGATCTATCCGGACCGGCTTGGGTGAGCGCGCCATCCGCCTCATCGGCTTCCAACGCGCTCGTGGGCTCGATCTGGGCCCCGGCCTTCGCCGGGGAGATCGGATTATTGTTGTCTCACTCGTCGATACACAACCGGACGATCTCGGCCCGCAGCTCCGGCATGCCCAGGCCCTTTTCGGACGAGGTGGCCAGCACGCGCGGGAAGGCGGCGGCGCGCTTGGAGATCGCCTTCAGCGTCTCGGCCACGACCTTGTCGACCTCGTGCGGCTTGATCTTGTCGGCCTTGGTCAGGACGATCTGGTACGAGACCGCCGCCGTATCCAGGGCGTCCAGGGCCTCGAGGTCGACCTTCTTGAGGCCATGGCGGGCGTCGATCAGCACATAGACGCGCTTCAGGTTCGGCCGGCCGCGCAGATAGGCCCGGCCCAGGTCCTGGAACTTGTCGGCGATCGAGCGCGAAACGCGGGCGAAGCCGTAGCCGGGCAGGTCGACCAGGCGCACCTGCTCGGCCAGCAGGAAGAAGTTGATCTCCCGCGTGCGGCCCGGCTCGTTCGAGGCGCGGGCCAGGTACTTCTGGCCGACCAGGCCGTTGATCAGGCTGGACTTGCCGACGTTGGAGCGGCCGGCGAAGGCCACTTCCGGCAGATCCGCGGCGGGCATGGCGTCCATGCGCACCGCGCCCATGATGAACGAGACCGGCTGGGCGAAGAACACCCGCGCCGTCTCGATCTGCTCGTCCGTGAAGTCGGCCGCGCCCGACAGGACGCTCGGAAGCTCGGCGGGAAGGTTGGGTTCGTCGCTCATCAGGTGGCGTTAGCAGGTTTGCCCTGCAAGCGGGCGATGATCTTGTCGATCGGGTTCTCGACCTTGTAGCGGCGCATGATGATGTATTGCTGGATGATGGTCAGGACGTTGCTCCAGCACCAGTAGATCACCAGGCCCACGGCGAACTGCGACAGGGTGAAGGTGAAGACGATCGGGAACAGCTGGAAGATCCGCTGTTGCATCGGGTCGCCCGCCGGCGGGTTCATCGCCGTCGTCAGCCACATGGTGAAGCCGTACAGCAGCGGCCAGACGCCGATGTGCAGGGTGGTCGACAGGAAGGCGCCGATCAGCGGGGCGTGGGCCGGGTCCCAGGGGATCAGGCCGAACAGGTTGAAGATCGTCGTCGGGTCGCGCGCGGACAGGTCGTGGATCCAGCCGAAGAACGGCGCGTGGCGCATCTCGATGGTGACGGTCAGCACCTTGTACAGCGAATAGAAGACCGGGATCTGCACCAGCATGGGCAGGCAGCCCATCATCGGGTTGATCTTCTCCTTGGCGTACAGGGCCATCATCTCCTGCTGCTGTTTGGCGGGATCGTCCTTGTGCTTGGCCTTCAGCTTCTCGACCTCGGGGGAGATCTTCTTGATCTTGGCCATGCTCTCATAGCTCTTGTCCGCCATCGGATAGAGGATGAGCTTGAGCAGGACGGTCAGCGCCATGATGGCCAGGCCGAAGTTGCCGACCATACGATAGAAGATCTCCAGGATGTTGAAGATCGGGCGCGTGAAGAAGCTGAACATGCCCCAGTCCACGGCCCAGTCGAAGCGCGGGATCTCGGCCTTGCTGTTATCCCAGAACTTCCACCAGGCGGGCGCCTGGCCGTTGTATTCGTACTTGCGCAGCAGCGGCACGGTCTTGGCGCCGGCGAACAGGCGGGTCTTCTGGGTCAGGGTGGCGCCCGGGTTCAGGGCCTGGGTCGGGCCGACGAAGTTGACGTCGTAGATGTCGGCGCCGCCGGCCTGGGTGACGCGGTACTGGGCCTTGATGGTCTGGTCCTGGTTGGGGATCAGGGCCGCCAGCCAGTACTTGTCGGTGATGCCGGCCCAGCCGCCGACCGAGTCGAAGGTCGAGAGCGGCTTGTCCTTCTTCCACTTGCCGTACTTGGCCACCTCCAGCTTCTGGTCCTTGCCGGAGCCCAGCACACCGATGGCGCCTTCGTGGACGATCTGGGTCTTGCCCAGGTGGTCGGTGATGCCCTGGCGCTGGACGGTGGCGTAGGGGGCCAACTGGAAGGCGGCGGTCCCGTTGTTCTTGACGCTGTCGGTGACGGTGAACATCGCCTGGTCGTCCACGCCGATCACACGGGTGAAGGTCAGGCCCATGCCGTTGTCATAGGTCAGGGTGACGGGAGAATTGGGACGCAGCACCTGGCCCGGCGCGGCGGTCCAGACGGTGCGGCTGTCGGGCAGGCCCGGCAGGTTGGCGCCGGCCCAGCCGAAATCGGCGAACCAGGCGTGCTCGGCG
Organism: Caulobacter sp. GW821-FHT05F04; assembly: GCF_059419665.1. NCBI lineage: Bacteria > Pseudomonadati > Pseudomonadota > Alphaproteobacteria > Caulobacterales > Caulobacteraceae > Caulobacter > Caulobacter sp. GW821-FHT05F04. Next base: position 591,697 of record NZ_JBWKSF010000002.1, read on the forward strand.
CCCTCGGGGCGGAACAGCTCGACCGGCGGTGAGCCCTTGTCGGTGGTCTCGGCGTACTTGCGCAGGAACAGGTCGTCGATGCGGCCGCCCTTCAGGGCGATCGAACCCGACAGGGTCGGAGTGTCGACCACGATGCGCGGGCTCTGAGCCTTGGCGGCGTCGCGCGACAGGCGCAGCGGGGCCGGATTGCCGTTGGCGTCCAGGGTCACGCCCGGCTGCGTCGCGGCCTGGACCTGGGCGGCCTTCTTGGCGCGCGCCTCGATCTCGGCGCGCTTCTGCTGCGGACCCAGGATGAAGAACTGGTACCCGATCAGGATCACGAACGCGCTGACAATGAACATCAGCGTGTTTTTGTTGTCGTTCTGCATGGAGCGCTTAACCGGAAACTTTGAGATCGGGTTGTTGGGAAGTGGCGTCTTGAGCGGATGCGCCGGATGACGGGCGGGGAACCTTGGGTCCTCCGCGATCATGCTCGGCGGCGAGGCTTATCAGCGCTGTTTTAACGTCGTCAAGCAAACGCCCCCATTCGCGCGTCGTGGTTCCTCCGCGCGCGATGAACACATAGTCGTGCGAAGGGCGCGCATGAAGGGGCAGGACCAGCCGGGCGGCCTCGCGGAGACGGCGCTTGGCGCGGTTGCGATCGACGGCCCCGCCGATCTTCTTGGTGGCCGTGAAGCCGACCCGGACGACCGGATCCTCGTCGGGGCGCTTGCGCATCTGGATGAAGACGGCGCCGCGCGACAGGGCGGGGGCCTTGGCCGCCAGCAGGAAGTCGGGGCGCTTGCGCAGCCGCTCGAAGCGAAGGGGGGCGAACTTGGGTTCAGGCATGAAAAAAGCCGCCTTTCCGGCGAGAACCTGAAACCAGGTCTGTGGAAAAGGCGGCTTTGATCATCGTCTAACCTCCCGAGGGAGGAAGAGAAATTAGGCGGTCAGGCGCTTGCGGCCCTTGGCGCGGCGACGCGCGACGACCTTTTGGCCATTCTTGGTGGCCATACGCGCGCGGTAGCCGTGACGGCGGGCGCGCACGAGCTTCGACGGCTGGAAGGTGCGCTTCACGACGTGGCTCCGAAATGCAAATACGTTGAACGCGGTGACCAGGTCCCCGCGAGTGAGGGGCGGTGGATAAAAGAACGGACGAGGGATGTCAACCTGAGTCGGTTCAATCACTTGCCCGTGGGGTCACGGAACGATCACCGCTTTCCCCACCACCTTACGCCCCGCCAGCAGCTCGAACGCCTCACGCCAGCGATCCAGCGGCAGCGCCATATGCACATGCGGCCGGATCACCCCCTCGTTCGCCATTTTCCAGATGGCCTCGGCGTTCTCGCGGCCTTTCTCGGGAAACCGCCGGCCGTACTCGCCGGCGCGCACGCCCATGACCGAGAAGCCCTTGATCAGTGGCATGTTGACCGAGACGTTCGGGATCCGGCCCGAGGTGAAGCCGATGACCAGCAGCCGGCCGTCGAAGGCGATGCAGCGGACGCTCTCGTCGAACACGTCGCCGCCCACGGGATCATAGATCACGTCGGCCCCGTGGCCGCCGGTGATCTCTTTCACGCGTTCCCGAAAGCCGCCGGTGACGTTGATGAGGGCGTCGGGGGCGTAGAGCGCCTGAACGGCCGCCAGCTTGTCGTCCGAGGCCGAGGCGGCGATGACGCGCGCGCACAGCGCCTTGGCCAGGTCCACCGCCGCCAGGCCCACCCCGCCGGCCGCGCCATGGACCAGCACCCACTCGCCAGGCTCGACCCGCGCGCGGCGGACCAGGGCGACATAGGCCGTGAGATAGGCCGCGCCATAGGCGGCGGCCTCGGCGAAGGACAGCCGCGCGGGCTTGGGCTTCAAGGCCTCCGCCGACAGCACGGCGTATTCCGCGAACCCGCCCAGCCGCGCCCCGCCGACCACGGCGTCACCGACCTGGAAGCTGGTGACGCCCTGGCCAAGCGCGGCGACCTCGCCGGCGATATCGAGGCCCGGCGTGAAGGGCAGGGGCGGTTTGAACTGGTACTCGCCGCGGGTCATCAGCAGGTCGGGAAAGTTGACGCTGGCGGCGCGCACGCGGACCAGCACCTCGCCGGGGCCCGGCTGGGGCGTGGGGACGTCTCGGACGGCGCAGCCGGCGAAGTCGGGGGCCAGGTCCTCGACGACGAGGGCGCGCATGGTGGGGGGAACAGAACTCACGCCATCTCCTCAATCCGGTTTCCCCGGCGAATGCCGGGGCCCAGATTCAGCCTGATCGGTTGGGGCTGATCCGAAAAGCGCGCCCATCAGCGTGTCAGGCGCTCATGGGTTCGATCTGGGCCCCGGCATTCGCCGGGGAGAACGGACTTATTGAGAAGCGCGCTGATCAAACGCCTGCCGCACCAGTCCCGCGATTTCGCGGCACGCGCCGTCCGCCGCCGGGATCGCGCCGGTGAAGGCCGTGAACCCGTGGGCCAGGCTATCGTAGCAGCGGTACAGCACCGGCACGCCGGCCGCCTGAAGGCGCTTGGCGTAACCCTCGCCCTGGTCGACCAGCGGGTCGAAGCCGGCGGTGGCGACCACGGCGGGCGACAGGCCCGTCAGGTCGGCGGTCCTGTCCGGCGACAGGCGCGGGTCCGCCGGGTCGGCGTCGGCGCTCATATAGTGGCCCATGAACCAGTCCATGGTCGCGCGGGTCAGCGGATAGGCGTCGGCATAGGTGGTCATGGACGGCGTCTCGCTGGCCACGTCGACGGCGGGATAGATCAGGATCTGGGCGGCCGGCCGCGGCTCGCCCTTGCGCTGCATCTCCTGGGCGACGATGGCCGCGAAGTTGCCGCCCATGCTGTCGCCGCCGATGGCCGGCGGGACCGGCGCGGCGCCGAAGCGGCCGGTGTTGTCGCGCGCCCAGCGATAGGCGGCCAGCACGTCCTCCAGCCCAACCGGGAACTTGTGATCAGGGGCCAGTCGGTAGTCGACCGAGATCACCGCCGTGCGGACGATCCGCGCCAGGATCGAGCAGAAGGCGTGGCAGGACTCCAGGTCGCCGATCACCCCGCCGCCCATGTGGGCGTAGACGATCAGCGGCATGGAGCTGTCCTGGTTCTCCGGACGGTAGGCGCGGCAGGGGATCGCGCCATTGGGACCCTCGACCGACAGGCTCTCGGTGCGCACGCCCGGCTCCAGGGGGCCCTGGACGGCGGCCAGGCCCCGAGCGCTGCCGGCCACGGCCTCGGCGGGGCTCAGCGTGGTCATGGGCGGCAGTTTCTTGGCCGCGTGGGCGAAGAACTGGAAGCGGGGGTCCAGGGTTCGCCCGCCCTCATAGACGACCCCGCCGCCCGACATGGCCCGCAGGATCGGGCTGGGCAGGGACAGGATCAGCTTCAGGATGGTCTTCTGGGCGGCGTCGGAGGCCATGGTTTCCCCACTCTCTGCGTTCTTGTTGTTCTGATTATCTGGAAGGCTCTAGAGCCTTGGCAAGGCCGGCAGCCCGCCCAGGATCAGCTTGACCGCGAAATCCGCGGCGCTCTCTGTGTCGACGGGCCGCCGCTCCAGCATCTTGTCGCCGATCTCGCGAGCCACGGCGATGCAGGCGGCGGTCAGGTAGTCCAGGTCGACCGGCGGGGCGTGGGTCTGCTCCAGCACTCGGGCGAAGGCTTCGCGGACCTCGTCGAACACGGCGGTAACCTCGGGCGACGGACGCGCGTGCGGGATCTGCTCGCCCGGCGGCCGGTTGATGCGCCAGCTTTCCTGCTCGGTGGCCACGAAGTTGAAATAGGCCAGGATCGCGCCGCGCACGAACGACTGGAAGTCGGCGGCCTTCTCGGACTCGGCGCGCAGGAGGGGCCGGAAGCGGCGCGCGCCGTCGTCGGCCAGGGCGTCGAACACCTCCTCCTTGGACTTGTAGTAGTTGTAGAAGGTGCCCGAGGCCAAACCCGTGCGGCGGATGATGTCGCGCACGGTGGCGGCGTCATAGCCCAGCTCGCCGAACACCTCGCGCGCGGCGTCCAGGATCGCTTGGCGATTGGCGGTCTTGGTGCGTTCCCGCTTGCCCGGCCGCTGATCGACGTGGGGTTTGGGGAAATAGGCGATGTTCGACATGGACCGCGACTCGGAGATGGAGCGATCTTGACGCTCCGTCAGGATCACAGCCTTAGTCGGGCGCGAGACGCAAGGGGTTGGCTGGGGGCGGCTGAATCCCGCCCCCCACCCCGACCTTCCCGGCGAAGGCCGGGACCCAGGTTCAGCCAGAGCGGTTTGGGATGATCCGAGATGCGCCCGGTCAGCTTGTCGGGCGCCCATGGGTTCGATCTGGGCCCCGGCGTTCGCCGGGGAAATCGGAATGGAGGGGATTTTCATAACGGTTTGATCGGCTGCTCGATCTCCCACACGGCCTCGCTGATCGCCTCCAGTTTCTCGCGGTACAGCGCCGAGGCGTCGTGGAGGCCCTGGTTGTAGTAGTAGGGGCCCAGCCGCTCGGTGATGAAGTCGAGCAGGAACTCGGCGTCGAAGCCTTTCACCTCAAGGTCCAGCTCGGTCCGCAGATAGTCCGAGAGCCCGCCGACCAGCTTGGCGCGGGTGTCCTTGTCGAAGGTGATCTTGGCCATGGTCGTCACTCTCAACTTATCATTCCGGCCGCAGCGAAGCGGAGAGCCGGGACCCCGGGGCCCTCCGCACTACCATTGGCCCCTGGGTCCCGGACAGCCTCTTCGAGGCTTCCGGGATGACAAGGTTTTGCGTCAAGACGCCAGCAAGGGTTCCATCCTGATCTCCGCCAGCGCCGGCACCGGCAGCTTGCCGCCCTGGCTCCGCGCCCGCGCCTCGCCCTTGGCGATCTCCTTCTTCAGGTCGGCGCAATAGACGTTGAAGTCGACCTGGATTGTGTGCCGCGCGGAGTCATAGAATTGGCCCGTGTGGCGCGCCTCGTCGTTGGTCATGATCCGGACCATCTCGGCGTCCGACGGCGGGGCGTACTTGCCCGCCAGATAGGCCGCCGCCAGTTTCGCCTGCTGTTCGGCGAAGTTCACCAGGGTCGGCAGCGGCTGGGCCAGGCCCATGAAGAACAGGTTCGGAATCCCCGGCTTCATCATCCGCTTGAACAGCGGAAAGCGGTGGTCGGCGCCCGGCAGCAGGGCCGGGTCATCGAAGAACGGGAAGCTGATCTTGTAGCCGGTGGCGAAGACGATGGCGTCGACGTCCTCGACGCTGTCGTCGGCGAAGCGCACGCGCTTGCCCTCCAGCGCCTTGATCGCCGGCTTGAACTTGATGTCGCCGCAGCCGGCCCGGGTCAGGAACTCGCCCGAGACCGACGGGTGCGCCTCCAGCGGCTCGTGATCGGGCTTGGGCAGGCCGTAGTCCTCCATCTTGCCGATGGTCTTCTTCAGCACCGAGCGGGCCAGGGCCACGCCCAGCTTGCGCGGCATCCAGGCGGGCATGGCGCTCTTATCCGCCGGCTTGCCGTTCAGGTACTTGGGAAACACCCAGACCCCGCGCCGGGCCGAGACCCAAAGGTTCTTCGCGATCGGCCGCTGGGAGAGTTCGCTGGCGATGTCCATGGCCGAATTGCCCATGCCGACCACCACGACGTTCTTGCCGCGCATGTCCACCGGATCGAACGGGTCGCTATAGGCGTGGGCGTGAAAGGCCGGACCGTCGAACTCGCCTGGATACTCTGGCACGCGCGGGTCCCAGTGGTGGCCGTTGCAGACGAACAGCACGTCGTAGAGCCGCGTCTCGCCGGTCGACAGGGTCACCGACCAGAGACCATCGTCGGTGCGGCGAGCCTTCTCGACGCGGGTGTTGAAGGTGATCGTCGGACGCAGGCCGAAGTGGTCGACATAGTCCTTAAAGTACTGGAACAGCTGCGCGTGGTGCGGGAAGTCCGGCCAGTCCTTCGGCACGGGGAAGTCCTCGAACGCCAGCCGCCACTTGCTGGTGTCGATGTGCAGGCTCTCGTAGCAGGCCGACATCCCGTTAGGGTTCTTGAAGTACCAGTTGCCCCCGATCTCGTCGGACATCTCGAAGCAGTCGTAGGGGACCCCGTGGTCCTTCAACCGCTTGATCGTGGTGAAGCCGCTGCAGCCCGCGCCGATGACGCACGCTTTCGGAAGTTTCCCCCCTGAAGCTTTGAGCGACATTCCACCCTCCTGACTTATCGTTGTTCAGGAGCGTATCAGCGTTATGCGGAGCGGCAAGCGGCCGTTGCGGAAGCCTAACGACCGAAGCGGGACGGAGAATAGGTGGCCGTGCAGGCGGCGTTGCACTGGGCCCAGCGACCGCCGCACCCGTCATCGTCGCCGGCCGCCTGGCAGAAGTAGAGCGTCTTGGAGCAGGTCGTCTTGCACTGCTGGGTGTCGCCGGCGGGCCGGCCCTGGGCCAGCGGGATCGGGGCGGGCAGGATGAAGCTGGGCGCGTCGACCGGCGCGGCGAGAACCGCGACGGGCTTCTTGGGCTTCGGCGCGGCCGGGACCGTCGGCTGGCCGGCCAGGGCCGGACCGGCGATGGCGAGGGTCAGCAGGACGAGCAGGCGGCGGCGCATGAAGCAACCCTAGGCGGCCGGGGTAAAGGTCCGATTAACCATGTTTCTCCGGTTCGGACCCTATCGGCGGACCGCCGTCGAAGGGCCTCTCAGGAGGATCGGCAGGCACAGCAGGCCGATCGCCGCGCCAGCCATCCACACCAGGCCCGGGAACCAGCCGCGACTGGCGAAATAAACCTGGGCGATGACCACGGGACCGATCACCGAGGCCAGGCTCGCCAGGCTCGCCAGCACGCCTTGCAGACGGCCCTGCTGGTCCTCGCCGACCTGGGCCGACAGCAACGACTGGATCGCCGCGTGGCCTATGCCGCCCAGGCAGAAGAACGGCAGCAGCGCAAAGGCCATCCAGCCTTTGGTCGCCAGGCCGATGGCGACATAGGCGAAGGCGTCGCAGACGATGGCGATGGCCAGGGTCTTGCGCTCGCCGAACCGCCCGGCCACCGGACCGGCCACGAAGGCCTGGGCCAGGGCGGTGAAGACGCCGAAGCCCGCCAGTGAGAAGCCGACCGTCCAAGGATCCCAGGCGAACTTGTCCTCGCCGTACAGCACCCAGATCGTGCCGCCGACCTCGCCGACGATCGCCAGCATGACGAACGCGGCCATCAGCGGCAGCAGGGCCGGGAAGGCGGCCGCCCAACGCAGCGAGCCGAACGGGTTGAGGGCCCCGCGGTCGAAGGGCCTGGCCCGGCTCTCGGCCAGGGTCTTGTGCGACTCCGGCAGGATGAAGAAGGCCATCAGGAAGTTGACGCCGTTCAGCGCCGCCGCCGCCAGGAACGGCGCGCGCGTCCAGACCTCGCCCAGGAACCCGCCGATCACCGGACCCAGAATGAAGCCGACCCCGAACATGGCGCTGAACAGGCCAAAGCGGCGGGTGCGCTGCGTTTCGGGCGTGATGTCGGCGATATAGGCCTGGGCCACGGCCATGTTGGCCCCGGTGATCCCGGCGATGGCGCGGCCGACGAACAGCCAGGCCAGCGAGGGCGCGAAGGCCATGAACACATAGTCGATCGCCGCGCCCGCCAGCGAGACCAGCAGCACCGGGCGGCGGCCGACCTTGTCGCTGATCGCGCCCAGCACTGGCGCGCACAGGAACTGCATCAGGGCGTAGAGGCCCAGGAACGCCCCGAACCGCCAGCCCAGGTCGCCTGTATGGCCGACCTCGCGCAACAGGCGCGGGATGATCGGCATGACCAGGCCGATGCCGACGGCGTCCAGCATCACGGTGGCCAGGATCAGGGGAAAGGCGAGCTTAGCGCGGCGCTGAAGAAGATCGGACATAAAATTTATCATCGATAAAGTTCCTTATCGGCGATAAAGTCCGGATCGGCCGCGAGGTCAAGATGATTCAGAATGGGACTCTCATGAAGGTCGATCGTCGGCGGATCCTGGAGACGGCGCTGGAGGTGCTGAACGAGGTCGGGGTCGACGCCCTGTCCACGCGCGCCATCGCCGAGCGCCTGGGGGTGCGGCAGCCGGCCCTCTACTGGCACTTCAAGAGCAAGCGCGACCTGCTAGACGCCATGAACGGCGAAATCCTGGGGAGGGCCCACGAGGCGCGCGTACCCCGGCCAGGCGAGACCTGGCAGGACTTCGTGCGCCGCAACGGCAGGAGCTTCCGCGCGGCGCTATTGAACTACCGTGACGGCGCGCGGGTCCATGCGGGCACCGAGGCCGATCCGGACGGCCTGACGCACGTCGAGGCCCAGGTCGCCTTCCTGGTCGCGGCGGGCTTCACGCCCGGCCAGGCCATGCAGCTGTTCGTCGCCGTCAGCCGCTACGTGGTCGGTTGCGTGCTGGAGGAACAGGCCTCGTCCGCGGACGGCTCGGTCGAGCAGAGCCAGCTGGACGAAGCCGCCAGGGCCTATCCGGTTCTGTCCGAGGCCGTCGCCTACTACCGCACGAGCGGCCATGCGGGGCTGTTCGAGCGCGGGCTGGAGCTGATGGTGAAGGGCGCGGAGGCGGAGCTGGCTACCGCGAGGGGCTGACCCTCCACACCGCGTTGCCGACGTCATCGGCGACCAGCAGCGCGCCGGAGGCGTCGACCGTCACGCCGACCGGCCGGCCCTGGGCCTTGCCTTTAGCGTCCAGGAATCCCGTCAGGAAGTCCTCGACCGGGCCCGCCGGCTTGCCGTCGACGAAAGGCACGAAGACCACCTTGTAGCCCGCCTGCGGATTGCGGTTCCACGAGCCGTGCTGGCCGATGAAGGTTCCGCCCCGATAGTGAGCCGGGAAGCTCTTGCCCGTGTAGAAGGTCAGGCCCAACGAGGCGGTGTGGGCGCCCAGGGCGTAGTCGGGGACGCTCGCGCGCTCGACCAGGTCGGGGCGGCGGTCCTTGTCCCTGACCCGTTTGTCGACGTGGCGGCCGTAGTAGCTGTAGGGCCAGCCATAGAAGCCGCCCTCGCGGACCGAGGTCATGTAGTCGGGGACCAGGTCGTTGCCCAGTTCGTCGCGCTCGTTGACGGCGGTCCACAGCTGGCCATTGGCCGGGTTCCAGGACAGGCCGACGGGATTGCGCAGGCCCGAGGCGAAGATGCGCTGCTGGCCCGTGGCGAGGTCGATCTCGTGGATCGCGGCGCGGCCCTCCTCGGCCGGGATGCCGTTCTCGCCGACATTGCTGTTCGAACCGACGCTCGCATAGAGCTTGGAGCCGTCCGCGCTGGCGATGATGTTCTTGGTCCAGTGGTGGTTGATCGGCCCGCCCGGCAGGTCGGCGACCTTGCGCGGCGGCGCCGATATGCGGGTCGCGCCGGTCGTGTAGGGGAAGGCGACGATGGCGTCGGCATTGGCCACGTAGAGGGTGTCGCCGACCAGGGCCATGCCGAACGGCGAATAGAGATTGGTCAGGAACGGGACCTTCATCTCGGCCACGCCGTCGTGATCGGCGTCGCGCAGCAGGGTGATGCGGTCGGCGCTGGGCGCGCCGGCCCCGGCCTTCTTCATCAGCATCTTCTCGAAGAAGCCCTTCAGGCCGCGCGGCGGCTCCTTCTTGGGCGGGGCGTTGCTCTCGGCCACCAGCACGTCGCCATTGGGCAGGACGAGCAGCCAGCGCGGATGGTCCAGGCCTTGCGCGAACGGCTGCACGCGGAAGCCCGCCGGGGCGCTCGGCGTGACGCCCGCCGGCCAGCCGACGACGTCCGAGACCTTGACGGTCGGGATCAGGCTCCTGCTGGGCTTGGGCAGCTGCGGGTCAGGGCCGTAGCCGACCGCGCCGTTCTGCTGGCCGTTGCTCCGCCCGCAGGCGGCGAGGGCGGTCAAGGCCACGCCGACGATCAAGATTTCGCGAAACCGACGCCGCATTGAACACTTCCCTCTTCATCCTGCGTTCAACGCGCAGGGTGTTTGATCTGTTCTGGTTATGGATACGGTTCGACGATGGTGAAGTTCCAGTCTTCCGCTCTTGATCGCCGGTTCCTGCTGGCCGGCCTCGCGGCGCTCATGACGCCCGGCGGCGCCTCGGCGACCGCGCGGAACGCCAAGTCTTCGCCGCCGTCCTTGCCGGTCGTGACGGTGCTGGGCGACTCGATCACGGCGGGCCTTGGTCTGGCGCAGGACCTTTCCATGCCCGCGCGGCTGCAGGCGGCGCTGGAGCGGATGGGCGCGCCGTCGCGGGTGCGGAACCTGGGCGTGCTAGGCGACACCAGCGCCAACGGCCTGGCGCGCGTCGATCGCGTGCCCGTCGAGAGCGTGGTCTGCGTGGTGGCGCTCGGCGGCAACGACCTCCTGCTCGGCCTCGCCCCGACGATGACCAAGGCCAACCTGCGGGCCATCGTCCAGCACCTGAAGTCGAAGAACATCCGCGTGGTGCTGGCCGGGGTCCGCGCGCCGGGCCTGCTGGGCGTCGACTACGCCCGCCGCTTCACCCAGCTCTATCCGGACCTGGCCCGCGAGCAGGGGGTATTCTACGCGCCGGACTTCCTGACCGGGGTGATCGGCGTGTCGCGCTACATGCAGCGCGACGGAATCCACCCGAACGCCGACGGGGCGAGGATCATCGCCGACCGCCTGGCGCCGGTGGTGGCGCAGGCGCTGAGGGCTTAGGGGCTCAACCCCAACACCGACCTCCCCGGCGAAAGCCGGGGCCCAGATACATCAAGGGCGGTTGGGGCTTTCGCGCCAACCGCCCTTTCCATGTCTGAACCGCTCGTGGGTTCGATCTGGGCCCCGGCTTTCGCCGGGGAGATCGGGATATTGGAGACTCTACTCCACGATCGGCTTCTTCGGCGCCACGTGGTGGTGATTGCCGAACAGGCGGCCCATCAGGCGCTCGGAGCGCGTCTTCAGGCCGTCCATCAGGATGAACACCACCGGGATGTAGAGCAGCGACAGCAGGGTCGAGGTGATCAGGCCGCCGATGACCGCGATGGCCATGGGGGCCCGGAACTCGACTTCCGCGCCCAGGCCGATGGCGGTGGGCAGCATGCCCGCGCCCATGGCCACGGTGGTCATCAGGATCGGCCGGGCCCGCTTGTGCGCGGCGTCGATGATCGCCGTGCGCTTGTCCATGCCGTGCTCCTTCATGGCCATGATCGCGTACTCGACCAGCAGGATCGAGTTCTTGGCCGCGATGCCCATCAGCATCAGGATGCCGATCAGGGTCGAGATCGAGAAGCTGGAGTGGGCCAGCACCAGCAGGCCGAAGGCGCCGCCAATGGCCAGGGGCAGGGCCACCATGATGGTGATCGGGTGGGCGAAGCTGCGGAACAGCAGCACCAGCACGACGTACATCAGCAGGATGCCGGTGATCAGCGCGCCCAGGAAGCCGGTGACCATCTCCTGGATGAACTCGGCGTCGCCGGCGGCCACTTCCTTGACCCCGTTCGGCAGGTTTTTGACCGCGGGCAGGGCGTGGACGCGCTTGGCGGCCTCGCCCACGACGATGCCGTCCAGCTCGGCGGTGATCGTCGCCACGCGCGCGCGGTCGCGGCGGTCGACCTGCGAGGGACCCGCGCCGAAGCGGACGTCGGCGACGGCGTTCAGCGGCACGGGGCCGTTAGGCGACGGCACCTGCAGGGTCTGCAGGACGGCGATGTCCTCGCGCGCGGTCTGGCTGAGGCGCAGGCGGATCGGCACCTGGCGGTCGCCCAGATTGTACTTGGGCAGGTTCTGATCGACGTCGCCGATGGTGGCGACGCGCACGGCCTGGGAGATCGCGCCGGCCGAGACGCCAGCGCGGGCGGCCTGGTCGGGCTTGGGCGTGACGACGATCTCGGGACGGGCGATCGAGGCGGTGTTGACCACGTGGGCCAGGCCCGGGACGCCGCGCATCTCGGCCTCGACCTTGCGTGCCGCCGCTTCCAGGGCCGGGCCGTTGTCGCTGACCAGGCTCAGGGTGTAGCTGCCGCCGCTGGACGGGCCGCCGCCGTTGTTGCTGCCCGAGCCGATCCGCGCGCCGGGGATGGCGGCGAACTGGTCGACCATCTGGCGGCTGAACACCTTCTGGCTGATGCGTTCCTTCTTGTCGGTCAGATCGGCGGTCAGCTCGGCCTTGTTGACGGCGCTGTTGCTGCCGACCGCGGCATAGACGCTGACCACTTCCTTGCGGGCCCGCAGTTCGCGGGTCACGCGCTGCACGATGGCGTCGGTCTCGTCCAGCGTGGCGCCGGGCGGCAGCTCGACCGAGAACTCGGCGCGACCGCGGTCGGCCTGGGGCTGGAACTCGAACGGCAGGCGGGTGGCCAGCAGGATCGAGATGGCGAACATCGGGATGCCCATCGCCAGCACCTTCCAGCGATTGCGCAGACCCCAGTTCAGGGCCTTCAGGTAAGGCCCCATCCACGCCGGATCCTTGTCCTCGTGGTTATGGTCGGCCTTCAGCATGTAGGCGCCCATCAGCGGCGTCAGCAGGCGGGCGACCACCAGCGAGAACAGCACCGAGATACAGGCGGCCAGGGCGAAGGCCTTGAAGAACTGGCCGATGATGCCGGGCATGAAGCCCACCGGCGCGAACACGGCCACGATGGTGAAGGTGGTGGCCACGACGGCCAGGCCGATCTCGTCGGCCGCCTCCATGGCCGCCGCATAGGGGCTTTTGCCGCCGCGCATGTGGCGGACGATGTTCTCGATCTCGACGATGGCGTCGTCGACCAGGATGCCGACGGTCAGCGACAGGGCCAGCAGGGTGATGCCGTTCAGCGACTGGTTCAGCGGCGCCAGGACGGCGAAGGTCGGGAACAGCGACATCGGGATGGCCACCGCCGCCAGCAGCGTGGCGCGCCAGTCGCGCAGGAACAGCAGCACGACCAGCACCGCCAGGATCGCGCCGACGATCAGGGCCTCCATCGAGGCGATATAGCTCTCCTCGATGTATTTCACGTTCGAGGTGATTTCCTGGATCTGGATCTCGGGATGATCCTGGTCGAGCTTCTCGACGGCCTTGCGGATCTTCTCGGCGGTCTGCACCTCCGAGGCGCCGCGGCCGCGGACCATGTTGAAGGTGACGACTTCCTGGCCGTCATAGCGGGCGCGCGAGCGGGGCTCGGCCCAGTGGTCGGTGACCTGGCCCAGGTCGGCCAGGCGCACGGCGTCGCCGCTGGAGACGGGCACGCGGGTCTCGCGCAGCTGCTCGACCGAGCCGGCCGCGCCCAGGGTGCGGATGGCGCGCTCGGCGCCCGAGATGGTCACGCGGCCGCCGGGCAGGTCGGCGTTCGAGGACACCAGGGCCTGGCTGACGGCGGCGGCGGTGACGCCGCGCGCGGCCAGGCGGTCGGGATCCAGGGCGATCTCGATCTCGCGGCTCACGCCGCCCTGGCGGTTGACCTCGCGCACGCCCTTGATGGCCAGCAGGGCGCGGCTGACGTCGTTGTCGACGAACCAGCTGCGCTGCTCGGGCGTCAGGGTCGGGGCCTTGACGACATAGGTGATCAGCGGGTCGCCCGAGATGTCGATCCGGGTGACGATCGGCTCCTGCATGTCCTGGGGCAGGGAGCCGCGCAGGTTGGACATGGCGTTGCGCACGTCGTTGGTGACGCGCTCGTGGTCCACCCCCAGCTCGAACTCGATGAACGTGGTCGAGGCGCCGTCGACGACGGTGGAGTTGATGTGGCGCACCTGGCCCAGGCCCGCGATCGAGTCCTCGATCAGGCGGGTGACCTGGGTCTCAAGCTCCTGCGGCGCGGCGCCGGGGCGCACGGCCGTGACGACGACGAACGGCAGGTCGACGTCGGGATTGTTGTTGATCCGCATGCTCTTGAAGCCGGCGATGCCGGCGAAGCAGAGCAGCACGAACAGCATGATGACGGGGATCGGGTTCTTGATCGCCCAGGACGAAATGTTGCGCATCGGTCTGTCGTCCTCAGCGCGCGGTCTTGGAGGCGGCCGGCCGGGCGGCCGCGCCGACGCGGACCAGGTCGCCCTCGCCCAGGAAGCCGGCGCCCTCGACCACCACCTGCTCGCCGGCGTTCAGGCCGGTCGCCGCCACGCGGTCGCCCGTCGTGGCCAGGATGGCGATGCGGCGGAAATGGACCTTCTTGGCGGCGTCGACCACGAACACGCCGGGGCGGTTCTCGCGGTACAGCACCGAGGCCGACGGAACGACCAGGGCGGCCTGATCGCCGGCGTCGATCGTGGCGCGGGCGAACATGCCGGGACGGAAGCCGCCCATCGACGACAGGGCGATGCGCGCCGTGCCGATGCGGGTGGCGGGGTTGACTTCCGAAGTGACGATGCGGACGCGGCCGGTCGTTTCACCAACCTTGTCGGAATAGATCTTGGCCGACATGCCGGCCTTGACCGAGCCGAGGTCGGTCTCGGGGATGTCGGCGTCCAGCTCCAGGCGGCTGTCGCGGACGATACGGAACAGTTCCGAGCCGGCCGTGACGATCTGGCCCTTGGTGACGCTGCGGCGGCTGATCAGGCCGCCGACCGGCGCGCGGATCGAGGTCTGGGCCACGCGCGCGGCGGTCTCGCCGCGCGCAGCTTCGGCGGCGGCCAGGTTGGCCGCAGAGGTGCCCTGGCGGGCGACGGCGGTGTCGAGGCCGGCCTGGCTGAGATAGCCCTTGGCCTGCAGCTCCTTGGCGCGGTTCAGGGCGGCGCTGGCCTCGGCCAGGGTGGCCCTGGCGCTGGCGACGGCGGCGTCCTGCTGGCGCAGTTGGGCGGTGATCAGCGCGCTGTTGAGCTGGACCAGGACCTGGCCGGCGCGGACGGTCTGGCCTTCCTCGGCGTTGACGGCGACGGCGGTCAGGCCGCCGGTCTCAGCGCCGACAGGCACCTCTTCCCACGGCGAGACCGTGCCCGTGGCGTTGATCTGGCGCGCGATCGGCTGGCTGGAGACCGTGGCGAGGCTGACGGTCGCCGAAGCGCTCGGCGCGGCCCGAGTCTTCTTCTCCGGCTTCTTCCCGCATCCGGCCAGAGCGATCGCGCTCACGCCCAGGACCAAGACCAGCGCGCTCAGAGTCGGGCGGCGCCCATTGATCCCGTTAAGCACGAACATTTCCCCAGCAACAATTGAGCCCGACGGCCTTCTAGCCGACAAACCTCGGGTCGCTGAGTTAATTTGCCGTAAGACGATAAGAAGCCTGGAATTCATCCCCTCTTGAGGGGGGAGGCGTGAACCGGGCGTTGGTAGCGCTGTCAGCGGTGAGACGGCGTCACGGGGTTGGGCGTCAGGGCGCGACGGCCTTGGGCGGCGCCGGGCGTCGGCGCGGCAGCGCGCCGCAGAACAGCGCCGCCATGGCCAGGTAGCTGAAGACTCCGCCGCCCGCGATGTAACCGGCGCGGTTGGAGAGCTTGTGATCGGCCAGGTTGGCGAGAACCAGGATCAGGGTCAGGCCGTGAAAGCCGCAGGTCCACATCGGCCACCAGCGATCCGATCGCAGGGCGATGAACAGCAGCACCAGCATCAGGGCCAGGTCGACCAGGATGACCGCGGTCTGGGGACCGAACCTCTGCAGGCTGTTGTAGAACAAGGCCGTGGCGAACCAGGCCAGGATCATGGCGACGGCGGCTACGCGCTCGGGCCAGCCGCCACGCCACAGGGCCACGCCGGTCGCGATCAGCAACGCGGCGAGACTGGCCCATTGATAGAAGAAGCCGAGAGACATCGCGCCAGGGTGGCGCCATTCGTCCAGATTGCAACGCCTCTCGCCGATCGAGACCGGCGAGAGGCGCGCTCGAACCTAGGCGGCGACGGTCAGGCGGCCGCTGGGGCTGGTCTCGATCAGGCCGGCCGGCTTGACGGCGCCTTCGCCGAAGGAGACGGCCGACAGGCCGATGTCGTGCTGGGCGGTCGACAGGTGCTTGTGCGTGACCACGATGCCCTCGCGGGCCGCGCCCAGGGCCTGCATGGTGTTGATCGCCGCCATCAGGGCGTCCTGGCCGACCAGGGCGGAGAGGTTGGCGTCCTGGCGGGTGGTCGGCATCAGCCCGGCCAGGGCGGCGGTGCGGGTGATCGCGGCGTCGATGGCCTTTTCGGCGGCGAACAGAGCTTCGGCCACGGTCTCGGCGGCCAGGCGGCGTTGCTTGAGCATGAGAAGTCTCCTCGCGCCGAGAGCTCCCGGCGCGTTGCTGAGGTGAAAATCTGGGCGGATGGACGCCCCGGCTCCCCGGAGGCGGAAATCTTACGGAAACAGGCCTTGCAGTGCGTGGAGCCCCGCCAGGATCGAGCCGAACGCGAACGCGGTCACGATCATCACGGCGGCGATGAAGGCCAATCGCAGGGGCAGGCTCAGATGATTGGGCCGTCCTCCTCCGAGTCCGAAGAGGACAAGTCCGACAGGAACGTCTCGTCCATCACCGCGCTGGCGATGCACAGGATCTCCCGCATCACCAGCTCGCTGGGCTTGAACGAAGCCTGCTTGCGGGTGGCTTCCACCAGGTCGTGCACCATCGAAGCGCCCGCCGGAGTCACCGACAGGCTCTGCAACTGGCGCTCGAGCTCGCTCCACGTGATCGGGGGCATGGTCTCGGCCGAATTCAGCAGGGGCCACGCGTGCCGGAAGCTCGACACTTCCTGGCGCAGGTGCGTGGCCCGGCCGATCGCGTCCTTCTGGTGGGGGGTCAACTCGTTCACTGGGAACTCCTTCCTCGATGGGGTCAGCAGACCGCGAGGAAGGATGTTCGCCTAGCCGGGCCGTGTCGGACCCCGACGCGATAGGAGGGGGGGGCGCGATAGGAGGGGGGGCGCGCCCCTGATGGGGGCCCTGATCGCCCGCCTGATACGCCCGGTCGAAGACGCGGCGCGCCGCGTCGTAGCGGTCGGCCGCGCCCAGGCGCTTGCGGGCCTTGTCCAGGTGCCAGTCGACGGTGTGCTTGGAGAGGCCCAGTTCGCGGGCGATCTCCTTGGAGCTCATGTGACGATCGACGAGTCGGAGACACTCGCGCTCACGTTCGGTGAGGCGTTCCAGGCCGTCGGCCTGGTCAGGCAGGGTGTGAGCGCCCTTATCCATCACCGAGAACCATATGCAAACGCGACAGGTCGGCCAAGCGCCGGAACATTAAACCTTGGCTATCAGCGACGCGGCAAATCGCCGTCTGCCAGGGTCGACGACACTTTCCACAGGTCGACGCCGCCTTCGGAGGCATGGCGATCGATCAGCGCCAGCTCCTCGGCCGAGAAGGTGACGCCCTTCAGCGCCGCCAGGGAATCCTCCAACTGGGCGACGGTGCGGGCGCCGATCAGGGCCGAGGTGACGCGCGGATCGCGCAGGGTCCAGGCGATCGCCATCTGGGCCAGGGTCTGGCCACGACCTTGGGCGATCGCGTTCAGGGCCTTGATGCGATCCAGATTGTCCTGGGTCAGCAGATGCCCGCCGAACGAGCCGTCCCGGGCCGCCCGCGAGTCCGCGGGCACGCCGCCCAGGTACTTGCTGGTCAACAGCCCTTGGGCCAGCGGCGAGAAGGCGATGCAGCCGACGCCGAGGTCGTCCAGGGTGTCCAGCAGCGCATCCTCGATCCAGCGATTGACCATCGAATAGGACGGCTGGTGGATCAGCAGCGGCACGCCCTCGCTCTTCAGGATCGCGTGGGCCTTGCGGGTGAGCTCGGGCGAGTAGGACGAGATCCCGACATAGAGCGCCTTGCCCTGTCGGTGCAGGTGGGCCAGCGCGCCCATGGTCTCCTCCAGCGGCGTCGTGGGATCGACGCGGTGCGAGTAGAAGATGTCGACATAGTCGACGCCCATGCGCTTGAGGCTCTGATCGCAGCTGGCGATCAGATATTTCCGCGACCCGCCGATCCCGCCATAGGGGCCCGGCCACATGTCCCAGCCGGCCTTGGTCGAGATGACCAGTTCATCGCGGTGGGCCCTGAAGTCGCTCCCCAGCACCTTGCCGAAGTTCTCCTCCGCCGAGCCGTAGGGCGGGCCGTAGTTGTTGGCGAGGTCGAAATGGGTGATCCCCAGATCGAAGGCCCGGCGCAGGATGGCGCGGCCGGTCTCGAACACGTCGGCCCCGCCGAAGTTCTGCCACAGGCCCAGCGAGATCGCCGGCAGATCCAGGCCGCTGCGGCCGGTGCGGCGATAGGGCATGGCCGCGTAGCGGTCGGCGGCGGCGACATAGGGAGTCTGCATCGGGTGTTCCTTGGAGCGCGTGCGAATACAGCCGCCCCGCGCCGGTTCGGCAAGAGTGTTCAGGCCATAGGTCTGACCAAAGCGCGGCGGGCGGCTCAATTGGCCTGGCTGCGGAACCGTTCGATCAGGAAAGCGGTGGCGGGACCAGGCGGGGTGTCGCTGCGATAGATGGCGTGCAGCGTGTAGACCGCGTCGCTCAGGTCCGGCATGTCGAGGCGCTTCAGGCGGCCGGCGGCGATGTCCTCGCGGACCATCGGCTCGGGCATGTTGCCCCAGCCGAAGCCCTCCTTCATCAGCAGGTGCTTGGCGCCGAGGTCGGCCAGCCGCCACGTGTGGACGCTGCCGACGGCGAAGTCGCGACCGTCGGTCAGCTTCGAGCGGTCGGTCAGAACGAGCTGGGTATGGCCGCGCGCCGCGCCCGGCGGATTGCGGCCCTGGGCCAGCGGATGGTCCGGCGCGGCGACGGGGATCAGCAGGGTCGAGCCCACGGCGATGGTCTCCAGGGCGTCGCCGCCGTTGACGACGTCCAGCGGTCCGGCGACGCCGATCGTGGCCCGGCGGTCCAGCACCATCTGGGTCACCGCGCCCAGGCCCTCGACATAGAGGCGCAGGGTCACGGTCGGAAAGGCCTCGCGGAAGGCGCGCAGGGCGTCGACCACCCGGGCGGTGGGCAGCATGACGTCCAGCACCAGGTTGACCTCGGCCTCCAGCCCCTGGATCAGACCCCTGGCCTGGGCCCGGAGGGACGCGACGTCGCCGGCGATCACCCGGGCCTGGGCCAGCACCACCCGGCCGGCTTCGGTCAGCACCGGCGTCTTGGCCGCGTCGCGGTCGAACAGCGTCAGGCCCAGCTGGGCCTCCAGATTGGCGATCGCGTAGCTGACCACCGAATTGGCCCGATTCATCCGCCGGGCCGCGCCCGCGAAGCTGCCCGCCTCGACCACGGCGAGGAATACGGACAGCTGGTCGAGGGTGGGAAGGCCGGGCTCGGCGGTCATCGGGCTCTAGGACCTAAGATTGGCAATCGAAAATCTCGAACATATCAGACGATTTTATTCGGCTGTTTCGCAAGCTCATGCGGCGCCAAAAGGCGCGTCAACGACGGGGCATGACGCTTCCGCCAAGCAAGACACCGAGGGTTCGCCGTCATGGCCAAGGTTCTGGTTCTCTACTATTCGTCCTACGGTCACCTGGAGACGATGGCCAAGGCCGTCGCCGAGGGCGCGCGCGAAGCCGGCGCGAGCGTCGACATCAAGCGTGTGCCCGAAACCGTGCCGCTGGACATCGCCAAGAGCGCCCACTTCAAGCTCGACCAGGATGCTCCCGTCGCCTCGGTCGAGGATCTGGCCAATTACGACGCGATCATCGTCGGCGCGCCGACCCGCTTCGGCCGCATGGCCTCGCAGGTCGCGGCGTTCTTCGACCAGGCCGGCGGCCTGTGGGCCCGCGGCGCCCTGCACGGCAAGGTGGCCGGCGCCTTCACCTCGACCGCCACCCAGCACGGCGGCCAGGAAACCACCCTGTTCTCGATCATCACCAACCTGCTGCACTTCGGCACGACCATCGTGGGTATGGACTACGGCCACGCCGGTCAGATGACCCTGGATGAAATCACCGGCGGCAGCCCCTACGGCGCCACCACCATCGCCGGCGGCGACGGCTCGCGTCAGCCCAGCGAGAACGAGCTGACCGGCGCCCGCTACCAGGGCCGCCGCATCGCCGAAACGGCGATCAAGCTGCACGGCTGATCTCAAGCCCCGGCTTTCGCCGGTCACATCGCTAGCGACCGGCCGTGAGGGGCCGGCCGGCTCCTTCCCCCTCCCGGGGAGCCGGTCGGCCCCTTCTTTCGTTGAACTGGAAAGCAAGGAGTCTCGTCATGCGTCGCCGCAACGGCCTTTTCGCCGACCTCTGGAGAGGTTTCGTGTTCATCGTGACCATCCGGGCGATCGCCAGGCCCTATCGCTCGCGCCGTCTGTACCTGGCGGGCCGCTGAGATCCGGCCGCCGGTCCGCCCCAGCCTCCCGGGGAAGCCGGGGAGGCTGAGGCGGGGTCTGGGTGACTGCCAAGTCATCGTAGGCAATACATAAGATGTGCCATTTTGATACAAAGTGTTATCGCTCGTTAATTCAAATTCAAAGTTGATTTGGCTTTAATAGTAAACGAAATAGTTTGAATTGTTAATTATGGAATACTGAAAATTAAACGAAGCCGTAAGCTCGTTGTGCGAGGTTCGTATTGGGCAAAACGCCCACCGGTCGTCAAAATGACGCCGGAATACCTCGAATAGGAGTTACTTCGTTATGGCGCTGAATAGCATCAACACGAACTCGGGCGCTCTGATCGCGCTGCAAAACCTGAACTCGACGAACGCGGAACTGGGCGTCGTCCAGCAACGCATCAATACCGGCAAGAAGGTCGGCAGCGCCAAGGACAACGGCGCGATCTGGGCCATGGCCAAGACGCAGACCTCCAACTCGTCGGCGCTGAACTCGGTGAAGGACTCGCTGCAACGCGGTCAGTCGACCATCGACGTGGCCCTGGCCGCCGGCGACACCATCACCGACCTGCTCGGCAAGATGAAGGAAAAGGCCCTGGCCGCTTCCGACACCTCGCTGAACACCTCTTCGTTCAACGCGCTGAAGTCGGACTTCGACTCGCTGCGCCAACAGGTCCAAAAGGCCGCCGACAACGCCAAGTTCAACGGCGTCAGCCTGGCCGACGGCAAGGCCTCGAACATGACCTTCCTGGCCAACTCCGACGGCTCGGGCTTCACCGTCAAGGCCCAGACCCTGGGTCTGGCCGGCATCGGCCTGTCGGCGGGTTCGACCTTCGCCAGCGCCAGCGCTGCCAAGACGATGATCGGGAAAATCGACAGCGCCATCGGCACGGCCACCAACAAGCTGGCCTCGCTGGGCACCGCCTCGACCGGCCTCGACACCCACCTGACCTTCATCGGCAAGCTGCAAGACAGCCTGGACGCCGGCGTCGGCAACCTGGTGGATGCCGACCTGGCCAAGGAAAGCGCCAAGCTGCAATCGCTGCAGACCAAGCAGCAGCTGGGCATCCAGGCCCTGTCGATCGCGAACTCCTCGAGCTCGTCGATCCTCAGCCTGTTCCGCTAAGCCGGACACCTCGACCGAAAGGTCGTCGAAAGGGCGAGTCTCCGGACTCGCCCTTTTTCTTTTGCGCGCAGTCTCTCAGAGTCTAGGTGGGAATCGTCAGGTAGAGCGATCGGTGTTTGAATGTGTGCCAATTTGGGACACTTTCGGAAATATAGTAATGAGTCCTAACGTCCGGGCCTTGTTTCTTAAGGAAAAGGTTTGATGATTCAGTCGGGGCCTGTCGCTCATCAACAATATTGAAAGAGCGGGTGGCATAGTGTCGCGGCGGGCAAAACGCCCGCCGGTTGTCAAAACGACGCCGGAACACCTTGAATAGGAGTTGTTTCGTCATGGCGCTGAACAGCATCAACACGAACTCGGGCGCGCTGATCGCCCTGCAAAACCTCAACACCACCAACAGCGAACTGGGCGTCGTCCAGCAACGCATCAACACCGGCAAGAAGGTCGGTAACGCCAAGGACAACGGCGCGATCTGGGCCATGGCCAAGACGCAGACCGCCAACTCGTCGTCGCTGAACTCGGTGAAGGACTCGCTGCAGCGCGGCCAGTCGACCATCGACGTGGCCCTGGCCGCCGGCGACACAATCACCGATTTGCTCGGCAAGATGAAGGAAAAGGCCCTGGCCGCTTCCGACACCTCGCTAAACACCGCCTCGTTCAGCGCGCTGAAGTCGGACTTCGACTCGCTGCGCGAACAGGTCCAGAAGGCCGCCGACAACGCCAAGTTCAACGGCGTCAGCCTGGCCGACGGCAAGGCCACGCAAATGACCTTCCTGGCCAACTCGGACGGCTCGGGCTTCACCGTCAAGGCCCAGACCCTGGGCCTGGCCGGTCTCGGCCTGGGGACCGCTAGCCCCACCTTCACTTCGGCCTCGTCCGCCAAGGCGATGATCACCACGATCGACAAGGCCATCGGCACGGCCACCAACAAGCTGGCCTCGCTGGGTACGGCCTCGACCGGCCTCGACACCCACCTGACCTTCGTCGGCAAGCTGCAGGACAGCCTGGACGCCGGCGTCGGCAACCTGGTGGACGCGGACCTCGCCAAGGAAAGCGCCAAGCTGCAGTCGCTGCAGACCAAGCAGCAACTGGGCATCCAGGCCCTGTCGATCGCGAACTCCTCGAGCTCGTCGATCCTCAGCCTGTTCCGCTAAGCCGGACGTCTTCGACCGAAAGGTCGTCGAAAGGGCGAGTCTTCGGACTCGCCCTTTTTCTTTGTCCGATCTCTCGTTGAGACGCGCCAAAGGGGCCAGACCGCCGCCTCGGCGACCTCGATCGTTCCGCGACAGCTTCCCGCGTTACGGGGGCTTCCCGCGGAAGCTCCAGCGCGAAAGTCTGGTTACCCGCGCGTTAACCAGCAACCCCTTGTTCCGCCGAGCCATTGGAACCCCCGAAAGGAGTTCGCCCGGTGGAGTACGAAGAGCGTCAGGCGTGGATCGCCCTGTGGGTCGCCGTCTTCGGCGAGCCGCCGCCCGTGCAGCCCGATCGGGAACCGACGTCGCGGATCCTGGTCCAGCATCTGCCGCCGACGCTCCCCTACGAGATCAAGTCCCGAACTGAGTGAACGGCACGCGGTTGAAGAACGCGCGCTCGGCCCCGCGCGGGTCGTCCTCCAGCCGCGTCGTGGTGTCGAACACCATCGTCTGGCGGCGGGGCAGGGTGTAGGGCTCCCACTTCGGCAGGGCGCCGCCGTTCGGATCGCCGTTGCGGGCGAAGTTGACGAAGGTGTCGCTCATCGTGTTGGACATGGCGACCGACTCCGGCCCCGTCCCGACGATCGAGCCCTTGGCGTCCAGCGTGCCGAACACCAGGCCGATGTCGATGGTGTGCGGCGCGCCGAAGATCCCGCCGTCCTTGGGCGACTTCCAGTTGACCTGGTAGGCGAAGGCCGGAGCGCCGGCCTTGGCGCGTTCCTCGTCCTGGATGATCGCGGCCTTCCACGAGCGGCCGGCCGTCGAGGCGGCGAAATAGACGTCCGACGGCGAATAGGTCGGATAGGTCGCGCGGTAGAAGGCCACCACCGTCTCGGGATCGATGTCGATGCGGGCGTTGAACTGCCCCGGCAGACGGGCGATCACCTCGTCCCAGCTCTTGGGGAACGCCCCGGCGTCCCAGCCGATGAAGCCCTTGGTCTCGTCGTGGGTGTTGCCACACATCATCGGCACGCCAAGGCCCACCGGCGAGGCGTCGGGGAAGAACGGGTGGCGGTCCAGGGTCCGCTCGTCCAGCACCGGCCCCATATAGACCCCGCCCGCGCCGGCGATCGGATCGACGGCCCGCAGCCCTTCGACCATCTTGTCGGCCGAGAGGGCGCGCAAGGACGCCAGGTCCTGGGCGCCGACCTTCTCCATGAACGCCTTGGCGCGCTTCGTCGCATTGAACGGGCCGCCGGCGGTGACCTGCTGGCCGCTCATGGTGGCGGCGCGGTGGAACAGGCCCTTGGCGTTGGGCTGGGCCAGCAGGGTGGCGATCTTGGCCCCGCCACCGGATTGGCCGAACAGCATCACCCGGCCGGGATCGCCGCCGAAGGCGGCGATGTTGTCGCGCACCCATCGCAGGGCCAGGACAAGATCCAGCTGACCCGCATTGCCGCTGTCGGCCACCGACGGATCGTTGAACAGGCGGGCGAGATACAGATAACCGAAGGCGTTCAGGCGGTGGTTGACCGTCACCACCACGACGTCGCCGCGCTTGGCCAGCTTGGTCCCCACGTACCAGGGATGGCTGCCCGAACCGGTGTTGTAGGCGCCGCCGTGGATGTAGACCATCACCGGCCGCTTGCCGCCATCCGCGAGGCCGGTCTTGCCGGCCTTGACCGGGGTCCAGACGTTGAGGAACAGGCAGTCCTCGGACTGGACCTCTTCCTCGCCCTTGCCCTGGGGGCAGGACGCGCCATAGGCCAGGGCGTCCTTTATCTCGGTCCAGGGCTCGGGCCTGACGGGCGGCATGAAGCGCCGCGCGCCGCCGGTGTCTTGGCCGTAGCGCAGGCCCTTGAAGACGCTGACCCCGTCCTCGACATCGCCGCGCACCTTGCCGGCGGTGGTGGCCACGACCGGGGAGCGCTTCTCGGCCGCATGGCCGGCGCGGGGCAGGGCGGCATAAGCGGCCAGGGCGGCGGCGCCGGTGATCAGGGTGCGGCGGGTGGCGGTGTGCACAGCGGTTCCTCCGGCGCCTTCCTGGCGCGCTTTGCCGTAGCGGTAGCACGAATGACACCGGTAACAATCCACTTTCGCCCCGCCGGGACTTCGCACCTTTCGTCGTTTTAACGTGGCGTAGCGGCGTTCGGCGACTAGGAGGCTTGGCGGAGCTTTCCGGGGAGCCCTTCATGATTTCGCGCCTCAGCGCCGCCGTCGCCGCCGTCGCCCTGATGGGCCTCGCCGCGCCCGCCCTGGCCTACGATCCCGCGCCGTGGATCGAGGACGCCCGTCAGATTCGCGCGGCGCTGGGCAGTCGCTACGCCAATCTCGACTGGTTGACGATCGACCGGGGCCTGAACCTCGACACCAGCTTCAAGGCGGTCGAGGCGGGGTTGGCCAAGACCACGTCGGACGCCGAGGCGCGCGCCCTGCTGGATCGCGCCCTGTCGTCGCTGGCCGACGGCCACGTGCAGGTCGACTGGAGCCCGGCCGCGCCAGCGTCCAAGGTCTCCGCCGCCGCCCCGCCCTGCGCCGACCAGCGCCCTTTCCGGCCGCGCCCGGCGGTCGCCTCGGGCCTGCCGGGCTGGACGCCGCTGGACACGGGCGAGGGCGCGCGCGAGTTCCCCGGCGGTCTGGTCACCGTCGACGACCGCAAGATCGGCGTCGTGCAGATCTCCATCTTCATGGTCGACCCCGCCGTCTGTGAGGCCGCGGCCGCCAAGTTGAAGCTGCCGCTGGACAAGCCGTGCGACGGCGACTGCTCGAGCAAGCTGGACACCGCCGTCTACCAGGAACTGACCGATCGTTTCGCCGCGCGTCTGGCGACCGTGAAGGCCGCGGGCGCGCAGGTGCTGATGATCGATCTCGCCGGCAATGGCGGCGGCCGCGAGTGGGCCGAGATCGCCGCCCGCATGGTCACGTCCATACGCCTGAAGAGCGCGCCGGTGCGGCTGGTGCGCTCGCCCCAGGCCGCCGACCAGCTCGACGCCCTGGCCTTGGATATCGAGAACAATGTCGGCGGTGAGCGGGGGGCCGCCAAGGCCGCCCTGCTGGCCGAGGCCAAGGAGCTGCGCCGTCGCGCCGCCGAGGCTCGCGCGCCCTGCGTCGAGGGCCAGGCCTGCCCGTTGCTGATCGACGCCGGCTACAGCAGCGGCGTCCGCGCCTCGGGAGACCCCCTGGCGCTGGCCGACAAGCCGTGGGGCCAGTCGGTGTTCGAGCCGGTGAAATGGTCGTGGCGCGAAGGGGTCTGGTCCGGCCCGCTGATCGTGCTGGTCGACGGCAAGTCGGCCAGCGCCTCCGAGGAATTCGCCGCGATGATCCAGGACAACAGGGCCGGGATCATCCTGGGCTCGCCGACCCTGGGCGCCGGCTGCGGCCACGCCACCGAGGCCGGTCCGGTGGTGCTGAAGAACAGCGGCGGCCGCTTGTCGCTGCCCGATTGCCTGCGCCTGCGGGCCGACGGCTCCAACGAGATCGGCGGGGTCGAGCCCGACGTCCTGGTCGGCTTCCGCGGCACGGACGGCCCAGCCCTCAAGGCCCGCCGCCTGGCCCCGCGCCTGCCCGAGGCGGTGCGGCAGGTTCTGGCGCTGACGGCCGCTCCCTAGAGCGCCTTTACCGCCGCCGCATGCTCGGCGATCACCGCCAGGGTCGCGGCGTCGGTGTCGAAGACGCCGTAGAGGCCCTGCTCCTCCTGGGGCGGATCGCCGACGAAGCTCTTGTCGCCGGGCGCGAACCAGGCGTCGCCGTGCTGGGCGCGGCCCTCGCCGTTCCACGCCCAGAAGTTGGTCCCGGCCGTCGGGCCGCCGGCATTCATGTCGTCCAGGGCCAGACCGTAGATCGTGCGGTAGAACCGGTCCTTGTCGGTCGTCGCCGAGCCGGGCGCGAAAGCGCGGGTGTCGCGGATCAGGCCGAACTCCTCGATGACCAGCGGCTTGTTGAGCGACCTGGCCAGGGCGATGTGGCGGGCCACGTACTCCCGGCAGCGGGCCTCGCCAGCGGCGTAGGTCGCCGGCTGGTTCTTGGGATCGATCCAGCTCCAGTTGTTGGGCCAGACATGCAGCGTGACGTAGTCGATGGTCGCCGGCCGGTGAGCCTCCAGCGCGCAGGCCTCGCTGCGCAGGCACCCCATGCTGCCCTCGCTGCCGGTGCAGACCAGGTGGCGCGGGTCCAGGGACTTGATCAGGGCCGAGGTCTCGCGGATCCACGCGTAGTAAGGCGGAAGTCTGTCGGCGTTGGCTTCCGTCCCGCCCGGGCGGGGTTCGTTGGCCAACTGCCAGGCCATGATCGTGGGGTCGTCGCGATAGGCCTTGCCGGTGACGCTGTTGGTCCGCTGGACCAGGCTTGTCAGGTAGCGGCGGAACAGGGCGTTGGCCTTGGCGTCGGCATAGAACCGGGCCGAATAGTCCGGATACTCCGGCCACGGATGTTTCGGATCGCCGGCCTCGAACCAGGGGCCATTGCCGACCCAGTTCAGATAGGCCGGCATGCCGCCCGACCAGTCCCAGAAGTTGTTGACGTAGATCACCGCCTTCATGTCGCGGCGGGCCATTTCGGCCAGCAGCCAGTCGAGGCCCTTCAACAGGTCGGCGCTGTAGACGCCGGGCTCCTCCTGCATCGTCGGCGAGACGGCGGCCTTGGCCGGCGAGCGCTCGCCCGCGCCCAGGACCCGTAGGTTGGTGACCCCCAGGGCCGTCAGCCGGTCCAGCTCGCGCCCCAGCCGCGCGCGGTCGCCTGTGGGGCCGGGCGAGCCCAGCCAGGCCCCGTACCAGAGGTTCGCGCCGACGAAGCGGTAGGGCTTGCCGTCCAGCGCGAGGCGGCCGTCCTTCACGGCGACGAAGCCCGCCGGCGGCGCGGCGGCCGCGCCGAGCGCAGGCAGGGCGGCGAGGCCCGCCAAGAGCTGGCGGCGCGAGGCGGTCATTTCTTCGCCGCGTGGGCGACGGTCCAGTCGACGATCGTGGCTAGGGCGACGGGAGCGATGGTCTCCTCGATCTGGCCGTACTCGATGACCAGGCCGGTAGCGGCGGTCTGCAACAGGTGGTTCAGGCCCGGCAGTTCCTTGACCGTCACGTCGGCGTCGCCGGCCAGGGCCGCGCGGATCGCGGCCAGGTTGGTCTTGGCGTCGACCTGCAGGTCCTTCGAGCCGCCGATGGCCAGGACGGGGACCTTGATCTTGGCCAGGGCGTCGGCGGGGCGGGCGTTCAGCATATAGTGTCCCGCCGCGCTGGAGAGGGCCAACACCTGGGCGCGCTGGGGCGAAGTCGCGGGAAGGCCTTGACGGTCGAGCACCGCGTTCAGCCGCGCGCGCCCGTCGTCGACGTCCTGGGCGTCGCGGGCGGCCTGGAACCATTCGGCTCGGTTCTTCATCATGATCTCGACCTGATCGGCGGGCAGGCCATTGGCTATGAACAGCGCCCGGTTCTGCGCCAGCAGCAGCGCGGTTCCGTCGACGCCCGGCGCGGCCATCAGCACCAGAAAGGCGATGCGGGGGTCGTCGGCGGCGACCAGCGGCGCGATCTGGCCGCCCTCGCTGTGGCCGATCAGGCCGATGCGGGCCGGGTCGATGTCTGTCCGCGCGCGCAGGAAGGCGACGCCGGCGGCCACGTCGGTGGCGAAGGCGGGGATGCCGGCCGTCGCAGGATCGCCCTTGTCCGAGCCACCGGCCCCGCGATCGTCGACCCGCAGCACCGCGACGCCCTTGCGCGTCAGGGCGTCGGCGATGACCAGGAAGGGCTTGTGGTCGAAGATCGTCTCGTCGCGGTCCTGCGTGCCGGAACCACTGATCAGCACCACGGCCGGGAACGGTCCCGGTCCCTCGGGCAAGGTCAGGGTTGCGGCCAGTTTCAGGCCCGAGGCCGGATTGCGGTACGAGACCTCCTCGGCGCGATAGGGGAAGGGCGGCTTGGGCGTCTGCGGACGGTTCACGACCGGCGCGGCGCGGCTGATGGTCAGAGGCAGGCCCGCCCCGCCCTGGGACCATTCGCCCTGAACGGCCTGACCGTCGGCCGAGACCGTTCCCTCGAAACCCGCCGGCGCGGCGCTCAGCGTGAGGGTCATCTTGCCCTTGGCCAGGGTCGCGCTGGCCGGCATGCCCTTGACCATCTGCCGGGGGCTGTCCAGCGTGGCCGAGCCGTCCGGCTTGATGTGGAACACCACCGGCAGCTTGCCGCGCGGGGTGTCCAGCGTCCCGTACCAGTCACCGACGATCGGCCCGACTTGCGCCGAGGCGATAGCGGGCGCGAACAGGGCGGCGGCGACGACCGCGCGAGGCAGGAAACGCATGTGATCCGAAACTCCCCTAACTCTTGTCGGGAAGCTTAGGCGCTACGCGTGACGGTTGTGAAGATGGGCCATTCAAGATTCAGGAGCGCTGTCTAACGGTCCTCTAGACTGTGCCAGATTCGGGTGACCGTCACATGGGAGCCACTGACGCGATAGCGGATGATGTAGGCGTCGCGACCGAACGGAACCTTGATCTCACGTGTCGTGGGTCCTGTGATGCGGCCCCGCAGAGGCATTTCGGTCAAGCTGTCGAACGCCTTCATCAGCGCCATGCCCAGGCGTTCGGCCGCTTGAGGGGCGAAGGCCGAGAGCCAGTCATCAAGACGCGAAGCGTCTTTCTCGGCTTGCTCGGAAACCAAGACGGTGAAGGTCAATCACGACCGCCGAAACGGCGTAGCTGTTCGCGAAATTCCGACAGAGGAATGGAAGGCATATCGCCCCGCTCAACGGCGTCGGCGATGGCTTCGTCGATGGCGGGATCTGGGTCGATGATCCTTGGCGGGGCGCCGGTCAGGCCGGCCTCGATTAGAGCCAAGGCGTACTCGGACACCGACATGCCGAATCTGTCCGCCCCAGCCTTCAGCTGGGCAGCCTGCTCGTTGTCGATATGGATGTCGAAGCCATCGGCCATGGGCGCATGGTCTCGCCGGCGGCCGATGGCGTCAAGTCCTACAGATTCAGCAACGCCGGGTCGCCGCCCTGGGCGGTGATGTTGACGCTGACCGCGCGCTCGACCGCGAAGCGCAGCAGGGCGTGCGGGCCGCCGGCCTTGGGGCCGGTGCCCGACAGGCCCTCGCCGCCGAACGGCTGGACGCCGACCACGGCGCCGGTCATCGAGCGGTTGACGTAGGCGTTGCCAGCCGGGACCAGGCGCTGGACTTCAGCCGCGAAGCTCTCGATCCGCGAGTGGACGCCCAGGGTCAGGCCGTAGCGACGGGCGGCCAGCGCGCCGGCGACCTGCTCGAGGTTTTCAGGCTTGTAGCGCACCACGTGCAGAACGGGTCCGAACACCTCGCGCTCCAGGAAGTCGGCGGCGGGGATCTCGGCCAGCACCGGCGCGAAGAAGGTCCCGTTCGTCGGCGTCGTCAGGACGTGCAGCACCTTGGCTTCCTCGGTCAGGCGGACATAGTGCTTGGCGAGCGCGTCGCGGGCCTCGGCGTCGATGACCGGGCCGACGTCGGTGACGGCCAGGGCCGGGTCGCCGATGACCAGGGCGTCCATGGCGCCCTTCAGGCCGTCGATGATGTGGTCGGCGGTGTCTTCCGGCAGGAACAGCAGGCGCAGGGCCGAGCAGCGCTGGCCGGCCGAGCCGAACGCCGAGACGATCACGTCGTCGATCACCTGCTCGCGCTGCGCCGTCGTGTCGACGAACATGCCGTTGAGGCCGCCGGTCTCGGCGATGAACGGCACGATCGGACCTTGGCGGGCCGCGAGCGTCTGGTTGATCCGCCACGCGGTGTCGGTGCCGCCGGTGAAGGCGACGCCGTCCAGGCCCTCGTGGCTGGTCAGGGCCGCGCCGACCGTCTCGCCACGGCCGGGCAGCAGGGCCAGCAGGCGCGGGTCCAGGCCAGCGGCGTGGTAGAGCTTCACGGCCTCGAAGGCGATCAGCGGGGTCTGTTCGGCGGGCTTAGCCAGCACGGCGTTGCCGGCGGCCAGGGCTGCGGCGATCTGGCCGGTGAAGATAGCCAGCGGGAAGTTCCACGGGCTGATGCAGACGAAGACGCCGCGACCGGCCAGACGCAGGGTGTTGGTCTCGCCGACCTGGCCCTTCAGCACCTCGCCGTCGCCGAACTGATCCTCGGCCAGCACCGCGTAGTAGCGACAGAAGTCGACGGCCTCGCGGACCTCGGCGATCCCGTCGCTCAGGGTCTTGCCGGCCTCGCGGGCCAGGATGGCGATCAGGCGATCGATGTCGGCTTCCAGGGCGTCGGCCATGGCGCGCAGCACCTTGGCGCGAGCGGCGCCGCCGGCGCGGTCCCAGGCCGGCTGGGCGGCGCGGGCCAGGCGGAAGGCCTCGTCGATCTGCGAGGCCTGGGCTTCCGAGACCGCGCCGACCACCTTATGGTCGTCGGCCGGGGCGACGACCGGCAGCGGCGGGGTTCCGGCGCTGACCTTGCCGTCGATCAGCGGGCCAGCCGCCAGGGTGACGGCGTCCAGGGCGGTGACGGCGGCCTCCAAGCGCTGGCGGTCGGCCTTCACCGACAGATCGAGGCCGGCGCTGTTCTTCCGGCGCGGGCCATAGACCTCGATCGGCGTCGGGATCTTGGCGTGGCGGTCCGGGTGGGCCTCGACGGTGTCGATCGGGTCGGTGACGACCTTCTCGACCGGCACCCGCTCGTCCAGCAGGGCGTGTACGAAGCTGGTGTTGGCGCCGTTCTCCAGCAGGCGGCGGACCAGATAGGGCAGCAGGTCCTCGTGGCCGCCGACCGGCGCGTAGGCCCGCAGCGTGACGCCGTCATAGAGGTCGTCGGCGGCCTTGTAGAGCGCCTCGCCCATGCCGTGCAGGCGCTGGTGCTCGATCTTGACGCCGGCGTTCTTGGCCATGCGCACCACGGCCGCCAGGGTGTGGGCGTTGTGGGTGGCGAACTGGGCGTAGAGATGCGGGGCGCCGGCGATCAGGGCCTTGGCGTTGACCAGGTACGACAGGTCGGTGGCCGGCTTGGTCGTGTAGACCGGATAGTCCGGGCGGCCGGCGACCTGGGCGCGCTTGATCTCGCTGTCCCAGTAGGCGCCCTTGACCAGGCGGACCATCAGGCGGCGACCGGTCTCTTCGGAGAGGGCGCGCAGGCGGGCGATGACCTCGCCGCAGCGCTTTTGATAGGCCTGGACGGCGAGGCCCAGCCCTTGCCAATCGCCCAGCTCCGGCTCGCGGCACAGCTTGTCCAGCAGCTTCAGCGACAGGGCCAGGCGGTCGGCTTCCTCGGCGTCGATCGTGAAGTTGAGGTTGTGGTGGGCGGCGATCTTGGCCAGGCGCAGGGTGCGGGGATAAAGCTCTTCCCACACACGGTCCTCGTGCGTCGCTTCGTAGCGCGGGCACAGGGCCGAGAGCTTGACCGAGACGCCGTGGCCCTTCTCCGGACCGGCGCCGTTCGACAGCTTGCCGACCGTCTGGATCGCGTCGGCGTAGGACTTCTCGTAGCGCTCGGCGTCGGCGGCGGTGCGGGCGCCTTCGCCCAGCATGTCGAACGAGCACATGGTGTTCTCGCCGGCCGCGCGCTTGATGGCGGTCTCGATCGTCCGCCCAAGGACGAATTGCTCGCCCATGATGCGGATGGCCTGGCCGACGGCGGCGCGGATGACGGGTTCGCCCAGGCGACCGGCCATCTTCTTGATGAAGCCGGGCAGGTCCTTCTTGGCGTCGTCGTCGGGCTCGACGATCTTGCCGGTCAGCATCAGGCCCCAGGTCGAGGCGTTGACGAACAGGCTGTCGCTGCCGCCCAGGTGGCTGGCCCAGTCGGCCGAGCCGATCTTCTCGGCGATCAGCTTGTCACGGGTGTCGTCGTCGGGGGTGCGCAGCAGGGCCTCGGCCAGGCACATCAGCGCCAGGCCCTCACGGGTGCCCAGGCTGAACTCCTGCAGGAAACTTTCGACCACGCCCTGCTTGCGGACGGACCGACGGGCCCCGCGGACCAGGGCCTCGGCCTCGGCGCGGACGGCGGCGCGGTCCTCGCTGGACAGGGGCTTGGCGGCCAGCAGGTCGGCGATCACCGCGGCTTCGTCGCGATACTTGCCGTCGTCGAGGCTGTCCCAGTGGGCCAAGTCGGTCATGGTCGTTCCCTTGGTTTAGGATATCATCGGTCTAACTCGGCTTCGGGCAAAGGTGCTTCGTTTGTCGCGTGGCAGCGCTGTATCTTCTTCGGTAAAGTCGCGGAAAATGATCATCCGCTCCAGCATGGCGGAAGGCGCGCGCCGAAGCATGCTCCGGAAGCGAGGATGAAGAAATGGGGAGGGAGGAAGGGGCGCGTGCTGGGGGAGTATCGCGCCCCTTCCTCTCTTGCGCGACGCCCGGTTAGGGGGAGAGGGGCGAGCGTCGCGTGTGTTCCACCCCTACGGGCTGGCCGTTTTCGCCGGGCGCCTTTTAAGGGGGAGGGCGCGGGGCGGGGCTGGAACGATCGGAGGTGTAACGCTAGACATTACGAATGTGCTACGTTTGTATCCGCTGATTTTCGAAGCTTCTTCGGCGAAAGTTCAATATGGCCATTTCCGCTCTGGATGACACCGATCGCCGCCTGTTGAGGGTTTTGCAGGCCGACGGCCGTGTCACCAACGCCGAGCTCGCCAAGCGCTGCAACCTGTCGCCGGCGGCCACTTTCGACCGCGTCCGGCGACTGCGCGAGCGCGGCTATATCACCGGCTACGCGGCTCTGCTGGATCCGGCCAAGGTCGACCGGGCGCTGCTGATCTTCGTCGAGGTGGTGCTGGAGCGCACGACCGGAGAGGTGTTCGAGGACTTCGCCGCCTCGGTGCGCCGCGCGCCCGAGATCCTGGAGTGCCACATGGTGGCCGGCGGATTCGATTACCTGATCAAGGCCCGGGTGCGCGACATGGAGGCCTATCGCGGCTTCCTCGGCGACATCCTGGTCAAGATGCCCGGCGTGCGCGAGACCCGGACCTATGCGGTTCTGGAAGAGGTCAAGAGCACGGTGCAACTGCCGCTCTAGACGTTGGGCTGAGGGGGCGAGAGACCGCGCCAACCTGTGGGGCAGTGGCGCGGCCTTGCCGAGACGACGCGGTTGGATGCGTCGGCCCTGACGTTCGTCACAAGGGTGGACCTTGGGAGAGCCGCCTTCGTGTCGATAGGCCTACATTTATCGCAATCATCTGTCGGGTCACACAACCTCTGGCATGATCCGCCCCATTCCGGGTTGGCCGGTCCGTTCGCGTGCGCGCTGAAGGGGGCGGAACGGGCAAGTCCCACCACAAGGGTGGAAGGGCGCCTCCAGGGATGGGGGGAGGAGAACGCCCTTCCGTTCGCGACCATCGGGGTGGGGGATGATGGCCAGCGAACCACCCCGGCTCTCGCCGGGGAGCTCGTGTTCGTTTCAGCCTCAGGCCGCGGGCGCGCCGCCGCCGAGGGTCTTGTAGAGGGTGACGAGGTTGGTCGCCCGCGCCAGGCGCGCCGTGATCAGGCCCTGCTGGGCCGAATACAGGGTGCGCTGGCTGTCGAGCAGGGTCAGGGCGCTGTCGAGGCCGGCGTCGCGACGCTGTTGCGACAGGCGCTGGCTGTCGGTGGCGGCCACGACTAGGCGCTCCTGGGCGGCGAGGCGGTCGCCGACCGTGTCGCGCACCGACAGGGCGTCGGAGACTTCGCGGAACGCCGTCTGCACGGTCTTCTCGTAGGTCGCCACGGCGATGTCGCGGTTGGCCTTGGAGACGTTCAGGTTGGCCACATTGGCCCCGCCGGCGAAGATCGGCAGGCTGATCTGGGGCGTGAAGCTCCAGGCCTTGCTGCCGCTCTTGAACAGGTCGCCCAGTTCGGTGCTGCTCGAGCCCAGCGAGCCGGTCAGGCTGATGCGCGGGAAGAAGGCCGCGCGGGCCGCGCCGATATTGGCGTTGGCGCCCTGCAACTGGTGCTCGGCCGCCAGCACGTCGGGGCGACGCGCCAGCACGTCCGAGGGCAGGCCCGCCGGCAGGTCGGCCAGGATCCGGGCCGAGGCCAGGCTACCGCCCGGACCATTTGACGGCAGCAGGTCGGCCGGCACTTCGGCGCCGACCAGCAGGGTCAGGGCGTTGCGGTCCTGGGCGACCTGGGCGGTGTAGACCGCCATGTCGCTCCGAGCCGTCTCGGCCTGGACCTGGGCGTTGCGCAGGGTGGCCAGCGAGCCGACGCCGCCGTCGACCTGCTGCTGGGTCAGGCGCAGCGTGTCCTCGCGGGTGGTCAGGGTGTCCCTGGCGAGCGCCAGGCGCTCCTGGTCGGCGGCCAGGGTCAGCCAGGCGTTGGCGGTCTCGGCGATCAGGCTGATGCGAACCGAACGGCTGGTCTCCTGCGTGGCGAAGAAGCTTTGCAGGGCCTGGGCGTTCAGGCTGCGGACGCGGCCGAACAGGTCAAGCTCATAGGCCGTGAAGCCGATGGTGGCGCTGTAGACCTCGGTGTCGATCGACCCGCCGGTCGCGCCGGGGATCTGCGAGACCGCCGCCGGGGAGTGGTTGCGTTGCTCGCTGAGCACGCCGTTGATCCCCGGGAACAGGGCCGATCGCTGGACGCCGTACTGGGCGCGGGCCTTCTCGATGTTCAGCACCGCCACGCGCAGGTCGCGGTTCTGCTTGAGGGCCAGGTCGACCACGCCTTGCAGGCGCGGATCGACCAGCACCTGGCGCCAGTCGAGGTCGGCGGCCGTGACGGACGCCGTGGGCTCCGGCGTCGGCGTGGACCAGGCCTGGGCGACCGGCAGGGCCGGGCGCTCATAGCGCGGGGCCATGGTGCAGGCGCTGACCGCCGTGGAGGCCAGCAGGATCAGGGTAAGACTACGGAACATGATCAGTGGGCCTCCGTCGACGGCGCTTCGCCAGCTTGGGCGACCGCTTCGTCATGGCCTTTGTGCTTGGGTTTGAAGATCTTCTCGACGACCACGAAGAACAGCGGGACGAAGAAGATCGCCAGGAGGGTGGCCGAGATCATGCCGCCGATCACGCCGGTGCCGATGGCGTGCTGGGCCCCGGAGCCGGCTCCGTTGGAGATCGCCAGCGGCAGAACGCCGAAGACGAAGGCCAGCGAGGTCATGATGATCGGGCGCAGGCGCAGACGAACCGCCTCCAGCGTCGCGTCGATCAGGCTCATGCCCTTCTCGTACAGGTCCTTGGCGAACTCGACGATCAGGATGGCGTTCTTGGACGCCAGGCCCATGGTCGTCAGCAGGCCGACCTGGAAGTAGATGTCGTTGCTGAGGCCGCGGACGAAGGTCGCCAGCAGGGCGCCGACGATGCCCAGCGGGATCACCATGATGACGGCCAGCGGGATCGACCAGCTCTCGTAGAGGGCGGCCAGCAGCAGGAACACCACCAGGATGGAGATGCCGTACAGGGCCGGCGCCTGGTTGCCGGATTCACGTTCCTGGGCCGACAGGCCGGTCCACTCGTAGCTGACGCCAGGCGGCAGTTGCGCCGCCAGCTTCTCCATGGCCGCCATCGCCTGGCCCGAGCTCTTGCCCGGGGCGGGCGAGCCCTGGATGTTCATCGACGACAGGCCGTTGTAGCGCTCGAGGCGCGGCGAGCCGTAGGTCCAGCTGGCCGTGGCGAAGGCCGGGAAGGGAACCATCTGGCCTTGGTCGTTGCGGACGTACCAGCGGTTCAGGTCCTCGGGCGTCATGCGGTAGGGCGCGTCGGCCTGCAAGTAGACCTTCTTGACCCGGCCGCGATCGATGAAGTCGTTGACGTATGAGCCGCCCCACGCCGCGCTGAGCGCGCTGTTGATGTCGGCGGTGGTCAGGCCCATGGCGCCGGCCTTGGCCTGGTCGACCTCGATCTTCAGCTGCGGGGTGTCGTCCTGACCGTTGGGGCGCACGCCCACCAGGTTCGGATCCTGCGCCGCCATGCCCAGCATCATGTTGCGGGCGTTCATCAGCGTCTCGTGGCCGACGCCGCCGATGTCCTGCAGCTGGAAGTCGAAGCCCGACGAGGTGCCTAGCTCCGGCACGGACGGCGGGATCACGGCGAACACCATGGCGTCGCGGATCTGGCTGAAGGCGCCCATGGCGCGGCCGGCGACGGCCTGGGCCTTGAGTTTGGCGGCCTTGCGGTGCTCGAAGTCCTTCAGACGGACGAAGGCGAGACCGGCGTTCTGGCCGGCGCCGCTGAAGCTGAAGCCCGAGACGGTGAACACCGACTGCACGGCGTCCTTCTCGGCGCCCAGGAAGTGCTCGCGCACCTGGGTCAGCACGGCCTGGGTCTTCTCCTCCGTCGCGCCGGCGGGCAGCTGGACGAGGGTGATCATGATCCCCTGGTCCTCTTCCGGCAGGAAGGCGCTGGGCAGGCGGACGAACAGCAGGGCCATGACCACGATGATGGCGGCGTAGATCGCCATCCAGCGGCCGCTCTTGCCCAGGATGCCGCGGACGGAGCCCTGGTAGCGCGAAGACAGGTCGTTGAAGCTACGGTTGAACCAGCCGAAGAAGCCGGTCTTGTGCTCGTGGTGGCCGGCCTCGACGGGCTTCAGCAGCGTGG
Source organism: Caulobacter sp. GW821-FHT05F04 (assembly GCF_059419665.1). Taxonomy (NCBI): domain Bacteria; kingdom Pseudomonadati; phylum Pseudomonadota; class Alphaproteobacteria; order Caulobacterales; family Caulobacteraceae; genus Caulobacter; species Caulobacter sp. GW821-FHT05F04. The sequence goes on from NZ_JBWKSF010000002.1 coordinate 628,393, forward strand.
CGCACAGGGCAGGCGTCAGGATCAGGGCGACCAGCACCGACAGGGCCATGGCCGAGACGATGGTGATCGAGAACTGGCGATAGATCACGCCCTGCGAGCCGCCGAAGAAGGCCATCGGCACGAACACCGCGGCCAGCACCAGAGCGATGCCGATCAGGGCGCCGGTGATCTCGTTCATCGACTTGCGGGTGGCTTCCTTGGGGGAGAGCCCCTCTTCGGACATCACGCGCTCGACGTTCTCGACCACGACGATGGCGTCGTCGACCAGCAGGCCGATGGCCAGCACCAGGCCGAACATGGTCAGGGTGTTGATCGAGTAGCCAAAGGCCGACAGCACGCCGAACGTACCCAGCAGCACCACAGGTACGGCGATCGTCGGGATCAGGGTCGCGCGCCAGTTCTGCAGGAACAGGAACATGACGATGAAGACCAGCACGATGGCCTCGATCAGCGTCTTGACCACTTCCTCGATCGAAAGCTTCACGAACGGCGTCGAGTCGTAGGGGACGACGTATTTGTAGCTGGCCGGGAACGACTTCTCGAGCTGGGCCATCTTGGCCTTGACGGCGGCGGCGGTGTCCAGCGCGTTGGCGCCGGGGGCCAGCTTGATGGCCAGACCCGCGGCCGGGTGGCCGTTGAACTTGGCGACCGAGATGTAGTTCTCGGCGCCCAGCTCGACGCGGGCCACGTCGGCCAGGCGCACGGTGGCGCCGCCCGTGCTGTTCTTGATGATGATCTGGCGGAACTGCTCGGGGGTCTGCAGACGCGACTGGGCCGTGATCGTGGCGTTCAGGCCCGTGCCCGGCAGGTTGGGCGCGCCGCCCAGCTGGCCGGCCGAGACCTGGGCGTTCTGGGCCCGGATCGCGGTGGCGACGTCGGCCGGGGTCAGGCTGAAGCTGGCCAGCTTCTGCGGATCCAGCCAGATGCGCATGGCGTACTGGGCGCCGAACAGTTGGATGTCGCCGACGCCGTCGACGCGGCTCAGCGGGTCCTGGATATTGCTGGCCAGATAGTCGGCCAGGTCGGTGTTGGTGGTCTTGGGATCCTCCGAATAGAGGCCCACCACCATCATGAAGTTACGCGCCGACTTGGCGACCGTCAGGCCTTGCTGCTGCACTTCCTGCGGCAGCAGGGCGGTGGCGGTCTGCAGCTTGTTCTGGACCTGGACCTGGGCGATATCGATGTTGGTGCCGGCCTTGAAGGTCAGGGTCACCGTGGCCGAACCCGAGCTGTCGCTGGTCGAGGACATGTAGTCCAGACCATCGAGGCCCTTCATCTTCTGTTCGATGACCTGGGTGACGCTGTCTTCGACCGTCTTGGCCGAGGCCCCGGGATAGTTGGCCGAGATGGCAACCTGGGGCAGGGCGATCTCAGGATATTGCGCGATCGGCAGGGTCCGGATGGCGAGCGCCCCGGCCAGCATGATCACGATGGCGATGACCCACGCGAAGATGGGCCTGTCGATGAAGAAACGCGAAAGCATCGTGGGCCCGCCTTAGTGTTGGGCTTGCTGCGGAGCGGCGGGCTTGCTGCCGGCCGGAACGGGCTTGATCGGCGCGCCGGGGCGCAGCTTCTGCAGACCCTCGGTGATGACCTTGTCGCCTGGGTTCAGGCCGCTGGTGACCAGCCACTTGTCGCCGACCGTCTGGCCCAGGGTCACCGGACGCGGCTCGGCGCCCTTGGCGCCGACCACGCTGACCATGGCGGCGCCCTTCGGGTCGCGCTGGATGGCCGCCTGCGGGATCAGGATGCCGGTGGGCGCCACGCCCTGGCCCAGGGCCGCGCGGACGTACATGCCGGGCAGCAGCTGGCCGTTCGGATTCGGGAAGATGGCGCGCAGGGTCACCGAGCCTGTGCCCGGATCGACCGTGATGTCCGAGAACTCCAGGCGGCCCGGGATCGGATAGGTCGAACCGTCTTCCAGCGTCAGGGTGACCTGGGCGGAATTGGTGCGGCCGACCTTGCCGCTGGCGAACTGCTGCTGAAGCTTGAGCAGCTCGGCCGAGGTCTGGGTCAGGTCGACATAGATCTTCGACAGGTCCTGGACCGTGGCCAGCGGAGCGGCCTGGCTGGCGGTGACCAGCGCGCCCGGCGTCACCGCGCTCTTGCCGATGCGGCCCGAGATCGGCGAGACGACGCGGGTGTAGTTCAGGCTGATGCGGGCGTTGTCCAGCGCGGCCTTCTGCACGGCGACGGCGGCGGCCGTCTGCAGGGCGGCGGCCTGGGCGTCGTCATTGTCCTGCTTGGACACCGCGCCGGTCTCGACCAGACCCTTGTAGCGGTCGGCCTTCAGCCTGGCGGCCGTGGCGGTCGCCTGGGCCTGGGCCAGGGCGGCCGCGGCGCTGTTGACGGTGGCCTGATAGGTCGCCGGGTCGATCTGGTAGAGCGACTGGCCGGCGCGGACGGTCGAGCCTTCGGTGAACAGGCGCGCCTTGATCACGCCGCCCACCTGCGGGCGAACCTCCGAGACCAGGAAGGCCGAGGTGCGGCCCGACAGTTCGGTGGTCAGGCCGACCGGCTGGGTCTGGGCGACGACGTAGCCGACCTCGGCCGGACCGCCCATGCCCATGCCGCCAGCGCCTCCCTTGCCCTGACCGCAGGCGGCGAGGGTGAGAGCGACGGCGGAGAGCCCCGCGGCCGTGATCGCGGCCGAGCGTTGGAATTGCATATTTGACCCCGGATGCGGTGGCTTCGCGGGCTATTGCCCTTGACGAAACCGGCATGATGAACAATTTGAGAATGAACGTTCATTCTCAAGTGGGCTGGACATAGGTGCGGTAGTGTCGCAAGTCAACCTCCGCACCCCATGCCGTCGCCTGACCTAACGGAAATGTAATGCCAAGCGGGAAATTCCCAAGTGAAACCTTCGATGTCTGACGAGACGCATCCGAGCCGACCGTCGCCGGAATCGCGTCGCCAGCAGATTCTGGACGCGGCGTGCGAGCGGGTCAGGCAGTCGGGCTTCCACGGCGCCAGCATGGCGGACATCGCCAAGGCGGCCGGCCTGAGCGTCGGGCAGATCTATCGCTATTTCGAGAACAAGGAGGCGATCATCGCCGCCATCGTCGCCCAGGACCTGGCCGAGATGCGCGACAAGTTCGCCGAGATGGAGAGTCGGCCGGGCGCCCTGCTGGACGCGATCGAGGCGCACCTGCCCGAGGGCATCGACAAGTGCTTCGATCCGCGCCGCGCGACGCTGGCCCTGGAAGTCGTGGCCGAGGCCGCCCGCAATCCCAAGGTCGCCGCCATCGTCCGCGCCGCCGACGATCAGGAGCGGGCCCTGGCCCAGACCATGATGGGGCGCGATCGCAAGCCCGAGTGGAGCGAGGCCGAGTTCCAGGCGCGCTGCGAGGTCGTCGGCATGATCTTCGACGGCCTGCTGATGCGCGGCGTCAACCACCCCGATCTCGACCGCGAGGCCCTGGCCGCGGTGCTACGGTCGACGGTGCGGCACCTGTTGGGGTAGGGGCCGAAAACCCCCAGCGCCGTGTCCCGGGCCTGACGGTCATCCTCGCACCGATGATGGTGGTCGTGGCCGATACGCGGTGTGGGGCGACTAGCTGGACCTTCGGTCGTTCGTTAGGCTAAGCGCGATCTGAGGTTGTCGGAGTCGGGGCGTGAGGCGTTTGTCCGTCGGGGTGCTGGTCGCGCTCCTGCTGGGGGCCGCGGCGAAGGCCGAGCCCGTCCGCTACGCCCTGTCGCCGGTCATCGAGAACGGCGCGCTGAAGGCCCTGGCGGTCGATATCGACTTCAAGGGCGACAAGGACGGACTGACGGTCCTGAAGTTCATCGACAGCTTCCAGGGCGACACCCGGCCTGGCCGCTTCGCCGAAGGCCTGGAGATCACCGGCGCCAGGTCTGTCACGCCCAGGCCCGAGGGCGGGGCCGAGATCCACGCCGCGCCGGGCGCGGCGCTGCACGCGCGCTACCAGATCCGTTCGGGCTACGACAAGGCGCCGACCACTCAGGACGAGACCCAGACCAAGCCGATCATCCTGCCCGACTGGTTCTATGCGGCGGGTGAAGTGGTCTTCGCCTTTCCGGCCGGCCGGCGCGACGAAGCGGCGACCTTCGCTTGGGGCGGCGCGCCCGAGGGCTTTCGCCTCGTCTCCGACCTGAGCGCACCAGGCCCCCAGGCGGTCGAGGACGTTTTGCATGGCGTCGTGATGGGTTCGCCGCGCTTGCGGATCATCAACGGCGCTGGCGCCAACGCGGGGACGCGGATCGCGGCGCTGGGAACCTTCGACCGCTTCGACGATCCGATCTTCGCCGACGCGGCCTTCCGCATCATCAAGGCCGAACGCGACTTCTGGGGCGATGGCGCGAGCCCGTTCCTGGTCACCCTGGCGCCGCTGGTCCCCCGGGTCTTCGAGGCCTACAGCGGCACGGGGCGCACCGACGGCTTCGCGCTATGGGTCGGAACCTCGCTGAGCCTCAAGGAGGTGCTCCCCCTGCTGGCCCATGAGTATTTCCACACCTGGAACAATGGCCAGCTAGGCGCCCAAGCCGCGCACCGCTCGACGGCCTGGCTGTCAGAGGGCTTCACCGACTTCTACACGAAGCGACTGCTGCTTCGCGCCGGGTTGTTCAGCCTGGAGGATTACGTCGCGTCTTGGAACGAATGGCTGCGCGCCTATGGCGTCTCGCCGGCCCGTAACGCTACCGAGAAGCGCATCACAGAAGTCTACTGGACGGATCACGACGTCGAGGACGTCGCCTACAAGCGCGGGGCGATGCTGGCCGCCCTGTTCGACGCCCAGCTACGCCGGGACGGGCGCGGTCTGGACATGGTGATGCGACAGATGCGCCTGCTGAAGAGCCGGAATCCCGAGAGTGGGCTGCGGCCGAACTTCGAGGTGGCCTTCGAGAAGATCGCCGGACGCTCGGCCCTGCCGGACATCGACCGCTACGAGATGCGCGGCGAGACCTTGATCCTACCGCCCGACGCTTTCGCCTGCCTGACGGTGGAGACTGTCATCCAGCCCAATTTCGATGTCGGCTTCGACACCGACGCCACCGCCGCGAAAGGTGTCTTCGCGGGTGTCGATCCAGTTGGGCCCGCATATGCCGCGGGCCTGCGTGACGGCATGAAGCGGCTGGGCCGCGAGGGCGGGGCGGCGAACGACTCCAGCGTTGATCTGACCTATCGTGTCGCTGACGCGGCCGGCGTGGAGCGGGAGATCCGCTACAAGCCCGAGGGCAAGACGCGCGTGACCTTCCAGCGCCTGTCCGTTCCGCTGAATCTGCCGCCGGACCAGCGGCAGGCCTGCGTCAGAACGCTGACCGGCCTTTGAGGCTCTATTTCAAAAGTTTAGAGCATTTTTCGATCCGATAGCCGCTTCACACTTATCGGAAATCTAGTCCAGCGCCCGGTACTGGAAGTTCCGGAACCGCGCCGAGCCCTTGCCAGCGGCGTAGAGGCCCGGCTTCAGCATCAGGAAGCCGCCGCGGACATTGTGGTGATAGCCGCTGACCTCCATCCCACGGTCGAAGCGCTTCCAGGTCTGGCCGCCGTCCCCGCTGGTGTGGAAGGCCACGATGTGGCGGGTGTTGCGCAGCCTCATCAGCATTCGGGCGCCGTGCGGGTTGGCGGGCCGCCCGCGCTCGATGCCGTACTGGTGGGTGACGAAATTCTTCGCGTCGAAGCCCAGGCCGCAATAGAGCTGGCGGTCGTAGAACAGGATCAGGCCGGCGCGGGTGTCCGGGTCGACCTCGATCTCGCACTCGATCTCGTAGGCCTGGTCGCCGTTGACGAAGATCAGCGGCGCGCCGCTGGACGGGGCCTCGCCGGCGCCTTTCAGGGTCATGACGCCATGGGCGCGACTGATGCGGCTCCGCTCGCCGGGCTTCGGATCGAAGAACGCCCACTGCACGCCGTACTTGTCGGTGCGGAAGTCGTCCGACAGGGCCTTGCCGTGCGGGCCGGGCTTGCCGCCTTTCGGCTTCCTGATCGGCTGCGAGAGATCGCCGCCGCCGACCTCGAACCAGCCGTCGGCGGTCCAGGTGACCGGGGCCAGCAGGGTCTGGCGGCCAAGCGTGTAATAGCCGTTCTCGTAGCCGTGATAGACGGTCCACCAGTCGCCGGGCGTCGGCCCCTCGACCAGGGTGGCGTGGCCGCGCGACCACCACTTTTCGCTGTTGTCGACGGTGCGGACGACCGGGTTGCGCGGGTGGTCCTCCCACGGGCCGGCCAGCGACTTCGACCGCGCCACGATGACCATGTGGCCGGTCGGCGGGCCGGCCGTGCCGCCCACGGCGGTGACCAGATAGAAGTACTCGCCGCGCTTCATCACCTTGGGACCCTCGGGCGAGAAACCCTCGACGTCCCACGTGTCTGGATAGCGCCACGGATTATAGACGTGCTCGGGCTGGCCGACGGTCGACAGGCCGTCCGGGGCCAGCTTGATGCGGTCGCCGCCCGACAGGAACAGCCAGCGCTCGCCATGCTCGTCGACGACGTGGCCGGGGTCGATATAGCGGGGCAGCTTCAGGTCGATCGGCTCGGACCACGGGCCTTCGATCCTGTCGGCCCAGATCACATAGCTGGTGTTGTTGTTGGGCTGCTTGGCCGGCAGGTAGATGTAGTAGCGGCCCTTGTGCTTGCAGATCTCCGGCGCCCAGATCGAGCCGACATTGGTCTTCAGCGTGGTGACGACCGGCGTCCAGTTCACCAGGTCCCTGGAGCGCCAGATCAGCAGACCCGGATAGGCGTCGAACGAGCTATGGGTCATGTAGTAGTCGTCGCCGTCCTTCAGGATCGACGGGTCGGGGTGGTCGCCGGCCAGGATCGGATTGAGGAACGTGCCGTCGCCGAGGTCGGCCTTGCGCTGGCCCTCGATCCCCTTGACCCAGGTCGGGCCGCCCATGACTTTTGACGTGGTGTTGGCGGGCGGCAGGCCCATCTGGGCCGCTTCGCTGGCGGCGGGAAGGGCGGCGAGGCCGGCGCCGGTCAGCAGCGAGCCCAGCGCGCCGCGGCGGTTGATGTCGACCATGGTAATGCCTCCCGAACCCTACGCCCCCTTGCACGAAGAGGCGCTCGTTAGCGCCAAACTATCGGTAGGGCGAAGGTGATGTCCACCGGTGTCATTTTTTGTCGCACATGGGGAAGCGGCAAAGAAAAAGCCCGGGAGGCGAACCTTCCGGGCTTTCGCATTCAGCGGGTGGCGGGGGCGCTTAGCCCTCCATCGCCTCCAGTTCCTTGCCGCGCGTCTCGTCGATCAGCTTCTGGACCAGGAAGAACGAGATCACGGCGCAGACGGCGTAGAAGCCATAGGTCGCCGGCAGGCTCGCCTTCTTCATGATCGGGAAGCTGAACGAGATCGCGAAGTTGGCGATCCACTGGGCGAAGCCGCAGACGGCCAGGGCCGAACCGCGCATCTGGTTGGGGAACATCTCGCCCAGCATGACCCACATCACCGGACCCCAGGAGAGGTTGAAGAAGATCACATAGAGGTTGGCGGCGATCAGGGCGATCGGGCCGACGCTGGCGTCCAGGTGCAGGGCGCCGTTGATGGTGGTGGCGGTCGAGAAGCACCAGGTCATCACGCCCAGAGTCACGGCCATGCCGGCCGAGCCGATCAGCAGCAGCGGCTTGCGGCCGATCTTGTCGATCAGGCCGATCGCCAGCAGACAGGCCAGGATCGACAGCCCGCCTGACAGGATGTTGATCTTCAGGCTGTCGTCCTCGGTGAAGCCCACCGACTGCCACAGCACCGAGCCGTAGTAGAAGACGATGTTGATGCCGACCAGCTGCTGGAACACGGCCAGGACCAGGCCGGCCCACAGGATCAGGCGCAGCTTCTTGGTCGTCGGATCCAGCAGATCCGAGAACTTCGGCTGATGGTCGGCGGCCAGCGAGGCGCGGATCTCGGCCACCTTGGCGGCGCCCTGACCGGGGCCGAACAGGCGCGACAGGATGGCTTCGGCCTGGGCGTCCTTGCCCTTGGCGACCAGGTAGCGCGGGCTCTCCGGGATCACCAGCAGGGCGAAGAAGAAGATGCCGGCCGGGATGACCTGCATCCAGAACATCCAGCGCCAGGCCGGCAGGCCCAGCCAGAACTCGGCGGTCGAGCTGCCGGCGGTGTGGGCCAGGGCGTAGTTGGCCAGGAAGGCGCCGGTCAGGCCGGTGATGATCATGATCTGCTGCACGGACGACAGGCGGCCGCGAATATTGGCCGGCGTGACTTCCGAGATGTAGACCGGGCACAGCACCGAGGCGGCGCCGACGCCCAGGCCGCCGATCAGGCGGAAGATCACGAAGACCAGCGAAGTGTGGGCCCCGCCCGTGCCCAGGGCGCTGACCACGAACAGCAGGGCCGAGATGATCATCACCGTGCGACGGCCCCAGACGTCGGCCAGGCGGCCGGCGGCGAAGGCGCCGAAGGCGCAGCCGAGCAGGATGGCGGCCACGTTGAGGCCCTCGCCGGCCTCGGTCAGGTTGAAGGCGGCCTTCAGGCCGGTCTGCGTGCCGTTGATGACGCCGCTGTCATAGCCGAACATGAAGCCGCCGATGGTGGCGACGGCGACGATCGCGGCGATGAAGGCCATGTTGACCTTCAGCCCGTCGGCGCTCATGCTGGCGCTCGGACCGGCGTTGGATACTGAAGCCACAGGTTTCCTCCCCGTTGGGCCTACCGGCCCCGTTTGATGCCCTCGCGGTCCTTGTCAGACCTTTGGTTGCCGGCGACCTTAGTGTTACCGGTATCAGCGCGCAAGCGGTGGTTCTGGCGACCCCATGCCCGTGCGCGGGACTCACCCCTGCGCCTCATCGATAGCAGAGGCGCGCGGGTTTCCGCGACGTCCGTTTCGTAGGACGCGCGAGGGCGGACAAGGCGGAATGGAAATCGGGTGTCCGGCGGCGAGGCCGGACGGCGGCGCTACATGATCGTCCGCGGCGCGCGGAAAAGATGCGCCCGGCGATCCTGGGCTTCGCCGCCAGGTTCGGCGGGGGACAGGCGCGGCCCGAGCTGTTCGATCTCATGCCAGGTCCAGGGCCGGGCGCTCAGCCGCTTCTCGTAGCGCCAGATCTTCAGAGGGTACCAGCCGCCCGGAATCTCGGTCGGAATGGTCTGGGTTCCGGTCAGGACCCAGCCGGCCTTCTGGTAGAAGCGCGCGGCGCGGGTGTTGCCGATGGCGCAGGCCAGCCAGGGCGTCTTGACCCCGGCTTCCAGCAGGCGGTCCTCGGCGTCGGCCATCAGCAGGGCGGCGATGCCGGCGCCGCGGGATTCTTCCTCGACATAGAGCTGGTTCAGCTCGTTGTCCTTGATCAGGTGGAAGCCCAGCGGCGCGCCGACCGGCCCCACGGCGCGGACGTGGGGCAGGGCCATGGCCATCCGGACGATGAAGCTGTCCAGCGTGCGTCGGGTCGCCAGGGCCTTCGGGACCAGCGGCACATGGGCGTCACGCCAGCCCTGCCACCACAGGCGGGCCAGGGGGCCGAGGTCCGGAGTCTGGGCGGCGCGAATGCTCATGACTTGTCCTCCTCGATTGGCGGCGAGGACACGGCGGGCCGCCGAAGGAGGGCGCGCACGGTTTTGACCGTCAGGATGGTTAAGGCCGCGATGGCGGCGGGGATGAGAACCAGCAGCCAGACCAGCACCACCAGGGCGAGCTGGAGCGCACTCGTCACGACCACCAGGGTCGGCGATTCCTTGCGTTCATCCAGGGCTCGGCTCACCGATAACATGCTGTCCGCGCTCAAAAAAACCGCCCCCGGTCTCGTGAGCATAACCTCGTTTTGAGTTTCAACCTAGGAGAGAATTTTACAATTGACTGCAGATTTTTTAGGACTTTCTTAATGTCCTTTTGGGTGGTCAAACTGGTTTACTTGGCTGCGACTGCGTCGCGGTAGCCTGGTTGGGCGGACAACAGCGCCGCACCGGCCAAGCCGCCATGCTGACGCCCCATTGGGCCTTGACGGCCAGCGCCGTCGCCGCCACGGCGGCCGAGGCGCTGGCCCACGGCCGTTCTCGGCGACGGGCCGAGCGGCGATCGTTCTCGCGCGGCGAGGACTAGAAAAAAGCCCCGGATCGCTCCGGGGCTTCTTCGGTCTCAGTGGTTGTGCCGGGGTAGTTTCGACGCCAGGTCCTGGTACTTCACGGCGAACTCCAGCACCCCGCCGGTCTCCAGCTGGCCCGTGTGGGCGCGGTAGATTTCCTGCCAGGGAGTCATCGTCGCCGGGACAGCCGGAATGCCTTCCTTCCGGCGCTCGGCGATGGTCGCCTCATCCACCAGGGCGTCGCAGCGGCCGGTGTTGAGGTCGATGCGGATGGTGTCGCCGGTGCGCAGCCACGACAGGCCGCCGCCGATGGCGCTTTCCGGCGAGGCGTTGAGGATCGAGGGGCTGTCGGCGGTGCCCGACTGGCGGCCGTCGCCCAGGGTGGGCAGGCTCATGATCCCCTTCTTCAGCAGGTGATCCGGCGGCTGCATGTTGACCACCTCGGCCGAGCCGGGCCAGCCGATCGGACCCGCGCCCCGGATGACCAGGATGCAGTGCTCGTCGATCTCCAGCGCCGGATCGTTGATGCGGGCGTGATAGTCGTCCGAGCCGTCGAACACGATGGCGCGGGCCTCGAAGATGTCCTCTTGCCCCGGCTGGCTCAGGTAGCGCTCGCGGAAGTCCGCGCCGATCACGCTGGACTTCATGATCGCGAAGTCGAACAGGTTGCCCTTCAGCACCAGGAAGCCGGCCTTCTCGGCCAGGGGCTGGGCGTAGGGGAAGATCACCTCGCGGTCGTGGGTCTCGCGGCCCTCGAGGTTTTCGGCCATGGTCTTGCCGGTGACGGTCAGGACGTCGCCGTGCAGGCGGCCCTGCTGCAGCAGCTCCCACAGCACGGCGGGGGCGCCGCCGGCCCGGTGGAAGCGCTCGCCCAGATACTTGCCGGCCGGCTGCATGTTGACGATCAGCGGGATGTCGTAGGCCGCGCGCCAGTCGTCGGCGGTGATCTCCAGGCCGGCGTGACGGGCCATGGCCGCGATGTGCGGCTGGGCGTTGGTCGAGCCGCCGGCCGCCGCCACCAGGGCGATCGCGTTCTCGAAGGCCTTCTTCGTCAGGATGTCGAGCGGCTTCACGTCTTCGTAGGCCAGGTCGACGATCCGCTGACCGGTCTTGTAGGCCATCTGGCCGCGCTCGCGGTAGGGAGCCGGGATGGCCGCGCAGCCGGTCAGCGACAGGCCCAGGGCCTCGGCCACGGCGTTCATGGTCGAGGCCGTGCCCATGGTGTTGCAGTGGCCGGCCGAGGGGGCCGACGAGGCGGCGCGGTCGATGAACTCTTCCTCGGTGATCTCGCCGGCCGCCAACTTGCGGCGCGAGCGCCAGATCACCGTGCCCGAGCCGACCAGCTCGTTCTCGTGCCAGCCGTCCAGCATCGGACCGCCGGAGAGGACGATGGCCGGGATGTTGACCGTGGTGGCGGCCATGATCCCGGCGGGCGTGGTCTTGTCGCAGCCGGTGGTCAGCACCACGGCGTCGATCGGATAGCCGTGCAGGGTCTCGACGAGACCCAGATAGGAGAGGTTCCGGTCCAGCGCCGCCGTCGGGCGACGGCAGTTCTCGAAGATCGGGTGGACCGGAAACTCCATGGGGATGCCCCCGGCGTCGCGGATCCCGTCCCGCACGCGCGTCACCAGATCGAGGTGGATGCGGTTGCAGGGCGAGATGTCGCTGCCGGTCTGGGCGATGCCGATGATCGGCTTGCCGCTGCGCAGCTCCTCCGGCGTGATCCCGTAATTCATGAAGCGCTCCAGATAGAGCGCCGTCATGTCGATGTGGTCGGGATTATCGAACCAATCGCGGGACCGGAACCGGCGGGGCGTACGGTTAGACAAGGCGTACCTCGTGTTGGGGCTGGCCCGCGATATTGACCCCGATGGCGAACAGACCGCCGGCCAGCGGATACTGGGCCAGGGTCTCTTCGCTGAGGCCCTTGCGGGCGGTGGTGAAGAACAGGGTTTTCAGATCCGGCCCGCCGAAGCAGACCTTGGTGACGTTGGGCGCGGGCAGTTCGATGCGGCCCACGATCTCGCCGGCGGGCGACACGCGGATGACGCCGAAGCCGCCCCACAGGGCGATCCACAGGCAGCCTTCCGAATCGACGACCGTCCCGTCCGGATAGATGTCGTCGCCCAGCTTCACATGGACGAACGCGCGCTTGTTCGACAGCGTCCCATCTTCGGCCAGGTCATAGGCCCAGATCGTCTTTTCCAGCGTGTCGGTGTGGTAGAAGGTCTTGCCGTCGGGCGAGACGCACGGGCCGTTGGTGATGCAGATGTCCTTGTCCATCCGCGCCACGCCCTGGGCGTCCATGCGGTAGAGCGAGCCGCTCTTGTTCTCTTCGCCGTCGTGCATGGTGCCGAACCAGAGGCGGCCGGCGGCGTCGACGGTGGCGTCGTTGGGCCGGTTGTCGAGCGCCTGATCCTCGACCTCGATCAGCGGGCGGAAGCCGATCGCCGGATGGAAGCGATGGATGCCGCCCTTCAGCCCGACCACGAACCCGCCGCGATCCGGCAGGGGCGCCAGGAAGGCGACCTGATCCGGGGCGTCGAAGCTGAAGTGGTCGCCAGTCACCGGATTGTAGTTGTGGATCTTGCGGCCCTTGATGTCGACGAACCATAGGGCGTCGCCGTGCCAGACGGGGCCCTCGCCCAGCGTGGCCTTGAGATCCCAGACGCAGGTGGCGGCGGTCATGTTCGAAACTTCTCCGTAAAGCCGTAACCTGCGTTCGATACGGCGGCGGGGCGCTTCAGGGAAGGCCCCCGCTCGAAACGGTCGTCTCGGGCTAGAGCCTGTCCGTTTCTGATGGAAACATCAGAAACGGATAAACAGGCTCTATCTCTAACACTTAGAGCGTGGCGGGCGCCGAAACCGCTCACACTTTCGGCTGCCACGCTCTAACGCCAGCCCGCGTCGATCCAGTATTCGTGTCCGGTGCAGAGCGAAGCGTCGTCCGAGGCCAGGAACAGCACCAGCGAGGCGACGTTCTCGGGCACGAGGCGGCCCTTCAGGCACTGGGCCTTGACGATCTCGGCCTCGCCCTCGGGCGTGTACCACTTCTCCTGGCGCTTGGTCTTGACGTTGCCCGGCACCACGCAGGTGACGCGGATGTCGTCGGGGCCCAGCTCGCGGGCCAGGGCCCGGGTCATGCCCTCGATGCCGGCCTTGGCGGTTTCGTAGAGGACCAGATCCTCCAGGCCCAGGTGCCAGCTGATCGAGCCGAAGTTGATCACCGCACCGCCGCCGCGCTTGGCCATGCCTGGGGCGACGGCCTGGGTGCAGAACAGCATGTGGCGCAGGTTGACGTTGATCCGCTCGTCCCAGTAGGCGCCGGTCACGTCGCCCAGCTTGTGGCGGTCGTCGTTGCCGGCGTTGTTGACCAGCACGTCGATGTCGCCGATCTCGGCGAAGGTCGCCTTGATCGCGTCCAGGCTCATCAGGTCGCAGCGCTTGTAGACCGGCGGGATGGCCGAACCCGAAAGCTCGGCTTCCAGCGCCCTGGAGTCCTCGTCGGCGATGTCGAGGAAGATCACTTCCGCGCCCTGCCGCGCGAACCCGGTGGTGAGGCCGGCCCCGATGCCCGAGCCGCCGCCGGTGATGACGACGCGCTTGCCCTTGAGGCTGGGATAGATGGCTGACGACATGCTGCTTAGGACCACGAGTAGGAGGTTTTGGTCTGGGTGAAGAATTCGACCGCCGCGAAGCCTTGTTCGCGCGCGCCGTACGAGCTGCTCTTCGAGCCGCCGAACGGCACATGGTAGTCGACGCCGGCCGTGGCCAGATTGACCATGGTCATGCCGGCCTTGGCGTGACGCTGGAAGTGGCGGGCGTATTTCAGCGAGGTCGTGGCGATGCCGGCCGACAGGCCGAACTCGACGCCGTTGGCGACCTCCAGGGCCTCTTCATACGAGCCGACGCGGATGGTCGAGGCGACGGGGCCGAAGACCTCCTCGTTGTTGATCCGCATGCCGGCCTGCGTGTCGGCGATCAGGGTCGGCTGCACGTACCAGCCGGGATTTTCCAGCTTCAGGCGCTCGCCGCCGGTGACCACGCGGCCGCCTTCCGAGGTGGCGATGTCGATGTACTTGTAGCTCGTCTCCATCTGGTCTTCGGAGACGGCCGGGCCGATCTGGGTGTTGGGGTCCAGCGCATCGCCCACGCGCAGGGCGGCGACCTTCTCGGCCAGCAGGGCCACGAACCTGTCGTGGACGCCGTCCTGGACGATCAGGCGCGAGCTGGCGGTGCAGCGCTGGCCGGTGGCGTAGAACGAGCCGTCCAGGGCGATGGCGACGGCGCGCTCCAGGTCGGCGTCGTCCAGGATGATCAGCGGGTTCTTGCCGCCCATCTCCAGCTGCACGCGGGCCTGGCGGGCCACGGCGGCGGCGGCGACCTGGGCGCCCACGCCCTGCGAGCCGGTGAACGAGACGCCGTCGACGTCCTTGTGCTTGATCAGGGCGTCGCCCATCGAACCGCGGCCGAACAGCATGTTGAAGACGCCGGCCGGGGCGCCGCATTCCATCATGATATCGGCCAGCACGTTGGCGGTGGCCGGGGTCGGACCGGCCGGCTTGATCACCACGGTGTTGCCGAAGGCCAGGGCCGGAGCCGCCTTCCAGGCCGGGATGGCGATCGGGAAGTTCCAGGGCGTGATCAGGCCGAACACGCCGACGGCCTGACGATAGGTCTGCACCTCGACGCCGGGACGGGTGCTTTCCAGGTTCTGGCCGTGGCGACGCAGGGCCTCGCCGGCGAAGTACTTGAAGATGCGGCCGGCGCGGACGGTCTCACCAATGCCCTCGGCGACCGTCTTGCCCTCTTCGCGGGCCAGCAGGCGGCCGATATCGGCGCTGCGGGCGATGATGGTCGAGCCGACCTTGTCCAGCAGGTCCGAGCGGACTTCCGGCGAGGCTTCCGACCACGACGGGAAAGCCTTTTTCGCCGCGTCGACGGCGGCGTCGACCTCGGCCTGGCCGCCCATCGGGACCTTGGCGACGACGTCGTTGGTGTTGGACGGGTTGAGGCTTTCGGCCGGGGCGTCGGCGGCGACGCGTTCGCCGCCGATATAGTGGCGCAGGGTGTCGGTCATCGCCGAGCTCCTTGGATCTGGATTAGAGCAGGCCGCGGCCGGCCAGGTTGCGGATCAGGGCCGAGATGCCGAAGGTCCACGGCTTGGCCTTGTCGCAGGTGGTGACCTCGTTCTCGAGCACGCCCAGCTTGGGGGTCGAGACGCGGACGCGGTCGCCGACCTTGTGGGTGAAGCCCTGGCCGGGCGTGTCGCGGTCCTGGATCGGGGCGAACATCGTGCCCAGGAACAGAGCAAAGCCGTCCGGATACTGGTGCTGCTTGCCGAACGCCTGGCCGGCCAGCACGGCCGGATCACGGCTGATCAGGCTCATGTTCGACTTGCCGTCGAGCACGAAGTTGTCGCGGCCGGTGATCTTCAGCTCGACCTCGGCCGAGCGGACGTCATCCAGCGAGAAGACATCGTCGAACAGGCGGAAGAACGGGCCGATGGCGCACGAGGCGTTGTTGTCCTTGGCCTTGCTGAGGAGCAGGGCCGAGCGGCCTTCGAAGTCGCGCAGGTTGACGTCGTTGCCCAGCGAGGCGCCGCGGATCTGGCCCTGGCCGTCGCACAGCAGCACGACCTCCGGCTCGGGATTGTTCCAGTGGCTGTCATAGCGGACGCCGACATGGTCGCCCCAGCCCATCGACGACAGGGTCGGGCCCTTGGTGAAGATCTCGGCGTCGGGGCCGATGGCGACCTCGAGGTATTGCGACCACAGGCCGTCCTTGATCAGGGTCTGCTTCAGGCGCTCGGCGCCCTCCGAGCCCGGGTTCACGCCGCGCAGGTCGCCGCCCATGCTCTCGGCCAGCTGCTCGCGGATCTTCAGGGCCTCGGCGGCGTCGCCGCGCGCGCGTTCCTCGATCACCCGCTCCAGGGTCGAGACGGCGAAGGTCACGCCGGCGGCCTTCAGGCATTGCAGGTCGACGGGGGCCAGCAGCTTCACGGCCGCCGCGCCGCCGGCGTCTTCCCAGACGGGACGGATGTCGAGGGCTTCCAGCGGACCCTTGTCCTCGCCGCGCGGGATCACGGAGCCGGGCGGATAGGCGTTCATCAGGTCGGCGACGGTGGGGGCGATCTTCGAGACGTCCTCGACACGACCGCCGCGCACCAGCACGGGCGTCGGGCCATCGCCGAAGTCGATGCGGCCCAGCAAGGTCGCGTCTTTCCAGTCTTCCGGAAGGAATTCACTCACGCCCACGGCGTCGTCTCCCCAAGTTCGAGCGTCTGGAAGCTGCCGACAGGCGGCGCTCGTTGATCAGGCACTTGGTAGCGCTAACATGTCTAAGCCGCAAGCGACTTGTCAGACCAATCCGCCAAACGCCGCGTCCCGCGCCGAGGGCGCGGCTGGCTAGGGTGATCTATTTGCTGACCGGCCCGCTGGAATCCCGCACGATCAGGGTGTGGAGATGCACGAGCTGCCTCGGCTCGCCGCTGCCGTCACGCTTGCGGCGGATCTCCTCCAGCACCAGGTCGACGGCGGCGCGAGCCATGGCGGCGATCGGCTGGTGAACGGTGGTCAGGGCCGGCCAGATGTTGTCGGCGATCGAGGTGTCGTCGAAGCCGACGATCGAGACGTCGCCCGGCACGTCCAGGCCCAGCCTGTGCGCCAGGCCCTCGGCGGCGGCGGCCATATCGTCATTGGCGGCGAAGATCGCGGTCGGCCGCGGCTCGGCGGCCAGCAGCCGCTCGGCGGCGTCCAGGCCCGAGCGATAGGTGAAGTAGCCCTGCTCGACCCGGATGTCCTCCATGGGGATCCCGGCGGCCTTCAGGGCGGCCATGAAGCCGTCCAGGCGTTGCTGGCTGACGGTCTGGTTCGGATGGCCCTTGATGAAGCCGAAGCGCTTGTGGCCCAGGCTGATCAGATGCTGGGTCAGCTCGTAGGCGGCCGCCTCGTTGTCGATGCGGATGGTGGCCATGTCGGTGCTGGTCATGCCCGGGGCGACGGCCACGGCGGCGGCGCCCGCGGCGCGAATCTCGGCCAGCACCTCGGGCGACTCGCACAGCGGCGGCGGCAGGATCAAGCCGTCGACGCCGGTCTTCAGCAGGCGAGCCAGGGTGGCGCCGGCCAGCTCCGGTTCGGCGCACTTCTCGATGACGATCTGGGCGCCGGTGCGGCTGCTCTCGTCCAGGGCCCCGACCAGGAACTCCGACAGGTAGCCGGTCGAGGGGTTGTCGTAGAGTAGACCGATGCGGAAGGGCGCGCTGCCGGCCAGGCTGCGGGCCGCGGGGTTGGGGGCGTAGTTGAGGTCGGCGATGGCCTGTTCGACCAGGGCGCGGGTCTCGTCCTTGACGGTGCTCTCGCGGTTGATGACGCGCGAGACGGTCATCGGCGAGACGCCCGCCCGGGCGGCCACGTCGCGGATGGTGGCGCTCTGGGTCGTCCGACGACGCTGGCGCTCGACAGGCTGGCTCATTGTTACTTCGTCCCTTTGCGGGGCGGACACTAGACCGCTTCGGGCGCAGCTTGGAAGACCAGCGCAAAATCCTGCTAAGACGCGGACATGACCTCTTTCGGCGCGATCATTCTGTGTGGCGGCGAGTCCCGGCGAATGGGGCGCGACAAGGCCTTGCTCGACTGGGACGGCGCGCGGGCGGTGGACCGGGTGGCGGCGTTGGCGAAGGCGGTCGGCGCGGAGGCGCTGGTGACGGCGGGAGCGGATTTCGGCCTGCCGTGGGTTCCGGACGACGCGGCCTTCGCGGGACCGGTCGGCGGGGTGCTGGCCGGGGCGCGGGCGCTGGGCGCGGCGCGGCTGCTGGTGCTGGCCGTGGATGCGCCGACCGTGACGGCCGAGGATCTGGCGCCGCTGCTGATGGGCGGCGGCTATTACGAGGGCCTGCCGGTTCCGATGGTGGTCGAGACGCGTGCGATTCCGGCCGACGCCGAGGCCGGGTGGCCGCTGCGGCGGTTCGTGGAGCGTGCGGGGCTGATGGCTCTGCCTGTTTCCGACGAGGCGAGGGACCGCCTGCGCGGGGCGAATACGCCGGAGGAATTCAACATGCTAAATCGCTCAAATAGCTTGTCATCCCGGCCGTAGCGAAGCGGAGAGCCGGGACCCAGGGGCAACCGCACTGCGGCGCCCCCTGGGTCCCGGACAAGCCCTACGGGCTTTCCGGGATGACAAGAATTTTGAACGGCTCAGTACACGTCCCGCCGATAGCGCCCCTCGTCCGTCAGCCGCTCCAGCGTCTCGGCGCCCAGCACCTCGACCAGGGCCGCGTGGACGTCGCGCGACATCCCCTCCAGCGACCCGCAGACATAGATGGCCGCGCCGTTGGCCACCCACCGGCGTAGCACGTCGGCCGCCGCGCGCAGGCGGTGCTGGACATAGACGCGCTCGGCCTGGTCGCGCGAGAAGGCCAGGTCCGCGCGGTCCAGCAGGCCCGAGTCCCGCCAGCCCTCGATCTCCTCGCGGTGGAAATAATCGTGGGCGGCCGTGCGTTCGCCGAAGACCAGCCAGTTCCAGCGGACGCCCAGGGCCGCGCGGGCCTTCAGGTGAGCGCGCAGCCCGGCCAGGCCTGTTCCCGAGCCGATCAGGATGAGTGGGCGCGAGGCCTCGGGGGCGTGGAAGCTGCGGTTCGTCCGCACGCGGGCGTCGATCGTCCCGCCGATCTCGGCGAAACGACACAGCCAGCCCGAGCCCAGGCCCGGCGCGCCGTCGGCGCGGGGCATGAGGCGGACGATCAGCTCGGCGCCGCCGTCGGATGGTAGGGAGGCGATCGAATATTCGCGGTGCGGCAGCGGCGTCAGGCGCTCGGCCACGGCTTGGGCCGACAGGCCGCGCAGGGCCTCGATGGCGGCGGGCTCGTGCGGCAGGCGCAGGCCCGACAGGATCTGGTTGATCGACGCGGGCAGGCCCAAGGCGGCGACCTCGGCCGGGTCGTTGCGCGGGCCGATCTCCAGGATGTCGCCGGCTTCCCAGGTCGCGCCGTCTGTTGGGACGAGGCGGATATGCCAGGCCTCGCCGCCGGGGCTGCCAGGGTTGAGCAAGGTCCGCTCGGCCAGGGTCCAGCGGCCGTAGGCGGGACCGCTCCAGTCGGGCGCGTCGGTGACGCCGGTGAGCAGGCTCAGCTGCCCCTGCCAGTGACGCAGGGCGGCCGGATCGCCGTCGTCGACCTCGACGCGGTCGAACAACGGCGCAGCGCCGGACCGCGTCAGCCAGGCGTCGAGCTCGCGGCCGAAGCCGCAGAACGCGGCATAGGTCGAGTCCCCCAGGGCCAGCACGCCATAGCGCAGGCTGGACAGGTCGACGCCGTCCTTCATCACGTCGCGGATGAAGGCGCGGGCGGGATCGGGCGCGTCGCCCTCGCCGGTGGTGCTGACCACGAACAGGGCGCGGCCGGTCAGGTCGGTGGCGGTGACGCTGGACAGTTCGCGCAAGGTCACCGGCGCGCCGGCCTCGGCCAGGGTCCTTGCGGTGGCGTTGGCCAGCTCCTCGGCGAAGCCGGTCTGGCTGGCATAGGCGACCAGGATGGGTTCGCCGGCGCCTTCCGACAGGGCCAGGGTCGCCTTGCGCGTGGCGCGGCGGCGCAGGGTCTCGCGCAGGGCGACGCCCGCGCAGAACAGGGCGTAGACGCCGGCCACGGCGCCGGCCTCGATCAGGCGGCGGGTCTCGGGCGCGAAGGCTGAGAGGTCGACCATCAGTCCAGCATCGCTCGCAGGGCGGGGGACAGACGTTCTTCCAGGCCGTCGGGGCCTCGGCTGACGATCAACGCGGCCAAGTCATGCCTCGCCGCGAAGGCCAGGGCGGCGTCGGGGGGCATGACCGTCAGGGCCGTGGCCCAGGCGTCGGCGCTCATGCAGTCCTTGGCCAGCACCGTGACGCTGATGGTCGCGTGGGTGGTCGGCGCGCCGGTGGCCGGGTCGAGCGTGTGGGCGTAGCGGCGGCCGTCGTGGTCGAAGAACCGGCGGTAGTCGCCCGAGGTGGCGACGGCCAGGTCGTGCAGGGCGACCATGGTGCGTTCGGCGTCATTGGCGGTCAGGCCATTGGGCGGCGGGCGCTCCAGCTCGACCCACCAGGGCTGGCCGTCGGGCTTGGCGCCGACGCCGCGCAGTTCGCCGCCGACCTCGACCAGGTAGCTCTTCACGCCGGCTCTATCGAGGGCCGCGGCGGCCTGGTCGACGCCGAAGCCCTTGGCGATGCCGTTGAGGTCGAGGCGAAGGCCGCCCGGCTGGAACAGGGCGTCGCCGTCCAGCGTCAGGCGCGTCCAGCCGCCGGCGTCACACAGCGGAGCGACTTCGCTCGCCAGCGGCGGCTTTCCGGAAAAGGGACGCGGGCCGAAACCCCACAGGTCGGTCAGCGCGCCCAGGGTCGGGTCGAAGGCGCCGGCGCTCTGTTCGGCGACTTCGATGGCGCGGCGCAGGACGATGGCGGTCGCGGCCGGCAGCATCGTCCAGCTTCCGGCGGCCGCGCGATTGTAGCGCGAGAGGTCCGACAGTGGCTCCCACGGGCTCATCTGCGCGACGACGGCGTCGAGGGCGCGCTGGACCATGGCCTCGAGGGCGGGGAGGTCGGTGGTGGCCGGCAGCACGGCCTTGACCGCCCAAGTCGTCCCCATGGTCGCGCCACCGAACGCGCGCACCGTCCCGCCGACGGGGCGGGCGGGCGGCGTGGTCAGGACGGGGACGAGGACGCGGGGCATCTGTCTCAAACAGCAAAATGCTTGTCATCCCGGCCGCAGCGCAGCGAAGAGCCGGGACCCAGGGGCGACAGCGATGCGCCGGCCCCTGGGTCCCGGACAGCCTCTGCGAGGCTTCCGGGATGACAAGCTATTTTAGACCTTAAGGCCGCTGGGCTTCGATCGTGGCGGTGTAGCCGGCGCTGTAGCCGTCGCCGGCCAGCGGCGTGGCCGGGCCTTGCTGGCCGCCGCCCATGCCGCCGCCGGGCCCGCCCGGACCGGGACCACGACCCGGCATGGCGCCGGTGCGGACCGTGGCGTTGATCCAGTACATGCCGGCTTCCGGCAGGGTGAACTTCAGGACGCCGTCGGCGCCGGTCTTCACCTTCATGTCGGGACGCGGGCTGTAGCGCGAGCCGCCCTCGGCGATCGTCACTTCAAGATCGGCGGCGGGCTTGCCGTCGACCAGGAACTTGAAGCTGGCGGCCTCGCCGGCGACCAGGTCGTTGGGGTGGGTGATCGGCACGAGCTCAAGGCCCTTGCCGGTCGGCTTGAACACCTCGGTCGTCGGCTTGTCGCGAGTGACGAAAGCTTCGTTGCGGTTGAAGCTCTTGATGGTCTTCAGGTCGGCGGCGCCGGCCGGGACCTGCTTGGCGAAGTCGTCCGGCGAGCCGCGGAACCGCTTGACCTCGCCGTTCTCGGTGTAGCTGGCCATCACGCTCTGGCTGGCCGAACCGATCTTCCAGGTGCCCGGCTTGGTCAGGGCCACATCGAAGGTCGAGCGGTACTTGCCCGTCGCGCCGTTCTGGATCTTGTCGATCGCGCCGTCCGGCGCGGTGACGACCAGGCCGTCCAGGCGCATGGCGTTGTGGTCGGGATAGAACAGCTCGTTGGAGATGGCCGCGTCGAACGTCACCCAGACGTCGCCCGACAGCACGGTGGCCGACGGCACGATCCAGCCCCGGTGGGCCGAGGCGGTCATCGGCAGGGCGAGGGCGGCCACGCCGCCAACAAGCAGGTAGGCTGCGGCGGCCAGCAGGCGCTTCTTGAAGGTCATGGCTTTTCTCACTTCACGGAAACGGTGACGGCGCCGAGTTCCGAGGAACCCTTGGCCGTGGCGGGCTTGCCGGGCTTGCCCCAGACGAACGGCACGCGGACGGCCTCGTGGCCGCCGACCTCGCGGGCGGCTTCGACGACCAGGTTGTAGGCGCCGGGCTTGAGGTCCTTCAGCGCGCCCTTGGAGCCGGCGAAGACCAGCTTCTGCGGGCCTGGGGCGCGCGTCGCGCCGCTGACGCCGTCGGCCGGGAAGCTCATTTCGCGGCCGGCCTTGCGCCACCACTGGCGCATGTCCTTCAGCCACTTGGCGCCTTTGTCCTCGCGGTTGCCGGCGTCGTACCAGACGGCCAGGGTGCCGGCGGCGGTGCTGTCGGCCGGGTTCTCGATCCAGATCGCGACGTAGGGCTTGTGGTACTCGGCGACCGTCAGCTTCGGCACCTCGACGGTGACGTTGAGATCGGCGGCGAGAGCCGGGGCGGCGCCGGCGCCAAAGGCCGCGCCAGCAAAAGTCAGCAGGGAGATCGAACGCTTCACGGGGTCTGCCTCTAAAGGTGGACGAATAGGATGACGAGAATGAGGGGCGCGGCCAGGCCCAGCCCGACCAGCGGCCAGGTCAGCGGCCGGGCGCGGGCGTGGAACTGCAGCAGGATCAGGCCGGTGACCGTGAAGATCACGCAGGCCAGGGCGAAGATGTCGATGAACCAGCTCCAGGCCTTGCCGGAATTGCGGCCCTTGTGCAGGTCGTTGAGCAGGGAGATCGCGCCGCGCGTGGTCTTCTCGTGCTCGACGGCGCCGGTCTCGCGGTCGATCGAGACCCAGGCGTCGCCGCCCGGCCGGGCCAGGGCGACATAGACCTCGTCGGCCGACCACTCGCCTTCGCGTCCGGCGACGTCGGCCCCGACGGCCTTGTCGAGGAACGGCTCGAGCTGGACGGGCAGGGGACGCTTGCCCTCTTCCGGACCCTTGGCCAGCAGGGCCAGCAGGTCCGGCGGCAGGGTCGCCTTGCGCGACACCACCACGGGCTTGGCCTCGATCTGGCCGGCGTGGTTCAGGGTGAAGCCGGTGATCGCGAACAGCAGCATGCCGATCAGCGACAAGGCCGCGCTGATCCAATGCCACTGGTGCAGCTGCTTCAGCCAGAAAGAGCGGCGATGCTGATCGGCGGCGGATTTCACGGCGTCCTGACGAACCTCGGCGTTGGAGGTTCGTCCTTACTTGAGAACGAATTGCAATTTCAAGCCACAAGACTCGGCTGGGCTGTCCCGCGCCCAAAAGAAAGCGGAAGTCTACCGCGCCGCGCTTGGCGCGCCACGGGCCAGGGCGCCCAGGAGAGCGCTGGTGGCGACGGGCTTCCTCAGAATGGGGCCATTGTCGACGTCGGGCTCCTGGTAGCCGGTCAGGTAGACGAACGGGATGCGCCGGTCGGTCAGGGCCGCGGCCACCGGGGTGATCAGGCGGCCGCCCAGATTGACGTCCAGCAGGGCGCGGTCGATCGGCTGGCCGTCGTTCAGCAGATCCAGCGCCTCTTCGATCGTGCCCGCGGGGCCGACGACCTTGGCGCCGGCGGCGGTCAGGACGCGGGCCAGCTCCATGGCGACCACGGCCTCGTCTTCGACGATCAGGACGCGCTGGTCGCGCAGGGCCGGGCCGTCGTCGACCGCCAGGCCGGGGCGATAGGCTGGGATGCTCTCGGCCGCGCGGGCCTGGACGCCGGTCAGGATGTCGAGGCGGACCTCCAGGCCCTCGGGGCGCCAGTCCAGGGTCACGCGGGCGGCGGCCTGTTTCACCGCGCTCTCGATCAGGGTCGAGCCGAAGCCGCGCCGTTGGGGCGGGGTGACCCGCGCGCCGGCTTCCTCGCGCCAGACGAGGCGCAGCGCGCCGTCCCCATTCCAGCGCCAGGTCACCGACAGCCGACCCTCCGGCCGGGCCAGGGCGCCGTACTTGGACGCGTTGGTGGCCAGCTCGTGCAGCACCAGGGCCAGGGACTGGGCGCCCTGGGCGTCGATCAGGACCGGCGGGCCGTCGATGACCAGTTGCTCGGCGCCGCCAACGCCATCAGCGCAGCGATAGGGATCCAGCTCCAGCCGCAGCAGGTCATGCAGGTCGACTCCGCTCCAGCGGGCGTTCGACAGCAGGCTGTGGGCGCGGGCCAGCGAGCCGATGCGGCCCGACAGCGCCTCGACATACTGCGCCTTGCTGTGGAACGGGGTCAGCTGGGCCAGGGACTGGACCACGGCCAGGACATTCTTGGCGCGATGGTCGACCTCGCGGATCAACAGGCGCTCGGTCTCGACGGCGCGCTTGAGGGCTAGGTCCGAGCGGGCGCGCTCGCTGGAAATCCAGATCAGTTCGGCCACGTCGGCGACGAAGGCGATCTCGTCGCTTGAAAAGGCGCGCGGTTCATCGTGAGCCAGGAACAGATAGGCCGACAGCCGTCCGGCCTTGATCAGCGAGATGGTCATGAAGGCCCGCACGCCGAGGGCGGCATAGGCCTCCAGGGCGTCCGTGGCGTTGGTGCGATCGTCCAGGGCCACGTCGCCCACCGCGACCACGCGTCCCGCGCGCATGTCGGCGCTCATCAAGGGGCCGAAGTCCTCGAGGTGGATCCGTTGTCCGCTCAACGGCGCGACGCCGCGATCGGTCCCGCCGTCGTCGGCGACGATATCGGCCAGGTCGTTGACGAGATCCATCTCCGCATAGCCGGCCCGCGCGACGCCGAACTGTTCGGTCAGCATCCGCGCGGCGGTTTGGGCGATGACGATGGGATCGGCCTCGTCGCGCAGCTTCTGGCCGAGATCCAGCAGGGCGCCGCGGCGGCGCTCGCCAGCCAGCATCCGTTCAAGTTCGGCGGCGGTCTTCCTGCGGTCGGTGATGTCGTTGACCAGGACGTAGTAGCCGGGAATCTCGCCGTCGCGGGCGATATCGGGAACGTACTGGGCCTCGATGTGGCGGGCGCCAGCGCCTTGGTAGTTGTGTTCGGCCTCGAAGGTGACGCTCTCGCCGGCCAGGGCGCGGGCCGCGTGATCCCGCACCAAGTCATAGGCTTCCGGACCCAGGATCTCGGCCAGGGTCTTGCCCTCGATCTGCGAGCGGTCGACTCCGAACCAGCGCTCATAGGCGCGGTTGACGAAGCGATAGCGCTGCTCGCGGTCGACATAGCTGATCAGGATCGGAACGGCGTCGGCCATCGCGCTGGAAAAGACGGCGCGTCGCTCCTGCGGCGGATCGCCCGGCAGGCCTTGGTCGTCTCGAGACATACGCGGACGCTCAATCTTGTCGAAGGGCCAAGCCTCACCGTGTCACGTTGTGATCGCCGTCCAAACGGTCGCGCGGTGAGGCAAACGGTCGCAGGCGCAACCGCGCCGCGAGCTTTACCGTGGCGCGTCCGGGTTCTGCCTGTATGTGACGACCAGCACATCGCGCAGGGCGGGCTGCTCCGGATCGTGCGGCCGGATCGGCGTGACGCCGTGCAGCACGCGGTGGTCGTTCAGGAATACGGCATCGCCCGGCGCGGTCAGGGTGAAGGAGCCCAGGCTGGTCCCGTCCGGCGCGTAGATGTCGGTGACGCCGCTGTCGACGTTGCGACGATCCACCAACATGACGATCACCCAGTCGACGCCGTCGCGATGCGCGCCCTCGGGCGTCGGCAGGCCCGCCTCGTCGGCTCGGGCCTCGATGCGGAACTGGTGCAGCTCGACGTGCCACGGCGTGGCGGGCGATCCCGACAGCGGGTGGAAGCGCTCCAGGCCGGCGCGGATGACGCCCTGCGTCACCGGGTGCTCGGCGATCGCGTCGGTGACGGGCTCGAACCAGCGCTGCACGCCGCCGTTCAGCGGGTTGTGGTCGCGGCTCTGCCAGTGCGGCTGGTGCGGCTTGCGCGCGACCTGGCCGGGCTGGGCGGCGAAGGCCGCGAACCGCCGGCGACGGTAGCGGCCGCCGTCGGCCATGAAGCCGTCGAGGGGAAGGTCGTTCCAGCTTTCGGCGAAGGCCGGCCACTGGGCCATGGCCTCGGCGCCAAGCAGGGCTTGGGTCTCGTCGGCCTCGAAGCGGACGAAACCGTCGTCGGCCAAGCCGCTCAAGCGACCGCGTCCGGCTTGAAGAACACGCCGAGCTTCAGGCTGCGGGCGATGCGCTCGGCCTTCTGGCCGACGAGGGCGGCGCGCGGGGCGTCGAACAGCTCGACGCAGGTCTGATGGAAGAGGTTCAGCCACGGCATGAACAGGCCCTCGGTCAGCCCCTCGACGTGCTGATGGACGGTCACCGGCTGGCCCTTGTAGCGGCCGGAGGTGTTCAGCACCGACGACCAGAAGTCCTTCAGGGTCGCCAGGTGCGCGGGCCAGCCGTCGGGACCGATCGCCGTCTCGAAGATCGGACCCAGGCGGTGGTGGCGGCGGACGCGCGCATAGAAGGTCTCGACCAGGGTGTCGATCTCGGCGTCGGTGAAGGGGGGCGGGGGAACGGCCATGGCTGGGAAGATGGCCCTTTACGCCTCGGGACTGAAGTCCCGGTGCGGTAAAGATTGGCTTGCGATTGTTACTTAAGGTTCGCCCGAACCCGATCGCCAAACTCGTCTCCCCGGCGAAAGCCGGGGCCCAGATTCATCCAGAGCGTCTTGGGTTGGCCCGCTAAAGGCTTGGCGAACCCTCCCACGCTCGTGGGTTCGATCTGGGTCCCGGCTTTCACCGGGAAGAACGGATTTGGAAGCTTACGCCACCGTCAGCGTCGCCTTCTTCAGGTCCACCGAGTTCGGCCCGACCAGGATCGAGAAATCCCCCGGCTCGACGACGCGCTGCATGTCGAGGTTCCAGAACCACAGGTCCGACGGCTTGATCTCGAAGCTCACCGTCGTCCTGGCGCCGGCCGCCAGGGTGACGCGCTTGAAGTGCTTCAGCTCCAGCACCGGACGGGTGACCGAGGCTTGCTCGTCGTGGATGTAAAGCTGGACCACCTCGTCGCCGGCGACCTTGCCGGTGTTGGCCACGTCGATCTCGACCTTGACGCTCTCGCCCTGCCCTATCTTCGCTTTCGCCAGGCGCGGGGCCGAGATGTCGAAGGTCGTGTACGAGAGACCGAAGCCGAACGGATACAGCGGGCTGGTGTCGCCCAGCAGATAGCCGCGGCGGGCCGTCGGTTTGCGGTTGTAGTAGATCGGCAGCTGGCCGACGTCGCGGGCGATGCTGACTGGCAGCTTGCCGCCCGGATTGGCGCGGCCGAACAGCACGTCGGCGGCGGCGTTGCCGGTCTCCTGGCCGAGGTACCAGCCCTCGATGATGGCGTCGGCGCGCTGGGCCAGCAGGTTGATCGACAGCGGGCGGCCGTTCAGCAGGAACACCACGGTCGGCTTGCCCAGGTCGAAGATCGCCTTGGCCAGGTCGTTCTGCTGGCCGATCAGGTCCAGGCTGTCGCGGTCGCCCAGGTGGTTGTCGGCCCAGGCCTCGCGGCTGGTCTGTTCGTTGTCGCCCAGCACCATGACCACGACGTCGGCCTTCCTGGCGACCTCGACGGCTTCGGCGATCAGTCTGGCGTTGACGGCCGGGTCGACCAGCTTGACCTCGTCCTGCGCCCAGATGCGCTGTTCGGTGATCCGCACGGCCTCGGCGTAGTCGAGCGTGAAGCCCTGGGCCTTGGCTTCGGCGGTCAGGCCCTCGTGGATCGAGACCACGTGGCGCGGAATGTCGGAATAGCCGCCGATCGGCGTGTCCTTGGCGTGGGTGCCCAAGAGGGCCAGACGTTTGATCTTCTTGCCGTCCAGCGGCAGCAGGCCCTTGTCGTTCTTCAGCAGCACGGCGGCCTTGCGGGCGGCCTCGCGGGCCAGGGCGACGGCGTCGGGCGTGGCCGTCTTGGCGTCGGCCGTCTTCTCGTCGCAGTAGGGGTTCTCGAACAGGCCGCCCTCGAACTTCATGGTCAGGACGCGGGCCACGGCGGCGTCGACCTCGAATTGCGGGATACGGCCGGCCTTCACCAGTTCGGGGATCAGGACGTAGGCCTCGCCGTCGGGCAGCTCGACATCGACGCCGGCGTGCATGGCCATCACCGCCGTCTGGCCGAGATCGGTGGTCAGCTTGTGGCGGGCGATCAGCTCCTTGATCGCGAAGTAGTCGCTCTGGACCGAGCCCTTGTAGCCCCACTCCTCGCGCAGGACCTTGGTCAGCAGCCAGCGGTTGGCGTGCGACGGGACGCCGTCGATCTCGTTGTACGACGGCATGACGGCGCGGACCGGCAGCTCCTTCACCGCCCGTTCGAACGGCGGGAAGAAGTTCTCGCGCAGGGTGCGCTCGGCGATCTGGGCCGGCCCGACATTGGTGCCGTTCTCGGGCTGGCCGTGGCCGGTCATGTGCTTGAGGGTGACGAAGACCTTGTCCTTGGCCAGCGGCAGGGTCGTCCCCTGGAAGCCGCGGATGGCGGCCAGGCCGATCTCGGCGCAGACGTGCGGGTCCTCGCCATAGGTCTCCTCGATGCGGCCCCAGCGCGGGTCGCGGGCCACGTCGACCACCGGCGCCAGCGCCAGGTTCGAGCCGCGGGCGCGCATCTCGCGGGCGGCGACCGCGAAGATCTTCTCGGTCAGCTCGGTGTCGAAGGTCGAGGCCAGGGCGATGGCCTGGGGGAAGCTGGTCGCGTCACGGGCGACATAGCCGTGCAGGGCCTCGTCGTGCATCAGCAGCGGGATGCCCAGGCGCGTCTTCTCCACGGCCCACTTCTGGGCGGCGTTGGTGTAGCGCGCGGTCTCCTTGGCGTTGCGGTTGACCGCGCCGTCGTCGGCGCCGGCCGCCGCGTCGATCACCGTGGCGGGCTTGGCGCCCTTGCGGTCGGACGGACGCGAGATCTGGCCCAGGCCATTGGGGAAGTTCTTGCTGGCCTCTTCGGGCGAGAACTCGCCCTCGGAGGTCTGGATCCTGTTCTTGGTGAGCCAGATGCCGATCAGCTGGGCGGCCTTCTCCTCCAGCGTCATGCGGGAGAGCAGGTCCTTGACCCGGGCGTCGATCGGCTGGGCGGCGTCCTTGTAGAGCGGCTTGTCGGACTTGGTTTTCGCGGCCTTGTCGGCGGCCTGCACGAGGCCGGGCATGGCGGCGGCCGACAGCGCCGCGAGGCTCGCGCCGAACAGGCGGCGGGTGAGGGTGGTGGTCATCCGTTTGTTTCCCCGAAGGTGCGCAATGGCCGGCGGCTCTGAGGCCGCCTTCGTCAAGGCACTATGGAGGCGGTTGTCTGACCACTCAAGCGAGAAATGGTACCGGTCTCATTTTCCCAATCACCCTCATTCCCGCCCTTGCGGCGGAATGACGGAGTCATTTAGGTGTTCGCTCACCCCTGCCAGCGGTCGATCACGCCCTCCAGCACCGTCAGCGGCGCGGGGCCGACCATCAGCGCGGTGTCGTGGAAGCGCTTGATGTCGAACTTGCCGCCCAGGCGCTTCCTGGCCCGCTCGCGAGACGCCGCCCAGACGGTGTGACCGACCTTGTAGGAGCAGGCCTGACCGGGATTGGCGCAGTAGCGGTCGACCTCGCGGGAGATCTTGCCGAGGGAGTCGCCGCCGGTGTCGACCATGTAGGCGATGGCCTTCTCGCGGCTCCAGCCCTTGGCGTGGAGGCCGGTGTCGACCACGCAGCGCGAGGCGCGGAACAGGCGCGCCTGATACATGCCCAGCAGGCTGAGGTCGTCGCCCTCGTACATGCCCATTTCCATGGCCACCTGCTCGGCATAGAGCGCCCAGCCCTCGGTATTGGCCGAGAAGCCCATGTTCTGGCGCAGCTTGGGCAGGTTGCTCTGGGCGACCAGGGCCAGCTGGAAATGGTGCCCGGGGGCGCCCTCATGGTGGATCAGCGTCGCCAGCGACAGGCGCGGCCACTCCGCCGTGTCCTTGAGGTTGATATAGACCGCGCCGGGACGCGAGCCGTCCAGGGCCGGCCGCTCGTAATAGGCGCCCGACGAGCCGGCCTCGGTATAGGTCGGCACGCGGCGGACCTCGACCGGGATCTGGGGCATCAGGCCGAACCACTTGGGCAGCTCGGGCTGCAGCTTGGCTAGTCGCCCTCGGCAATAGTCCAGGATCTGGGCGCGGCCCTCGTCGGTGTTGGGGAACACCTGGTCGGGCTGGGCGCCCAGGCTGGCCATCCGCGCGCCGACCGATCCTTGCGTCAAGCCGCGCTTCTTGAGGATCTCGTCCATGCGCGCCTGGATCTCGGCGCCTTCGTCCAGGCCCAGGCGGTGGACTTCCTCGGGGGTCTTGTTGGTGGTCGTGTAGATCTTCAGCAGGGCGGCGTAGAAGGCGTCGCCGTCCTTCAGGCGGCCGATGCCGGCGTCGTGGACGGCCTTGGGGCGTATGGCTTGCAAGGCGGCGATCTGGCGGTCGAGGGCCGGCTGGATCTCGCCGGTCAGGACCTTGGCGGCCTGGACGTCATAGTCGCCATACTGTTTGGCGCGGCGGGCGACCGAGGCGACCAGCACGTTCTTGTCGGCCGGGATCGCGCGGAACTGGGTGAGCTGGGCGATGGCCTTGTCGACCATGAAGTCCGACGGGATCACGCCCTTGGCGGCGTCGGCGCTGGCCCGTTCGGTCTCTTGGTCGAGCACGACCGCGAAGGCCTTCATGCGGGCGATGTACGTGTCGGCGTCGGCGGCCGACTCGATCTTGTGCTTGCTGTCCAGGAAGTTGGGCGTCGAGATGTAGGCCCCATAATACTGGGTCAGCACGAACGGCCGCGAGCCGCCGCCGTAGTCGAAGCGCGAGGTTCCCTCGCGGGCCTCGTAGTTGAACAGGGCGGTGTCGTAGTTGATGGCGTCGTCGCCGCTCAAAGCCTTGCGGTCGATCGTCTTCAGGCGGGCGATGCGCTTGGCCGGCTCGGCGCGGTCGCGCTTCCAGGCGGCGATCGAGCGGTCCGAGAGTTTCGAGCGGGCGTCGGCGTGCTTGCCGATGTCGAGGCCCAGGTTCGTGGCCTGTTCGGGGCTGTCGCTCAGGTCCTCGTCGAAGAAGGCGTCGAACAGCGCGTAGAGCTGTTCCTTCGGTGTGGCCGCCGAGGCCGGAAGAGCCGTTGCCCCAAAGCCGGCGGTAAGGGCGGTCGCGGCCGTCCCCATCATGATCTGGCGACGGTCGAGCATGGTGATCCCTGACGCTGAAACGCCGTGGGCCCCGCGCCCGGCGCGGCGCATCGTTCCCTCGCCGTCACGCGAGCGTCAATGTCCGGACGAAAAAATGGGGAGGGTCCAAACCAGACGTAAAAAAGGGCCCGCTTGGGAGAGGGGCACGGGCCCTTTTCGGTACGCGTTCAGAGGGATTGAACAGTCAGGAAGGTGACACGGATGTCGGCTTCCCGCCCTTCCCCAAATCGTCGCAGGCTGCGAGCGGCTCGCAGCCTGCTGGCGAACTTCTCTTTCCTTCCACGCATTTTCTTCACGCGAACCGGCATCCGCTTCGCTCGAAAATGCTTGGCCTTATTTGCGCGGCGTCAGGATGTCCCCGAGGCGGTCCGGCGCGCCGGCGATCCGCTCCAGGCGCGGGTAGCGCAGGCCGCCGCGATAGTCGATCTTGACCATCTTGTAGCGGCCGCCGTCCTTGATCAGCAGCTCGACCAGCTGGCCGTCCGGCTTGGCGGCGGCCTTGACGGCGGCCTTCAGCTTGTCGCCGTCGAACTGCTCGCCGTTGACCGCCACGACCGTGAGCCCTTGCGTCAAGCCGGCCTTGAACGCCGGGCCGCCCCACTGCACGTCGGTCAGCACGCCGTCCGAACCCACCGTCAGGCCCAGCGAATAGCTGAGCGGGGTGTTCTTGGCCTTGGTCTCGGCCGACTTCATGAACTCGGTGGGGGTGTCGGTATAGACGACCTTGTAGCCGCCACGCTCGAAGCCATCGAGGGGACCCTTCTCCTGGACCTCCTGGATGCGGGTCTTGAGGAAGCTGGCCCAGTCATAGGCGTAGACGCCGTTCAGCGTGCTGACCACGTCGTCGAACGTGTAGGTCTTTTCGCTGTACGAGCCGTTGTCGACGCCGAAGAAGGCCTTGGCGAAGTCGTCCAGCGACTTCTTGCCGCCGGTCTTCTCGCGGATCAGGGTGTCGGCGTCGAGCCAGACCAGCAGACCCTCGGAATAGTAGTCCTCGCTGCGCTGCCAGGAGAGCCACGACAGCGGCTTGCGGTTGGCGATGATCGGGTCGTTGGTGGTGTCCTGCACGGGACGCCAGTCGCGGCCGCGACGGTTGTCATAGGCGGCGGCCGTGGCGGCCAGCGAGTCCATCGCCTGCTGCTTGGTCAGGAGGCCCGAGCGGGCGGCCAGGACGTTGCCCCAGTACTGGGTCTGGCCCTCATAGACCCACATCATGCTGTCGCGCATCGGCACGTTCAGGTTCGGGGTCCACAGGTCGGCGGCGCGGCGGAACTTGCCGTTCCACGAGTGGGTGTATTCGTGGCTCAGCAGGTCGCGGCCGACGAAGTTCTTGTCCCATTCGTTGAAGTACTTCGGGGCGACGCGGTTTTCGCTGGAGCGATGGTGCTCCAGGCCGATGCCGCCCAGCTTGTCGGACATCGCCACCAGGAAATCGTAGTGGTCGTAGTGATGCGAGCCGTAGAGCTTGTAGGCCTGCTGGACGAGATCCCTGTGGATCTGGATGTATTCCGGCTTGGCCTCGAGGTTCTCGGGGCTGTCGGCGATCAGGTTCAGGCGCACCGGGGCCGGGCCGGTGGGGTCCAGCTCGACCGACTTGAAGTACTTGCCGGCCATCATCGGCGAGTCGACCAGGATCTCGACATTGGTCGGCTTGAAGGTCGTGACCTGGCCCTCGGTCTTGGCGGTCTCCAGGGCGGTGGCGAACTTCCAGCCTTCCGGCAGCTTGACGCTGGCCTCGATCGGGATCTGGCGGGTGTAGTAGCCGGCCGGATACATCGTCACCTGCAGCCATTGCAGGTTCAGCATCTCGGGCGTGACCTCGATGCGGCCGACCTTGCCCTCGACGGCGGTCAGGAACTGGTAGCTGATCTGCAGCTCGGTGACGCCGGCCGGGACGTCGACGTGGAAGGCGTGGACGCTGACCACGTCGCGGGTCCAGGGGATGCGCTTGCCGTTGGCGGTGACCACCAGGCCGGCCAGCTTGTCCAGGTCGTTGCGCGGCGAGTGGCCGCCCGGGACCCACTGCGGATACAGGAACACGAAGTCGCCGGCCTTGCTGACCGGCATGGTCGTGGTGACGTTCCAGATCTTGCGGTCGAGATCGGTGGCGTCGACGGCGACCTTCAGCGTGCCGG
Source organism: Caulobacter sp. GW821-FHT05F04 (assembly GCF_059419665.1). Taxonomy (NCBI): domain Bacteria; kingdom Pseudomonadati; phylum Pseudomonadota; class Alphaproteobacteria; order Caulobacterales; family Caulobacteraceae; genus Caulobacter; species Caulobacter sp. GW821-FHT05F04. The sequence continues at coordinate 661,349 of NZ_JBWKSF010000002.1, forward strand.
CGGCGTAGGGCACATCCCGCGGAGCTTCGATCGGCGGGGTAGGCGGCGCGGACTCCGGCAGGGGAGAAGTCTGGGCCATGGCCGCCGTGGCGACCAGGGACAGGACGGAGACCGAGAAGAACAGCGCTTTCACGAAACACCCCAATGCGACGCGCGGGCGTGCTCCCGCGAAGAGAAGCCGGGATGTTTGTGGCGTTGACCCTCGCTTGTCGAGGGCAAGTTGGCCGGATGGGAAAGAACGTGGGTCTGCGGCCGAATTTGCGTTTCGGCGCTGAAATCAAGCGTCGGAAGGGTAACGCGAAAAGGCGCTCCGCCCGTCGGCGGCGGGCGGAGCTTCTGGCCCTTAACCCAGCGGCGACAGCGGAACGGTGGTCGCCGTCGTGTCGGTCCCTCGGTCGACCCGCAGATTGTTCTGGACATTGTCGACGCCCGAGACGCTCTCGGCCAGGGCCTCGGCGCGCTTCTTGTCCTCGCGCGAGCGGACCGTGCCGGTCAGGGTGACGTCGCTGTCGGAGACCGCGACCTCGATGCCGTTGGCGTCCAGCCAGCTGTCGTCGGTCAGGCGGTCGCTGACATCCTCGCGGATGCGCTCGTCCGAGCGGCGATAGCCCTTGGGGCCCCGCCCGCGATGGGCGCCGTCGGCCTCGCGGCGATGCAGGGCGTCCTGGTCGCCCATCCACGAGGAGACCTCGTCGCGGGCGCGGTCGAACCAGGTGCGCTCCTCCTGGTGGGGCCGCTGGCCGCGCGGGCTGAACGACCGATAGGGATTGTAGTCCCGGCCATAGGCGCCCTCGCGGCCAAAACGATCGCGGTCGGGGCCATCGAAATAGCGCTCGTCGCCATAGTCGGGGGTGCGGCCGGAATAGCCGCTGGAGCCGTAGTCGCCGGTCGCGCCGCCGAAGTCGTGACCGCCGACGCGGCCATAATCGCCCGGCGAGCGATAACCCGTCGCGCCGGCCCCGTAGTCGGCGCCCGAGCGCGTGCGGCCATAGCCGATGTCGCCGCCGGCTTGCGCCGCGCGCAGGAACTCACCGCCGTGGCGGCGCGGACCGCGCTCGGCGCGATAGCCGCCTTCGTTGCGGTAAGAGGTGTCATAGGCCGGATCGCGACGGCGCGAGGCGTCGTAGCCATAGCCTTGCTGGCGGTCGAAATCGCCGTCGGCTTCGACGTCGAAGCGGCCTTCGCGGTCATTCCATTTCTGGGGCATGGGTCTTCTCCGTGGCGGGCTTGGAAGCGGTGGGCGCGTCGAAGCGCCCCGACCTTCAAAACGAAGAGGGCGGAGTCGATGTTCCTAAGGCCGAGCTTGAGATATCCACAGACTCGCCAAACTTGTGGGCGAAGGACCTACGTCCGATATCTGCGCCGCCGCGCTTCACTATGATGCGCGTTCACCGATCGGCCCCCAGCCTCAATGCGTTTCGACGACCGCTTCCTCGAAGAACTGAAGTCCCGCCTTCGCCCGTCCGACGTCGTCGGCAAGACGGTGAAGCTGCGCCGGCAGGGGCGCGAATACGCGGGGCTGTCGCCGTTCACCAAGGAGAAGAGCCCGTCGTTCTTCGTCAATGACGAGAAGGGCTTCTATCACTGCTTCTCCAGCGGCAAGCACGGCGACATCATCAGCTTCCTGCAGGAGACCGAGCGGCTGACCTTCGCGGAAGCCGTCGAGCGGCTGGCGGCCGAGGCCGGCATGAGCCTGCCCGCCGTCGATCCGCACGCGGCCCGCGAGGAGCAGAAGCGCTCGTCCTTGGGCGACTGGATGGAGCTGGCCACCGCCTGGTTCGAGGCCGAGCTGCGCCGCCCGGTGGGCCAGGCCGCCCGCGCTTACCTGGAAAAGCGCGGCCTGCCCGAGACCGAGTGGAGCCGCTTCCGCATCGGCTTCGCGCCCAACAACCGCACGGGGCTGAAGGACTACCTGGTCGCCAAGGGCGCCAAGCCGGGCGATCTCGTCGACGCCGGGGTGCTGATCTCGCCCGAGGACGGCGGCCAACCCTATGACCGCTTCCGCGACCGGATCATCTTTCCGATCACCGACAGCCGGGGGAAGGTCGTGTCGTTCGGCGGCCGGGCCATGGATCCCAACGCCCGCGCCAAATACCTGAACGGTCCCGAGACGGAACTCTTCCACAAGGGGCGGGTGCTGTACGGCCTGTTCGAGGCCCGCAAGATCCTGCACGACGGCCAGAGCGGCGGGGGCAAGCCGCCCATGGTGGTGGTCGAGGGCTATATGGACGTCATCGCCTGCCAGCGCGCCGGCGTGCCGGCCGTGGCGGCCATGGGCACGGCCCTGACCGAGGAGCAGATGGAGGGGCTGTGGCGCCTGCATCCGACGCCCACCCTCTGCTTCGACGGCGACAAGGCCGGCCAGCGCGCCGCCCACCGCGCCATCGACCGCGCCCTGCCGCTGCTGAAGCCCGGCCGCTCGTTCCTGTTCTCCATGCCGGTCGGCGGCAAGGATCCCGACGACATATTGCGCGATCAGGGGCCGGCGGCGCTGAAGGCCCAGCTCAGCGACACCAAGCCCTTCGTCCAGGCCCTGTTCGAGCGCGAGCGCGACGTCGAACCCTTCGACACCCCCGAGCAGCGCACCAACCTCAAGGTCCGCCTGCGCACCCTGGCGGCGACCATCGCCGACAAGGACCTGGCGCACGCCTATAAAGAGGAGCTGCTGGATCGCCTCGACGAGATGCGGGCGGCGCGACGGGTCAAGACCGACGCCAGCGACGCGGGCCGGCAGCTGTCGCGCCAACGCTGGGACAACACGCCCCGCAAGTTCGGCAAGCCCCGGATCGAGGGCTCCACGGCCGAGGGGCGCGCGGCCGCCCAGGCCTTGCAGCATGCCCCCAAGCCGTTCTCGGCCGCTCTGCTGATCGCCGCCATCCGCGATCCCAAGGTCGTCGACGACCGCATCGAGGTCTTGATGAACCAGGGCCTGGGCGACGCGCGCCTGGACGGCATTGCCCACGAGCTTGTGAACCTGCGCATGGAGGTCGACCACGTCGAGACCGGCATGGTGCGCGGCCGCCTGGCCTCGATCGGCTACGACGCCGGGGTCCTGGCGCTGCTGGAGCGGTCGGCCGCCGGCGTCAAGGCGCTGGATGTCGCCCAAAGCGCCGCCCAGAACCCGGAAGAAGCCATCCGCGTCCTCTGGTCGCAGGCCTTCGACCTTTTGATCCGCCTGACAGCCCTGGAGCGCGCGGTCGACGACGCCAAGATCGATCTCGTCGATGACAGCGACTTCCAGACCCTGCTGCGCCTGAAGACCGAAAGGGACGCGGTCAAGCGCCTGATCGACAGCGGCGGATGGACCGATCCCGAGATGGTCTCGCAGGTCCTGCACTAGTCTCCACCCGTCCCGGATGGGGACGGGCGGGCGCAAATGTTTGCAGTTGCAAGGCCATCCCATCTTGACACCGGCGTCACCCAAAGCCATTTGCCGACTCAAGGATTTGCCAAGCAGCTGATTGACATCGCTCGGGCCGCCGTTGCGCGCGCCCTCATCGAAACAGGATGTCACCCTCGCCGCGGCCCCAGGTCCCCAGCGGTCGCCGACCCGATCAGGGAAAGCGTCAGGCCGCGTCCACGCCGTATGGTCTCCGCCGGGTCTCTCGCGGAGCGCTTGTACATGGCGTATCCGGACGCGCTTGGCGAATTCTGACGGGAACGTGATCCTTGGGAAAGCGCTGACTCAGAACCCTGACCTATTGGGGGAAGCGCGCGACGGGCAGGCGACTCCTTTTCGATACGGATTTTTTCGGCGCCGCTCTTGCACGACGGCGGTGTCGATTTCGGAGAGCTTGATGAGCAACAATTCCTCGGCCGAGACGGAAGCGCCCGAAACCAACGGCGGTGACGGCCCTCTGCTCGACCTGACCGACGCCGGCGTAAAGAAGTTCATCAAGCAGGCCAAGGCCCGCGGCTACGTCACGATGGACGAGCTGAACAAGGTGCTGCCGTCCGAGGAAGTCAGCCCCGACGCCATCGAAGACACCCTCGCCATGCTGAGCGAGATGGGCGTCAACGTGGTCGAGGCCGAAGAAGACGCCGAGGGCTCGGAAGGCGGCGAAGTCGCCACGCGCGACGAGAACACCACGGTCATCACCAGCGAGAAGCCGGCCGCCTACGACCGCACCGACGACCCCGTGCGCATGTATCTGCGCGAGATGGGTTCGGTCGAGCTGCTGTCGCGCGAGGGCGAAATCGCCATCGCCAAGCGCATCGAGGCCGGCCGCGACACCATGATCCGCGGCCTGTGCGAGTCGGCCCTGACCTTCGAAGCCATCATGGTGTGGCGCGAGGAACTGGGCACGGGCCGCATCCTGCTGCGTGAGGTCATCGACCTGGAAGGCACCTACGCCGCCATCAACGGCGTCGCCGCCCAACCGGCCGCGGACGAGGAAGAAGCCGAACCGGCCGAGCCCGTCGACCAGGAAGCCGGCGCTGAACCCAAGCCCGAGGGCGAAGGCGACGACGACGACGATTTCGACGACGGCGCCGGCCCGACCGTCAGCGCCATGGAAGGCGAGCTGCGCGAAGGCGTCATGGCCATCCTGGACGCCATCGCCAGCGAGTTCGAAAGCTTCCGCAAGCTGCAGGACAAGCTGGTCGGCAGCCGCCTGAAGGGCGAGGACCTGACCGACGCCGATCGCAAGGCTTACGAAGGCCTGTCGCAGACGATCATCCAGCACCTGAAGACGCTGAAACTGAACAACAACCGCATCGAGGCCTTGGTCGAGCAGCTCTATGCGATCAACAAGCGTCTGATCGGCCTGGAAGGCCGCCTGCTGCGCCTGGCCGACAGCTACGGCATCAGCCGCGGCGAGTTCCTCAAGGCCTATTTCGGCTCGGAGCTGAACCCGACCTGGTCGGATCAGGTCAAGGCCATGGGCGTGCGCTGGACCAAGTTCGTCGAGAACGACAGCCAGTCGGTCCTCGACATCCGGGGCGAGATCGCCGCCCTGGCCACCGAGACCGGCGTGCCGATCGACGACTATCGCCGCATCGTCCAGACGGTCCAGAAGGGCGAACGCGAAGCCCGCCAGGCCAAGAAGGAAATGGTCGAAGCCAACCTTCGCCTCGTGATCTCGATCGCCAAGAAGTACACCAACCGCGGCCTGCAGTTCCTGGACCTGATCCAGGAAGGCAATATCGGCCTGATGAAGGCCGTCGATAAGTTCGAATATCGCCGCGGCTACAAGTTCTCGACCTACGCCACCTGGTGGATCCGTCAGGCCATCACCCGCTCGATCGCCGACCAGGCGCGGACCATCCGCATCCCGGTCCACATGATCGAGACGATCAACAAGATCGTCCGCACCAGCCGCCAGATGCTGCACGAGATCGGCCGCGAGCCGACTCCGGAAGAGCTGGCCGAAAAGCTGGCCATGCCGCTGGAAAAGGTCCGCAAGGTCCTGAAGATCGCCAAGGAGCCGATCTCGCTCGAAACGCCGATCGGCGACGAGGAAGACAGCCACCTGGGCGACTTCATCGAGGACAAGAACGCCATCCTGCCGATCGACGCGGCCATCCAGAGCAACCTGCGGGAAACCACCACCCGCGTGCTGGCCTCGCTGACCCCGCGTGAAGAGCGCGTGCTGCGCATGCGCTTCGGCATCGGCATGAACACCGACCACACCCTGGAAGAAGTCGGCCAGCAGTTCTCGGTCACCCGCGAACGCATCCGCCAGATCGAGGCCAAGGCCCTGCGCAAGCTCAAGCACCCCTCGCGGTCGCGGAAGCTGCGGAGCTTCCTGGACTCGTAGGAGTCCGGCTCGGCCCGAAAACAAAAGACGCCCCGGTCGCGAAGGCCGGGGCGTTTTTCGTTCTCCCCCGCATCGCGGGGGAGCAGCCTGTCAGGCGTTTTCGAGGGTTCGCGCCTGGGGCTGGTGGTCGTTGAGGACCTTGTTTGGGTCGGCCTGCTCGGTCACCGCACGGGCGAAGCCGAGATATTCGGCGGCGAAGGTCGGCGGCAGCAGCTCGACCAGCCAGGTGTTCTCGATCCACACCTCGATCACGCGGAAGTGGCCGCCGCGATCGCAGACGAAGGCGTCCCAGCCCTTGGCCTTGGCGCGGGCCAGAGCCTCGTCCTGGGGCAGGTCGATGCTCAGCGCGAAGTGGGTGGGCGAGCGGCCGAAGGCCTCGGGCTGGCGCAGGAAGATCGCGCCCGGCTCTCCGTTGGGGACCATGACGCTGCCGGCGGGATAGATCTCGATGGCGGTGCCATGGCCGTCGGCCTTGAACACCATGCAACTGCCAGGGTTGGGCGGGAAGTCGACGACGACGCCACCCATGATGTCGGCGAAGAACTGGCCCACGCCTTGAGGATCGGCGGCGGCGACGGACAGATGATGGATCATTTCGTTTCCCTTGGTGGAGGCGCGGCCGATCCCGTGGCGCGCGACAACTGCCGCGCGCGTGATTTAAGCTCGCCTTTTGCTGTTCATTGATCGGCGTTATGCGCCGAGGCCGCGCGATGTACGGGTGGAGCCGGCAAGTCTCAACTTACAAGACCGTCATGAAGCCGATTTAACCTTGAGCTGGACTACCCCGAACCTCGCGTAACCTTGGCGAGCGTGACGGTTACGGGTTGAACGCGGCCGGCGCGCCCGTCTCGGCGTTGGCGACGGACGGGGCCGTGGATGAGACGAGGCGATGAAACCCAGGCGCTCTGACGTCGCCCCGCTCGGCGTGGTCGGCGGTCTCTGACCGGCCTTCCAGCGCCCGGGCGACGGCCGCGAACAGCTCCTCGCGGCGGATCGGCTTGGGCACGTGGCCGTTCATGCCGGCGGCGTGGCAGCGGGCGATCTGCTCGGGCAGGACATCGGCGCTGAGCGCGATGATCGGGACACCGGCCGCCGGGCCGGGCAGGGCGCGGATGGCGCGCGTGGCGGTCAGGCCGTCCATCCCTGGCATGTGCACGTCCATCAGGACGAGGTCGAAGCCGCCGGCCGTGACCGCCTCCAGCGCCTGGGCGCCGTCGCCGGCGGTGGTCACCTCGCAGCCGGCCAGGGTCAGCAGGGCCATGCCCAGTTCGCGGTTCATCGGATGGTCGTCGACCAGCAGCACGCGCGCGGCGCGCGCGGGCGCGGCCTCCGGCGTGGTGCAGCAGCCAGCCGCCTGGGCGGCGGGGCCGCAGGGACCGGCGGTCAGGGTGATCCAGAAGCGGGCGCCATGGTTCAACTGGCTCTCGACGCCGATCTCGCCGTCCATGGCGCTGACCAGGGCCTTGCTGATCGCCAAGCCCAGGCCCGTGCCGCCATAGCTGCGGCTGATCGAACTATCGGCCTGGGAGAAGCGCTGGAAGAGCCTGGCCTGAACCTCGGGGGCGATGCCGATGCCGGTGTCGGTGATCTCGAAGCGAAGAGCGCCGGGGGCGGGGCCGGCGGTCAGGCGGGCGACCACGCCGCCTTCGCGCGTGAATTTCACGGCGTTGGCCAGGAGGTTCAACAGCACTTGGCGCAGGCGGGTTTCGTCGAGGGCCACGGGCGCGTCGACATCGCCCTCGAACATCGCCCGCAGATAAAGGCCCTTGGCGGCCGCCTCGGGGGCGATGATGTCCACGGCGTCGCGCAGCAGGGCGGCGGGCGAGACGGGCGTCAGGGTCAGGTCCAGGCGGCCGGCCTCGACCTTGGCGAAGTCCAGCAGGTCGCCGACGATCTCGGCCAGGGAGCGGCCGGCGCGGCTGACCAGGTCCAGGCGGCGACGGTTCTCGACCGACAGGGTGGGATCGTCGGCCACCAGCGCGGCGAAGCCCAGGATGCTGTTCAGCGGCGTGCGGATCTCGTGGCTGATGGTGGCCACGAAGTCGGACTTGGCGCGGTTGGCGGCCTGGGCCTTGGCCTTGGCGGCGCGAGCGACGGCGGTCCGGCGGACCAGCAGGGCCTGAAGGCGGGCTTGGCGCCCCAGGGCCAGGGCCGAGACCAGGCCGACGGCGTAGAGCACGATGTGAAAGATCAGGGCGTGTCGCAGCGGGCCCAGCGCCGCATTGATGTCCGCGCCGGTCCTAAAGAGCACGGCTGGGATCGCCACGGCCATCGAGCCGGTCACCGCGATCGCCACGGCGCGCGGTCCGCCTCGGAAGGCGGCCAGCAGGACCGGGGCGAACAGCATCACCCTGTACTCGCCGTCGATGGCGAAGATGACGGCCGAGGTCGCGACGACCAGGAACTGGGTCGCGACGCCTTCCAGCGGCCGGACCTTGAAGCCTTCGCGATGGCGGCGATCCATCAGGATCAGGACGACGGGCAGGGCGATGGCCGCGCCCAGAACGTTCGAGGCGGTCCACTCGCTCCAATTTTGGAAGAACGGCCGGGCCCGGCTGGCCATCAGCAGGCCGTTGACCAGGGCCGAGCCGATGGCGGTCAGGATCGAGGCGGAGGCGATCACCATCAGCAGGCCGCGCGCGTCGCGGACCCTGGAGGGCACGCGCATCGCCCGCATCAGGGCCGCGATGGCGATGGTCTGGGGCGCGTCCAGCACCGAGACGATCGCCACGAAGCGCCAGGGCACGCCCAGCGCCAGCTCCAGCCCGATGTGCACCAGCGTGGAGGCGATCAGGAAGTCGATCGCCTGGCGGCGCGGCAGCACCATGAGGGCCGCGATCGCCACCGCGTTGGCCGTCCAGAGCGTCGGCACGTTGCGCAGGAAGCTGGCGAGGAACAGGCTGTAGGCCATGGCCGCCGCATAGGCGCAGAGCAGAGCCGCCGTCCTGGCGCTGGCTTGCGTGTCCTTGACGCTGGCGAAGCCCCACATCGTGGCGATGCCCTAGTCGCGGATCGCGATCAGCGACTTGGTCAGGCCGACGAACGTCTCGTCGACATGTCGCGCGTCGGGGTAGAGGAACTTGAATTGCGCCTTGTCCAGCAGGCGCGCGTGCTGGACGTCGCGCATGGCCGCGCCGATGTCGGGCGCCTTTTCCGAAAAGCCATGCGGCCGCTTCATCAGCAGCCTGGCCCGCGTCTGCTCCGAGCGCCAATGGAAGAACGGGCTGGAGAAGTGCGGCTCGATCGGGAACCAGAAATACGGCGTCTGGACGTAGTAGCGCGGCGCCAGGCGCCGGCTTTCCCTGGCGAAGGCCTCCATCCGCACCCAGTCGCCCACATGCTCGACAACCGAGTTGGAGTGGACGAGGTCGAAGCTCAGATCGGCGTGCTCGTGCATGTCGCAGGCGTCGCCCACGGCGGCCGTGAACAGCGGATCGTCCACCGTGAATGGCTGAGGGTTGAACAGGCTGATATGGACCTTGTTCGCTTCCAGGAATGTCCGGTCGAACAGGATGTTCCAATAGGTCGGCTCGCCCCCGAGGTCGGCGATGCGGCACTGGCCCCGCTCGGCGAAGGTCTTCTCGATCAGGGTCACCACGCGCGCGGCGCGGGCTCGGCGGAAGCGCGCCGACAGCGACTGGTCGCTGTCCATGTCCTGGAGGGCGTGGATCAGTTTCATGCGGTCACCTTGTCGCGGGCCGCTTGAGATTTGGTGTACGTAGAACGACGTTTTCGCGGAAATGTCCTTTACCGCGAAAGCGTTTCCGCCAGGGCCTGGAACATCGGCTTGGGCCGTCCCGCGGCGTCGAAGGGGAGGGGCTGGTCGGTCGGGCGCTGGCCCGACGGGCCGTGCAGCCAGGTGTCGCTGTCGCGCAGGCCCCAGACGGTGAAGGCGAAGCGCTGCTCCCGAGGCAGGTCCATATAGGCTCCGGCCAACTCGCGGGTCAGGTCGGCCTGGCGCTTCCGAAGGTCGGGCAGACGCGAGAAGTCCGGCTTTTCGCCCAGCGAGATGTCCAGCTCGGAGACGTGGATCGGCAGGCCGAAACCGGCCAGCTCGCGCACGGCCGTGCGGCACAGGCCCGGTCGCGTAAAGTCGAGATCCAGGTGGCTTTGAGTGCCGATGCCGCCGATCGGCGCGCCGGCCTTCAGCAGGCGCTCGACCGTGCGCATGAAGGTCGCGCGCTTGGTCGGGTTGTTCTCGAGATGGTAGTCGTTGATGAACAACACCGCGTTCGGGTCGGCTTCCTTGGCGTGATGGAAGGCCAGGACCATGTGCTCGTCGACGCCGAGGTTGCGCGTCCAGATCGACTGGCGCAGGTCCACGCCGTTGTCGGCCACCGTCTCGTTGACCACGTCCCAGCCCACGGCCTGGCCGCGATAACGCCCGGCGACGGCCAGGATGTAGTTGCGATAGGCGTCGGCGAACCGCTTGCCCTGGCCGTCCAGCTTCAGGAAGGCGGGCATGGCCTGATCGTACCAGACCAGGGTGGTGCCATAGAGCCTTATGCCGTTGCGCCGCGCGAACTCGGCGATGGCGTCGGGCCGGTCGAAGCGGAAACGCCCGTCATCCTGGAGGATGTACTCCATCTTCATCTCCCACTCGGGCGTGAGCTGGGCGTAATTCCGAGCGAAGAGCTCGGCGTAAGCCGGGTCCTGGAGAAAAGCGTGCTGCACGCAGGCGCCGACGGGCGTCGAGGCGATCGACTTCAGCGGCGTACTGGTGGCCGGCTGGCTCTTGGCCCCCTGACCGCAGGCCGAGAGAGCCAGCGCCGAGGCGATCGCTGAGCGGCGGGTCAGCCGCATCGCTGAATCTTGGTTGAAGCGCGATCTCATCGCAAAGCCGTCCCCACTTTCGCGGATCGCGCTTAACGGACGCCCATGGCGGCGCGGCGGATGCTCACTTCGTCCATCTGGGCGGCTTCGTAGGCGCCCAGCTTCTTGGCGGCCAGGATCTTGGCCTGTTCGGCGACGTGCTCGTACTTCTTGAGGTTCTCGAAGGCCTCGGAGAGGGCGTCGCGGGCGCCGATCTCTTCCTGCCGGCACTGCTCGATCTGGACCAGCATGTCGGCCTTGCGGCGCTTGTGGCCCTCGCGGTAGCCGATCATGTACCAGCCGGCGCTGGCGTCACCCTCGGCGCTCTTGGCCTCGGCTTCGGCTTCGGCGTCCATCATGGCGATGCGAAGCTCGGCCGCCATGCGGCGTTCGGTGATGTCGGCGAGGCGTTTTTGCAGCGTCTCGACCTCGTGGTTCGAGATGCGGATCAGCGAGGCGGCCCACTTGGTCATCAGTACTCACTCGCCAGGATCTGCCCCAGATGACTGAAAGAGTCGTCCAGAGACGTTGCTTCTTCCTTATCTTGGCTAAGGAAAGCCTCGATCGCGGGATTTAAACGGATCGCGCGGTCGACCACGGGGTCGGCCCCGGCGCGATAGGCGCCGATGCGGATCAGTTCTTCCATGTTGGCGTAGGCGGACATCACCTGGCGCGCGCTCTTGACGATCTCGCGCTCGTGCGGGTGCTGGCAGCCCGGCATGGTCCGGCTGATCGACTTCAACACGTTGATGGCCGGGAAGCGGCCGCGCTCGGCGATGGCCCGCTCCATGACGATGTGGCCGTCCAGGATACCGCGCGTGGCGTCGGCGATCGGCTCGTTGTGGTCATCGCCGTCGACGAGGACGGTGAACAGCGCGGTTATGGGCGCGGCGGTGGTGCCGTCGGCGCGGATCGGGCCAGGACCGGCGCGCTCGAGCAGCTTGGGCAGCTCGGTGAAGACGGTGGGCGTATAGCCCTTGGTGGTCGGCGGCTCGCCGGCGGCCAGGCCGATCTCGCGCTGGGCCATGGCGAAGCGGGTCACCGAGTCCATCAGGCACAGGACTTCCTGGTCCTGGTCGCGCAGATATTCGCTGATCGCCAGGGTCATATAGGCGGCCTGACGGCGAGTCAGGGCCGGTTCGTCCGAGGTGGCGACCACCACGACGGCCCGCTTCAGGCCCTCCTCGCCAAGGGTCTCCTCGACGAACTCGCGGACCTCGCGGCCCCGCTCGCCGATCAGGCCGACGACGACGGCGTCGCAGGTGGCCTCCTTGGCCAGCATCGACAGCAGCACCGACTTGCCGACGCCCGAACCGGCGAAGATGCCCAGGCGCTGGCCGCGGCAGGTGGTGGTGAAGACGTTCATCGAGCGCACGCCAAGGTCCAGGCGCTCGCCCACCCGGCCGCGGGCGTGGGCCGGCGGGGGTGGGGTCTTTAGCGGATAGGGGACTTCGCCCTGGGGCAGGGGCCCGAGGCCGTCGATCGGCTCGCCGAAGGCGTTGATGATGCGGCCCAGCCAGGCCTTGGTCGGGCGGACGACCGCGCCTTCCGGCATGAAGCGGATCTCCGCGCCGGGGCCCACGCCCTCAACCGGACCGAACGGCATCAGCAGGGCGCGGGTCTCGCGGAAGCCGACCACCTCGGCCGGAAGGGGCTTCTGACCGGGGCGCTCGATCTCGACGCGGGCCCCCACCGTCAGTCGGGTCAGGCCGCCGCGAACCTCGATCAGCAGACCGTTCACGGCCGCCACGCGCCCATAGATGGTCAGCGGATCGATACGTTCGACGGCGGCGATGAGGCTACGCAAGACGGCTCCTGCCCGAAACCTGCCCTTTTGGGGCAGGTTCGGATTCTATTCTTTTGAGTGTGGCGGGCGCCAAAACCGCGGGCGCTTTTGGCTGCCACACTCACCCGCGCAGACTCCGCCATCGTGGTTAACCGGGTGTGAAGTCAGCCCTTCGGAAGCGGCTTGGCCGGTGCGACCAATTGGTCGGTGAAGAACCGGGTGACCGCCGTGTTGAACGTCCGGTGGAAGGCGCGGCGGTTGAAGCCCGGCGCGCTCTCGCACAGCGCCTGGCTCGCGCCTTGCGGAGCGGTGTCGCAGGGCGTGAGGAAGTCGAAGTGCCGGGCGCCTTCGACGACGTGATAGTCGTGGGGACGGCCGAGGTCGCGATGCACCGCCTCGGCATAGTCGTCGCCGGGCAGGATCTCGTCGTCGGCGGCCTTCCACAGCTGGATCGGGGCCTTGATCCCCTTCAGGCCCTTCTTGCCGAACGTGAAGCCCAGGGCTGGCGCGGCCGCGACCACGGCCTTGATCCGGACGTCGTGGACCCAACTGGCGGTCAGGGCGTCGGCCGGGATCGGATGGCCGGCGGTCAGCTGGCAGTCGAAGTTTCTCGGATGGGCCAGGCAGTGGCTGGGCATCCGCGACAGATGCGGCTCGCCGCCGGCCGCCGCCAGCACCGTGAAGCCGCCCGACGAGAAGCCGAACGCGCCGACCTTGTCCGGATCGATCTTCGCTTTCAGTGGTGAGCTTTCCAGCATCCAGCCGATCAGGGCCGACAGCGCCGCCGGACGGTCGGCCATGGCGGTGGCGCGGCTCTGGTCCTTGTAGTTGTCGCCCGGGTGGGTCAGGGCGGCGACCACGAACCCGGCCTCGGCCAGGGCCTGGGCGGTGTCGGCGTGGCCGCCGAAGAAGCCGCCGTTGCCGTGCGACATGACGATCAGCGGCAGGCGCTCGCCGACGATCGGCGCGCCGGCCGCGACCGTATGGCCCCAGGAGCCCAAGGCCATGAAGGCGGGCGTGGCGTCGGTCGGATACCAGACCCCGACCTCGACCGGCGCTAGGCCATCGGGGCGGGGCTCGTGCAGCACCATGAACCCGGCGTTGGCGGCGATGGCCTGAGACGAGGCGGCGGCCGTCAGCAGGACGGCGAACAGGAAAGTACGGAACGACATGGCGGCCCTTCAACGAATGACGATGAGGTCGCTGTGACGGCCGGAGCCCCGCCTCGCCAGGGCGTTTGCGCGAATGGGCGAACGGGTTCGCGGGCGGGCGGATGGGCCGAGGGGCGCATATCGCCAGTTGCGGTCACTCCTGCAATGTTCTCATATTGTTCTAGCGTGAACGAATGCGCCGCGCCGACCGTTCTTGCGTTTTGTATCTACATGGATACGATAATGATCGAGGTTCTTGAGACCGATGAGTTCAAGGCTTGGCTTTCTGGCCTGAGGGACAGGCAAGCCCTGCTGGCCATCGGCGTGCGATTGGCCCGCCTGGCCCGTGGGCTGCTCGGTGATCATCGGCCGGTAGGCGACGGCGTTAGTGAGTTACGGATTCACTTCGGACCTGGTTATCGAATCTATCTGGTTCAACGCGGAGATGTCCTGATCGTGCTGCTCCATGGCGGCGACAAGAGTTCACAGGGCCGGGATATCGAGAAGGCAAAAGCAATCGCAAGGAGCCTCGAATGGTGATGCTTACCCGTTTCGATCCCGTCGAGATGATCACGGACGCCGAGGCTGTCGTCGCATTCCTGGCCGACGCCTTCGAGACCGGCGACGCCGACTATATCCAGCATGTCCTCGGCCTGATCGCCCGCTCCAAAGGCATGGCCGAGGTCGCCGAGAAGGCTGGGTTGGGTCGGGAGAGCCTCTACAAGGCCTTGAAGGACGGCGCCTCGCCGCGATTCGACACGATCTTGCGGGTGATCCACGCGCTGGGTTTGAAACTGGCCCTGGTCGATGCGACCGCAGCGAGCCGCGACCAGGATGCCGAAGCGGTCGCCTAGGGAGTGGCGACCCCGCATAGCGTCGCTCTATAGGAGGGCATGGCCATACGCCCTTCCGACCCGCCGCTGCTGGGGACCGCCCGTCAATGGGCGGTCGACCTTGTCGTCGCCCTGGCGGTTGGGCTGCTGCTGGGGCTGATGGGGCCGTACGGTAGCTTCTTCAATGACAGTCCGGCGCTTCGGATCGCTTACTGGATCGTCAGCATCATGGTCGGCATGGTGCTGTTTGGCTGCCTGACGCGCGTGTCCGTGGCGCTGGCCGAACGTATGCGCGCGCCGGACTGGACGGTGATCCCGGTCGTTGTCCTGGTCGGCAGCGCGATCCAGGGCCCTCTGTCCAGAGCCGCCGCCATCGCCATCTGGCCCCACCTGGAGCGCGCCGTGCCGCCGTTGGAGTGGTACGGCCAGTGCGTGGCGACCACGACCCCGATCGTCATCGCCTACTATTTCCTCCGCGTCCGGGCGCGGGAGGCGAGGCCCGCGCCTCTTACCGCCGTCGAGGCCGCGATCCCCGCCGTCGATCCGGGCGCGGTGCTCTATCTGAGGATGGAGGACCACTATGTCCGGATCCGCACCGAACACGGCTCGCGGCTGGAGATGGGGCCGCTGGCGCGGGTGACGGCGGGCCTCATCGGCGTTGAGGGACTTCAGACCCATCGCTCGTGGTGGGTGGCCCGGCGGGCGATCGCGGGCGTCGAGCGCGACGGCCGCAACCTGCGTCTGCGGCTCGTCGACGGCGAAACCGCCCCCGTCAGTCGCGCTTCGGTCGCCAAGCTGCGGGCCGCCGGCTGGCTGGCCGAGGAAAATTCACTCTAAAGGCTGCGGCAGGGCGTCGCGGGCCTCCCCGATCGTCGAGCCTTCGCCCGGCTTCTCCCGCCGGGGGCGCACTCAAGGCGTGAGCATGGCGTGCAAATTTTCGCGGCGGAACGTCGCAATCTCGCCTCAAAGGCGAACGCCGGTCGGACGGGTCTTAACCGCATAACGCTGTTTGGATCGTTGCGAGCGCACGGATTTTAGGGATTTGACCGCCCCAGTTAGGGACTTGGAAAGGGCCCTCGCGGCGCCTGCGACCAATGTGTCCAGCGTCCCGTCCACGGCTTGCACCCGATTCGCAAATCAGATTAACCATTCGACCAACGGAAACATTCACCATTAACCAGTCTTAAATTAACTCACCGGCAGAGTGGCCGAAGGGTTTTCCGGCGGGCTTCCGCCTAAGACGTTCGAATACGCCAGATTTGGCGTGGAGGGGCTCATGCGCGTACTGTTGATCGAGGATGACAGCGCGACTGCGCAGACCATCGAGCTGATGCTGAAGTCTGAAGGCTTCAACGTCTATACGACGGATCTGGGTGAAGAAGGCGTCGATCTGGGCAAGATCTACGACTACGATCTGATCCTGCTCGACCTCAATCTTCCGGACATGAGCGGCCTCGATGTTCTGCGCACCCTGCGGGTCGCGAAGATCAACACGCCGATCATGATCCTGTCGGGTTCGTCGGAGATCGACACGAAGGTCAAGACCTTCTCGGGCGGCGCCGACGACTACATGACCAAGCCGTTCCACAAGGACGAGATGATCGCTCGCATCCACGCGGTGGTCCGTCGTTCGAAGGGTCACGCGCAATCGGTCATCAAGACCGGCGACATCATCGTCAACCTGGACGCCAAGACGGTCGAAGTGAACGGCAACCGCGTTCACCTGACCGGCAAAGAGTACCAGATGCTCGAGCTGCTCTCCCTGCGCAAGGGTACGACCCTGACCAAGGAAATGTTCCTGAACCACCTGTACGGCGGCATGGACGAGCCCGAGCTGAAGATCATCGACGTCTTCATCTGCAAGCTGCGCAAGAAGCTGGCGGCTTCGGCCCACGGCAAGCACCACATCGAGACGGTCTGGGGCCGCGGCTACGTGCTGCGCGACCCGAACGAGCAGGTCAACGCGGCCTAGTCTCGGACGAACTCAGTAAGCGTAACAGTACCGCGTACCCAAGACGCCCGCCGGAAACGGTGGGCGTTTTCTTTTATGGATCATATGGTTGCGCTCCATTCTTTAACGACCGTTAACCAAGTCGTGACAAAACGACCGAAGCGCCGAATAGTCCTTGCCGACGAGAGCACGCCTCGCGCATGGTCCGGCGCGACGATTGCTGGGGGTTACCCGGCCGTGTCATTTTGACTTGCGCGGCATCGAACCGACGGGGGCACGATGCAGGAATTTGATCCGCGACGCAGCGCCACGCGCTGGGCGCCGAGGGTTTTCACCGCCGTGGCCGGCATGGCCGCCCTGGCGCTGGGCTGGAAACTGACCGCCGACGATGCGCAGCCGACCGCGGTCCGCGCGCCGCTCGATCCGGCCGCCCTCACCGCCTTGCAGCACGTGGCCTTCGCCAGCGCCGAGGCTCAGCCCGGCTTCGAGCGTCCCGAGAACATCGCCGTCAAGGTCCGGCCGGGCGAGACCCTGCAAGGCGCCGTGCAGCGCGCAGGCGTCGCCCCGGAAGACGCGCAAGCGGTCGTCGCCACCCTTCAGGGCGCCATCGACACCGTCAACATCAAGGCCGGCATGGCCTTCGAGGCCGCGGTCGCTCAGCGCCGCAGCCAGCGTGGTCCGGCCCGCCTGATCGGCCTGTCCATGCGCACCAGCCCCAACTCGACCCTGACCGTCTCGCGCACCTTCGACGGCGCCCTGCGCCTGCGCGAGCTGGAAGAGAAGGTGAAGGACGAGAAGAAAGTCGCTTGTGGGGAAATGAACGGCTCGTTCTACGAGAGCGTGGCCAATGTCGGCGGCACCCCGGCCGTGATCAGCGAGGCGGCCAAGCTGTTCTCGCACAAGATCGACTTCTCGCGCGACATCCACGAGGGCGACCGCTTCTGCCTGGTGTTCGAGCGCAAGGTCACCGAGAGCGGCCGCACGATCGAGGCCGGCGACCTGGAATACGCCGAGGTCAAGGGCCAGAAATTCTACGCCTTCGATCGCAAGGACAGCGACGGCAAGCGCCAGTTCTTCGACGAGCTGGGCAAGAACATCAAAGGCTTCCTGCTGCGCACCCCGGTGGACGGCGCGCGGATCACCTCGGTGTTCGGCATGCGCAAGCACCCCGTGCTGGGCTACACCCGCGCCCACCAGGGCGTCGATTTCGGGGCCGGAACCGGCACCCCGATCCTGGCCGCCGGCGACGGCGTCGTGCTGGAGGCCAAGCGCTGGGGCGGCTACGGCAACTGGCTGCGCATCCGCCACGCGGGCCAGTGGGACACCGGCTACGGCCACATCTCGCGCTACGCGCCCGGCATCCACGCTGGCTCGCGTGTCCGTCAGGGCCAGGTGGTCGCCTATGTCGGCTCGACCGGCTTGGCGTCGGGCCCGCACCTGCACTACGAGGTCTGGCTGAAGGGGCAGCGGGTCAACCCGATCGGCGCCAAGGTCCCGCAAGGCACGATCCTGGCCGGTTCGGAGCTGGCCTCGTTCAAGTCGCAGAAGTCCCGCATCGACCGCATGCTGGCCGAAGGCGGCCAGGCCGTCAGCGGCGAGGACACGCCGAAGCTGGCCATGGCGGACCTGGAAAAGGCCAAGAGCAGCCTGCGGTAGTCTAACCCACCGCCGCCCGGATTCCCGCCAGCAGGTTCGCCGCCGTGATCGGCTTGGCGACGTGCAGGTCGGCGCCGGCTTCCAGGGTCTGTTCGCGGTGGGCGGTCAGGGCGTTGGCGCTCAGCATGATGATCGGCGTGCGGGCCGCGCCGCTTTCGGCCTCTAGGGCGCGCAGGGCGCGGGTGGCGGCCAGGCCGTCCATGCGCGGCATCTGCACGTCCATCAGCACCACGTCGAAGGTCCCGGCCCGGAAGGCGTCGATGGCCTCAAGTCCGTCATTGACGGTCTCCACCTCGGCGCCCAGGGTCGCGAGGATCAGCTGGGCCACGCGCTGGTTGGTCGGGTGGTCCTCGACCAGCAGCACCCGCAGCGGGGCGTCTTCGTTTTCGATCGGCGCGGCCTGGGCGTCGCGCGGGTCATCGGCCTGCTCGGGCGGCGCATGGGGCAGGTCCAGCACGACGGTGAAGCGGCTGCCGGCCCCGGGGGTCGAGGCGGCCGAGATCTCGCCGCCCATCATCTCGACCAGCGAGCGGCAGATGGACAGGCCCAGACCCGTGCCGCCGAACCGGCGGCTGATCGAGGCGTCTGCCTGGTGGAAGCGGCCGAACAGGCCGGCGGCGTGGTCGGCGTCGAAGCCGATGCCGGTGTCCTCGATCTCGAAGGTGAGGGTGGTCTTATCGCCGGCCGTCTCCGCGCGGACGCGCAGGGTGACCTCGCCGGCCTCGGTGAACTTGACGGCGTTGGACAGCAGGTTGCCGATCACCTGACCGATCCGTGTGCCGTCGCCGAGATAGCGGCCGTCCGTTCCCCTGGCCGTCGCGTCCAGGCCGTGCAGCCGCAGGGTCAGACCCTTTTCCTCGGCCCGATGGCGCATGACCTCGATACACGGGCGCAGGGCCTGGTCGAGGTCGAAGGGGCGATTCTCCAGCTCCATCTGGCGAGCCTCGATCTTGGCGATATCGAGGAAGTCGGAGACCAGCCGTTCCAGGGTCGCGCCGGAGTCGCGGATCAGGCCGACCATCTCGGTCTGCTCGGCGCTCAGCGGCGTGCGGGCCAGGGCGTCGACGATGCCGATGACGCCGTTCAGCGGCGTGCGGATCTCGTGGCTGATATTCGCCAGGAAGTCGGTCTTGGCGCGGTTGGCCGCCTCGGCCGCCGCCTTGGCCTCGACCAGCGCCCGTTCGGCGGCCACGCGCTCGGTCACGTCGCGCGCCACGCCGTAGATGCGATCGCCCAATCGCTGGGCGCGCCACTCCAGGGTCCGGTAGTGGCCATCCTTGTGGCGATACCGGTTGGTGAAGCCCAGCACCGTGTCGCTGTCCCGACGGTTCTCCACCTCCATGACGCTGCTCAGGGTGCCGGGCATGTCCTCGGGATGGACCAGACGCAGCAGCGGGCGGCCCTCCATGTCTTCTGGGCGGTGGCCCAGCTGCGCCTCCCACGAGCGGCTGGCCTTCAGCACGCGCCCGTTGATGTCGCGGATGATCAGCAGGTCCAGCGAGACATCGAAGAAGGCGCTGATGTCGCCGGCCAGATTCTCGTGCGGGGTCGTCTGAGCCATGGTGAACGGGATCCTTGCTGCCGCCGAAAGTTTCGCCAGGGGCGAAGCGTCCAGTAAAGACGTCGATATCAGTGACGCTCGAATAGATGAACAACCAAGAGGGGGTTTGCGAAAGGACGGGCGTTCTGCGTTGAGGGCTATCCACTTAAGGTGGAGAGAACTTGGGGGAAACGTCGTTATCTCAATAGAACTTGGCGAGTGTTCTCGTGCTGGCCTCCAGAAGTCGCGTTTCAGGCGGCGATTGAAGCGCGCTGACCCAGGCTTTAGAAGCTCCGCTTCGGACGAGGTGTTTCGCCCGCAACCTCGAGCGAGCCCGCGTTGTCCCAGCCCCGCGCCGATCTCTATCGCGACCGTCGCTTCGTCGTCGGCGTCGCCGTGCTGTGCTGCCTGCTCTGGGGCAGCGCCTTCCCGGCGGTGAAGGCGGGTTACGCCCTGCTGCATGTGGCCAAGACCGACATGGCCACGCAGATGCTGTTCGCCGGCTGGCGCTTCCTGGGGGCGGGGCTGATCCTGCTGGTCCTGGCCGTGCTGGGCCGCCGGTCGATCGCCGTGCCGCGCGACCGGATCGCCTCGGTGGTGGGGCTGGGCCTCGTCCAGACCACGCTGCAGTACGTTTTCTTCTATGTCGGCCTGGCCCACGCCAGCGGCGTGAAGTCGTCGATCATGAACGGCACGGGGGCGTTCTTCAGCGTGATCCTGGCGCACCTCCTCTATGCCAACGACCGCCTCACCGCCCGCAAGGCGGCCGGCTGCCTGTTGGGCTTCGCCGGCGTATTGGTGGTGAACCTGGGCGGCTCAAAGGGCGTGAAGGGCCTCGATTTCGAGTTCACCCTGCTGGGCGAGGGCTTCGTGGTCATCGCCGCCTTCGTGCTGGCGGCCGCCTCGATCTGGGGCAAGACCCTCTCGCAGAAGCTGGACCCGATGGTGATGACCGGCTGGCAGCTAGCCATCGGCGGCGTGGGACTTCTGGCGATCGGCGAGATCGGGGGCGGCCACCTCTCCGGCTTCGATGTCCGGTCGCTGGCGCTGCTGGCCTATATGGCCGGCCTGTCGGCGGCGGCCTTCGCGCTTTGGAGCCTGCTGATGAAGCACAATCCGGTCGGGATGCTGGCGGTGTTCAACTTCCTGATCCCGGTGTTCGGCGTGCTGCTGTCGGGGCTGTTCCTGCACGAGCCGGTGCTGGCCTGGAAGAACGCGGCGGCGCTGGCGCTGGTGTGCGGCGGGATTTGGCTGGTGACGCGGCGCGGCCGTCCTCGCCCTTCGACAAGCTCAGGGTGAGGACGACTTTTAGCGCGGGGCTTGAGTAGAAACCTCATCCTGAGCTTGTCGAAGGACGAGGTTTCGCTTCTCAGTTCATCCCCGCCACGGCCAGCAGCGCCGCCAGGCCCACCTGCATGCCCTGCACGCTGGGCGCCTTCTCGACGTCGATCCATTCGTCCAGGGCGTGGGCGCGGCCGGCCTTGCCGCCCGAGCCGATGGTGACGGCGGGAATGCCCAGGCTCATCGGCACGTTGCTATCGGTCGAGCTGTCCTGGTGCTCGGGCTTCATGCCCAGGGCCGAGATGGCGGCGGCGGTCAGCACCACGATGTCGGAGGTCTGGGGCGTGGTCCCGGCCGGGCGCTCGCCGATCACCTTGGCGTCGTAGCTGATCTTGCCGGCCCCCGTGGAGCGGGCGGCGTTCTCGCCCGCGACGGCCTTGTCGAGGATGCCGATGAAGGTCTGATCCAGCTTGGCCAGTTCGGCGGCGCTTTCCGAGCGCATGTCGAACTCCATGAACACGCTGTTCGGGATCGAATTGACCGAGGTGCCGCCGCCGGTGACGCTGGCCGAATAGGTGACCTTGGGCTCCTTGGGGGCCTGCACGGCGTAGAGGTCGACGACGGCCTGGCTCATCGCGGTCATCGGGTTCACGAGGCCGAACGCACCGTAGCTGTGGCCGCCCGGACCCTTGAAGGTCACCCGATAGCGCTTGGAGCCGACGCCCCGGTCGACGATCCGCGACGGGTCCGAGCCGTCCATCGAGAAGAAGGCGCTGATCCGGCCCTTGTACGGACCCTTGTTGAACAGGAACCGCGCGCCGCGCAGATCGCCGGGGCCTTCCTCGCCGACATTGCCGACGAACAGGATGTCGGCCTTGGTCGAGATCTTGGCCGCGTCCAGGGCGCGCATATAGGCCAGCAGGGTGGCCAGGGACCTGGTGTCGTCGCCGATGCCGGGGGCCATCAGCCTGGTCCCCTCGCGCTTGACCTTCACGTCCGTGCCTTCGGGGAAGACGGTGTCGAGGTGGGCGGCCAGCACCACGAACGGGCCCTTGCCCTTGGTCACCGTGCCCGGGCGCACGCCCATGACATTGCCCTCGGCGTCCATCTCGACGCTCGTGAGGCCGTGGGCCTTCAGCATTTCGAGATAGGCCTTGGCGCGGGCCTCTTCCTTGAACGGCGGGGCCGGGATCTCGGTCAGGGTGACGATGTCGGCGACCGTGCGATCGAAATCGGCGTCCAGCTTGGCGGCGGCCGCCTTGAAGGCGGGCGACGCGACCATCTTTGCGACGGCCTTGGTCGGGTCGGCCTTAGGCGCGGCGAGTGTCGGTGTGGCGATCAGAACGGCGGCGAGTACGAGAAGCGAAGGGCGGAGCATGGCGAATCCTCGAGGTTCGCCACACCCTAGCCAAGCTGCGCCGCCTGGCTAGGCCGTCAGCCGCGCCGCGCCCCCCATCAGCGGGTCGCTGATCGAGTCCTTGCCGGTCTCGATCCGTCCCGCCAGCCGCCGCAGCCAGGCCGGATCGGCGGCGTCGCGGACGGTCAGGTCGTACCAGCCTTGCTTGGTCGTGAAGGTCTTGGCCTGGGTCGCGCCGGCCGCCAGGCTGACGCGCCAGGGCTCGGAGCCGCCCTCGACCAAGACGGTGCGCGGTTCGTGGCCGGTATTGGTCAGGGTCAGCCGCATCGCGCCGCCGCTGGCCCGCCCGGTGACCTCGACCCCCGTCGCGGTCCCGGTGAAGCGGCGGTGGAAGCCGTTCGGCCCCAGCACCCACAGGTCGTGCGGACCGGCCGGCCAGGCGTCCGCCAGCGAGGCCTGCGGACCGATCGTGTAGCGGCGCGGAACCGCGTCCAGCCGCAGGCGGTCATAGACGTGCAGCACCGCCGCCTGGGCGCCCGCATTGGTCAGGCTCAGGGTCATGGCCCCGTCCTTCACCCGGCCGTCCACGGCCAGGGCGTAGGGCAGAGCGCGCGAGGGACGGGTCCCCTTGGCCTGGACCGGGGCGACGATCGTCGTCGGCGTCGGCGGCTTAATCTCCTTCAGCTTGGCCGCGCGGGCCGCGGTCTCGGCGGTCGGCGGCAGCGGGGCGAAGGGCTTGTGGTTCGGGGTCTTGAAGTCGAAGCACGAGGTCAGGTCGCCGCACACCGCCCGCCGCCAGGGCGCGATATTGGGCTCCATCACCCCGAAGCGCGTCTCCAGGAAGCGGATCACCGAGGTGTGGTCGAAGACCTGGCTGTCGACCCAGCCGCCCCGGCTCCACGGCGAGATGGCGTAGAGCGGCACGCGGGGACCCAGGCCATAGGGCCGGTTCATCAGGTCATCGCGCTCGGACTTGGCCTCGGTCGGGTTGCGCACGGTGTGGTGCATGCCCGTCAGGTCGATGGTCGAGCCGCCGATCAGCTTGCCGTCCGCGTCCTTGGACGGCGGCGACGGGGGCGGCATGTGGTCGAAGAAGCCGTCGTTCTCGTCGAAGTTGACGATCAGCACCGTCCGCGCCCAGACCTTGGGATCGGCGGTCAGGGCGTCGATGACCCGGGCGGTGTAGTCCGCGCCCTGGGCCGGGCTGGACGGGGCGGGGTGCTCGCTGTCGGCGGCCGGGGCGATGATCCACGACACCTGCGGCAGGCGGCCGGCGACGACGTCCTCGCGCAGCTTGTCCAGGTGCCAGGTGCTCAGGGCCAGGTCCTTCAGGCGCTTGTCCGAACCCGGAGCGTCCTTGTGGGCGTCGCGATAGGCCTTGAAGCCGGCCAGCGGGTTGTCGGTGAAGTTGTCGGCCATGTCCTGGTAGATCCGCCAGGAGACGCCGGCCTTCAGCAGCCGCTCGGGATAACTAGTCCAGGTGTAGGATTCCGCCGCCCCGCCCTTGTCCGGGAAGTCGTCGTGCGAGTTGGAGATCGACGGGCCGCCTTGCGTGCCGGACGGGTCGTTGGTCCCGGTCCACAGGAACAGGCGGTTGGTGTTGGTCCCGGTCTGGGTCGCGCAGTGATAGGCGTCGCAGAGGGTGAAGGTCTCGGCCAGGGCGAACTGGAACGGGATGTCGGCCCGCTCGTAATAGCCCATCGACCAGGCGTGCTTGGCGTCGGGCCAGCGGTCCATGCGGCCCTGGTCCCAGGCGTCCTGGGCGTCGGTCCAGCTGTGCGGGGTGCTCTCGACCCGCATGTGGGCGAAGGTCTTGGTGGTCTCCAGCGGGAACGGCGCCAGCAGCTGGTCGCCGTAGCCCTGGACGAAGACCGAACCGCCCTTGCGTTTGGCGGTGTCGCGCACCGGAATCGGGAAGCGGTCGCCGAAGCCGCGCACCCCGGCCATGGTTCCGAAATAGTGATCGAAGCCGCGGTTTTCCTGCATCAGGATCACCACGTGCTCGACGTCCTTGATCGTGCCGGTGCGGACGTCGGCGTCGATCGCCGCCGCCCGGGCCAGGGCCGGCGGCAGGGTCATGGCGCCGATCGCGGCGAGCAGACTACGGCGGTCGAGCTGGGGCATGAGAGAGCGCTCCGGAGAAGGGTTCGCCGGAATTAGCACAGCTGATTGATCAGGGATGTGACAACTGGACTAGACCAATCCAATTCTTGTCATCCCGGCCGAACCCCGGCGAAAGCCGGGGGTAGAGCCGGGACCCAGGGGGTGACGAAGCGCGATGCGCGCCGCCCCTGGGTCCCGGACAGCCTCTACGAGGCTTCCGGGATGACAAGGTTAGGATCAATCAAACACGATCACCGACCGCGCCAGTTCCCCGCGCTTCAGCTCGTCGAACGCGCTGTTGACGTCCTCCAGCTTGATCCGGCGCGAAATCAGTTCGTCCAGCTTCAGCCGGCCCTGCATGTAGAAGTCCACCAGGCGCGGCATGTCGACCGGGAAGCGGTTGGAGCCCATGTAGCTGCCCTGGATCCGGCGCTCTCCGAGAAAGTCGACGCCGTGCAGCTCGATCTTGGTTCCGACCGGGATCATGCCGATCACATTGGCCGTGCCGCCCCGGCGCAGCATCTTGAACGAGGCTTCCGCCGTGGCCTTCAGGCCGATGGCCTCGAAGCTGTGGTGGACGCCGCCGCCGGTCAGCTCGACCACGGCCTTGGCGATATCGTCGACGGCCGAGGCGTCGATCACGTCCGTCGCGCCGAAGGTCTTGGCCAGGGTCAGCTTGGAGGGCATGCGGTCGATGGCGATGATCCGGCCCGCGCCGGCGATCGCCGCGCCGTTGATGGTGGCCAGGCCCACGCCGCCGCAGCCGATCACCGCCACGGTCTCGCCCGGCCGGACGTTGGAGGTGTGCATCACCGCCCCGACCCCGGTCATCACCGAGCAGCCGATCAGGGCGGCGCGGTCGAACGGCATGTCCTTGCGGATGGCGACGCAGGCGTGCTCGTGCACCAGCATGTACTCGGCGAAGGACGACAGGTTCAGGAACTGGGCCATCGGACCGGTCCCGCCGCCCAGGTCTTCCTTGAAGAGGCGCGGCTCGCTGCCTTTCGGACGCTTGGTCTCCGGGCTGACGCACAGGTTCATGTGGCCCGTGAGGCAGACCTCGCAGTGGCCGCAGTAGGGGTTGAGGCAGGTGATGACGTGGTCGCCGACCTTCACGGTCCGCACCTCGTCGCCGACCGCCTCGACGATCCCGGCGCTCTCATGGCCCAGCACGGCGGGCAGGGGATGGGTGTAGGAGCCCTCGACGAAGTGCAGGTCGGAGTGGCAGACGCCGGCGGCCTTGGTGCGGATCAGCACCTCGCGCGGTCCCGGCTTGCCGATGGCCACGGTTTCGATCTCGAGGGGCTTGCCCACCTCGCGCAGAACAGCGGCCTTCATGCGTGTCTCCCTTTGACCTGCGGGGAGACTAGCGTTCCGTCCAGCCCAAACGGAAGAGGTATTCGAACAAATGTTTGGACTGGTCGGCTTTACGCGGCCAGCGCCTGTTGGCGTTCCGGCAGGATGCGGCTGACGGCCAGCAGGACCGTCATGTCGCCTTCGCCGCTGGTGATCACGGCCGCGACCAGCGGGGAATCCTCGCCGTCGCCCAGGGACGGGGGCGCATTGATGTGCTCGGCCTCGACGGTGAAGCTGTCGCAGACGGCGTCGACCAGCAGGCCGGCGACGTCGTCATGGTTCTCGACCACGATGATCACCTGGCGCGCGCCGTCCTGGGCGGGGCCCTTGCCGAGGCGCCACGACAGGTCGATGACCGGCATGACCTGGCCGCGCAGATTGATGACGCCGCGCACGTAGGGCGGGGCTTCGGGCAGCGGAGTCGGCGGGGTCACGCCGCGGATCTCGCGCACCGCGCTGACGGGGACGCAATAGGTCTGGGCCCCGACCTCGAACGAGAGGACCTGCAGGGCTTGGCCTTGGGCGTAGGACACGGTGTCGGTCATGAGGGCGGTCTCCGTGGAGGTCGCAAAGATCTGTTCCGACCCACCTTTCCTGAAAAAGATGAACAAACCCGTTCCGACGATCGTTGAAAGACTTCGTTCAGGCGCCGTTCAGGCTCGGAGTCCGATCGTCCACATGACGCTTGAGACGACGCGCCGCGCCGCCAGAAAGCGAAGGACCCAAGTTCGAGAGAGCCAAGGAGGCCATCATGGCCAGCAAGATCATCACCACGGTCGGTCGGGTCGCCGCCGGCGTCGCCGCGCTCTCGCTGGTCGCCGCCGCGACCACGGCCTCGGCCGACCCGCGCTACGGCCACTATCGCGGCCATCGCGGCAATGACACCGCCGCCGTGGCCGTCGCCGCCGGCATCGTTGGTCTGGCGGTCGGCGCGGCGATCTCGGACGGCAACCGCAACGATCGCTACGACCGCGGCTACTACGACCAAGGCTACTACGCCCCGCCGCCGCCCCCGCCGCGCTATGGCTATGGTTATGGCTACGGGTACGCCCCGCGACCGTACTACGGCCGCCCGGCTCGCGATTGCTGGACGACCCGCGAGTACGACCGCTGGAACGGCGCGTACTACGAGCGGACCGTCTGCCGCTAAGCCATCATCGGATCAGGTCGCCGTTGTGAGCCGGCGACCGGATAGGCGCTGTCCGCCCCGACACGCCGTCAGCCCCGACGTCTTCGGACGTCGGGGCTTTTTCGTTTTGGGGATTCGGGGACTCGACTCCGGCGAACAATGTGAACAAAAAAGGAACATTACCGCGCCGCAGGAGGATCGCCCATGTCGTTCGCCGATCAGACTTCCGTGTTCCAGAGCCCGTTCGGCGCCGGCCTGCGCCTGACCGACGATCGGCTGGACATCGCCGAGGCCGTGCTGGCGGGGGCGTGGCGCACCTTGCGCGCGGCCGGGTTCGGCGAGGCCGAGGTCCAGGCGCTGTTCGACCAGATCGCCGACCGGCCCGAGGACCTGGCGCGCCGCCTGCGCAAGATGGCCAATGCGGCGGCCTGAGCTGCGCTTGCCATAGGCCATCCTACTCCTGACGAGTCAGGACCGATGATGCACCATGGGACTACACACCTAGTGCGCGACGTGGCTGTACGGCGTCTGCGACGCCGACGGCGGAGCGGTCGGCGCCGGTTGCGGGGCCGGCTGGGCGTGGGCCTGGGGCTGAGCTTGAGCCGCTTGCGGTTGCGGTTGCGGTTGAGCCGGGGCCGGGGCCGGGGCCGGGCGGCGGAACTTCAGGCTGCGGCCCTGGAACTGGGCGCCGGTCTCCATGGCCAACTGCTCATGGGTGATGTCGCCGTCGATTCGCGCCGTGCCGTACAGGCGCACGGCCTGGGCCGTCACCGCGCCGATCACCAGGCCGTGGATCTCAATGGCCTGGGCGATGATCGAGCCCTCGATGCGGGCGTTCGGACCGACGATCAGCTTGCCCACCTTCACATCGCCCAGCACCACGCAGTCGAGATGCACCTCGACGTCGCCGACGATGTCGCCGCGGATGGTCAGACCCTGGCTGAACATCGAGGCGGGCTTAGGGCGCGCGGGCGCCGGCGCGGCCGGTTGCGCTTGCGGCGCCGCGGCGCGACCTTGATCCAGCGGGGTCAGGGCCAGCGGCGCGGCGGTGTCTTTCTTCTTGGCGAACATCGGCGGCGACCTTTGTCTCAAAATGGGCTTCAGGAAGCACCATCCCGCAAGAACCGGGCCGATTTCAGGACTGAGCCGTCAGGCGTCCTTGACGTGAGTGGTGGGGCGATCCTCGCCGGACGAGACTTCCTGATGCCAGACGGCGTTCTTGTCCTCGTAGGTGATGCCCTCGGTCTCGCCCGAAACCCGCTGCTCGCCGGCCGCGCGTTGGGCCGCCTTCAGCGCCGCGTCGTGGCTGGGAAAGGTCTCGGAGAAGGTGTCGCCCACCTTATAGGCCCAGCCGCCGTCGTGCTCGACGATGATGTAGGTGAGGTCGGTCATGGGGCGTCTCCAAGTAAGCGTCGCAGGTGAACGGGGCGCCAGGGGAGGGGGTTCCGGATGGCGAGTCTTGTCGGATCGTGCGGCAGATGACGATCGCCGTCCATCGATTGCGATGCAATCTATAGTAACATAAATCTACCATGGCGAGTTTAATGAGGGCGCCATGATTGAACCGCATAACGTTATGCGTTATGGTTCTCCAAGGTGATCAGAGGTTTCGCCAATCGCGAAACCCAGCTCATCTGGGAAGGCGCGCGCTCGCGTCGACTGCCTGATGACATACAGGCCTCGGCTCTGCGGAAGCTGCGTATTCTCAATCGCGTGGCGCGCCTCGATCAATTGCGCGCGCCGCCGGGCAATCGGTTGGAGGCGTTGCAGGGCGATCGCGCCGGGCAACACTCCATTCGCATCAATGACCAGTGGCGAATCTGCTTCCGCTGGCGCGACGGGAATGCCGAGGATGTCGAAATCTGCGACTACCATTGAGATCGACCCGGCCGATTGGCTGCACAATCCCACGCCGGGCGATATCTTGCTGGAGGACTTCCTGAAGCCGATCGGCATGAGCCAGACGGCCTTGGCCAAGGCGATCGGCGTGCCGCCGCGCCGTATCAACGAGATCGTCCTGGGCAAGCGGGCGGTGACGGCTGACACCGACCTGCGGCTGGCCCGCTACTGGGGTCTGTCGGAAGGCTTCTGGCTGCACCTGCAGACGGATTTCGACCTGATGGAGCAGAAGCGGAAGATGGGCGCGGAGCTGGACAAGATCACGCCGCGGGCGGCGTGATCTTTTAGGCCACCTTCACCCGCGCCGCGCTTTCCGGCAGGTCCGTTCCGAACGCGCGCTGGAAGAACTCGGCCACCGTGGGGCGTTCGAGCTCGTCGCACTTGTTGAGGAAGGTCAGGCGGAAGGCCAGGGCCACGTCGTGATCGAAGATCTCGGCGTTCTGGGCCCAGGTGATCACCGTGCGCGGGCTCATGACCGTCGAGATGTCGCCGTTCATGAAGGCGTTGCGGGTCATGTCGGCGACGCGGACCATGGCCGAGATCGTGCGCTTGCCCTCCGTCGTGTCGTAGGACGGGTTCTTGGCCAGCACGATCGCCGCCTCGACGTCGTGCTCGAGGTAGTTGAGCGTGGTGACGATCGACCAGCGGTCCATCTGACCCTGGTTGATCTGCTGGGTGCCGTGATAGAGGCCGGTGGTGTCGCCCAGACCGATGGTGTTGGTCGTGGCGAACAGGCGGAAATACGGATTGGCGCGGATGACGCGGTTCTGGTCGAGCAAGGTCAGCTTGCCGCCGGCTTCCAGCACGCGCTGGATCACGAACATCACGTCCGGACGGCCGGCGTCATATTCGTCGAACACCAGGGCGATCGGGCGCTGCAGGGCCCAGGGCAGGATGCCCTCGCGGAACTCGGTGACCTGCTTGCCTTCCTTCAGGACGATGGCGTCCTTGCCCACGAGGTCGATCCGCGAGACGTGGCTGTCCAGGTTCACCCGGACCAGCGGCCAGTTCAGGCGCGCGGCGATCTGCTCGATGTGGGTCGACTTGCCGGTGCCGTGATAGCCCTGGACCATCACGCGGCGGTCCTTGGCGAAGCCTGCGCAGATGGCTTTCGTCGTCTGCGGATCGAACTTGTAGGCGGTGTCGATCTCGGGAACGTGCGGGTCGCGGTGCGAGAAGGCAGGAACCTTCATGTCGCTGTCGACGCCGAACGCGTCTCGGAGCGTCACCCACTTGTCGGGGACCAGGGTGATCAGCGGATCGGCGGCGGAGCTGGTTTCGGCGAACTCGGGCATGACATCGGATTAAACGCTTGAGCCCCCCCGTTTCAATTGGAATCCAATTGAAACGAAAGTTTGAGTCCGCGGAGCGCGACCAAAGTCACGCTTTGGGGCAGGGAAGAAGGCGCCGCGTCGCGGCGCCCGCTCCAGCGCTATTTCTAGTGGTTGGCGATGATCACCGAGGCGATCAGGCCGGTCGCGACGGCGGCCAGGACGTATTGGTCGTTCACGCGCTGCCAGCGATAGCCGCGCGGCGGCTGGCGCAGGCCGTAGCGACGATAGTCGCTGACGTAATAGCTGTTGCCGCGATAGCGGTGGTCCAGGCGTTGGCCCTTGGCCCAGCGGCGATACTCGCGTCGGTCGTCTCGGCGGTCGTCGCGGCGATCCATACGGTTTTCGTGACGCGCCTGGTCGCGGCGGCCTTGTTCATAGGCCTGGTTGCCGCGATGGTTGTCGTTGCGATAGTCCTGGGCCGAAGCGGCGCCAGCGCCGCCGGCCAGCATCAGAACGGCGAGCGAAGCGGTGATAAGACGTTTCATGGTCGGTCTCCTTGGAAGGTGAAAGCACCCTAGGATGCTCGACCTAGAGGCGGGATGAACGGCCCCGCTCAGCTTAAGTTCATGTTTCATTTGAGATATGTTGTTGCGAGAAGTGTCGGCTAGATGACCATCCGTTTGATCCGCATCGGCTTTCCGGGATTGCTGTCCGCCGCGCGCCGCGAATTGGGCGCGACCAGCGCCCTGCTGGTGGTCACGCTGGGCGGCTGGGGCTTCCTGTCGATCGCGGATGAGGTGGCCGAGGGCGAGACCCGGGCGCTGGATCTCTCGGTGCTGAAAGCCCTGCGGGTCGACGGCCAGCCGCACGAACTGATCGGGCCTGGATGGCTGCACGTGGCCGCCGCCGACGTCACCGCTCTGGGCTCGGTGACGGTGCTGGGCCTGATCATCCTGCTGGCCTTCGCTCTGCTGGCGTCCCTGCGCCGCTGGAGCGAGGGACTGCTGCTGGTGGCCGGGGCGGGGGGCGGCCTGCTGATCAGCCAGGGCCTGAAGCGGGTGTTCGAGCGCGAGCGGCCCGATCCGGTCTACCGCGCGGTCGAGGCGGTCAACGCCAGCTTTCCGTCGGGCCACGCCATGCTGTCGGCCGTCGTGTTCCTGACCCTGGGCGTGCTGGCCGCGCGCTTCGCCGAGCGGCGGCGGGTCAAGGTGCTGGCGGTCGGGGCGGCTGTGCTGGTCAGCCTGCTGGTCGGTCTCAGCCGCGTCTATCTGGGCGTCCACTGGGCCAGCGACGTCCTGGCCGGCTGGTGCATGGGCGCGGCCTGGGCCATGGCCTGCTGGCTCGTGGCCTTCCTGGTGCGGCGGCGGATTTTCGCCGCCTAGGTGTTTCCCGCTCGCGCCCAGGTGTAGGGCCCATATAAGGCGCAGCTATGCGGCGACCTGCGCCGCGTCGGGGATCTGTGATGCTGTTTCTGTGGGGCTCCAAGCGAGTCAGCAAGCCCATCTGGAACATCGGCTATTCAGGCTGTGAGCAGTGCCGGCTCGAGCAGCCTTGTTCGGCCCGGCTGGACTATACCATCCGTCATTTCTGGTATGTGTGTCGGTGGGTCACGGGCAAGGAATACACGGCTTTCTGTGACGTCTGCCGCAATCGAATTGGCCTGCTGGATCCGAAGATCGTCGAGGCCAAGCTAAAGAAAAACCCGGTTCCGTTTCTGGATCGCTGGGGATGGGTGTTCGCCTTGGCCGCGTTCGCTGGTCTGGCCGCTTGGGTGGCCGTCGAGGAGAAAAAGGCAGGCATGCGGGATGTGGTCTACCTGAGCGCGCCGCGTGTCGGCGATATCTACAGCATCGTCGACGACCGTCTCGCCGCGCCAGGCTGTTCGGATTGCCGCTATGGCGGGGCTCTGGTTGCGGCTGTGCAGCCTGAAGGGGTCTATGTCCGCGAGACCAAGACCGTGTCGAACAAGCCTTTCAGTCCTAGGGGCGAACACTACTACATGGATCAACGCGAGTTCGTCTCGATGAGCCAGTTGCGAGACATGAAGGCGCGGGGCGTGATCACTCGGGTAGACCGTGAGGCGCCCTAAGCGGCCTTCGGCTTTGGCCGCCACCTGAGTTCCAGCGTCGTCCACACGGCTCCGACCATGTCGAACAAGCCCACGGCCAGCCAGGCCTTGGGCAGCCAGTCCAGCAGGACGAAGGCGCCGATCACCACCAGAGAGAACACCCGCAGCACCACCGAGGCCCGCATATAGGTACGCTGCCCGGTCCAGCCGGCGACGTGATAGCCCATGGCGTAGGCCATCAGCAGCAGGCCGGCGAATCGCACCCAGGGCAGGGAGGCCGTCTCGACGTGGGCGTGCAGCAGGGCCAGCACGGGACGCGGCGCGACGGCCAGGGCCAGGCCCGCCGTCGAGATCAGGCCGCCCCAGGCCCAGATGCTCCAGGGTTTGCCGAACGGCACCGGGGTCACCGGCGTCGGCGGATCGACCGGCGCGCGCCAATCTGGGTCGGTCATGAGATGTCTGTCCCTCGCCCGGAAAGGCGGCGCGAGGATGGCCCAGGCGTGGGTCGCTTCGCAAGCTCGGAGCGATTTGGCCGTCGCGCGGCCGGGAGCGCGGGGAGGGGAGGCCCTAAGCCTTCACCATCCCCGACTTCTGCAGGGTCTTGTACGCCTTGATGACCCTCTGGAGCTTGTGCTCGGCGCTGCGGTCGCCGCCGTTGGCGTCGGGGTGGCAGCGCTTGAGCAGTTCCTTGTACTTGGCCTTGATCGCGGCGCTGTCGGCGCCGGCTTCCAGGTCGAGGTCGGCCAGGGCCTGGCGTTCCAGCTTGCCCAGGCTGCGCTCGGCGGCGTCGCGCGCGGACTCGGCCTTGCGCTGCTGGGCCCGGAAGATGCCGAACGGGTCGGCGAAGGCGCGGGCGTCGCGGGCGGCCGCCGCGGCGGCTTCCCGGGAGTTGGCGTCGGCCTTGAAGCTCCACGTCGGGCGACCGCCGGTCTGGCGCTCAGCCTCCTGGGCGGCGCGGATCTGCGCCTCGCTCATGCCGGCGTAGAAGTTCCAGTTCTTGTTGTACTCGGCCGCGTGCTGCTGACAGAACCAGTAGTGCTGGTTCGGCAGGTCGCGCGACTTCGGCGCCTTGGTCGATCCCGCCAGTCGGCAGTCGGGATGATCGCAGCGCTTCTCGCCGGGCTTGAGGCCCAGGACGTCGTTGACCACGTCGTCCTCGCCCTTCTTGGGAGGGCGGACGCGGATGTCGGTGAATTTGGGGCGATACTCGAACGGCCGGTTCATGGCGCTTAGAGTAATCCCGCGCTATTTCCGTTCAAGGATTGACATGCAAGAGACGCACATGGGCGACGTCACGGACACCCTGCTTCGCAAGCTGAACGAGGCTTTTTCGCCCTCGAAGCTCGAACTGGTCGACGACAGCGACCGCCATCACGGCCACGCGGGCCACACCGGTTCGGGCGAGAGCCACTTCAATCTGCGAATCGAGGCCGAGGCCTTTGCCGGCAAGGCCTTGGTGATGCGCCAGCGCATGGTGATGAAGGTGCTGGCCGAAGAGTTGGCGGGGCCGGTCCACGCCCTGTCGATCATCGCCAAGGCGCCCGGCGAGGCGTAAGGCGGCGCTTAATTTTTTGCTGGCCGGCGATGTTTGTCGTTGATTTGGGGCTCTGCGGCTGATTGCCTCTCTCCCCGGCGCGATCCTGCCGGCAGGCCAGAAACCGCATGAGCGCCGACGTCACCCAAAGCCCCGAATCCGTCGAACAGGACGCCGCGCGGATCCTGCCGGACCTGCTGTCGCGCGCCTACGCCCGCTATTCGAACTTCACGGTGGCCGCGGCGGTGATCGACGACGAGGGCCGCGCGCACTACGGCGTCAATATCGAGAACGCCGCCTATCCGGTGGGCACGTGCGCCGAACAGACGGCGATCGGGGCGATGATCACGGCCGGCGGCTCGCGGAAGATCGACAAGGTGCTGATCGCCGCCGGCTCCGACGCGGTGGTCCAGCCATGCGGCGCCTGCCGTCAGCGCATCGCCGAGTTCGCGGGCGAAGCCTGCGAGATCATCTCGGTCCAGGGCGGCCGAACGACCG
Source organism: Caulobacter sp. GW821-FHT05F04 (assembly GCF_059419665.1). Taxonomy (NCBI): domain Bacteria; kingdom Pseudomonadati; phylum Pseudomonadota; class Alphaproteobacteria; order Caulobacterales; family Caulobacteraceae; genus Caulobacter; species Caulobacter sp. GW821-FHT05F04. Next base: position 695,336 of record NZ_JBWKSF010000002.1, read on the forward strand.
AGCGGATCCCTTTCTGGACCTTGCTGCCCCATTCCTTCGGGCCGCGCGACCTGGACTGACTGGCCGCGCGAAATTCTTGCGATGAGCCGTTTCTCTGGAGGGGAGCGGCCTAAGCCGTCTGGCCGACCAGGGTCTCGAGCACACGGCGCAGATCGGCCTCGCGGAAGGGCTTCTGCAGCACGGTGGCGCCGCGGTGGTCGTCGGTCAGGCCCGCCTCGCCATAGCCGCTGGCGAAGGCGAAGGGCACGCCGCGCGCCTTCAGGGCGTCGGCGACCGGGAAGATCGGGCGGCCGCCCAGATTGACGTCCAGCAGGGCCGCGTCGATGTCGGCCGACCCCGCCAGGCGCAAGGCTTCCTCGATCTCGGCCGCGGGACCGACGATCGTGCAGCCGAGGTCCGTCAGCATGTCCTCGACCAGCATCGACACCAGCGCCTCGTCTTCGACGACCAGGACCTTCAGGGACGTAAGAGTCTTCATGTTTCAGGGCTCCAGCGCGCGCAGGGGCAACGCCATTTGGCAGACGAGACCAGCGGCATCATAGGTCAGCTCGACCCCGCCGGATAGCTCGGCCGCAAGACCGCGCTCCAGAAGGCGCACACCGAAGCCGCGGCGGGCGGGCGGGGTGACCGGCGGACCGCCGCTTTCGGTCCAGGTGAGACGTAAAACGCCATCCTCGATGGCCCAATCGACGGCCACGTGGCCGTTCGGGGTCGAGAGAGCGCCGTACTTGGACGCGTTGGTGGTCAGTTCGTGAATGCCCATGCCCAGGGCCACCGCGGCCTTCGGATTGAGGCGCACGTCGCCGGCATAGGTGAAGCCGACGCGGTCCTCGCCGGCCATGGCGTGCAGCTCGAGGTCGAACACCTCGCGCAGGCTGGCGCCGGCCCAGCTTTCGCGGGTCAGCAGGTCGTGGGTGTGCGACAGGGCGATCAGCCGGGTCTCGAAGGCGTCGCGGAAGAACTCCGGCGCGGCGACCGACCGCAGGGTCTGGGCGGCGATCGACTGCACGGTGGCCAGGCTGTTCTTCACCCGGTGATTCAGCTCGTTGACCAGCAGCTTCTGACGTTCCTCGGCGCGCTTGCGCTCGGTGATATCCAGCGACACCCCGGCCAGGCGCCGCACGCCGCCGTTGTCGGCGCTCGTGGCCGCGCGGCCGCGAGCGTGCAGCCAGCGCAGCTCGCCGGTCGGGTGCACCACGCGATACTCGATGTCGTAGTTCGCCCCGTCACGAATGGCGCTCTCGATCGCCGCCAGGACGCGCGGACGATCCTCGGGATGGATGGTCTCGATCAGGTCGGCGAAGGTGAAGACCTCGTCCGGCCGGCGCCCGTAGTTGAGCTTGCAGAGGTCCGAGGCCTCGTAGGTCTTGGTGGCGACGTCCAGATCCCACGACCCCATGCGGCCGCTGTCGAGCGCGAACTTCAGCCGCTCCTCGGCCCGCCGGCGCTGGGTCAGTTCGGCCACGGCTCCGGCGTTCAGTTTGATCGAATCGATGGTGGCCGCCACCTGGGCGCCCAGGCCGATGACCAGGGTCTCGTCGTGGAGGCTGAAGCGGCCCGGCTCGGGATGGCCGAAGAACAGGCCGCCCAGCACCTCGCCCCGCCGCGTGGCGACCGGAATGGCCAGGTAGCTGCGAACCGGAAGATGCCCCTCCGGCATGCCCTTGCGCGGGGCGTTCCTGCCATAGCGCGGGTCCTGGGTGATGTCGTCCGACCGCACGACGCCGGCGTTCTCGAAGGTGGGGGCGAAGACCTCGGTCTTGCGGAGCTTGGGGAAGCTGGCGAACGCTTCGGGCGCGGCGCCCGACAGGCGATAGAGCGCGTAGGATTCCCCATCCGGCTCAAGCTGATTGTAGAAGAACGCCCCGAACGCGGCGCCGACGATCTCGCGCGCGCCGTCCAGCACCACCTGCACGCAGGTGTCGATGTCGGTGCTGCTGGTCACGGCCGCGTTCACCCGGGCCAGGGTTTCGGACTTACGGATTTCGTCGGCGAGGGCGGCTTCCAGCTGGGCCAAGCGCGCTCGCGCGTCCGGCTCATCGCCGTCGCGAACCCTGCTCTCAGCCACCAAGCTGGCCAAACACGCCCCCTAGAGTCCGGACCGCCCCTGGTCCGCAAGGACGCAAAACGCGCCTTTTTCGATCCGGTTCCCAGTCATCGAAATGGGCGACCTTGACTGTAGAGATTCAGAGTTCGGCGTCTTCGTCCAGGGGGGCGCTGATCCGCAGGGCGGTGATCTGGTTCCTCTGCCGGCGGAAGACCTGGAAGCGGTGATGGTGGAAGATGAAGGTCTGGCCCGGCTCGGGGATCATCTGGGCCTCGTGGATGACCAGGCCGGCGATGGTGACGGCGTCGCCTTCGGGCAGGCGCCAGTCCATGGCGCGGTTCAGGTCGCGCACCGTGACGTGGCCGTCGACATAGACCGAGCCATCCTGCTGGCGGCGCACGCCTTCCAGCGCGGTGTCGTGCTCGTCGTCGATCTCGCCGACGATCTCCTCGAGGATGTCCTCCAGCGTCACCAGCCCCTGCAGGGCGCCGTACTCGTCGACGACCAGGGCGAAGTGGCTCTTGCGCTTGAGGAAGGCGTTGAGCTGGTCCTTGAGGTTCGTGGTGTCGGGAATGAACCAGGGCTCGCGCAGGATGGCGGCGATGTCCAGGCCCTCGACGCCCGTCGGCGATTGCGCCAGGGCCTTCAGGAGGTCGCGGGCGTGCAGCACGCCGATGATGTTGTCCGGCTCGTCGCGATAGAGCGGGATGCGCGTGTGCTGGGCCTCCAGCACTTCCTCGACGAGGTCGCGGGTGGGCTGGTCGGCGTCCAGCAGGACCATCGACTTGCGGTGGACCATGATCTCCGAGACGTCCATGTCCGACAGGTCCAGCACCCCGCCCAGCATCCGCCGGTCGTCGGTCTCGACCAGGCCCTCGGAATGGTGGTAGTCGACCGCGCCGCGGATCTCCTCGTGGGCGGCCAGCACGTCGACGGCCATGTCCAGCTTGACCCCGAACACCCGCAGGGCGCGGCGCACGATCCACTGGATCACGTAGATGATCGGCCCGAACGCCCGGACGATGAACAGGGTTGGGCCCGACAGGGCGCGGGCCGTGTCGTCCGGGCGGACGATGGCCACGGTCTTGGGCAGCACCTCGGCGAACACCAGCACCAGCACGGTCATGGCGGCGGTGGCCACGGCCACGCCCCACGGTCCGGGGATCAGGCGGGTCAGCACCTGGGTCGCCAGGGCCGAGGCCAGGATGTTGATCAGGTTGTTGCCCAGCAGCACCGCCCCGATCATCGTCTCCTGGTCGGACAGCAGCTTGTTGACCCGCCGGGCCGGCGCGTCGCCCTCGCGCTCCAGCTGATGCATCCGCGAACGGCTGGCGCCGGTCATCGACGTCTCGGCGGCCGAGAAGATCGCCGACAGGGCCAACAGGGCGATGACGATGGGCGCGAGGCCGAGCAGGGCGGTGAGCATGGGGGTGTTCTACTGCCTGGGCTGGTCGCTGACAAAGCGCGCGACCGAGTCCCGGAACGCCTGGACGTCTTTGTTGAGCTGGACGAGACGCGCGACGTCCATGCCGGCGGCGGCGAACAGGGTCTGGCCCAGGCACGTGCTGCGCGCCTGCATGTCGCGGCCGGCGTCGGTCAGGCTGACCACCACCTGGCGTTCGTCGGCCGGATTGCGCACGCGGCTGACCAGGCCCGCGCCCTCCATCCGCTTGACCAGGGGCGTGACGTTGCTGGAGTCCAGGCCCAGCCGCTCGCCGATCGCGCCGACCGAAAGGCCATCGGTCTCCCACAGCGCGCTCAGCACCAGGTACTGCGGATAGGTGATCTCCAGCGCGTCCAGCAGCGGCTTGTAGGCGCGGTTGATCGCCAGGCTGGCGCCGTACAGCGAAAAGCACAGCTGCTGGTCGAGCGTGGGCATGTAGTCGGACACGGCGAGGCTCCTGATCGTCGGTGTTTCCTACCGCGAAATTAGATGTCGTGACAAATATTGGCTGGACTCGCCGGAGGCGGCTCTGTAGAGCATCATAATATGTCACGACATATAATGTCTCGGCATGAAATTTCAGCTCCAGAACTTCAGCATCAGGGAGGCCGTCATGGCCCAGGTCGACAACGTCCAGCGCGACGGTCTCAAGCGCTACTATTTCCTGCGGGCCGGCGTCTCGGTGGCCTGGATCCTCGCGGCCGTGGCGGTGGGGACGCACAGCCCGCTGGCGGCCGGCGCGCTGCTGGTGGCCTATCCGGCCTGGGACGCCCTGGCCAACGCGCTGGACGCCCGGTCCAACGGCGGCTTCGCGGCCAACGGGCCGCAGACTTTCAACCTGGTCGTCAGCCTGCTGGTCGCCGGCGCGGTGCTGCTCACGCTGCAGACCGATCCACGCCGGGTGCTGACCGTGTTCGGCGTCTGGGCGGCCTTCTCGGGCATACTGCAACTGGCCGCCGGGATCCGTCGCTGGCGCTCGGTGGGCGGCCAGTGGCCGATGGTGCTGAGCGGCGCGCAGTCGGTGCTGGCGGGCGTGTTCATGATCAGCCAGTCGCTGGTCGCGGGCGGCCATCCGATGACGGCCGTGGCGATCGCGCCGTACGCCGGCTTCGGGGCCTTCTACTTCCTGGTGGCGGGTATCGCGCTGGCGGTGAAGGGGCGACGCAAATAAGGGCTCTCCTCCCCCTTCATGGGGGAGGTGGATCGGCGCGGATACGCGACGAGACGGAGGGGGCTAGTCATGAGCCGATGGCGCGGCGCTGACCCCCTCCACCGCCGTTCGGCGGTCCCCCTCCCTCAAGAGGGGAGGAGAGAATACCGACCGCTCTAAACCGCGCCTTCCTCCACCAGGAACGCCTTCAGCGCTTCCCGGTCGACGTCCTTGGCCACGAAGGCATCTCCGATCCCGCGCACCAGCACGAAGGTCAGCGCGCCGCCCTCGGCCTTCTTGTCCTGGCCGCAGTGGGCGATCAGGGCGTCGGCGTTGAACGGTTCGGGGCGGACGTCGCTCATCCGGGTCGGCAGTCCCGCCGCCTTGATCGCCGCCTCGGCGCGGACCGCGTCCTGGCTAGGGCAGAGGCCCAGCTTGGCCGAGAACCGGAACGCCTGGGCCATGCCGACGCCCACCGCCTCGCCGTGCTTGAGCGCGTCGCCGAAGCCCATCTCGGCCTCGATGGCGTGGCCGAAGGTGTGGCCGAGGTTCAGCAGGGCGCGGCGGCCGGCTTCCTTCTCGTCCTCCTCGACGATTTCGGCCTTCATCTCCACCGAGCGGCCGACGGCGCGGACCAGGGCGTCGACGTCGCGCTCCAGCACCTTGGCGACATTGGTCTCCAGCCACTCGAAGAAGGCGAAGTCGCCCAGCAGGCCGTACTTGACGATCTCGGCATAGCCGCAGGCCAGTTCGCGGGCCGGCAGGGTGGCCAGGACGTCGAGATCGGCCAGCACCAGGCGCGGCTGATGGAAGGCGCCGATCAGGTTCTTGCCGCGCGGCGTGTCGATGGCGGTCTTGCCGCCGACCGAGCTGTCGACCTGGGCCAGCAGGGTGGTCGGAACCTGCACGAAGTCGATCCCGCGCTTGTAGATCGCCGCCGCGAAGCCCGCGAGGTCGCCGACCACGCCGCCGCCAAACGCCACGATCTGGTCGCCGCGCTCCAGGCCCAAGGCGAGCAGGCGGTCGGAGAGATCGGCCAGGCCCTCGAAGCTCTTGCTCTCCTCGCCGGGCGGGATGGTGATGACGTCGACCGCGACGCCGGCCTTCTCAAGCGAGACGGCCAAGCGCTCGCCGTGGTGCTCGCCGACATTGGCGTCGGTGACGATGGCGACCCGCTTGCGCTTGCCCAGCCCACTTCTACCAAGCACCGGAGCGATCCGCTCGCCGGCCTTGTCGATCAGGCCCGGACCGATGACGACGTCATAGGCGCGATCGCCCAGCCCCACGGAAACGGTGCGGATCATGGCGATACTCCTATTTGGCGGACATGTGGGCCAGCAGCGCGGTCAGGATGGCGTCGACCGCCACCCCGTGCGGGGTGTCGCCGGTCTCGACATGCACCTGGGCCTCGGCATAGGCGGGATAGCGCGCCTTCGCCAGTTCGGTCAGGACCACCACCGGATCCTTGCCGCGCACCAGCGGGCGGTTGTCCTTGCGCGAGACGCGGCGGGCCAGCAGCTCGACATCGGCCTTCAGCCAGACCGAGACGGCCTTGGCGTTGATCAGGGCGCGGGTCTCGGGACTGACGAAGGCCCCGCCGCCGGTGGCCAGCACGTGCGGCGGCTCGTCCAGCAGGCGGCCGATCACCCGGCGCTCGCCGTCGCGGAAGGCGGCCTCGCCCAGCTCGGCGAAGATTTCCGAGATCGAGCGGCCGGCGGCGGCCTCGACCTCGTTGTCGGCGTCGCGGAACGGCAGGTCCAGCACGGTCGCCAGCCGCCGTCCGACGCTGGACTTGCCCACGCCCATCAGGCCGACCAGCACGATGGTCCGCTGGCGCAGGGCGGCGAGTTCTTCGGGGGAAAGGACGATGGCGGTCATGATGCGGTCGCGGGTTTACACGAGGCTGGGCCAAACCGCCAAGTTTGCGAGAGCGCCGCGATGCGTCATAACCGGTCCATGGTCTTTTCGAAGCGTCACACGCAAGCCGTCGCGCTCTCCGCGCTCCTGCTCACGTCCTCGGGTCTGGGGACCATCGCCAGGGCCCAAGAGGCGGGGCAGGAGGAGGTCAGGGTCAAGAGCCTGGCCGCGCCCGACTATTTCTCCAGCCCGGTGGCCGAGACCGGCCTTCCCGGTGATCTTTGGAAGGACACCGCGCCCGACATCATGCGCGATGTCGTGCCGAAACTGGCCGGGACCAAGTCGCTGTCGCCGGCCTTCGCGAACCTGGCCAGGCGGATGCTCTCGACCGGCGCCAACGGTCCGGCCGGGGTGGGCGACAATGTCGACATGGGCGCGGCGCGGGCCATGGCCCTGGTGGCCCTGGGCGAGGCCAAGGGCGCCAACGCCATCCTGGACCGCGCGCCCGGCACGCCTGGCAGCGCCCCACTGTCCATGGCCACCGCCGAGGCGGCCCTGATCACTGGCGACGACGACAAGGCCTGCCGCGTGCAGGACGCCCTGACCGTCGATCGCGGCGCGGCCTACTGGCTGCGCCTGCGGGCCTTCTGCCAGCTGAAGGCCGGCCAGGCCGACGCCGCCCAGCTGACCTTCCAGCTGGCACAGAACGCCACGAAAGACACGGACTACGCCCGCCTGATGGGCGCGGCCCTGGGCGGAACGGCGCCGGGCGCGGCCAACCTGAAGAACGGGGTCAACTACGCCCTGTCGCGCCGCCTGAACCTCGACCTGCAATCGGCCGCCGCCGTCGCCTCGGCCTCGCCGGCCCTGAAGCCAGTGCTGAAGCCCGCCAGCGGCGACCTGGCCGGCGTCGCGCCGGGCGCGGACCTGACGGCGCAGGAGGCCTCGGACCTGGCGTTCCTGCGTCAGGCCAAGACCGTGCCCGCCTTTGTCGAGGCCGCCCACGCCGCGGCCGCCTCGATCGCCGCCCTGGCCGCCGCCGGCGCGCCCTTGCAGGATCCGGTGCTGATGGCCCGCGCGGCCGTCGCGGCCGGCGATGTCGCCAGCGCCCGAACCATCCGCGGCCATCTCGTCCAGGACAGTATCCCGGGCGCCGGCCCCGCTGATCTCGCCATCCTCGACGCCCTGATCGCCGCCGCTTCCGGCAAGCTCGACAACCAGGTGCTGGGCAATCTGGTGGCGCGGGGCGCCTCGGGCGGGGCCAGGTCGGCGGCCCAGTCGGCTTCCGTGCTGCTGGCCAGCCTGGGCGGCGCGATGGACGCCGACGCCCGCGCGCAGTTCGCCAATTTCGACCTGGGCAAGCCGGCCGCTTCGTCCGCGCGGGCAATCCTGCTGGAGGACGCCGCCGGCGCCAAGCGCAAGGGCGAGGCGGGCCTGCTGGCCCTGTCGATCGCGCTGGACGCCGGGGCCACCGGGCCGCAGCCGGTGGATCGCGCCCGCATCGCCCACGCCCTCAACCGCGCCGGCCTGACCGCCGACGCCCGCGCCGTCGTCGTCGAGGGGCTGCTGTCGCTCGCCTTCGTCAAATGAGTACGAAGGGCTCCGGCTGGGTCGACGCCTTCCTGGAGATGATGGCCGTCGAGCGCGCCGCGGCCCGCAACACCCTGACCGCCTATGGTAAGGACCTGGAGGACGCCCGAGGCTTCCTCAGCCGCTCGGGCCGCGACCTGGATGACGCCGACGCGGAAGACGTCGAGGCCTATTTCCAGGACCTCGGCGCGCGGGGCCTGTCGCCGGCCACCGCGGCCCGCCGCCGCTCGGCCGTGCGGCAGTTCTACCGCTTCGTGCTGGGCGAGACCTGGCGAACCGACGATCCCTCCCGCCGCGTCGCCGCGCCCAAGGCCGGCCGGCCGCTGCCCAAGGTGCTGGAGCGCGAGGAGATCGAGCGCCTGCTGGCCGCCGCGATCGCGAAAGACGGCGCGCAAGGCCTGCGCCTGTCCTGCATCATCGAGCTGATCTACGCCTCGGGCCTGCGGATCTCCGAGCTGCTGGCCCTGCCGCTGACGGCCCTGGCGCGGGACCCGGCCTATCTGATCGTCAAGGGCAAGGGCGGCAAGGAGCGGCTGGCGCCCCTGAACGACGCCGCCCGGACGGCGGTGAAGGCCTACCTCGTCGCGCGTCCGGCCTTCTTTCCCAAGGGCGTGAAAGACAGCCCGTGGCTGTTCCCTTCGCGCGGCGTGTCCGGCCGCCTGACCGCTCGCCGCGTCGGGCAACTGCTCGAGGACGCCGCCATCGCCGCCGGCATCGACCGCGAGAAGGTCAGCCCGCACGTCCTGCGCCACGCCTTCGCCACCCACCTGCTGGAAGGCGGCGCCGACCTGAGGGTCATCCAGACGCTGCTCGGCCACGCCGATATCGCCACCACCCAGATCTACACCCACGTGGCCGGCGAGCACCTGCAGCACGTCGTCCAGACCAAGCATCCGCTGGGGCGCAAGAAGACGCCGTATTGACGCGCGGCCTTGGCAGCCCTTAGGAAAGCCCCCATCAAATCTACGGGTTTGCCTCTTGGGCCGCCCTATCCCGAAAGGCCCGACATGTCGGAAGAAACCCGCGACTCCAACGGAACCCTGCTGGCCGAAGGCGACACGGTGACCCTGATCAAGGACCTGAAGGTCAAGGGTTCGGGCGGCGTGACGCTGAAGCGCGGCACGGTGGTCAAGAAGATCCGCCTGACCGGCGATCCCGAGGAGATCGAGGCCAATGTCGACAAGGTCCGGGGCCTGGTCCTCCGCACCGAGTTCGTGAAGAAGGCCTAGCTTAACCCTCCCGCGCTAGGGTCTCCGTCGAACGGGCGGAGAACCGCCGGGCGGGGCTGAAAGCCATGGTGACGACGGCGGGGCAGGCGGGACCGATGGTCCTGGCCGCCTACGGCAAGACGATGGGGCTGGTCGGGGCGACGTCTCCTGAAGCGTCCAAGGACGCCCCCGTGGCGGCCAGGAGCCCCGAGGCCGAGGCGCTCGACCGCCTGAAAAGCGACATGCGGACCAACCGCAAGACCCAGATTGGCGACGCCAAGGGCCGCGCCCGCGAGAAGCTGCAACGCGTCATCGAGAAGATGAAGCTGCTGAAGAAGCTCTACGCCAACGACCCCAAGGCCATGGCCAAGGCGCTGGCTGGCGTGGCCAAGGAGCTGCAGGGCGCGGTCAAGGATTACGGCAAGGCCGCCAAGGAGGCCGGCGAGATGTTCAGGGCGGACTTCGCCGCCGCCCCGGACGCTTCGCTGACCCCCGACCAGCAGGCCGCCGCCCGCGAGGACCTGGAGGACCAGGCCAAGGGCGAGGCCAGCGGCGACATGGACTTCATCAAGTCGGTCCGCGCGCTGAGCAAGGCCCTGAAGGACGAGCTGCAGACCGCCAAGACCAAGGGCATCCTGACCCAGCCGGGCAAGTTCGAGCGCTCCGACGAGGTCAAGGACGCCGAGGGCGGCCTCGAGGACCTCGACCAGATGACCGAGGACCTGGACACGCAGATCCGGCAGGACATGCCGCCGGGCAGCCTGATGAAGCTGGCGGCCTAGGAACAGGCGGCGCCAGGTTCATCTCTCCTCCCCCTTTGGGGGAGGGGGACCGCCGAACGGCGGTGGAGGGGGATTGCTCGGCGCTATCGTGCAGACCCTCTCCGTCTCGCTGCGTATTCGCAGCGATCCACCTCCCCCAACGGGGGAGGAGAGGCTAGCTCGGCCTCCGCCTCACTCCCCCTTGAACGCCTTCTCGATCGTCGCGACGTCGATCTTCTTCATCGTCATCATCGCCTGGAACGCCCGGCCGGCGGCCGCGCGGTCGGGGCTGGTGGTCGCTTCGATCAACTGCCTGGGCGTCACCTGCCACGACAGGCCGAAGCGGTCCTTCAGCCAGCCGCACTGGCTTTCCTGGCCGCCGTCGGCCGTCAGGGCGTTCCAGTAGTGGTCGACCTCGGCCTGGCCGTCGCAGTCGATGACGAACGAAAAGGCCTCGTCCAGCTTGAAGGTCGGGCCGGCGTTCATGGCGATGACCTTCTGGCCGTCCAGCTCGAACTCGACGATCATCACCTTGCCCTCCTCGACGCCCTCCGGCCCGTCGCCGGGATAGCGGGCGATCCGGTGGATCTTCGAGTTGGGGAACAGCGAGACGTAGAGCTTGGCGGCGTCCTCGGCCTGGTGGTCGAACCACAGGAACGGGCTGATCTTGGGCATGGGTCTTCCTCCGTTATCGTGAGCCTAGGACGGTCGGACGACAGCCGTTCCGACACGGCCCGAAGAAAATTGATTGTCCGGCGCGCCGGGAAGATTGCCTGATCCTCCATATCGACGCGAAGGCCCTAGGCTTGCCGCGCGCGGGTCCCATCTTCATCGTCATCCCACACCTAAGGAGCATCCCATGAAGACGCGCAAACTCGGCGACGGCCTCGAGGTCTCGGCCATCGGTCTCGGCTGCATGGGCATGGGCCAGGTCTATGGCACCGCCCTCGACAGCGCCGACGCCCACAAGGTGCTGGCCAAGGCCGTCGAGCTTGGCGTGACCTTCTTCGACACCGCCGAGGTCTATGGTCCCTATCTGAACGAGATCCTGGTCGGCGAGGGCCTGAGGCCCTTCCGCGACAAGGTCGTGATCGCCACCAAGTTCGGCTTCGACATCGCGCCGGAAGGGACGGGCGAGGGCTTCTCGCGGATGCGCGGGACCGACAGCCGCCCCGAGCACATCCGCGCCGTGGCCGAGGCCTCGCTGAAGCGCCTGGGGGTCGAGGTCATCGACCTCTTCTATCAGCACCGCGTCGACCCCAACGTGCCGATCGAGGACGTGGCCGGGACGGTCAAGGACCTGATCGCCGAGGGCAAGGTCAAGCATTTCGGCCTCTCCGAGGCCGGCGCGGCGACCATCCGCAAGGCCCACGCCGTCCAGCCGGTCGCGGCCCTGCAGAGCGAATATTCGCTATGGTTCCGCGAGCTCGAGGCCGAGATTCTGCCGACCCTGCGCGAGCTGGGCATCGGCTTGGTCCCCTATAGCCCGCTGGGCCGGGGCTTCCTGACCGGGGCGCTGAAGAGCGAGCTGGCCGCCGACGACTTCCGCCGCAACCTGCCGCGCTTCCAGGGCGAGGCCCTGACCAAGAACCTCGGCCTGGTGGAAGCCCTGACCCAGATCGCCGGCGAGAAAGGGATCACCCCGGCCCAGCTCGCGCTCGCCTGGATCCTGCACCAGGGCCCGGACATCGTCCCGATCCCCGGCACCACCAAGATCGCCCGCCTGGAGGAGAACATCGGCGCCGTCGACGTCATCCTCTCGGCCGAAGACCTGACCCGCATCGCGGCCGCGGTTCCGGAAACGGCCATCGAGGGCGAGCGCTACACCAAGGCCGGCATGGCGATGGTGGGGCGGTAGGGGGGGCCACGGCTAAATCTCTCCTCCCCCCTTGGGGGAGTGGGACCGCCGAACGGCGGTGGAGGGGGTCAGCGCCGCGCCTGCTGAGTCATGACCAGCCCCCTCCGTCACGCCGCGCTTCGCGGGCGCGCCACCTCCCCCAAGAGGGGGAGGAGAGGGCCCTTGATCCCTCCCGCCCGATCCGCCCACACTCCGCCCCATGGCCGCCAACTCGCTCCGCACGCTCGATTCCTTCGAACTCCTGAAGCTGGGCAAGGCCTCGGTCACGGTCGGAGGCCTCGCGGCCGGGGTGCTGATCGTGGCCGTGGCGCTGTTCGCCGCGCGGCTGAGCTCGGCGGGGCTGCGGCGGTTGCGCGAGCGGGCGGCCGGGGACGCGGCCTCGCTCTACATCGTCGAGAAGGTCCTGACCTATGGCCTGGTGATCATCGGGGTGACGGTGGGCCTGTCGACCATGGGCCTGGACCTGACCTCGCTGGCCGTGTTCGCCGGCGCGGTCGGCGTCGGTGTCGGCCTGGGCCTGCAGGGCATCATCAAGGACTTCGCCTCCGGCGTGAGCCTGGTGTTCGAGCGGCTGGTGGCGGTGGGCGACTTCGTCGAGCTGTCCAATGGCGGGCGCGGCGTGGTCCACGAGATCGGCCCGCGCGCCACCCGCATCCGCACCAATGACAGCACCGACATCATCGTGCCCAACTCGGTGCTGGTGAACGACCAGGTGATCAACTGGACCCTGCGCAACACCAACCGCCGCTTGCGCGTGCCGTTCGTCGCCGCCTTCGGGGCCGACAAGAACCAGGTGCGCGAGGCGGTGCTGAAGGCCGCCAAGGCCGCGCCCTACACCTCGCCGGACGACGCCGTGCGCCGGGCCCAGGTCTGGCTGGTCGGCTATGGCGAGAGCAGCTTGAAGTTCGAGCTGGTGGTCTGGCCGACGGTCGAGGCCGTGCGCCGGCCGGCGGCGATCCACGCGGCCTATACCTGGCTGATCGACGACGCCCTGCGCGAGGCGGGAATCGAGATCCCTTATCCGCAGCGCGATATCCGGGTGCGGGGGCTGTTCGGCGAGGAGGGCGAGGACGCCCTGACCAGTCTCAAGCTGGAACCCGCCGCCCGCCGCCGCAAGGCGGCCAAGGCCGTCAAGCCCGGCTCCAGCAACGACGCCGCCGCCGACCTCGAGCGCGAGGACCCCGACGAGGCGCCCAAGCCGGTCCCGCCGCCGGCCGCCAAGGCCTGACCCGCGCGTCAGCCTTGACCTTGATGCCGCGTCGCCGCAGTCTTCTCGCAACTGCGAAACGGCAGTGCGACAACCGAAGGCGGATGCCGGTTTCGGCGACTGTCGCGCGTCAACAAAGACTGTTCGGGGAGTGATCGGCATGAAGACGCCGCGCGGCTTTTTCAAACCCTTGGCCATCGGCGCGCCGGCGCCCTATCGCGAGCTTCCGGCGCGCGTCGAGCGGATGATCCACTTCGTCCCGCCGCACCTGGACAAGGTCCGCGCCAAGGTCCCCGAGATCGCCCCGACCGTCGACGTCATCCTGGCCAATCTGGAGGACGCCATCCCCGCCGACGCCAAGGGCGCGGCCCTGGCCGGCCTCGTTTCGATGTCGCGCGAGGTCGACTTCAAGGCCCTGGGCGTCGGCTTCTGGACGCGGATCAACTGCCTGAACTCGCCCTGGCACCTGGATGAGATCAGCACGATCGTCGAGAAGGCCGGCGACAAGATCGACGTGATCATGGTCCCCAAGGTCGAGGGGCCGTGGGACATCTTCTACATGGACCAGCTGCTGGCCTCGCTGGAAGCCAAGCACGGCGTGACTAGGCCGATCCTGCTGCACGCCATCCTGGAGACGGCCGAGGGCGTGATGAACGTCGAGGCCATCGCCGCCGCCAGCCCGCGCATGCAGGGGATTTCGCTGGGTCCGGCCGACCTCGCCGCCAGCCGGGCCATGAAGACCACGCGGGTCGGCGGCGGGCATCCGGGCTACCGCGTCATCGAGGATCCGCATGCGGACGGCTCGCCCCGCGTCTCGGTGCAGCAGGACCTCTGGCACTACACCTTCGCCAAGATGGTCGACGCCTGCGCGGCCCATGGGATCAAGCCGTTCTACGGCCCGTTCGGGGCGATCGACGACCCGGTCGCCTGCGAGCAGCAGTTCCGCAACGCCTTCCTGATGGGCTGCGCCGGGGCCTGGAGCCTGCACCCCAGCCAGATCGAGATCGCCAAGCGGGTGTTCAGCCCCGACCCGGCCGAGGTGGCCTTCGCGCGCAAGATCCTGGAGGCGATGCCGGACGGCACGGGCGTGGCGATGATCGACGGCAAGATGCAGGACGACGCCACCTGGAAACAGGCCAAGGTCATGGTCGACTGCGCCCGGCAGATCGCGGGCAAGGACGCGGAATACGCGGCGCTTTACGGGTTTTAGAGCGGCGCTGTCCCCCTCCACCAGCTTCGCTGGTCCTCCTCCCCCAAAGGGGGAGGAGAGTCACTCTCCGCCACCCCTTTGGGAGCGGACAGACCTCGCGTAGCGAGGTCAGGTGGGGGGAGTGCCGAGCCTAGTCCTGATCCGCCACCGTCGTCACGATCCTCGCCCCCGCCGTCAGCAGCTTGTGGATCGGGCAGCGATCGGCGATCTCGAACAGGCGCTCGCGCTGTTCCTCGTTGAGGTTGCCGTCGAGGCTGATGACCCGCTCGAAGCGCTCGGGCGGGGTCTTGTCGGCGTCGTAGTGCGAGAAGACCTCGACGTGCAGGCCGCTGACGTCCCAGTTCTTGCGGTTGGCGTAGAGGCGCAGGGTCATGGTGGTGCAGGCCGCCAGGCCCGCGGCGACCAGCTCGTGCGGGTCCGGACCGAGATCCAGGCCCCCCTGGGCTGCCGAGACGTCGGCGACGATGGTCGACGGGCCGGCGGTGACGAAGGTCTGCAGGACCCCTGTGCCGGTGTCCGTGGCGGTGGCGAACGGACGGGTCTGGGCGACTTCGGTCATGGGGGGATCCTTGCAGAGCGGTGGTCGGAAGCTGGCGCTTCCTGCCCCGCCGATCAAGGCCGGGCTTGTACGATCGGCTCCAGACGGAAATCCGGGGCGTGGTCCGGCCCCAGGGTGATCGAGGCGCGCGGCAAGACGGGCCGGTCGCTGGCCATCGAGACCTTGAAGCGCGCCAGCAGGCTGGCCAGCACGATCTGCGCCTCGGCCAGGGCGAAGCCCGCGCCGATGCAGACGCGCGGCCCGGCCCCGAACGGCAGGAAGGCCTCCAGGCCCCACGGGTGAGGCTGGTCGATGAACCGCTCGGGCTTGAAGGCGGTCGGGGCGTCCCACAGCTTGCGGTGCCGGTGGATGACCCACGGGCTGATGGTGATCATGCAGCCGGGAACCACGTCGCAGCCCGAAACGACGTCGGCCTCCAGGGCCTGGCGGGCGATCAGCGGCGCGGTCGGATAGAGCCGCAGGGTCTCGAACAGCACCGAGCGCAGCAGCGGCCAGGCCTTCAGATCGTCCAGGCTGGTCACCCGCTCGGCCGGGAGGGCCAGAACCTCGGCGCGGACCCGGTCCTGGGTCGCCGGATCGAGGGCCAGCAGATAGGTCGCCCAGAACAGCAGCCGCGAGGTGGTCTCGAAGCCGGCGGCCAGCATCGAGCTGCACTGGTCGCGGATTTCCTGGTCGGGCAGGGGCGAGCCATCCTCGTTCCGCGCGGCTAGAAGGCGGTCGAGCAGGTCGCGGACTTCCGGATGCGGCTTGGCCCGTCGCTCCTCGATCAGGGCGTCGACCGCCGTGAACCAGCGCTTGCCGAGCCGTCGTCGCTCGCCGTCCATGAACAGCAGGTCGTCGGCCCCCTTGGCGACGAAGTCCATCAGGTTGAAGTGCGCCGGCCCCTCCATGTAGCGGCGCGCCAAATCCGCCAGCACGGCGCCTTCCTTGTCGGCGCGGCGCGAGAATAGGGCCCGCAGCACGGCGTCCAGGGTGGCGCGGTGGAAGTCCTGGGCCAGATTGGCGCGGTCACGGTTCTCCAGCCCTTCCGCGAGACCCGCGCCGGCGGCGACGAAGTGAGACAACAGGCCGCCGATCGCGGCGGGGGTGAAGACGGGCGCCAGGCTCTTGCGCTGACGCCGCCAGGTCTCGCCCTCGGACATCAGCACGCCCTCGCCGACCAGCGGCTTCAGCGAGCGGGCGGCCTTCACGGGCCGGGCGTATTTCGGGGAGGTCAGCACGTGGCGGACGCTGGCGGGGTCGTTCAGGAACAGGCCCGGCTGGCCCATGAACATGTATGGCGCGGCGAGGCTCTCATAGTCCTCCTCGCAGTAGGCCGCGATCAGGCTGCGGCTCATCTCCCAGGCCACGCGGAGCTGGCCCAGCGGGGTGACGCCCAGCGGCGTGGGGTGGATCTTCGGGGCGGGCGGGATGAGCGGCGCGGGGCGGACGGCGGCGAGCATGTCCATGAGGCGGCCTTCCGGTAACCGGAGCGCGGTCGGGCTCCATCCGGACGTTGACGCTATAGCCGCTCACGTCGCGATGCAATTATTCATCGCGGTCGGAATTCTTGGCCCGCAACCTCGTCCTTTGACAGGCTCAGGATGAGGTTTCTACGGACGCGTCGAGAGTAATCCTCATCCTGAGCCTGTCGAAGGACGAGGATGGACCCTCAGGCCGCGACCGCCCGCAGCGGGCTGACGTCGAACACACGCTGCGATCCGCGCCAGACCTCCACGAAGTCACAGCGGTGGTGCATGTCGAGAAGTTCGAAAGCTCTCGCGCGCGCGGCCGAGTCGTCGGCGCAGGGCGTGACGTCGAAGCGCGGCACCGAGCCGTCGGATTCGACACAGAAAAAAGTGAACACCTGCATGGGCGCTACGCACTCTCTACAGGCGGGGCCGCGCACGTTCGATGGCGGGGGCCGCGGGGCGCAGATCGACTTCCGCGACCTGCTACAAAAGAACATAGGACTCTATGTCGCGATTCACCAGGGGAGAGAGTCTCGATTCGAGACTCACCTGTGAACCGCACCATTCAGCCTGTGGATAAAACACGTCGGATTCGCGGCGGTTCCCGGCCTGAATCTGGCCCCTTTCCCTCGGGGGATTCCGCCACTAGGTTCGCACCCTTTCATCAACGGCGACGTTCAAGAGTCCATGGCCGCCCATTATCTCGATTTCGAACGCCCAATCGCTGATCTGGAAAGCAAGATCGAGGAGCTGAGCAAGCTCTCCGAGACCGCTGGACCGGGGGCGTTCGACCTCGAGATCCAAGCCCTGCGCGACCGCGCCCAGGAGCTCCGCAAGGAAGCCTACGCCAATCTGGACGCCTGGCAGAAGACCATGGTCGCCCGGCATCCCCAGCGGCCGCACCTGCGCGATTATGTCGCGGGCCTGATCGACGAATTCGTCGAGCTGCGCGGCGACCGCAAGTTCGCCGACGACCAGGCCATCGTCGGAGGCCTGGGCCGGTTCCGCGGCCAGCCGGTCGTGGTCATGGGCCACGAGAAGGGCCACGATACGACGACGCGCCTGAAGCACAATTTCGGCATGGCCCGCCCCGAGGGCTACCGCAAGGCCGTCCGCCTGATGGACATGGCCGAGCGCTTCAGCCTGCCGGTCATCACCTTCGTCGACACCGCCGGCGCCTATCCGGGCCTGGGGGCCGAGGAGCGCGGCCAGGCCGAGGCCATCGCCCGCTCGACCGAACGCTGCCTCACGCTCGGCACGCCGATGGTCGCCACGATCGTTGGCGAGGGCGGCTCGGGCGGGGCCATCGCCCTGGCCGGCGCCAACCGCGTGCTGATCCTGGAGCACTCGATCTATTCGGTGATCTCGCCGGAAGGCGCGGCCTCGATCCTGTGGCGCGACGGCGCCCGGGCCAAGGACGCGGCCACCCAGATGCGCATCACCGCCCAGGACCTGATCAAGCTGGGCATCGTCGATCGCATCGTCGAGGAGCCCGCCGGCGGCGCCCACTCGAACGGCGAGGTCGCCATCCAGGCCGTCGGCGACGCGGTCGAGGAAGAGCTGAAGGCCATGGCCCACATGAGCGCCGAGCAGCTGCGCAAGCAGCGCGCCGACCGCTTCTACGCCATCGGCCGCGCCGGCCTGCAGTAGGGCCTCTTTGGCCTCTTGCCTGACCCTAGGGTCACCCCCGCATAGTCTCCGAAAACCAGAGGGAGACCTGCGGCCATGGCCATCAAGACCCGTTTCACCGCGCTGTTCGGCGTCGAGCACCCGATCGCCCAGGGCGGCATGCAGTGGGTCGGCAAGGCCGAGCTGGTCAGCGCCGTCGCCAACGCCGGGGCGCTGGGCTTTCTCACCGCCCTGACCCAGCCGACGCCGGAAGCGCTGGCCAAGGAGATCGCCCGCACCCGCGACCTCACCGACAAGCCGTTCGGCGTCAACCTGACCATCCTGCCGGCCATGACCCCGCCGCCCTATGCCGAGTACCGGGCCGCGATCATCGAGAGCGGGATCAGGATCGTCGAGACCGCGGGTTATAAGCCTCAGGAGCACGTGGACGACTTGAAAGCCCACGGGGTCAAGGTGATCCACAAGTGCACCGCCGTCCGCCACGCCCTCAGCGCCGAGCGGATGGGCGTCGACGCCATCTCGATCGACGGCTTCGAGTGCGCCGGCCACCCGGGCGAGGACGACATCCCCGGCCTGATCCTGATCGCCGCCGCCGCCGACAAGGTGAAGATCCCGATGCTGGCCTCGGGCGGCATCGCCGACGCCCGCGGCCTGGTGGCGGCCCTGGCCCTGGGCGCCGACGGCGTCAACATGGGCACCCGGTTCTGCGTCACCCAGGAGGCCCCGATCCCGATGGCCTTCAAGGAGCAGATGGTCGCCAACGACGAGCGCCAGACCGACCTGATCTTCCGCACCCTGCACAATACCGCCCGCGTGATGCGCAACGCCGTCAGCCAGGAGGTGGTGCAGATCGAGCGGGCCGGCGGCGCGAAGTTCGAGGACGTCGCCCACCTGGTCGCCGGAACCCGCGGCCGCGACGCCCTGGCCAAGGGCGACACCGACGGCGGCATCTGGAGCGCCGGCATGGTCCAGGGCCTGATCCACGACATCCCCACCGTGAAGGCGCTGGTCGACCGCATCGTCGCCGAGGCCGAGGCGATCATCCGCGGGCGGCTGGCGGGGATGGTGGGTTAGGACGCAACGCCGTCCGGCATGGGGACCGGTGTCGATCTGACCGGAATGCTCCGGCGCTCCACACGTCTCGGAAGGTCGCTTAGCCTCAAGGGCCGACCGCGAGATAGATGGGGTTGCCGATCACGAGCAATCGCCCCGCCGGGTCGCGCGAATTGACCCGCACCCAGCTGGCGCCCTGCCCCACGCGGATCGAGAACTCGCCCGCCGGAGAGATGCTCACGGCGGCCTTGGCCCCGTCGCGGATCACCTCCAGGCCCGCGACATCGAGGTTGGAGACGACGGCGGTGAAGGTCACCGTCTCGCCGGCTTTAACCGCCAGCGTCTCGCCCATGGCGGCCTTTCGGCCGCCTGTCGTGGCCGTCAGGTCGAGCATACGGTCGCGGGTCCCGTCCAGGTCGATGAACACCCGGCCGGCGCGCAGGCCGGCGAGAATGGCTTCGGTCGAGAGGCCTTCGGCATGGACGACCGTCGCCGGACGACCGACGGCGGACGGCTTGTCGTGCGGGATGCCGGCGTCGTGGTTGTCGCTGCCGCCCACGGCGGTGATACGCCGGCCCTGGTTCAGCAGGGCCTCCCAGAAGGGCACGCCCGACAGAACGCCCTCGAAGTCGCCCAGGGCCTTTTCGTTGCCGCCGTTGGCGACCTCGATCGCCTGGACGGCGTCGTAGTCGGTGTCCTTGACGGTCCAGCCGCAGCCCATGCACTGCTCGCCGGACGGCGCGGCCGGGTGGTTGATGGAGAAGACGCCGCCCGCCGCCTTCACCGCCTGCTGCAGGCCGCGAATGGTCGGCACGGTCTTGGATCCCAGGCGGAAGTCGATGAAGGCCGTGGGGCCGAAGACGTTGGCGTGACCCTGGAAGGTGGTGACCTCGCGGCCCGGGATCAGCAGCAGGCCGGGAAACGCCGGCTGGAGCTCGGCCATCGCCTCGGCCTGACTGGTCGTGTTGTGGTCGGTGATGGCGATGAAGTCGAGACCGGCGGCCTGAGCAGCCAAGACGGTGCGGTAGACAGGGCAGGGCGCGCGCGGGGCGTCGCCGGTCACGCAGCCGCCGTCGCTGTGGGCGGTGTGCATGTGCAGGTCGCCGCGATACCAGCCCGGCGTCGTGGCCTTGGGCAGGACGGCGGGAAGCGGCGCGGGCGTGCGCTGGAACCAGATCCGGGCTTCGTAGGTCGCCTTCGCGTTCGGCCGAGCATTGGGCACGCCCAGCAATAGCGTCCACTTCCCGGCCGGCAGCGGTCCGGGCAGGTAGCCGGCCGTCGCCGCCTCGGCGGAGACGAAGAACGCCTTCCTGGCGCCGCCGCTCCAGCCGCGGAAGCGGATGGGGTCCATCAACCCCAGGTCCAGCACGGTCTTGTCCTCTCGACCGGTGTAGTCGAACGCGACCGACAGGCGCGTGACGCCAGCCGGCACGTCGAAGGTCACCGGCTTGTAGGTCTGGTGGTCGGCGCCGGTGATCTGACCGGTCAGGACGAGATCGGGCCCGCCGGACTGGGCCCAGGCGGGCGCGGCGATCAGAAGAAGGGCCAGGACGAGCCAGCGGATCATCGGAAGCTCCAATAAAAAGAAGGGCGGCCGAAGCTGCGGCCGCCCCAAGTTTCAGGGGAAGGAAGTCAGGCGGCGCGCCCTAGAACTTGTAGAGAAGCGCCGCCTTGAAGGCCCGGCCGAACTCCGGCCGGCCGACGCCGTACAGCGATCCGGCCTCGCTGCTGATGATCTGGCCGGCGCGGGGATTGCCCTCGGTCAGGCCCAGTTCGTTGGTCAGGTTCGTGCCGTAGACATAGGCCGAGAGCTGGTCGGTGAGGTTGAACCGCACCGTGGCGCCCACCAGGGTGTAGGCCGCCAGCTTGGAGGTGTTGGCCGCGTCCGAGAACCGGTCGCCGTAGCGCTCGATGGTGCTCTCGATCCGCAGGCGGCCGTCCATCAGGTTGAAGCCGGGCGTCAGGCGGAAGGCCGTCTTTGGCGCGCGGATCAGCTGATTGCCGGTGAAGTCGCGAGTCCGCGTCGCCGAGCCCGCCGGCGGCTTGATCTGGCAGGTCGGGTCCGAGGCCGAGACCGTGCAGCCTTCCTCGAACTTGTAGTCGCCGAACTCGGGGTTCTGGATCGTGGCGCTGAAGCCCAGGTCGAACCACGAGACCGGGCGTAACGTCCCTTCCAGCTCCAGGCCCAGGGTCTTGGTGTCGGTGATGCTGGTCTGGTTCACGTAGGCGCCGGTGGTGGGGTTGAACACCAGGCTGCCGAAGGTCAGGGCGTCATAGGCGGTGTGGAACACCGTGGCGTAGAGATCGAGCTTGCCGGCGCTCAGCTTGTAGCCGGCTTCCCACAGATCCATCGTCTGGACGATCGGCGCCGTGTTGGACGCGTTGGTGATGTAATCGCCCAGCGAAGGCAGGCGGAAGGCCGAGGTGTAACGGGCGAAGAGGCCCATGCGCGGGCTGATCCGATAGTCCGCGCCGACGGTCCAGCCGCTGTGCTCGAACTTGCGCGTGAAGCGGTCATAGACGCCCGAGCCGGCCAGCACGGTGTCGTCGGCCGGAGTCGGCGAGAGGCCCAGGTTGATGGTCGCCGTCCGCTCGCTGCGACCGGTGAACTCGACCTTCTCCCAGCGCACGCCGGCGTCGATGCGAAGACTCGGCGTCACCTGCCACTCGTCGGTCAGGTATAGGGCGGTGGTGTTGGACTTGCCGTCGCCATTGGCGAACTCGGCGCCGTAACGGCTGATGCCGTTCTCGGTGAAGCCGTAGAGCGCCTTGCCCGTGGCGTCGACGGCGACCAGGTCCAGGCGGCGGGCGTTCTCGCGCACGTCCAGCAGGGTGTTGGCCGAGTAGCGGTTGAACGCCTCCTCGACGTGGGCGTGGTAGAGGCCGGCGGCGACGTCGTGGGTCTGGTCGCCGATCTCGAACTTGTGGACCAGGCGCGTGTCGCTGATCAGCTCGTCGAGCGGAACCGAGACGTAGCGCAGCGAACCGTCCAGGACGAGGCCATTGCCGTTCTGCCCCGCGCCCGTGGTGCTGAACACCTCGCTGGGGTTGGTGGCGTAGCGCAGTTGCAGGGCCACCGCGCCGGGGACGGCGTCACCCAAGGTCGCCGCGCCGCGAGCTTTCAGGAAGTCGGCCTGGACCTGGGCGATGCGATTAGCGCCAAGCACCGGCGTGTTGGGGAAGAGGCCGATGCGCTTGGACTCCGAGGTCCGGTAGCGCAGCGTCTCCTGCAGACGCCAGCCGTCGGCGATCTCGTAGTTCAGGGCGGCGGTGGCCTGGGTCAGCTTGACCTCGGTGCCGCGCGACAGGTCCCAGTCGAACGGGCCCTTGGGGCCGCGCAGGGTCAGTTTCGTGGTCTCCGGACCCGCCAGCGTGCCGGTCAGCGGATCGAAGCCCGGCGCGGCGCTGGCCTCGCCATTGGAATTGAACTTCAGCGGCACGCCGGCGAACAGGATGACGTTGTCGTCCAGGTGCTTGATGTTGAAGTCGAAGCTGCCGCGCTGGAAGTCGCGGCCGATCGAGGCGCGGACCTGATAGCCCTTGTTGGCCGTGAAGCCGGGATCGCGGATGCCGTCGTCCTCGCGCCAGAAGCCGCCGACGCTGGCGCGCCAGTCGCCGATCGGGCCGCCGTAATAGGCGTCGACGCGCTTGAGGCCGTAGTCGCTGGCCTGGACCTTGACGACGCCCTCCTTTGTCTCGCCCTTTCGGGTGATGAAGTTGACCGTGCCGCCCGGGGCGTAGGAGGCGAAGATCGAGGATGGACCGCCACGCACCACCTCGATGCGCTCGATGGTCTCGTCCAGGCGGAACGACTGGTCGGCGTTCAGATAGCCCAGGCCGCCGTCGTGCTGGACCGGCGCGCCGTCTTCCTGCAGGGCGATGGCCGAAAAGCCCTCCTGCGGGATGCCGCGGGCGCGGATGTTGGCGCTGGCCTCGCCGCCCGAGGCCTCGACCCAGAAGCCGGGCACCGACTTCAGAGCGTCGGCCACGCCCATCGGCGAGCGCAGTCGCAGGGTCTCTTCGTTCATGGTGGTGACGGCGTAGCTGGTGGCCAGACGCGTGCGGGCGTCGGAGCCGGCGCGCGAGGTGACGATCAACTCCTCGACCGTCGACACCTCAGCGGCGGCCGAGCCGGCGGCCAAAGGGCCGGCGCCCCGCTGGCGCAGGGTGATGACCTGGGCGGTGGCCGAGGCGATCTCCAGGTCGCTGCCGTCGATCAGCTTGCGGACCGCGTCCTCGCGGCCATAGGCGCCTTGCAGGCCCGTCGCGCGGTGCTTGGCGGCCACGTCATAGGGGAACAGGATCTGCACGCCCGCCTGGCGCGAGAAGGCGGTCAGGGCCTGGGCCATGTCGCCGGCCGGGATGTTGAACTCCACCCGCGCGGCCGCCTGGGCCTGGGCGACGACCGGCGCGACCAGCGCCGTCGTGGCCAGAAGCAGACATGCGCCGATGCGCGGCGCCCCAAATCGCGTCCAAGACTTGATCATCGTATTCGCCCCTCTTTTCGTCCGCCGAAAACCGGCGTCTCGTTCGGCCAGATGGAGGGGGCGCGAAAAACCGCTATCGAGATTTTAGAAGAATTCGTGACGATCCGTCGTCGATAATCCGTATGCCGAACGTTGTGCGCAAGGCGTCCAGGAAGTTCTCGGGATTGTCCGTCAGGAACCGGCCGCCCAGACGCATGGCGCCGACCTTGGGGTCTTCTATGACCAACTTGCGGGTGAGGTAGCGATTGTACTCCTCGACAGCGTCGGCCAGGCGCTGACCGTCGAAGACGATTTCACCGCGACGCCAGGCCTGCACGGCCTGCACCTCGGATTCGGGAGCGGGCGCGATGACGACGCCGGTCGTCGTCACCGCCAGCGCCTGGCGCTCGTCGGTGGCGCTCTCGACGACGGCCCGGGTCTCGCCGGCGGCCGTCTTGATCGCCGCGCGGCCGGCCAGGACGATCAGGTCCAGGCCGACGGGGCGCAGTCGGGCGTTGAACTGGCCCGAGGCCAATTGCGCGAGCCCCTGCCGCGTGAACAGCTCGAACGGCCGCAGGGCGTCCTGGGCGATGGTCAAGGCGACCTCGCCGCGCTCCAGCCACAGGCGACGGCGCTTGCGGTCGAACCGCCACAGGACCTCGGTGTCGGTGTTCAGCTCGACCGAGCTGCCGTCGGGCAGGGCCAGGGTCCGCCGTTCGCCGACACCCGTGAGGGTTCGGGCGCGCAGCAGTTGATCGCGTCCCAGATAGGCCGCGCCGACGACGCCCGCGGCCAGGGCCAAGCCTCCGCCCAGCCAGGCGCGACGGCTCATGGCCGGCCGCCCGACCAGGTCGGGGCCGGGCTCGGCGTCGCGCAGGGCGTCCAGCTTGCTCCAGGCGGCCGCGACCTCGGCGAAGGCGGCGGCGCGGCGCGGATCGGTGTCGCGCCAAGCCTCGAACTCGGCGGGATCCGCGCGGCCGGCGTCCAGACGCGCCAGCCATTCCGAAGCCTGGGCGATCAGCGCGTCTCTGTCTTGATCGCCCGTTTTCGCCATGTACTCGCTTTACTCCCGATCCTTCGGTCTTCGCTCGCCGCCAGGGACTTGGTCAGCAGCATCAGCCCTTTGGCTAGGTGCTTCTCAACCGTAGAGATGGACAAGTTCAACCGAACCGCTATCTGGCCCGGCGAAAGGCCTTCCATTTTCCGCAAGGTGACCACGCGCCGGCACTGTTCGGGCAGGCGGTTGACCGCCTCGAGGACCCGCGACAGCTCCTCGCGGGCGCTGGTCACGGCGTGCGCGTCCGGCGCGGGGTCGGGCAGAGCTTCCATCTCAAGCACCCCGATCTGGCGAATACCCACGACCTTGGCCCGGCGGAAACGCTCGAAGGCCAGGTTGCGGATGATGGTCAGCACAAAGCGCTCCGGTTGCTCCAGGCGCCGCCAGTCGGGCACGCTCAGCACCTTGGCGTAGGCTTCCTGCACCAGGTCCTCGGCCTCGACGGCGTCGCCGGTCAGCTTGCGGGCATAGGCGCGGTAGGTCTGCGCGAACGGCAGCACCGCCTCGGCGAACCACTTGTCTATGTCACGTAGCCAAGCCATCGCGCCGCGTCCCGCCGGCGACGACCGCCAACTCCCAGAGCGCTGGAGTAGCGAAGCGAGGTGTCAGTTTGGCGACGGTCACCGTTTCACGCAATCTGGAGCGCGGCCGGCTCCGGCTGAACCGGCCGCTTCTTCGTCGCCGCGCCGGGCCGCTCCGCGTTTCGGGTCAGGCCGAGGGACTGGCGGTCAGGATCAGAACTCCTCCCAGGATTCCTGAGCCACGGCCGCCGCGCCGCCTCCGCTCGGCCGCGTGAAGCTTGCGATCTTGGCCTGCATCTTGGCCACGGGATTGCGCGGCGGGGCCTGACGATCAGGCCGAGCCGGTTGGGCGCGGGCTGGCGCGGCGCGGTGCGCGCCCTGGCCGGTTTCAAAGCGCAGCACCAGGCGCGCCAGCTCATTGGCCTCGTTCTTGAGGTTGGACGCGGCGGCGGTGGCCTGCTCGACCATGGCCGCGTTCTGCTGGGTCACCTGATCCATCTGATTGACGGCGACATTGACCTGGTTGAGGCCCGTGGCCTGTTCCTGGGAGGACTGGGCGATCTCCGAAATCAGCAGGTCGATCTGACTGACCTTGCCGACGATGTCGGTCAGGGCCTCTCCGGTCGCGCTGACCAGTTTCACCCCGCGCCCGACCTGAGACGAGGAGTTGGCGATCAGGGTCTTGATCTCCTTGGCCGCTTCGGCCGAACGCTGGGCCAGGGCGCGCACTTCCTGGGCGACGACGGCGAACCCGCGTCCGGCTTCACCGGCCCGGGCGGCCTCGACGCCGGCGTTCAGGGCCAGGAGATTCGTCTGGAAGGCGATCTCGTCGATGACGCCGATGATCTGGGTGATCTGGCCCGAGCTCTGCTCGATTTCGGTCATGGCCGTGACCGCTTCCTGCATGATCCGCCCCGATTTCTCGGCGTCGACCTTCGCGCCCGTGGCGGCGCCGGAAGCCTGGCGGGCCCCCTCGGCGCTGCGCCTGACCGTGGCGGTGATCTCGTCGAGCGCGGCGGCGGTTTCCTCCAGGCTGGCGGCCTGCTGCTCCGTCCGCCGCGACAGATCGTCGGACGCGGCGGCGATCTCGTCGGAGCCGCCGCGGATGCCGTCGGTCGTCCCCGAGATCGCGGTCATCGCCTCGCGCAGACTGGCGATGGCGTCGTTGAAGTCGGACTTGATCTGGGCGTACTGACCGTTGAATTCCGCATCGATCTGGGTCGTCAGATCGCCTTGGGCCAGCTTCGCCAGACTGGCGGCGAGCGCGGAGACCACCATCGCCTGTTCGGCTTCGGTCTTGCGACGTTCGGCTTCGGCCCGCCCGCGCTCCCCCTCGGCCTCGGTCCGCAGCCGATCGGCGTCGCTGGCCAGATCGCGAGCCTTCAGGCCATTGTCCTTGAAAACCTGGACGGCCTTGGCCATCAGGCCAACCTCGTCGCCCCGCGCCTGGCCGTCGACCTCGACCTCGAGATCGCCGGACGCCAAGCGGCGCATTCTGTCGGCCAGGTGGTCGAGCGGCCGGGTGATGCTGACACCGGTCATCCAGAGCGCGCTGCCCACGCCCACGGCCGTGCCGAGCGCGGCGATGATCAGCAACTGCCAGCGCGTGCGGCTGGAATTGGCGCTCAAGGCGTTGGATTGTTCGTGGCCGTCCTTGATGCTGGCGTCGACGATCTTGGTGTTGGCCGCGCCGAAGGTCTCGACTTGCTTGGCCGCAATGATCATCGCCTGGGCCGCCTCATCGTTGCGGTTTTGTAAGCCGAATTCAACGACCTTGTCCAAGGCGGCCTTCACGCCCACGGCGTTCGCCGACAGCGCCTTGATCTGGTCGCTCTGGCCGGGCAGGCCCTCGGCGCCGTTCTTCAGAAAACCCTGGAGCTTCGCATAGGCCTTGTCGTAGTTGGCCTTGGCGCTGCGTCCTTCAGGCGAGGCGCCGTCATAGAACACGGTCATGGCGGCGAAGTAAGCCATCTGGTTCAAGCTGCGATTTGCTCGCGCCATCTCTACCCTGGCGGGACCACGCACGTCCGCGAGAACAGAGTAGGTTGCATCGCTTTTCCTTAGTTGCTCACCGCCATAAGTGGCGACGAGCATACAGATCAGCCCAAGCGCGATCATCATAGAGGCGATTTTCACGCCGATCTTCGTATTCTCCAACAGGCGCACAGATGTCTCCCCTCCGCGCGCCAAGGAGCGCGGGATTATTGTTCGTCTGAATATGTATTTTTGGGAACGCCAAACAGGCGGGCGAAATACACTTGCCCGCCCGCGAACTCTTTGGCTCTGGAGTTTGACGAAATCTTAATTCGCGACCCCAGACGCTGACTTGCGTCAATGGGGCGCAGGTCATTGACCTGGCTATCCTCGGAAGGCGGCGCCGGGTCGAACGGGGACGTGGGCCGCATTGGCCTCCCTCCCCCGCGACGCGGAGGAGGAGCCGATCCCCGCTACTTCCGCTTCTTCCTGAACTCCTCCGCCTTCTCCTGGCGGATCTCGGCGCGCAGGCGCTTGGGGGCCGACTTGTCGACCTCGTCCCCCGTCGCCGCCAGAACCTCGTTGGCGAATTCCAGGTCCATCAGTTTCATGCGCTTGATCTCGTCGCGCAGGCGGGCGGCGGTCTCGAACTCCAGGTTGGCGGCGGCCTCGCGCATCTTGGCCTCCAGGTCCTTGAGCGCGGCCTTGAAATTGTCGCCGCTGAACGGGCGGTCGTCGGTCTCGGACATGCCCATCGGCACCAGCACGCGGTCGCCGCGCTCGTAGGGGCTGTTGAGGATGTCCTTGATGTCGCGCTTGACGCTCTCGGGCGTGATGCCGTGCTCGAGATTGTAGGCGTGCTGCTTCTCGCGGCGGCGCGAGGTCTCGGCCATGGCCCGCTCCATCGAGCCGGTGATCCGGTCGGCATAGAGCACGACCTTGCCGTCGACATTGCGCGCGGCGCGGCCGATGGTCTGGATCAGGCTGGTCTCCGAGCGCAGGAAGCCTTCCTTGTCGGCGTCGAGAATGGCCACGAAGCCGCACTCGGGGATGTCCAGGCCCTCGCGCAGCAGGTTGATGCCCACGAGGACATCGATATTGCCCATCCGCAGTTCACGGATGATCTCGATGCGCTCCAGGGTGTCGACGTCCGAGTGCATGTAGCGGACGCGGATGCCCTGTTCGGTCAGGTATTCGGTCAGGTCCTCGGCCATCTTCTTGGTCAGGACGGTGACCAGGGTGCGGTAGCCCTTCTTGATGGTCTGGCGGATCTCGTCGACCACGTCGTCGACCTGGCTGGCCCCGTCCTTGGAGACCGGGCGCACCTCGACCGGAGGGTCGATCAGGCCGGTGGGGCGGATCACCTGCTCGGCGAAGACGCCGCCGGCCCGCTCGATCTCCCAGCCGGCCGGGGTGGCGCTGACGTGCACCGTCTGCGGCCGCATGGCGTCCCACTCCTCGAACTTGAGGGGGCGGTTGTCCAGGGCCGAGGGCAGGCGGAAGCCGTACTCGGCCAGGGTCCATTTG
The DNA here is from genome assembly GCF_059419665.1 of Caulobacter sp. GW821-FHT05F04. Classification (NCBI taxonomy): domain Bacteria; kingdom Pseudomonadati; phylum Pseudomonadota; class Alphaproteobacteria; order Caulobacterales; family Caulobacteraceae; genus Caulobacter; species Caulobacter sp. GW821-FHT05F04. Next base: position 723,905 of record NZ_JBWKSF010000002.1, read on the forward strand.
CGGTTGCGGTCGCCCTTGTACATGGCGCCGATCTGCGGAACCGTCTGGTGGCTCTCGTCGGTGAACAGCAGGGCGTTGTCGGGGATATATTCGAAGAAGGTCGGCGGCGGCTCGCCCGGCTGACGGCCGGACAGATAGCGGCTGTAGTTCTCGATGCCGGCGCACGAGCCGGTGGTCTCGATCATCTCGAGGTCGAAATTGGTCCGCTGCTCCAGGCGCTGGGCCTCCAGCAGCTTGCCGTTCTCGTACATCCAGGCCAGGCGTTCCTTCAGCTCGGCGCGGATGGCGATGATCGCCTGACGCAGGGTCGGGCGCGGGGTGACGTGGTGGCTGTTGGCGTAGACCTTGATGGTCTCCAGCTCGGCGGTCTTCTTGCCGGTCAGGGTGTCGAACTCGCTGATCGACTCGACCTCGTCGCCGAACATGGTCACGCGCCAGGCGCGGTCCTCGTAGTGGGCGGGGAAGATCTCGATGGTGTCGCCGCGGCGGCGGAAGGTGCCGCGCTCGAAGGCCATCTCGTTGCGCTTGTACTGCTGGGCCACCAGGTCGGCGATCAGCTGCTTCTCGTCCACCCGGTCGCCGACCGTCAGGGTGAAGGTCATGGCCGTGTAGGTCTCGACCGAGCCGATGCCGTAGATGCAGCTGACCGAGGCCACGACGATGACGTCGTCGCGCTCCAGGATCGCCCGGGTGGCCGAGTGGCGCATCCGGTCGATCTGCTCGTTGATGGAGCTGTCCTTCTCGATATAGGTGTCGGTCCGGGGCACGTAGGCCTCCGGCTGGTAGTAGTCGTAGTAGCTGACGAAGTACTCGACCGCGTTCTCCGGGAAGAACGACTTCATCTCGCTGTAGAGCTGGGCGGCCAGGGTCTTGTTCGGGGCCAGGATCAGCGCTGGGCGCTGGGTGGCGGCGATGACCTGGGCCATGGTGAAGGTCTTGCCCGAGCCCGTGACGCCCAGCAGCACCTGGTCCTGCTCGCGGTTATTGATGCCCTCGACCAGCTCCTTGATCGCCGTCGGCTGGTCGCCGGCGGGCTGGTAGTCGGAAACGAGCTTGAATTTCTTGCCGCCCTCGGACTTGTCTGGCCGCGCGGGGCGGTGCGGGGTCCACAGCATGGGCATGGTCGCGTCGGCGACGTCCTGGACGGTGTCCCCAAGGGTATCCAGGACGAAGGGCGTCGAGACGTCGGAAACGCCCCCAAGAGGCGCGGTGTCGGGGGTGCGAGGCATGGCCCCAAGTTAGGGACCCGCGAGGCTCACGGCTAGAGGGCCTGCTGACGGGGAGTGGCAGCAGCGTGGCGGGAGGACCGGCTGGGCGGCCTATGGCGCCAGCTCGCCTCACACCGGCTGGCGCGTCTTCCAGACACTACCGGCCAGGAGGAGAGCGGCCAGCACTACGCAGGCGTCGGTGATCCAGCCGACTGGATCGGCCATTCGCGCGCCGTTTAGCGCGGCATGAACGCCGGCTGTCAGCAGCAATAGGGCCGCCGTAGCCAAGCGCAGGCGGATCGAGATGGCCGCGGGCGTCCAGACCATCGCCGTCCCGCTGGCCGCCAGGGTGGCGACGATCCAGACGGTCACCGGTGGGACGGGTAGGATCAGGGCGGCGACGGCCGAGGCGGCGTAGGCGAAAGGCTGGCTCCAGACGAATGCGGTCCAGACGCGCTCCCAGCGCGGCGCGGGGCGACCCTTGTCGCGGCGGCGGGCCAGCCAGATGGCGACGCCGCTGGACGTCACGGAGGTCAGGCCCAGTCCCAGCAGCAGATAGGCGACCTTAACCGGCCAGCCGCCGAACCAACCGAAGTGCAAGGGCGTCATCGACGACAGCACCTTGAGTCCCAGGGCGCCGCTCTCGTAGCCGACCTCGCCGAGCAGCTTGCCATCACCATCGAGCACAAACGTCTCGCCGCGCGACAAACGGCCAGGGGTGACGGCGTTGACCGTGACGTGTTGGCCGCGCTCGCCGGGGTGTTCGACATAGAGGTAGGCCGGGCGCGCATTGGGACGAGCGGCGCCCAGGGTCTTCAGCGACTTGGCCAAGTCTAATACCGGCGCGGGGCGTGGATCGTCGGCCACCGTCGGGCCGCTGAACAGGGCGTAGGCCTTGGCGGTGTCGCCCTTGAACGTGGCCAGGGCCAGCACGCCGACAATGATCACTGTCAGGCCCAGGAACGCGCCGGTCAGCGACACCACCAGGTGGAAGGGCAGGCCCCAGATGCTGATGCGATTGTGAAGGTCGGCTTCCTGCAGGCGCTTGGATCCTCCCCAACGAAAGGCGAAGGCGTCCTTGAAGACGCGTGGATGCGACAGGACGCCCGAGATCAGAGACGACAGCAGGGTCACGCCGGTGAGCCCTACGACGAAGCCGCCCCAGGCGCGGGGCAGGTGCAGCACGGTGTGGAGCTCGGCCTGGAATTCGGTCCAGGGCGTCTTCATCTCGCCGACGATCGCGCCCGAGGCGTCGGCGACAACGGTGCGCTCCGCCTTCCTGGCGTCGTCGAGATGGACGGTCAGGCGCGGGCGGACGGACTGGGGCAGCTGGATCAACAGGTCATGGGCGGCGGGATTGATCGCCAGGGCCTGGCGGAAGGCTCCGTCCACCGCCTGGGGCGTGGTGTGCTGCAGCACCGGCCCCGCCGGCTGTTCCCAACGGGTATATTCCTGGGTGAAGACGGCGATCGAGCCGGAAAAGCAGACCAGGTAGATCAGGGCCGCGAAGGCAAGGCCCAGGGCTGAATGGCCGGCCAGCATGGCCCGCACGAACTCGGCGGGGACCTTGGGCCAGATCGGCTTGCCGATCGCGCGCGGCTTGGCGGAAGGCGTCGTTTTCGCGTCCATTACAGCGCCCCCTTCAGGAAGGCCGCGCCCAGGGTGACGACCGAAACGCCGGTCAGCACGGCGGTGGCGCGAAGGATCTTGTCGTCGGATAGTGTCCAGGCCATGCCGCCGGCCCATAGGAACGGCACTATCAGTCCGCCGATCACCATGCGGCTCTGTATCGCGCCGGGCGCGCAGATGGCGATGGCCAGGCCGCAGCCCAGGGCGGCGATCCCGGCCAGCGGGCCGGCCAGGAAGCCCCGCAGCCAGCCGCGCCAGGCGATGCGTCGGCGCTCGGACGGCTCGAGAGCCAGTTCGCGCGGAGCCTTCTTCTTGGCGCTGCGAAACTCGACGCCGGTCGCGACCAGCTCCAGGGCCACGGTCGAGCCGAGCGCCAGAACGATGGCCGGCCCCCGTGCGCCGCCCAGCAGGAAACCACTGGCTGCCAGGATTACCCCCAGCAGCGCCCAGGCGCCGGAGATCAGCCAAGGGCGGCCTAGGCTGTTGCGTCTCCAGGCTTGGCGCAGCAACAGGGCCGCGACCAGAACAAGGGACGTCAGGGCCAGGCCGACTAAGGCGTCGGGGGCCAGCGAACCGGTCACCAGCGGGTCTCGAGCGAGACGCCGATCACCCGAGGATCGCCGAGCAGGGCGATGTTCTGGTCGGAACGGGAATACTGGGCGTACTTCTTGTCCAGCAGGTTCTTGCCGAACACGTAGATCCCCCAGTGCTCCTGCTCATAGCCGAACCGCCCGTTGACCAGGGCCCGCGCCTTGACCGGGTCGTCGGTGGCCTGGTTCACGTCGGCCTGGGAATAGGCCTTGGTGCGGAAGTTGGCGTTGAGGTTGGCCACGAAACCGTTGTCCCAGCGATAGTCGGCGCCGGCGGCCAGGGTCCAGTGCGGGGCGTAGGGGAACTCCGCGCCCGTCAGGTCGGTCGAGGTCGTGCCGACATTGACCTTGAACTCGTCGAACTGGGTGCGCGTGTGACCGGCCGAGGCGTACCAGTTGAACCGAGGCGTCACCTGCTGCGACACCTCCAGCTCAAAGCCGTAAAGGTGCGACTTGCCGGCGTTGACCACCTGATAGTCGTAGGCGTTCAGGCCCAGATAGACGATGACCTGCTGGTCCTTCCAGTCGGTGTAGTAGGCGTTGGCGTTGACCGTCAGGGTGTTGTCCAGCCAGGCGGTGCGCAGCGAGGCTTCGTAGTTCCAGGTATACTCCTGGTCATAGGGCGCGACCGTCGAGCGCGCGATGTTGACCATCTGGCCGCCTGAGCGATAGCCGCGTTGGGCGGTCAGGCTGGTGGAGATGTCGTCGGTCCAGGCGTACTTCACGCCGATCTTGGGTAGCCAGGCATTGAACTTGCGGGTCGATTCCGGGGCTGAGGCGCCGGCCTGCGCCACCATGCCGGTGACGAAAGCGTTCACGGTCGGCACGAAAGGTTGGTAGGGCGCGGGGAAGGCCGCTGCCGAGGGCAGGGCCGAGGCCAGGATCGCCGTCGCCGTGCTGCTGCTGGTGTTTTCTTCGTGATCGTAGCGCAGGCCGCCCAGCAGGGTCAGCTTGTCGTTCAGGGCGAAGCTGCCGTCGAAGAACAAGGCGCTCGTTTCGATCGTCTCGGGGTTCACCGAGCTGTAATTGACCGGAATGACTGGCAAAGCGCCGGCATAGCGGGCCGAGAAGTCCGCCGCCGTCGCCGCCGCGACGGGCTGGGAATAGCCCATGCCCGCCAGGGTTTGCGTCATGACCGCCGTGAGGGTCGAGGTTGGGAACTGGACGTTGGTCAGGCTGACGGAGCTTAGGTCGCTGTCTCGTTTGGCGTGATAGAAACCCAACAGGCCCTTGAAGCGGGTGTGGGCGTAGTTCAGCCGCAGCTCCTGCGAGGCGGTCTTGGTTGTATCGTCGCGCGTCCCGTAGCTGATACGGGCCGGCGAGTAGTCGGCGTCGTACTTGCCGATCGAGTGCAGCTTGTTCCAGGACACGACGCCGGTCGCCGTCAGCTGGTCGGTCAACTTGTAGCTGGCGTCGAGCGTGAAGATGTCGCCCTTGGAATTGGAGGTCTGCGGATCGCCGGAGGTGTCGACCCGGTGGTCGTAGTGGTCCGGCGTATCGGTGCGCGAATAGGTATAGAGGTAGCCGGCGTCGCGCTTGAAATGGCTGTAGGTCGCCAGCGCCTTGAGGCCGGGCAGGGCGGTCGGGGTCAGCAGCAGCTTGCCGCGGACGTTGAAGATGTCGGCGGCCTCGGCGTCGACGTGACGGGTCGGGTTGTAGATGAAGCCGTCGGTGGACTTGTCCTCGACCGCCAGGCGGAAGGCCAGCTGGTCGGCGATGATCGGGCCGCCCCCGGCGAAGGCGATCGAGCGCTCGTCGCCACTGGCGGCTTCGGCGCGGGCCTTGAAGCCCCAGGTGAAGGTCGGATCGGTCGAGCGGATCACCACCGCGCCGGCCAGGGCGTTGCGGCCCTGAAGCGTCGATTGAGGACCGCGGAACACTTCGATCTGGCCGATGTCCCACATCTCCAGCGGGCCGCTATAGGCCGCGGCGTCGGGCAGGGCCGCGCCGTCCAGGTAGATCGTCGCCAGGCCGCTGGAGCCGCCGCCCGAGACGTTGGTGTTGGACACCCCTCGGATGGTGAAGCCGCTCTTGCCGTAGGTGTCGCTCATGTTGGCGGTGCGATTGACCACATCGTAGAGGGTTTTCAGATGCTCGCGCTCGATCGTGCGGGCCGTGGTCACCGCGACGCTGGTCGTCGTCTCCTGCAGGCCACGCGACGACTTCTCGCCGGTGACGATCACGGCTTCGACGGCGTTGGTCGATGGATCGACCGCGGGCGCTGTCGGGGTTTCCGCCGCGTGGGCCATGCCCATGGTCAAGGCCAGAGCGCTGACGGCTCCGATCATCGAAAGTTGAAAACGCATCACCGCCCCAGAATCTAATAATGCGTCGCAATTACGTTTAAGTGAGAATGACTGTCAATCGCAGTTTCCGGGGCTGTATCTCTCTTGCGCGCTTGGGGATCGAAGGTCTTCCCGTCCGGAAACAGCCGACGCATCTGCACCTCGTGGAAGAGGCCCGGAAAGAGGTCGGCCGGCGACGGCGGCAGGCGGCAAAAAGCGGCGAGCAGCCAGCCGGGCCGGCTGCTCGCCAGTCAGGGCCATCGAACCGATCGCCCGGTCGGCCGGCCATAAGGGGAGGACCGGCCAGAGTTTAGCTTTTGCGGGTGCGGCCAGGGGCTACTTCGACAGGTAGGGCCCGAACCGCTTCATGGTCTCGCGGCGGGCGTCGGTGTCGTTGAGGACAAAGACTTCGTACTGCTCGCCGCCGGGCGCGACGCGGATGACGACGTGGCCGTTATAGCTCTTGTAGAGGCTGTCCATGATCGGCCCGATCGCAGCCCGCGTCTCCGGCGCCATGCCGGTGGAGAAGACATCGCGCGGACCCGGATAGAGACCCTTGGACGCCATGCGGGTGACGACTTCCTCGCCCGGCTGCGGCGAGAGCCAGTTTTCCTGCACCATGACGCGGGGCGCGAGATTGCGCAGGATGTTCTCGTTGATGGTGTCGCGGTTGCCGTGGTGGTCGAGCAGCATGACGTCGACCGGGCCGACCACCGCCGACACCGGAGTCTCGATGTCGCGCCACCAGGGCTGGGTGTAGTTGGGCACGCCCGGGATATCGCCGCCCGAATAGTATTTGAACCGGCCATAGGCGAGCGTCAGTACGTTGCTGAACGGGTTCTCGTCGAAGCCGCAATCCTTGACCGCGCCCTTGGGGATGTAGTCCTGGGTCTCGTCGCGCGCGCCGGTTTCGACGGTGCTCAGCGACATGCTCATCCGCCGGGCGATTTCCACTTGGGAGACCCCGTCGAAATGGTACTGGCTGAACACGTTGCGGACGGCGGGAGGCAGTTCGTAGAGCGCCGAGACCAGGCTCTGCAGGGTCTCGCGGCTTTGCAGCACCCGTTCGGGCGAGAAGCCGGCCTGATCCTCCGCATCGAAATCACCGTGCTGAGCGACGATGAAGGCGCGAGTGCTGGCTCGGCGCGCCTGATCGCGCAGAACATTGGCGGCGATCTGGAAGATATAGCCGTGGAGGTTGTCCACCGTTGAAAGGTTCTGCCGGGCCAGCCGTCCAAACACTTCCTGGACGAGATCGTCCGCCTCTTGGCCCGCCCGGATACGTCGCTGGAAAAAGCGCGTGAGCGGTCCTGAGTAGTCGATCACGACCTGCTCAAGCGGTGTTCTCATGACCGACGCCGACATGCTGGGGCCTCCTGTTCGTAGGACGCAGCAGCGTTTCGATGCCGTAAGAAAAATGTCTCCCGTCCCGATTCCGGGCTGTGGGCCAGACGCCCGCGTCTCCAGATGAGTCCGTTTCGGCGAAGGCCAGTGCTTGGAACGGCGAGCCTTGCCCGCCTCCTAATCCCTCACTTCGTTCGCGCAGCCCTGGCCATGACCCCAGAAGCTGCCCTTGCTGCTTTCCAGGATGTTCTGGTCGCGGCGGGGCAGGGCGGTCAGGAAGTCGAGGCCGGTCTCGACCTCGAGCTGGCTGATCGGCACGATGAACTTGTCCGACGGCGTCTTCTTGTAGGCCTTGTTGTCGAGGCGGAAGCCGATCGCCCGGCCGCGCTGCACGTCGTACAGCACCTTGAAATAGGCGGCCGGCGACAGGATCTTGTATGGGCCCTTGCCGATCCACAGCGCGCTCGACCCATAGATCGGGCCGGTGATGACGATCACGTCCTGGTGGCCGCCGCACAGCACGGCCGCGCGCACGTCCTCCTCCAGGAACCGCCACTGGGCGCGGTTGAAGCCGGCCCCGACCTGCGGCGACATGTTGCTCATGTAGAAGCTGTCGTCGGTCAGGGGCTGGCTGGACTTGAAGTCGGCCGCCGGGGCCTGGTGGCCGCGATCGCGGGGATTGGCCGGGTCGGTATAGTCCTGCGGCGTCGGGCTGAAGCCCTTGGCGTCGGGATCGGCGCGGAAATTGTCCTTGCGCTTGGCGGTTCCGGTCAGGGCGGCCGGCGACAGCCGCTCGATCACCCAGTCGGGATTGCGCGTCTCCTTGTTGAACGACACGGCGTAGCCGTCGCGGCAGATCAGGATCTGCTTGGCCAATTCGTCGTCGCCGCGATGCCGGGGCAGGCCGACCTGGGCGAAGCGGTTCAGGCAGGCCGCCGGGGCCGGATCGGCCCGCGCGCCTTTCTGCGGCGTCCCGGGCGGCGTGGCCTGGGCCCACGAAGCGTCTGGGGCGGCGGCCGGCGCCAGCGCCAGCAGCGCGGCCCCGAGCAGGCTTGAGCGAAGCATCGCGGTCTCTCCCGTCTCGCGGTCAGGGTTAGCGGTCAGCTTTCGGCGGTCAGGTCTGGCTGGCGTCGCCGGTATTGGCCGTTCCGCCCGTGCCGCCGCTGCTGTTGCTGGAAATGCCCTTGGAGATGATGAAGCTGCCGCCGCTGATGCCGATCAGGCCCAGCACGGTCGGCGGCACCTCGACGAAGGCCCCGGCCTCGATCGACAGCAGCAGGAAGAGTCCCGCCACCACGAAGGTGAAGATCAGGAACTGGAAGCGTGACAGGCTGGCCTTGACCGGCACGCGACGGACGGCGGCGGCCACGGCGTCGGCGGTCGGGGCCTGGCCGCCGGCGGCGGTGACGGCCGCGACCAGGGCCGCCTTCAGCGCCGTCTCGGACGGGATCTCGGCGATCAGCCCGTCCAGCTCGCCGCGCTTGGTGGCCAGCCGCCAGGCGACCACGGCCGCGAAGCCCAGGATGATGGCGACGACGGCGACGCCGACGATATAGGCCAGCAGGCCCCAGGGCGTGTTGATCATGATGCTTCCCCCTTATGTGCGTTCATAGAGCTTGCCGCCGATATGCACGCCGAGGCTGGCGGCCAGGATCGAGAGCGCCTCGGTCGGAAGTTCGGGCAGCTTGTCGGCGTGGGCCGAGACCGCCTGCAGCCCCAGGGTCGCGTACCAGCCGGCGAACCCGACCACGACGCCCAGGGCTTGCAGGCGCGCGGGCGACACGCCGCCGGTCTTGGGATTGACGATCAGCCCCCGGATGTCGCCGCCGGAGACGCCCTTCAGCAGCAAGACCGCACCGACCACGGCCAGCCAGATCAGCAGGCCGTATTGCGCGAGGTCGGCGACAGGCTTCAGCGACATGGCAGGCCCCGGACGGAGGTCGACGCGAACGAAAGCCAGAAAAGGAGGGCGCGGCCGGACGCGACGCGCGTCTACGGGCTCGACAAATTCACGCCCCCGGTACGGTGCGGACTTTGGCGAGAATTTATTCTTCTGTCAACTCAGAGATGTTTTACGAGTCGCTCCACCGTCAGCGGATCGGGCGCGCCCGAGAAGTACTTGTCGAGCGCCTTCTGGAAGCTCGGCTCGTCCGGCGCGGCGGCCTGGAACAGGGGCAGGGACGAGCGCAGCTTCAGGTCGTCGGGCGATCCGAACACGGCGGTGGCGTCGTGGCCGGGCAGGGCCAGGATGGCCTCGACCGCCTCGACGAGGCGCGGGCCCAGGACGGGATGGGCCAGGTAGGCGCGGGCCTCGTCCAGATCGGCGATGGCGTAGAAGCGCGCGGTCGGGCTGCGGCCCAGGCCGGCGATCTGCGGGAACACGAACCACATCCAGTGGCTGGTCTTCCGGCCGCGCTTCAGCTCGGCCAGGGCGGTGTCGTGGACGGTCGTCTGGGCCTCGACGAAGCGGCTGAGATCCGCCATCGCAAACCTCCCGATGCAAGTCTCTGTCATCCCGAACCGAACCGCCGCGCGGCCCAGTCGATGAACACCCGAACGCGCGGGGACAGCTGTCGGCTGCGCGGATAGAGCAGGGACACCGGCGTCGGGCTGGGCGGGAAGTCGGCCAGCACCTCGACCAGGCCGCCGTCGGCCAGCTGCGCCTCGACCCGGTAGCGCGGGACCTGGATCAGGCCCAGGCCCAGCAGGCCCATGGCCACGGTGTTCTCGGCCGAGTTGACGGTGACGTCGGCGGGCACGGCGATCTGGCGCGGCTTGCCGTCGATCGTCAGTTCCAGCGGGTAGGGATGTCCGGTCCCCGCTTGCAGGAAGCCGACCATGCTGTGGGCCTTCAGGTCCTCGGGCGTGCGGGGTGTTCCCTGGCGGTCCAGATAGGCCGGGGCGGCGCAGGTCACCTCGGGCAGCAGGGCCACGCGGCGGCCGACCATGGCGCTGTCCTCCAGGTCGCCCAGCCGCAGCACGCAGTCGACGCCCTCGCGCACCAGGTCCACGAGGCGATCGCCCTCGGTCATCTGGATCTTCAGCTCCGGATAGTGGGCGAGGAACGCGGGCAGACCCGGAACGATGAACCGCCGCGCCAGCGCGCCCTGGACGTCGATCCGCAGCAGGCCGCGCGGCGTGCGCTCGCGGAACGCGCCCTCGGCTTCCTCCAGATCGTCCAGCAGGCGCAGGCAGCGCTGGTAGTAGGCCTCGCCGTCCAGGGTGGGACTGACCTGGCGGGTGGTGCGCTGGAGCAGCCGCGCGCCCAGCCGGCTCTCCAGCTGCTGCATGGCCTCGGTGGCGGTCGAGCGGGGCAGGTCGAGATCGGCGGCGGCCTGGGTGAAGCTGCGGCGCTCCACGATCCGCGTGAACAGGCGCATCGCCTCGAACCGATCCACGTTTATGTCTCCATTATTCGACACTGCGAACAGTCATGTCGCGATTGGCTGAATTATTCAATCAGGGCGAAGGCGCATGGTCTCCCGGCCGACAAGAGGTCGGCCCCGAAAGAGACCGGAGACATTCCAATGACTCAGCAAACTTCGAAGGTGGCGCTGGTGACCGGCGCCTCGGGCGGCATCGGCGCGGAAACCGCCCGGCGCCTGGCCCGCGACGGCTTCGCGGTGATCGTCAACTACGCCGGCGCCGCCGCGCCCGCCGAACAGGTGGCGCGCGAGATCGAGGCCGCCGGCGGCAAGGCCGTCGTCGCCCAGGCCGATGTCAGCGACCCCGCCGCCGTCCGCCGCTTGTTCGACAGCGCCGAGACGGCGTTCGGCGGCGTCGACGTGGTGATCAACAACGCCGGGATCATGAAACTGGCCAACATCGCCGACACCGACGACGCCCTGTTCGACCAGACCCTCGCGGTGAACCTGAAGGGCGTCTTCAACGTCCTGCGCGAGGCCGCCCGCCGCCTGCGCGACGGCGGCCGGATCATCAGTCTGTCGTCCAGCGTCGTCGGCCTGCTGCCGCCCGGCTACGGCGTCTATGCCGCCAGCAAGGCCGCGGTCGAGACGATGAGCGCCATCCTGGCCAAGGAGCTGCGCGGCCGGAACATCACGGTCAATGCGATCGCCCCCGGACCGACGGCGACCAGGCTCTTCCTGGACGGCAAGCCGGCCGAGGTGATCGAGCGCCTGTCCAAGGCCGCCCCTCTCGAGCGCCTGGGCCAGCCGGACGATATCGCCGGGAGCATCGCCTTCCTGGCCGGTCCGGACGGCGCCTGGGTCAACGGCCAGGTCCTGCGCGTCAACGGCGGCATCATCTGAGGGAGGGCCAGCGCCTGTCAGCCCGGACAGCCCCGCGCGGCTTCCGGGCTTTCCCGTGGCGGAGAGCCGAACAGCGTTCCCCGGCTGTTGACTCCCTCTAATACTGTATGTCACACAGTGTGTATCGCACACCATGTGCCACACACTATGCGACGCACACCCAATGCCCACCGATACGGACATCTTTGAATCGCTCCGCCTGGAGCTACGGCGAGGGACCCTGATCCTCGCCGTCCTCGCTCAGCTGCGGGAGGAGCGGTACGGCTACAGCCTGCGCCAGGCCCTCCAGGCCGTGGGCGTGGAGATCGACGAAGGCGCGCTCTATCCGATGCTCCGCCGGCTGGAGACCCAGGGGCTCCTGGCCAGCGAATGGCGCGAGGAAGGCAAGCGCAAGAAGCGTTTCTACCAGCTGTCGGATGAGGGAAAGCGCGTGCTGGCCCGTCTCGCCGACGAATGGCGCGCGATCAACGCCGCCCTCGAGCCGCTGCTGTGAAGGCGGCCTCTCATTTCCAAGGGGACAAGACCATGAGCGATCTGATCGATCGTTACCTGGCGGCCGTGGCCGCCCTGCTGCCGAAGGCCCAGCGCCAGGACATCACCGCCGAGCTGCGCGACCTGATCATGAACCGCGTCGAGGAAACGGAAGGGCGTCTTGGCCGCCCGCTCGACAAGCGCGAGATCGAGGGGCTGCTGCATGAGATCGGCCATCCGATCGCCGTGGCCGGACGCTATGGTCCGCGCCAGTCGCTGATCGGACCGGAGCTCTATCCGTTCTGGGAGTTCGCGGTGAAGGTGATGCTGGTCATCGCCGCCATGGCCACCTTCATCCCCGGCGGCGTGCTGCTGGTGATCGGCGACGCCGACGCGCATCGGATAGGCGGCCTTTTCGGCGACTTCGTCTCGCTCGCCTTCAGCCTGGTTGGCGTGGCCACCCTCGTCGGGGCCGCGATCGAGCGCGGCTGGATCAAGGTCGACGAGTTCGCCAAGTGGAAGGTCGCCGACCTGCCGCATATTCCGCGCGGCAGGCCCCTGTTCGCCAAGAGCCGTTTCGACGCCGTGTTCGAGCTGGCGGCCCTGGCGCTGTTCGTCGGCTGGTGGACCGGCGCGATGAAGTTCCCGATCGGGGCCATGTTCGACGCCGGCCGCGGCGACCTCGAGGTCATCCTGGCTCCGGTGCTCACCACGTTCTACTGGCCGATCCTGGCCCTGGCCCTGCTGCAGATGGTCTCCGCCGCCATCACGGTGATCCGGCCTGGCGCGGTGCGCGCCCGCGCCGCCGCCGAGATCGTCTGCGCTCTGGGCGGCGTGGCCCTGGTCGCCGTGCTCTGGCCGGCCCAGCCGCTGATCGTCTTCCAGGCTCCGGAGGGCGCCTATGCCGCGCTGGGCAACCTGCGGCGCAGTGTCGACCTCTCCATCCAGGTGATCCTGGTGGTGATGGTGGCGGTCAGTCTGACGACCCTGGCCGTCAACGCCTGGCGCCTGGCGCGGGGACGCTAGGCGGTGATTTCGAAAGGGCGGTTCGGAGGGCGGAAAGCTCCGTGTTCTGAGTCTTCATTCACCGCGAATGTTAAGGTTTATGTCGTCGTCGAGTAACGATGCGGCGCCGCCGAAGGCGGCTCAGAAATCGGCGAACACAGGTGCGACAAGGCGTTTCCATCCACAAAAAAACGCCGCTCGCAGTCGTCCAGCTTCTCGCGATGATTCAAGGCGTTAACAATTCAACTGTGCGACTTCTGAGCGCAGAGGCCATGTTGCAGTGCGGCAAGTGCTTGCGAGTCGGTCACGGATACGTCATAAGCCGCTACAAGCAGGACCTTGGCCACATCGTGATACGGCCGGGTCTCCGCTTCGAAGCGCTCCCCGCAGTGATTTTTCCGGGGATTTCGGGGCGGTTTTTGTCGGGGGGCCGGAGCGCCCTCGCCGCGCAGGACACGAGTTTTGTATATCAAGTCGCAGACGCGCGCGGATGCGCGCGGGCTGGTCGGCGCCGTATTGGTCGGATCCATCACGGGTCTGGCCCTGGGCGGCGTTTACCTTCTGGGTGGCCTGGCCCAATCGGCCTCTACCCACGCCCGCGTCGCCCGATTGGCGGAAGGCGCTTCGGGGAACTTCTCCGATGCGGCGATGCTCAGCGCTTCTACGCGTATGGACCCCGGCGCCCTTGCCGTGGCCAAACGTCATGATCCCTATCTCTTCGCCGCGGTCGAACGCAGCGGCCGTCAGACCCAGCAGCTTGCCGCCCGCCTCGAAGGCGCCGGCTCCAGCCTGATGCCCGGCCAGAGCGGCCGCACCGGTCCGCTGATGCTCCGCGCCAGCTTCGGCAACGCCTTCAACGTCGGCGGCAGCACGCCGTTCCAGTTGGGCAACGCCCTGGAGAGCTCGCGCGAGCTCGAATGCCTGGCCGACGCCGTCTATTACGAAGCGCGCGGCGAGACCCCCAGCGGCCAGGCGGCCGTGGCCCAGGTGGTGATGAACCGCGTGCGCCATCCGGCCTTCCCGAAGTCGATCTGCGGCGTGGTCTTCCAAGGCGCGGTCAACCGCACGGGCTGCCAGTTCAGCTTCGCCTGCGACGGCTCGATGCGCCGCGCCCGCGACGTCGGCGCCTGGGCCCGGGCCCGCAAGATCGCCTCGCGCACCCTGGCGGGCGCGATGCCCAGCGAGGTCGGTTCGGCCACGCACTTCCACACGATCAATGTCTCGCCCGGCTGGGGTCCGCGCCTGCTGCGCGTCGCCCAGGTCGGCATGCACATCTTCTACCGCTTCGGTCGCGGCGGCGCCTCGACCTACGCGCCCTCGCGCCTGCCCAGCGTCGACGACATCGCCCCGTCCGAGATCGCCAGCCTGACCGCCGATGGTCGTCCGCCGGTGGTCTACGCCGCCAGCGCCCTGGGCCGCCTCGAGCCCGCCTCGACGACCGCTCCGGGCATGGGCGGCCCGATCGGCGCGGCGGTGACCGAACCCGCTTCGGCGCCGATCGCCACGGCCGCCAAGACGACGCCGGCCTCGGCGCTGTCGATCAAGGCTCCGGCGACCGCGGCCTCGACCAAGGCGATCCCGGTCTCGTCCGACCGCGCGCCGCTGGAAGGCCTCAAGACGACAGTAGGGGCCGGGAGCGGAGCTGCTTCCTGACGGCGCCCGGCATGTGGCTGGTGGCGAAGCGCATCTGCTTCGCCCGCTTGCCCACGAAATAGTGCAGCTGTTTGCCGTGGGCGGCGTCCCAGACCGCCTGGGCGGCGTCCTCCACGGGATAGACCTCCAGCCCGCCGGCGCGCAGGGCGTCGGCCATGTGCTCGTTGGAGCCCGAGGCCCCGGCGTTCAGGATCGGCGTCTCGACGAACCACGGCATGACGCAGGCGACGCTGACCCCGTGCCGGGCGTATTCGACGTCCAGGGCTTCGGACAGGCCCCGCACCGCGAACTTGGTGGCTGAATAGACCGCCAGCTTCGGCGAGCCGTAGAGCCCCGCGCACGAGGCGATATTGATCAGCCGCCCGCCGGCGGCCTTCAGCAGCGGCAGACCCGCCCGCGCGCCGTTGATCACGCCCTTGATGTTGACGTCGATCTGGATGTCGCAGTCGGCGTCGGAGAGATCCTCCAGCACCCCAAACCGGGCGACCCCGGCGTTGTTGAGCACGACATCGGCCTTGCCGTCCGTCTCCTGGCCGAATTCGCCCAGGGCGTTGGCCCATCCGTCGCGGTCGCGGACGTCCAGCGGATGGATGGAGCCGTTGTCCGGTCCGATCGCCAGCAGGGCGGCCTTCAGCCCGGCCTTGTCGATGTCCGACAGCCCGATGAACCACCCAGCGCTGGCGAAGCGCTTGGCGCAGGCCAGGCCGATGCCGCTGGCGGCCCCGGTGATGAAGATGCTCTTGCGCCCGTTGGCCGGCATGACGGCTCCCTCCCGTATCATTGTTATCAATGATCAGAAGGCCAGGAGCGGGAAGGGTCAAGGTATCTCTGAAAGATCCTCCCCCGCGCAGCGGGGGAGGTGGCCCAGAGGGCCGGAGGGGGCCTGCACGGCCTGCCCCCTCAGTCGGCTCGGCCGACAGCTCCCCCGCATCGCGGGGGAGCATCTATCACTCCGCCAGCGTCTGGTCGTCGATCTCGGCGCCCGGGCCGTTCTTCAGGATCGACTCGATCGCGTTCTTGGCCGAGGCCTTCGACGCATAGCCTTCGGTCCAGAAGATGGTCTCGCTGTTGTAGGTGAAGTAGGCGACGAACTCGCCCGCCTTGTTCTTCTTGATCACGAACTTATGGGCCATCGGTCGTCTCCATCGATCGGTTTGACTTGAGGTCGGCCCCACCCGACCCGCCGAGCGTCGCCTTGCGAAGGCGGGCCTGTCAATCACCGGGTGATGACGTTTAGGTTGGTCTCGCACGCCGGCTCAGCCGATGATCCGGTCTTCACCCGCCCAAGAGCCCGCCCATGAATGTCGACGACCGCCTCGACCAGTTGTCCCGCCAACTTCTGTCTGTCCCCTATGGACAGCTGAACGAGGTCCAGAAGAGCGTCATCGACCTGATCTGCGCCGAGGCGCCGACCGGCCTGAACTCGATCCTGCTCAATGACGACCGCTCGTTCTGGGACCGGCTGGCCGACAAGGTGGCGGCGGTCGGCGGCTCGTGGGGTTTCATCGGCGGTTTCAGCGCGGCCTTGCTGCTATGGACGGCGGTCAATGTCGCGCTCAAGCCGCTGAACCTGGCTTTCGACCCCTATCCGTTCATCTTCCTCAACCTGCTGCTGTCCACCGTCGCGGCGCTACAGGCCCCGGTGATCATGATGAGCCAGAACCGCCAGGCGCTGAAGGACCGCCAGAACGCCGAGCACGACTATGTCGTCAACCTGCGGGCCGAGCTGGAGATCATACACCTGCACGACAAGCTGGACGCCCTGCGCGAGCGTGACATCGTCGCGCTGAGCAAGCAGCACGCCGAGGCGCTGGGACGGCTCGAGGCCCAGATGACCGCGCTGACGGCGCGGCTGGAGGCCAAGGGGTAGACGGCATGGTTCTGAAGGTCGCGACCGCCCAGTTCGCCGTCTCGTCCGACATCGCCGGCAACCTGGCGGCGGTCGAGCGGCTGATGCGCCAGGCGCGGGCGGCGAACGCCGATGTCGTGCATTTCTGCGAGGCGGCGCTGTCGGGCTATGCCGGCGTCGACTTCGCGCGCTTCGCCGGTTTCGACTGGCCGCGCCTGGAGACCGCCACGCGGCGGGTCATGGCGCTGGCCGGGGAACTGGGCCTCTGGGTCGTGGTCGGCTCGGCCCATCGTCTGTCGAACGGCCACAAGCCCCACAACAGCGTCCATGTCATCGATGCGTCCGGCGCCCTGGTCGACCGCTACGACAAGCGCTTCTGCGCTGGCGACGCCGAAGGGCTGACCGGAGACCTGGCCCATTACACGCCCGGCGACCACTTCGCGGTGTTCGAGATCGCCGGCGTCCGCTGCGGGGTGCTGGTCTGTCACGACTACCGCTATCCGGAGCTCTATCGCGCCTATCATCGCCTGGGCGCGCGGATGATGTTCCACGGCTTCCACGCGGGCGGGCTGTCCGCGGAGCGGTTCGCCGCGATGGAGGCCGGGGTCGGCGTCCATCACCTGACCGGCGGGACCACCCTGCCGGCCATCACCATGCCCGCCGGCATGATCGCGGCCGCCTCGAACAACAACCTGTGGATCAGCTGTCCGAACTCGTCGGCGCCGAGAAGCTGCTGGCCGTCGTTCTTCGTGCGGCCCGACGGGGTGATCACCGGGGCGCTGGAGGCCGAGATCGAAGGCCTGCTGCTGTCCGAGGTCGACCTGACAGCGGACATTTACGACAGCACCGTCGCCTGGCGCGACCGGGCCATCGACGGGGTGCTGCACTCGGGGGATCTGGTCGAGGATCCGAGGTCGAAGGACCGGACGGGGCTTTAGAGTTTCAGACCCAGCTTCGGTCCGGCCCAGACCATCGCCGCGTAAAGCGCCATGGTCAGAACGCAGCCGGCGACGAGAGCCGTCCAGAACGGCGCGCCGCGCTTCAGCATCGCCGGGATCAGCAGGAACATCGGCAGCGAGGGCAGGACGAACCAGAACGTGCCGCTGGCGTGGGCCGCCATCCGCGCGGGATCATGGGTGTCGCGCCACAGCCAGATCATGCCCAGCACCGAGACCAGCGGCAGCGACGCCACCAAGCCGCCCAGACCCGGATAGCGCTTGGCGATCTCCGACACGGCGGCGACGATGACGCCCGAGACGGCGGCCTTGATGACGAGATAGAGCATGGAGCCGAGCCTGGACCGATCCGGCGTTCGGGCCAAGGGTGAGCGGACCTTGGCGCTCAGACGCTCTTGGCCGATCGCCGCAGCGCCTGGGGCGGCTGGCCGAAGGCGCGGATGAAGGCCCGGCGCATCCGCTCGCTGTCGCCGAACCCGGTCTCCAGGGCCACGTCCTCGACCTGCAGCGGCTGGCTGTCCAGCAGGGCGCGGGCGGCCTCGACCCGCAGGCGCTCGACGGCCTTGGCGGGGGTGACGCCAGTCTCCTGGGCGAACAGGCGGGCGAAGTTGCGCGGGCTCATGGCGGCGCGGTCGGCCAGCTGCTCGACCGACAGGGACTGCGCCAGGTTCTGGCGGGCCCAGGACAGCAGGGCGTCGAAGCGCCCGGGGCGCAGGTCGATTAGCGCCGAGAATTGCGACTGGCCGCCGGGGCGGTGGTGATAGACCACCAACTGCTGGGCGGTGCGGCGGGCGATGGCCTCGCCCTCGTCGGCGCCGATCAGGGCTAGGGACAGGTCGATGCCGGCGGTGATGCCGGCCGAGCTCCACACCGCCCCGTCCTGGATCCAGATGCGGTCGGGCTCCAGCTTCACGTCGGGATAGCGGCGTTGGAAGTCCTTCGTCCGGCTCCAGTGGGTGGTGGCGCGCTTGCCGTCCAGGAGGCCCGCCTCGGCCAGGACATAGGCGCCAGAGCAGACCGAGGCCACGCGGCGGCAGTCGCGGCCGGCCGCGCGGACGAAGGCCAGGGTCTCGGGGCAGGTCGCCGGGACCTTCACCCCGTCACCGCCCGAGATCAGCAGGGTGTCGAGGCGCGGCGCGTCGGCCAGGGCGGTGGTGTGGATCGTCACGCCCGACGAGCTGGGCGTCGGCTCGCCGCGCAGCGACAGGAAATGCAAGGCATAGGCGCCCGGCGAGAACCGCCCGGCGATCTCGAAGGCCGCGATGGGGCCGGTGGCGTCCAGCAGCTGGAAGCCGGGATAGACGAGGAAGCCGATCGCGCGGGGCATGCCCATAGCCTTGGCTGAAACCGTGGGAACTATGTCATTTCAGACGGACGCTAACTGAACCATGGTCTCCGCGCAATCATGACGGAGACCATCGCATGAGCCAGTCCCAAAGCCCTTCCCTTCAGATCGTGATCGCCATCTTCCCGGGCGTGACCCACCTGGACTTCACCGGTCCGCACCAGATCCTTTGCCGCCTGCCGGGCGCCAAGGTGACCGTGGCCAGTCTCGAGGGCGGCGAGATCGAGGCCGACGGCCTGGTCTTCGCGCGCCTGACGAAACTGTCGGACATCGAGGCCTGCGACGTGCTGATCGTGCCGGGCGGGTTCGGGACGACGCAGGCCATGGGCGACATGGACTTCATCGCGGAAATCCGGCGGCTGGCCGATGGCGCGCGGTACGTGACCTCGGTCTGCACCGGCTCGCTGGTGCTGGGCGCGGCGGGACTGCTGAAGGGCAGGCGCGCGGCGTGCCATTGGGCCTGGCGCGACCAGCTGGCGCTGTTCGGCGCCATCCCGGATCCGTCGCGGGTGGCGCGGGACGGCCGCTACATCACCGGCGGAGGGGTGACGGCGGGCATCGACTTCGCCCTGACCGTCGTGGCCGAACTGGCCGGCGAGGCGGTGGCGCAGGGCATCCAGCTGGCGGTCGAGTATGCGCCGGCCCCGCCGTTCGACGCCGGCCGGCCGGAGACCGCGCCGGCCGAGGTGCTGCGGCGGATTTCGGGGATGTACGGCAAGGGCATGGAGCAGCGGCTGGCGGCGGCGGAGAAGGCGGCGGCGGCGCTGTGAGCCGGCCGGCTCTCTCTCTCTCTCTCCTCCCCCTCTTTGGGGGAGAGGGACCGCCGAACGGCGGTGTAGGGGGTCAGCCGCAGCGCCATTGGGCCCGAGCCGTCCCCCTCCGTCACGGCGCGTATTCGCGCCGCGCCACCTCCCCCAAAGGGGGAGGAGAGACCTAAAGCGCCGCTCTAACCGATCCGCACCCCCGTCATCGAGATCGCCGCGAACACATCATCCGTGAAGAAGCTCACCGCCTCCCCGGGCGTCTGGGCGCCCAGCACATAGAGCAGCGGCAGGTAGTGCTCGGCGCTGTTGATCGAGATCTCCGCGTCCGGACCCAGGCTCCGCCAGTCGATCAGCGGATCATGGTCGCCGGCCAGGATCAGCGCCTTGGCCCTCTCGTTGAACCGGTCGGCCCACGGCGGCGCCTCGGGCCGGCGGAAGTCGGCCGCGCGCAGGTTGTGGACGATGTCGCCGCTGCCCATGATCAGCACGCCCTCGTCGCGCAGGGCGGCCAGGCGGCGGCCGGCCTCGTAGTGCCAGCGGTCCGGGCGGCCGCGGTCGATGCTGAGCTGCACCACCGGCACGTCCGCTGCGGGATACATCGGCTTCAGCACGCCCCAGGCGCCGTGGTCCAGGCCGCGCGTCGGGTGCTGCACCACGACGTCGGGGGACAGCAGCTCGGCGACCCGCGCCGCCAGGGCCGGGTCGCCCGGCGCGCGGTACTGGACGTCGAACAGCGCCTGCGGAAAGCCGCCGAAATCATGGATGGTCTCGGGCGCGCTGGAAGCGCTGACCGCCGAGGCGCCGCGCGTCTCCCAGTGAGCGCTGACCATCAGCACCGCCTTGGGACGCGGCAGGGTCTGGCCCAGCCGGTGCCAGTCGCGGCTCCAGGCATTGTCCTCGATGGCGTTCATCGGCGAGCCATGGCCGACGAACAGGACGGGCAGGCGAGACATGGTCGATCCTATTAGAAACAGTAGAAGTTGCAGATAGTGGCCGCGACGCCATACCGCAAGACGACGTTCCGGACACGGCTTTCACACGGGCGACGGCTTTGTTATGGCGGGGCCTGTGATCGTCCCGCTTTCCCAGATTCCTCCGGACGCGCCGCAGGCCGCGGTTGTGCTGGAGCGTCCCGACAAGGCCGCTGTCCGGGGCGGCGCGCTGGATTTCCTGCGCTTCCTCGCCTCGCTGCTGATCGTCGTCTATCACTATGGCGCCGAGAGCCCGATGCGGATCGAGCGCTTCGGCCAGGTGTTCTCGCGCGGCTTCCTGGCGACGGACTTCTTCCTGATGCTGTCCGGCTATGTGCTGGGCCGGGCCTATGGCGGCTCGGTGATCAAGGGGCATATCAGCACCCCGCGCTTCTGGGCTCGCCGCGCGGCGCGGGTGTGGCCGGGGCACCTCGTGGTGCTGGCCATGCTGGCCGTGCTGGTGCTGCTGCTCAACACCGTCGGCACCGACGCCCACAAGCCCAGCCGCTTCGCCTGGGACCAGCTGCCGGCCCAGGCCTTCCTGGTCCACGCCTGGGGCTTCACCAGCGACGGCTGGAACCTGCCCAGCTGGTCGCTGTCGGCCCTGATCGTCTGCTACGCCCTGTTCCCATTCTTCTGGAAGACGGTCAGCAAGGTGCGCCACGCCTGGATCCTGCCGCTGGGCGCGGCCGCGATCCTGGGCGTGTTCGAGGTGATCGCCCGCCACGTCTTCCACCACGCCCTGCCGGATCTGCAGTTTCAGTACGGCGTGGTGCGCGCCCTGCCGCTGTTCATCCTGGGCGTCTGCCTGGCGCGGGTCGTCGACATGCGCTGGCCGTCGGAGACGGCGGCCAAGGCCCTGCTGTGGGGCGGCGTCGCCCTGCTGGTCGTCACCCAGCCGCTGGACCGCTACGCCCTTCCCGACCCCTGGCTGTTCGACGCCCCGTCGCTCTTGGCCATCGCCATGATCGTGCTGGGCGCCGGGCGCCTGCCGGTCAAGCACCCGAAGGCCTGGATCGAGGAGGGCGCCAAGCTGTCGTTCGCCCTGTTCATCACCCACATCTTCGTCGGGGTGATCTACTGGAGCGCCGTGCACAAGCTGATCGAGACGGTGCCGATCGGCATCGGCTGGCAGTGGCTGATGTGGCTGGCCGGCTTCCCGATCGCCTATGGCTTCGCGTGGCTGTTTCACACCTATGTCGACCAACCGCTGCAGGATCGCATCCAGCCGCTGCTGAGGAAGTAGCTTAAATTTTCCGTTCTCCCCGGCTAAAGCCGGGGCCCAGATACATTCGGAGAGGCTGGGGTGTTCGCGCCTTGGGTCGTCGCCGAAACCACGAGAGCTCTGGGTTCGATCTGGGCCCCGGCTTTCGCCGGGGAGAACGGGTTTGGGGTTTATTTTGAGTTTGGGCGGCGCTAATTCGGCCCATGACCAGAACCATCCCCCTGCAAGGCGTCGAGAACTTCCGTGACTTCGGCGACTACGCCGCGGGGGCGGGGCGCCTGAAGCGGGGCGTGCTGTTCCGCGCCGCCCACCAGGCCGAGGCGACCGACACCGACCTGGAGGCCCTGGCGGCCCTGGGCATCGTCACCCTGGTCGACCTGCGCCGGCCCAATGAGCGCGAGCGTTCGCCGTCGCGCCGCTGGACGGGCTTTTCCGCCCAGGTGATCGACAACGACCTGGGCGTCACGGGGACGGATCCGTGGCTGGAGTTCATCACCAGTACGGACCTGACCGTCGACGCGGTCCACGACTACATGGACGAGTACTATCGCCGCCTGCCGTTCAAGGAACGACATATCGACCTCTTCCGCCGCTTCTTCCTGGCGTTGGCGCAGAGCAAGGGTCCGGCCCTGATCCACTGCGCGGCGGGCAAGGACCGCACCGGCGTTCTGGCGGCCCTGACCCACCACATCGCCGGCGTGGCCGACGACGACGTCATCGACGACTACCTGCTGACCAACGACCCGACCCGCTTCGACCGTCGCGGGACGATGTTCATGGACCACATCGAGGGGATCACCGGCCGCCGCCCGGACGAGGCCGCCATGCGCGCGGCCATGGGCGTCGAGGCCCGCTATCTGGCGGCGGCGTTCGAGGTGATCAAGGCCGAACACGGCAGCCTGGACGGCTATCTGGAGCAGGCGGTGGGGCTCGATGCGGACACGCGGGAAAAGGTGCGGGCGCATATTCTGCTTTAGGGTTTCGCACCAACCCATCCCCAACTTCCGTCATTCCCGCCCTTGTGGCGGGAATGACGGTTGGATTTGAGTTTACTTCCCAGCTCAATCCGTAAGGTGACAAACGCTCGTTTAAGGTCCAGCCTGATGCCACGGTTCCATCAGAGGGCCGAGCGTCACTAGGGTGTGGTATGAGCGAGTTGGCGGGTACGCCTCCGGGCATGAGCGATGTCGCCGGCGACGATGTCCTGGTCCCCGCCCCCAAACAGAAGCTCTCCCGAAGCGCGCTCAGCTGGATCCTGCACCAGGGCTCGCGCGACCCCTATGTGATCCTCGTCACCATCTATGTCTTCTCGCCCTATTTCTCGCGGGTGCTGGTCGGGGATCCGGTCAGGGGCCAGGCGACCGTCGCCGACATCTCCACCGTCTATGGCCTGCTGACCGCCGCCCTGGCGCCGATCCTGGGCGCCTCGATCGAGCGGTTCGGGCCGCGCAAGCCGTTCATGGCCCTGATCCTGGCGATCATGGCGCCCCTGCTGTTCGCCCTGTGGTGGGCCAAGCCCGGCGGTCTGCCGGTCGATCTGGTGGGCGTGGCCCTGATCATCCTGGGCGTGGCCTACAACTGCGGCGACGTGCTCAACAATTCGCTGCTGGCCCGCGCGTCCGAGAAGGGCCAGGAGCCGGTGCTGTCGGGGCTGGGCTACGCCCTGGCCAACGGCCTGTCGGTCAGTCTGCTGATCTTCGTGATGTGGGCCTTCGTGCTGCCTGGTGTCGTGCCCTGGTCGTTCGTGCCCAGCGCGCCGCTGTTCGGCCTCAGCCAGGTCGAGCACGAGCCCAGCCGCATCGTCGGCCCGCTGTCGGCGGCGGTCATGCTGCTGGGCGCGATCCCGTTCTTCCTGTGGACCCGCGACGCCCCGCGCGCCGGCGCCTCGCTGGGCGCGGCGATCAAGGAGGGCGTCAAGCTGATCCTCGACACCTTCGCCAACCTCAAGGGCCACGCCGACATCGCCAAGTTCCTGGGCGCGCGGATGCTCTATTGCGACGGCATGACCGCCCTGCTGATCTTCGGCGGCCTGTTCGCGGCCGGACTGATGAAGTGGGGCGAGCTGGAGATGCTGGCCTACGGCATTTCGCTGTCGATCTTCGGCGTGCTGGGCGGCCTGATCGCGCCATGGCTGGACAAGACCCTGGGTCCACGGCGGGCGATCCAGGTCGAGGTCGGCATCTGCATCCTGGTGCTGCTGGGCACGCTGGGCATGGGCCGCGAGAAGATCCTGTACCTGTGGACCTGGGACGCGGCGACCCATCCGGCCGTCTGGAACGGTCCGCTGTTCCGCACCCTGCCGGAGCTGATCTATCTGGGCCTGGGTCTGCTGATCGCCGTCTTCGTCACCGCCCAGTACGCCTCGAGCCGCACCCTGCTGGTGCGCCTGGCCCCGCCGGACCGCATGGCCGCCTTCTTCGGCCTGTTCTCGCTGTCGGGCACCGCCACCATGTGGCTGGGCTCGCTGCTGGTGGCCCTGGCGACCAAGATGTTCGCCAGCCAGGTGGCCGGCTTCATCCCGATCGCCGGCCTGCTGGCCCTGGGGCTGGTCGGCCTGTTCACGGTGAAGGGCGGGGGTCGGGAGGCTCAGCACTAGCCCCCACCTGACCTGCTAGCGCAGGTCTGTCCGCCCCCAAGAGGGTGGCGGAGAAATCTCTCCTCCCCCTCTTGGGGGAGGGGGACCGCCGAACGGCGGTGGAGGGGGACTGCTCCGCCTGCTACATCCCCGCCCATGCGTCGCGTCGCTCTCCTTACCGCCCCCTGGCGCGAGCCGACGTGGGCGCTGGCCCCGTTCCGGGACGAGCCGTACGCCTGCGCCCTGGTCACCGGCGGCGCGGGGCGGTGGTCGTATCTGCTGCGCCAGCCCGACGCGACCTTCAGCCTCGCCGCCGCCGATTCCGCCGATCCGTTCGTCAGGCTCGCCGAGCTGACCGGCCCCCGCCAGCCGAGCGACCCTGACGGTCCGCCGTTCCAGGGCGGGGTTCTGGGCCTGGCGGCCTACGAACTGGGCGACCGCGTCGAGGATCTGGGTCTGGCCCGCGCCGCCTGGCCGGACCTGACCTGCGCCCGCTATCCGGCCCTGCTGGCCTTCGACCACCACGCCCGGCAGGTCGTGGCCGTGGGGCGAGGCGAGACGGACGCCGAGGCGGGAACCCGCGCTCGTGAGGCTCTGGCCTGGCTGGACGCGTCGGCCGATCGCGCGCCGTTCGAGGGCGCGCTGTGCCTGGATCTGACCGCTTCCGACGGCGAGGCCTACGAGGTCGCCGTGGCCGACGTGGTCGGGCGCATCCTCTCCGGAGAGATCTTCCAGGCCAATATCGCCCGCGCCTGGACTGGACGGCTGGCGGCCGGCGCCGATCCGTTCGACCTGTTCACGCGGCTGCGGAGCCAGAGCCCGGCGCCGTTCTCGGCCTATCTGCGCCTGCCGGGCCGGGCCGTGGTCTCCAACTCGCCGGAGCGGTTTCTGAAGGTCGACGCGGACGGGGCGATCCTGACCCAGCCGATCAAGGGCACGCGTCCTCGCGGCCGCGACGCCGCCGAAGACCGGGCCCTGGCCGCCGAGCTGCTGGCCAGCGACAAGGACCGGGCCGAGAACCTGATGATCGTGGATCTGATGCGCAACGACCTGGCCCGGGTCAGCCCGCCGGGCAGCGTCAGGGCGCGCGAGCTGTTCAAGGTCGAGAGCTTCGCCAACGTCCACCATCTGGTTTCGACGGTGACCGGCCAGCTGGCCGGCGGCCGGACGGTCGCCGACCTGCTGCGGGCCAGCTTCCCGCCGGGCTCGATCACCGGGGCGCCCAAGGTCCAGGCGATGAAGGTGATCGCCGGGCTGGAACCGCCGCGCGGACCCTATTGCGGGAGCCTGTTCTGGGCCGGCTTCGACGGGGCGTTCGACTCGAGCGTGCTGATCCGCACGGTCGGCCTGGTCGAGGACGGCCAGGGTTGGACCCTGGAGGCCCGCGCCGGGGCGGGCGTCGTCGCCGACAGCGATCCGCGCGGCGAGCGCCTGGAGACCGAGGCCAAGATCGCCGCGCTGAAGAGGGCCCTGACGGAATGATTATTCCTCTTGAGGACAGGGGCTTGCTGCTCGGCGACGGCCTGTTCGAGACGATGCTGGCGGCCGACGGCGCGCTGCCGCGTCTGGCCGCCCATCTCGACCGCATGGCCGCCGGCTGCGCGGTGCTGGGCCTGCCGTTCGACCGCGATGAGGCCGAGCGGCTGGTTCGCGAGGCGGCGCCGGCCGCTGGCCGGTTCGCCGTGCGCCTGACCCTGACCGCCGGTTCCGGCGGCCGGGGGCTGGACCGTCCGGCCGCGCCGCTGCCGCGCCTGTTCGCCACCGCCGCGCCGTCCGCGCCCGTCACCGCGCCGGCGACCGCGATCGTCGCGGCCGCGCGCCGTAACGAGGGCTCGCCCGCCTCGCGCCTGAAGACCCTGAGCTATCTCGACAACGTCCTGGCCCGGGCCGAGGCCAGGGCCGCCGGCGCCGACGAGGCGGTGATGCTGAACAATCGCGGCGAGATCGCCTGCGCCGGGGCGGCCAATCTGTTCTGGATCGAGGGCGGGCGTCTGTTCACCCCGCGCCTGGACTGCGGCGTGCTGGCCGGGATCACCCGGGCGCGGCTGATGGCGGCCGAAGCGGTCGAGGCGGTCGCCGTCGGGGTCGAGGCGCTGGAACGGGCCGAGGCGGTTTTCCTGACCAACAGCCTGATCGGCTTGCGCCCGCTCTCGCGGCTCGTCACCCCCTTGGGCGAGCGGACCTACGCCCCGCACCGGCTGGTCGAGCGCCTTGCTACAGCGTGCTGACCCAGGTCACCGTGTCGGAGCGGCGCGGGCGCAGATAGTAGTTGCGCTTGAAGGTCATGGTGGTGGGCATGACCAGCTTGGTCGGCGAGCTGTAGTCGTAGGTGGCCCGCGAGACGATGATGCTCTGATTGGCCGCCAGCACGCCGGTCGAGATGTCGGCGACGGTCGCGCCCTGGGCCGGGCAGCCGGCCATGCCCACGCCGGCGGGGTTGGGCTGCACCCAGGCGACGGTGTTCTTGCCCGCGGCGTCGGAGACGACGCTGTAGACGCACATCTTCAGGCCCGCGGTCGGATAGGGCGCCATGATCAGATTCCCGATGTTGAAGATGTCGGTCATCTTGCTCGGGCCGGTCTGGGGGCTCTGGGCGACAAGGTCGCCGATCTGCGCGGTGATGTTCGACAGGCGGCGCTGGGCCATCATGGCCTGGGTCGTCTCGGCGAAGCCGAAATACATCAGGATCAGCACCGGGGCGATCAGGGCGAACTCGATGGCCGAGACGCCGCGGGCATCGCGCCAGAAGGTCTTCAGAGAGGCCTGCTTCAGCCGGGGCGACGCGCGGCGGGTCATTGGTCGAACGGCTCGTTGGTGAAGGCGGTGGCGGCGTAGACGATCCACCGGCCGTTGGAGTTCTGGAAACCGGTCTGCATCAGCGGTGAGATCAGCGGCCAGGTGTAGTAGGCGCGGACCAGGACGATCGAGCCGGCCGTGCCGGGGTTCCACTGCATGTTGGTTGGCACCGCGTTGGCCGCCGAGGCCGAGCTGGCGCTGGCCGAGTAGTCGTCATAGGTCTGCACGTCGAGCTGCAGGGCGCTGTCGCAGCTCATCGCGCCGATCGGTCCGATCTTGTTGCAGACGGCGGTCTTGAAGGTGGCGGCGGTGCCGCCGCTGGTCTGCACCTCGCCGGTGCGGATGGTGCGGCCCACGTCGATGACCGCGTTCTCGAGCAGCAGCGAGACCATGTAGACCAGGGCCAACTCGATCAGCGCGAAGACGAGCATCAGGAAGGGCATGAAGACCAGGGCGAACTCGACCGCCGTGGCGCCCCGCTCGGCGCGCGCGAAGCGACCGGCGAAGCGGGCCAGCCGGCGTCGGGCGCGAGCGAAGATGTGATTGTAGGCCATGCGGCGGCGCGGACCCTGAAATGATCGTCCGCTAGTCTAGCCGGACGATCCTAACCACTGGTTAGAGCGCGCGCTCGCGTGGGCGAGGGCGCCTACGGCGTGCCCGAGGCCGGGCCGGGGGCCGCGCCGGCCGCGCCGACGCGCATGCAGCGGGCGGCCCCGCAGGCATAGCTGTTGGCCGTCGCGCCGCGATAGATGGTGACGCCCCCGTCGCCGACCTCGGAGACCACGACCTGGCGGTTGGTCAGGGTGCGGCCGCCGGCTCCGAAGGCCATCAGGGTGGTGACACCCGGACGCTTGCCCATCACGACCAGGGTGCGCTCGTTGACGATGCTGACGTCGGCGATGGTGGGATCGGCCACCACCACGTCCCGCACCGTGCCCCCCACGCTCATATAGGAGGCTTCGCCCGCGGCCAGCGACAGGTCGGCCGAGGTCGCCTTCGCCGGCAGGACGCCCGTGTTCTGAGCGTTGGCGCCGGCCCCCGAGAGGGTCAGGACGGCGGCGATGGCGAGCGAAAGGCGGCGCATGAGGTTTCCGATCTCGGATCCGAACGTGCCTCAGCATCCTTTGGTTTGGTCAACAAAAGACTAAGGCCCGTTTGCGTGCGTCCAAGCGTCGCTTGAGAAAGTCCTTGATTCAAAAGGGGTTGATCGCTTTCGCTGTGGCCATGGTTAAGAATAGATAACGTTAAATACAAATAAACCAAAAGAAAAATATGAGAAACCAACTGATGTTTACTCAGCATTAAGTGAGCTCGGCGAAATTGATCGTGTTTTCGGGGGTTAGCAAGTCGAGCCGGCTTGAAGCCTCAAATCAACCAGCTCTGACTTTAGGAGATCTAGACATGACCAAGTTCGTCACGCGCTTTCTGAAGGATGAATCGGGCGCCACGGCCATCGAATACGGCCTGATCGCTGCCCTCATCGCCGTCGTCATCATCACGGGCGTTGGCGCTCTGGGCACCACGCTGAACACGAAGTTCAACGACATCAAGACGAAGGTCGCGAACGCTGGCACCTAAGTCCAGCTAACGCTCGAAAAGAAAAGGGCCGAGGCTTAAGTCTCGGCCCTTTTTCTTTGCCTGGATGACAGATGTTCCAGGCTCCCGCCGAGGCGCGGGAAACGATTGCTTCATCCGTCCGTCCCAGAATGGCCCGGTACGGAAGGGGTCCCCGACGGGGATTTTACAAGGCGCGAGAGCATGCAAGCTATCCAGATCCCGCTGCTGCTGATCTTTCCGGTCCTGGCCATCGTTGGCGGCCTGAAGGACCTGATCAGCTACACGATCCCCAACTGGATTTCGCTGGCCCTGATCGCCGCCTTCGTTCCGGCCGCCCTGGTCAGCGGCGCGCCCCTGGCCCAGATCGGTCTGTGCCTGGCCGTGGGCCTCGGCGGCCTCGTCCTCGGAATGGGTATGTTCGCCGCCGGCTGGATCGGCGGCGGCGACGGCAAGCTGTTCGCCGTCTGCGCCCTGTGGATGGGCTGGCCCGGCGCCTTCCTGTTCCTGGTCTATACTGGCCTGGCGGGCGGCGTCCTGACCTTCGCTATCCTGACCCTGCGCTCGGGTTATCTGGTTCCGGCCGTGGCCGGCGGGCCGGCCTGGCTGCGCAAGCTGGCGGCCAAGGACGGCGATCTGCCGTACGGCGTCGCCATCGCCGCCGGCGCCCTGTGGGCCTTCCCGCACGGCGCCCTGGCCGTCGCGGCCCTGGGCTGAGACTCTCCTGAGTTGAGCCCGGCCGCGCGCTGACTCATCCCGCGACACCCTGCCGCGCGCCCCGCCGCCTGAACGATGAAAACTTTTAGCAGCCGTTAACCATGCGCGGGCGAGCATGGAGCGTGGCCAGAAAGGCTGACTGACGAATCGCGCGCGCCCGCCGGACGGCGGCCGTTCGGTTCCCCCTTGAGTTACAGCCCGCGCCATGAGTCCCGTTCGCCTCCTGATCGTCCTGATCGCCGCCGTCTCGGCCATCGGCCTGGCCGTGGTCCTGCAGCGCGCGCTGGGCGGCAAGCCGGTCGCTCCCGCCGTCGTGGCCGCGCCCGCCGCGCCGGGCAAGCCGATGACCCAGGTCCTGGTGGCCAAGCGCGACCTGCCGATCGGCACGCGCCTGGTGGCCGCCGACGTCGCCTGGCAGGCCTGGCCGTCCGACGCCATCAGCGGCGCCTTCATCACCAATGGCGCGACCCCGGCCGCGCCCGACGGCAAGGTCGAGGCCGCCAAGGCCGCCGTCAGCGGCGCCGCCGACCAGATGATTGGCGGCGATCCGGCCAAGATCGTCGAGGGCGCGATCGTCCGCGACCCGATCCTGACCGGCGAACCGGTCACCAACCGCAAGATCGTGCGCGGCGGCGAGGGCGGCTACCTGTCCGTCGTCCTGACCCCCGGCAAGCGCGCCATGGCCGTGCCCGTGACGTCCGAGACCGCGGCCGGCGGCTTCGTGCTGCCCGGCGACCGCGTCGACGTGCTGGTGACGCACGAGGCCCAGGTCAACGCCACCGGCGACAGCGGCTCGGCCAACGGCCGGGTCGTCCAGGCCGAGACCGTCCTGCAGAACATCCGCGTCCTGGCCCTGGACCAGTCCACGTCCGCCGACAAGGACGCCAAGTCGATCGTCGCGGCCACCGCCACCCTCGAAGTTGGCCCGGCCGAGGCCGAGGCCCTGACCCGCGCCAAGGCCGGCGGTCCGGTGACCCTGGCCCTGCGCGCCTATACTGATCTCGGCGGCCCCTCGGGCATCGTCGGGAAAACGGCCGCTTCGGACTCCACCATCCGCATCAATCGGGGCGGCCAGACCTCCAACGTCTCGGTGCGCCCGTGAGCCGCCCCCTGGACGCCTTCGCGAAAGCTCAAATGTCCCTGAAGCGCCGTATCCTGACGGCCCATCTGGCCGTCCTGCTGGGCCTGTCCTCGACCACGCCGGTCTTCGCCGACGGCCCGATTGGCGGCTCGCACGTCTATCGTCCCGCCGCCCGCGTCTCGCGCCCGGCGCCCCTGCCGCCGCCGGCCATGCCGCTGGCCCCGCCGCCGCTCGGCGACCAGGCGACCCGCATCACCCTGACGGCCGACCAGAGCGCCGCCACGGTCGAGCTGGTCAAGGGCAAGTCGGCGATCATCGAGCTGCCCGCGGACGTCCGCGACCTGCTGGTCACCAACCCGCTCGTCGCCGACGCGGTGCTGCGCGACAAGCGCCACATCCACGTGGTGGGCCTGGCGGAGGGTTCGACCGACGCCGCGTTCTACGACGCCTACGGCCGCCGGATCGTGTCGCTGAACATCCGCGTGACCCAACCCGTCGACCTTCTGGCGGCGACCCTGGCGCGGGTGCTGCCCGACGCCAAGATCCAGGTGCAGGCGATGCGCGACAGCGTCATCCTGACCGGCATGGTGCGCAACGCCTCGGAATCCGAAGCGGTGTCGCGCATCGCCGCCCAGTTCGCCGGCAAGCCGGAGAACGTGCTGAACATGCTGACCATCGCTGGCAAGGACCAGGTGATGCTGCAGGTTCGCATCATCGAGGTGCAGCGCAACGTCATCAAGCAGCTGGGCTTCGACCTCAACGCCATCATGGGCCAGCTGGGCCAGGACCAATTCTCGTTCGGCCTGTCGCCGACCTACGGCGTCAACGGCGCCCTGCTGGGCGGCGTGACCGGCGGCTACAGCCGCGACACCACCAAGGCGCCGGTGATCTCGCGCGACGTGAAGGTGCCGCTGACGAGCTGTGCGAACGGGGTCTGCACGACGTCCGAGACACTGAAGGCCTACGACTTCGTGGATCCCAAGGATCCGCTGTCGACGATCCGGACCGTGGCCGGCAGCACGGGCCTCAACCAGGCCAAGAGCATGGTCCAGGCGTTCGAGCGCGTGGGCCTGGTTCGCACCCTGGCCGAGCCGAACCTGACCGCGGTGTCCGGCGAGGCCGGCCATTTCCTGGTCGGCGGCGAGTTCCCGGTTCCGACCGGCAGCGACCAGACCGGCAAGATCTCGATCGAGTTCAAGCCCTACGGCGTGGGCCTGGGCTATACGCCCGTGGTGCTGTCGGGCGGCCGCATCTCGCTGAAGATCTCGACCGAGGTCTCGGAACTCTCCAGCCTGGGCGCCTTCACGGTGTCCTCAGGCTCGGCCTCGACGGCCCTGACGGTGCCGGGCCTGTCGGTGCGCCGCGCCGAGACGACCGTCGAGATCCCGTCGGGCGGCTCGCTGATGATCGCCGGCCTGCTGCAGCAGACGACCAAGCAGACGATCGACTCCATCCCCGGCATGACCTCGATGCCGATCCTGGGCACGCTGTTCCGGTCGCGAGACTTCCTGAACGGCCAGACCGAGCTGGTGATCATCGTCACCCCGTACATCGTCGACCCGACCCGTCCGCAGAACCTGCAGACGCCGGCCGACGGTCTGGTCTTCGCCAACGACATGAGCACGGTCCTGCTGGGCCGTCTGAACAAGGTGGTTAAGGCCCCGGCCGGCGCCAACGAGGGGCGCGCGTACCAGGGCCCCGTCGGCTATGTGATCGAGTAGGACGCACCCATGACGCACAAGCCTTTCGTCAAGACCGTCCTGACGGCCCTGGCCTTGTCCGGCCTGGTCGCCTGCGCCTCGACGCCGCCCGGCGAGGGGCCGTCGAAGACCGCCGCCACCGACACCCAGCAGTGGACGGACCGCATCAAGGTCACCTCCGCGCCGGACGAGATCGTGCTGGCGCCGCACGCCAAGGGCCTGTCGGCCAACCAGTCGGCCGCGCTGGAGGCCCTGATGGACCGCTGGCTGCAGGCCGAGGGGCGCGAACTGGTCGTCACCTCGCCCAACAGCGCCGGCGCCATGGCCACCCAGATCCGCGACCGTCTGGTCAGCCTGGGCGCGCCGGGCTCGCGCGTGCGGGTCGTCGGCTTCAACCCGACCGGTCCCGATGACGAGACCATCCGCGTCGGCTTCCTGCGCTACGAGGCCGAGAAGCTGAAATGCGGGCAGCGCTGGGAAAACCTGGCCGCCACCCGCAACAACGAAGCCTATGACAACTTCGGCTGCGCCATGGCCGCCAATCTGGCCGCCCAGGTCGCCAATCCCGAGGATCTGGTCCGCCCGCGCGACATGACGCCGGCCGACACCGGCCGTCGCGACACGGTGCTGGGCCTCTACCGCAAGGGTGAGACGACCAGCTCCAAGAAGGACGACCAGGCCAGCGGCTCGATCTCGAAGGCGATCCAGTAATGCGGCCGTCCGATAGCGATCCCTTCGACCTGGGCTTTGACGCCGCCGACGAATTCACGACCGGCGCGAACGATCCCTGGCGCGCGTCCGCGCCGCCGTCGCTGAACCCGACCGTGGGCGGCTTCGACGACCCGTTCGCCGACTTCCCGCCCGCCCGTCCCGAAGGACCCCAGGCGCCGCGTCCCGCGCCCCAGCCCCAGTCCCAGCCTCAGGCGCAGCGCGCCGCCCCGCCGCCTCAGCCGCCGCCGGAACCGCGCGCGTCGCGGCCGGCGGCCGTCCATGACGACGACCTCGACATCGCCGAGGCCGCCGCCCCGGCCGCGCCGGTCTATCATGAGCCGATCTCGGACGGCGGCCTGGGCGACGCGGCGATCCCGCGCATCACCATCCACGCCTTCTGCGCCCGTCCGGAAACGGCGGCCCTGGTCGAGCACGCCGCCGCGGACCGCCGCATGGCCCGGGCCTCGACCATCGTTCGCGACGGCGGGCTGGAGGCGGCCGTCGACTACTACCAGAACCAGCCGACGCCCTCGCTGGTCATGGTCGAGACGACCGACGGCGCCCAGCGCCTGCTGCATCTGCTGGACAGCCTGGCCCAGGTCTGCGACCCGGGCACCAAGGTGGTCGTGCTGGGCCAGACCAACGACATCGCCCTCTATCGCGAGCTGATGCGCCGCGGGGTCAGCGAGTACCTGACCCAGCCGCTCTCGCCCCTGCAGGTGATCCGCGCCGTCGGCGGCCTCTACGCCGATCCGTCCGCGCCGTTCGTCGGCCGCCAGATCGCCTTCGTCGGCGCCAAGGGCGGGGTGGGGGCCTCGACGCTGGCGCACAACTTCGCCTGGGCGATGGCCGAGAAGATGCAGACCGCCACGGTGCTGGTCGATCTCGACCTGGCCTTCGGCACCGCCGGCCTCGACTTCAACCAGGATCCGCTGCAAGGCGTCCTGGACGCCCTGACCCAGCCCGACCGCCTGGACCCGGTGCTGATGGACCGCATGATGGTCCGCTGCGGCGACCGCCTGTCGCTGTTCGCCGCCCCGGCGACGCTGGACGACGACTACGACATCGGCGCCGACGCCTACGAGGAAGCGACCCAGAAGATCCGCGGCGCCGCGCCGTTCGTGGTGCTGGACATCCCGCACGTCTGGAACGCCGCGACCCGCCGGGTGCTGGTCGGGTCCGACGACCTGGTGGTGGTGGCCATGCCGGACCTGGCGTCCCTGCGCAACGCCAAGAACATCATAGACCTGGTCAAGGCCTCGCGGCCCAACGACGTGCCGCCGCGCCTGGTTCTGAATCAGGTCGGCGTGCCCGGCCGTCCCGAGATCCCGGTGAAGGATTTCGGCGAGGCCCTGGGCATCCAGCCCTCGCTGGTGCTGCCGTTCGATCCCAAGCCCTACGGCCAGGCGGCCAACAACGGCCAGATGCTGGCCGAGGTGGCGCCCAAGTCGAAGGCCGCCGAGGGCCTGGAGCACCTGGCGCGCCTGATCAGCCGCCGCGAGCCGCCGCCCTCGCAGAAGTCCTCCGTGCTCTCCGGCCTGTTCAAGAAGAAGTAGATGTTCGGCAAGCGCGACCCGTCAGCCCCCGCCGAACAGAAGGCGCCGCCCCCCGCCCCGGCGGGCGGCGCGGCCATCGCCACGCGTCCCCAGCGGATCGAGCCGGCCGCCGCGCCGACCGCGCCGGCGCCAAAGGTCAACGGTCCCGCCCCGAAGGCGACGGCGGGCCTGGACCAGCTGCGCGCCGCGCAGGGGATCGCCGCCGCCCAGACGACCAACATCGTCCGTGAGCAGAGCGACTACTACCACGCCACCAAGACCGTCATCTTCAACGCCCTGCTGAACACCATCGACCTGAGCCAGCTGGCCCAGCTCGATCAGAAGCAGGCCGCCGAGGAGATCCGCGACATCGTCGCCGAGCTGGTGGCGATCAAGAACGTCTCGATGTCCGTGGCGGAACAGGAGACGCTGGTCCAGGACATCATCAACGACGTCCTCGGCTATGGTCCGCTGGAGCCCCTGCTGGCCCGCGACGACATCGCCGACATCATGGTCAACGGCGCCCACCGGGTGTTCATCGAAGTGGGCGGCAAGGTCCAGCTGACCAATGTCCGCTTCCGCGACAACATGCAGCTGATGAACATCTGCCAGCGGATCGTCAGCCAGGTCGGCCGCCGCGTCGACGAAAGCTCGCCGATCTGCGACGCCCGCCTGCCCGACGGCTCGCGCGTCAACGTCATCGCTCCGCCCTTGGCTCTGGATGGTCCGACCCTGACCATCCGGAAGTTCAAGAAGGACAAGCTGACGATGAAGAACCTGGTGGAGTACGCCTCCATCAGCCCGGAAGGGGCGCGGGTTCTCGGCGTCATCGGCGCCTGCCGCTGCAACATCGTCATCTCGGGCGGCACCGGCTCGGGCAAGACCACCCTGCTCAACACCATGACCGCCTTCATCGACCCCACGGAACGGGTCGTGACCTGCGAGGACGCCGCCGAACTGCAGCTGCAGCAGCCGCACGTGGTGCGCCTGGAAACCCGTCCGCCGAACCTGGAAGGCTCCGGCTCGGTGACCATGCGCGATCTGGTCAAGAACTGTCTGCGGATGCGTCCCGAACGCATCATCGTCGGCGAAGTCCGCGGCCCGGAGGCGTTCGACCTTCTCCAGGCCATGAACACCGGCCACGACGGCTCGATGGGCACGCTGCACGCCAACAGCCCGCGCGAGGCCATCAGCCGTATCGAGAGCATGATCACCATGGGCGGCTACGGCCTGCCCTCGAAGACCATCAAGGAGATGATCGTCGGCTCGGTCGACGTCATCGTCCAGGCGGCGCGCTTGCGCGATGGTAGTCGCCGCATCACCCACATCACCGAGGTGGTCGGCCTGGAAGGCGACGTGATCGTCACCCAGGACCTGTTCGTCTACGAGATCACCGGCGAGGACGCCGACGGCAAGGTGATCGGCAAGCACCGCTCGACCGGCATCGCCCGGCCGCGCTTCTGGGATCGCGCCCGCTACTACGGCCTGGAGCGCGAGCTGGCCGAAGCCCTCGACGCGGCGGAGTAGGCCATGCTGTTCGTGATCGCCGGCATCCTGGGGTTCATCACCATCGCGGGCCTGGGCTTCGCCTTCGCGGGCGGGGACAGCGGCCAGGCCAAGGCCGCCAAGCGGGCCCAGATGATCGCCGGAGGCGGCGAGCGCCAGGTCGCCGTGCGCGCCAAAGCCGCCGCCAACACGCCCGACGCCCGCCGCCAGAACATCCTCAAGGCGCTCAAGGAGCAGGAGCGCAAGCAGAAGAAGGCCACGCTGAGCATCAGCGCGCGCATGCTGGCCGCGGGCCTGGGCCAGAACGTCAGGATGTTCTGGATCATCAGCGGCGCGCTGGCGGTGGTCGTCGCCCTGATCGTCCTCGTGCTGAGCCAGAACCCGCTGATCGCCCTGGCGGGCGGCTTCGCCGCGGGTATGGGCCTGCCGCGCTGGGTCCTGGGCTTCCTGGCCAAGGGGCGGACCAAGAAGTTCACCGAGGCCTTTTCGGACGCCATCGACATCATCGTGCGCGGCATCAAGTCGGGCCTGCCGGTCCACGACTGCCTGAAGATCATCGGCAAGGAGAGCCCCGAGCCCCTGGGCGGCGAATTCCGCACCCTGACCGAGAACATCGCCATGGGCGTGCCGATAGATGCGGCCCTGGAGAAGATGTACGAGCGCATGCCGACCAACGAGCTGCGCTTCTTCTCGATCGTGCTGGGCATCCAGGCCAAGACCGGCGGCAACCTGGCCGAGGCGTTGGGCAACCTCTCCACCGTGCTGCGCGCGCGCAAGCTGATGAAGGAGAAGATCAAGGCGCTCTCCGCCGAGGCGATCGCCTCGGCCTCGATCATCGGCTGCCTGCCGCCCGGCGTCGTCATCCTGATCAGCGTCACCTCGCCAGCCTACATGAAGCCGATGTTCACCGACCCGCGCGGCCACCTGATGATCCTGGGCGGCCTGCTGTGGATGACCATGGGCATCCTGGTGATGCGCAAGATGATCAACTTCAAGTTCTGAGAGGAGGGTCGCCGTGAGTCTCGCCACCGCCCTGACCGATCCCTCGAACCTGCTGACGGCGTTCATCGCCCTGGTGACGTTCGCCACGATCATCACCCTGGCCTCGCCGGCGCTGCGCGACAACAACCTCGAGGGCCGCCTGAAGTCGGTGGCCAACCGCCGCGAGGAGCTGCGTCGAAGATCGCGCCAGAACATCGCCTCGCGCGGCGCGACGGGCGGCACCCTGCGCCACCAGGACGAGGGCCTCTACAAGAACGTCGTCGAGCGGCTGCAGCTGTCGCGGCTGCTCGAGGATCCCAAGGTCGTCGACAACCTGGCCCAGGCCGGCTTCCGCGGCCCGCGCCCGGTGACCACCTTCTATTTCTTCCGCTTCGTGGCGCCGTTCGTGTTCGCCGGGGTGGTCGGGTTCTATCTCAATGTCGTCAACGGCTTCGGCCTGTTGCCGATGCAGAAGCTGTGCGCCTGCGTCGCGGCCCTGGCCCTCGGCTACTACGCACCCAACGTCTACATCAGCAACATCGCCCAGAAGCGCCGCGAGTCGATCGTGGCGGCCTTCCCGGATTCGCTGGACCTGCTGCTGATCTGCGTGGAAAGCGGGATGTCGATCGAGGCGGCCATCCAGAAGGTCGGCTCGGAAGTCGGCGCCTCGTCGATGGAGCTGGCCGAGGAGCTGTCCCTGCTCACCGCCGAACTGTCGTACCTGCCCGACCGCCGCCTGGCCTATGAGAACCTGGCGCGCCGGACCAACCATCCGGGCATCAAGTCCGTGGCCACCGCCATGATCCAGGCCGAGCGCTACGGCACGCCGCTGGGCACGGCCCTGCGGGTCATGGCCAAGGAAAACCGCGAGCTGCGCCTCTCGGCCGCCGAGAAGAAGGCCGCGGCCCTGCCGGCCCAGCTGACCGTGCCGATGATCGTGTTCTTCCTGCCGGTGCTGTTCGTCATGATCCTGGGCCCGGCGATCCTGAAGGTGCAGGACATCTTCGGGAAGCACTGAGGCTTCCCACCCCTAAAAGACCCGTCCAAGGCGTGGCGCGCGGCTTGCGCTGACCCGACCCCTCGGTTTCGATTTGGGACAGTGGGATGAAACACATGGGGAAGGGCCCTCCGGTCCGCGCGTTCGCGGCCGCGGAAGAGGGAGGCGCGGCCATCGAGACGGCGCTGGTGGCGGGCCTGGCGGCGTTTCTGGCGTTCACCATGAAGAACATGGTGGCGATGCCGCTGCTGGGCTTTCTCACCAAGGCCAGCCGGGTGCTCACCCAGGCGCTGGGGGCCTGATCACGCCGCGGGCGACCGGAGACCGGACGGCGGTCCCGGCGGAGGTTCGCGGCGGCGCCTAGGCGTTCAGGTCGCCACGGCTTCCAGCTCCGCCATCACCGCGTCCGACAATTCCAGGTCCGCCGCCGCCAGGTTCTCGCGCAGGTGGGCGACCGACGAGGTGCCGGGGATCAGCAGGATGTTGGGCGACCGGCGCAGCAGCCAGGCCAGGGCTGTCTGCATCGGCGTGGCGCCGAGACGCTCGGCCACGGCCGACAGGGCCGACGACTGCAGCGGCGAGAAGCCGCCCAGCGGGAAGAACGGCGTATAGGCGATCCCGGCCTTGGCCAGGTCGTCGACCATCGCGTCGTCGTGGCGGTGGACCAGATTGTACATGTTCTGCACGCAGGCGATGTCGGTGAGGCTTCGCGCCTCGGCGACCTGGGCCCGCGTGACGTTGCTGATCCCGATCTGGCGCACCAGCCCCTCGCGCTTCAGGTCGGCCAGGACGCCCAACGGCTCGGCGATCGAGCCCTCGGCCGGACCCATCATGTCGAACATGGCGCGGTAGTTGACCACGTCCAGCGCCTCCAGCCCCAGGCGGCGCAGGTTGTCATGCACCGCCGACCTCAGCTCGGCGGGCGAGGTCGCCGTCAGCCACGCGCCGTCGTCGCCCCGCCGCGCGCCGATCTTGGTGACGATCACCAGGTCGTCGGCATAGGGGTGCAGCGCCTCGCGGATGATCTCGTTGGTGACATGGGGGCCGTAATAGTCGCTGGTGTCGATGTGGTTGACCCCCAGAGCCACGGCCTCGCGCAGCACGGCCAGAGCCGCCGCGCGATCCTTGGGTGGGCCGAACACATGCGGGCCGGCCAGCTGCATCGCCCCATAGCCCAGCCGCCGGACGGCGCGGTCGCCGAGCTTGAAGGTCCCGGCCCGATCCAGGCTGGAGGTGTCGATGCTGGTCATGCTGACTTCCCTTGCTTGCGTCTCAACGCGAGCTGGAGCATCTGAAGAATCCTTCAGGTTTGGAATTCGCTTTCGATGACCGCCCTCGCAGCGCCCCTGAAGCCAAGGAAACAGCCGGTCCAGGCCCGGTCGGCGGCCACGATCGAGGCGCTGCACACCGCCGTGATTCAGGTTCTGACCCGCGAGGGTCTCAGCCGCTGCACCACCACGCGGATCGCTGAGCGGGCCGGCATGTCGGTCGGCAGCGTCTATCAGTACTACCCCAACCGCGACGCCCTGCTGGCGGCGGTGCTGGAGCGGCACCTGAGCGGCATCGCCGACGCGATGGAGCGGGTGTGTCTCGACAGCCGGGGCCTTCCGGTCGCCCGGATGGCCGAGGCTCTGGTCGAGGGCTACATGGCGGCCAAGCTGCGCGACGCCGGCGAGTCCCGGGCGCTCTACGCCGTGGCGGGCGAGCGGGGCGGATTCGAGCTGGCGGCCCGCGTCTACAAGCGCATCGAAGCGGCGGTCACGGTCCTGCTGGCCACCGCGCCTGACGCGCGGTTCGAGGACCCCGCCATGACGGCGTCGATCGCGCTGAACGCCCTGGTCGGGCCGGTGCGCTCGATCTTGGACGGCCAGGCCACGCCCGCCTTCGAGGCGCGGCTGCAAGGCCAACTGGTGCTGCTGCTGACGGCCTACCTCAAGGCCGGCAAGGCCTGAGGGCCTACTGCCCGCCGCCGGCCTTCATCGCGTCCCAGCTGCGGCCGGAGCCGGCCTGGCCGAGGGCGGCGCGCAGATAGGCCAGGTTGTTGCTGACCTGCTCGGGCGGCAGATCGGCGCGGGCCAGTTTCTCGGCTTCCGGCAGGCGGCCTTGCAGACCGACCACCAGAGCTAGGTTCTGGCGCACCTGGATGCCGGCCGAGGGCAGGGCGGCGGCGCGGCGCAGCTGGACCTCGGCGCCGACCAGGTCGCCCTTGGCGGCCAGGTGCATGGCGTAGTTGGCCAGCGGCGTGGCCTCGGTCGGCGCCAGCGCCAGAGCCTGGCGGTGCGCGGCCTCGGCCTCGTCGTCGCGCTCGGCCTGCTCGTAGGCCACGCCCAGCAGGGTCAGCGGACGCCAGTCGCGGGGATTAAGGGCGGCGGCCTTGCGGGCCGGCTCGATGGCGTAGAAGCCCTGGCCCCGGGCGATGTGGGCGCGGGCCAGCTCCAGCAGCAGCGGGGCGTCGTCGGGACGGGAGACCAGGCCCTTGGTCGCGGCCCCGGCGGCGTCGTCATTGCGGCCCAGGGCGCGCAGGGACTGGGCCAGGGCGGCGCCGGCCTCGGCGTCGGCCGGGTCGGTCTCGAACTCCGCGCCCCAGAAGGCGGCGCGGGCCAGCGGGTCGAGGCGGCGGGCCTCGGCGCGCTGCTGCGGCGAGGCCTTGACCGGCGCGGCCTTGGCGGCCTCGACCTGGGCGGGCTTGGCGGAGTCGGCGGCGAAGGCGGCCGGCGCGATCAGCAGGACGGCCGGGGCGAGCAGGGTTGCGACGAGCGCGCGCTTGCGACACATGAAAGACATGTCTCCAGAAGGTTCGCCCATTGTCCGGGCGCGGCCCTCAAGGAATCGTTAAGCATAATTTTAAAGGACTTCGTCGATGTCCGACGCGACGCATCCGATCCTGGCCTCGGCGCAGGGGCAGGCGATCCCGGTCCATCCGGTGAGCGAGGCCGAACTCGAGGGCTTCCTGGCCAGAAAGCGCGCGCCCGTAAGGACTTACGCCGCCGCCAACGCGTTCACGGCCAAGGCCGGCCAGGTGCTGGCTGTGCCCGGATCCAGCGGCGCCGTCGAGCAGGTGCTGCTGGGCGCCGGCGCCGGCCGCGTTGATCTGTCGCTGTTCCGCACCCTGGCGGGCAAGCTGCCAGCCGGAGAGTACGCCCTCTCGAAGCTGCCGCGCGGTGTCGATCCGGAGCAGGCGGCCCTGGCCTTCGCCCTGGGGACCTATCGCTTCGACCGCTACAAGAAGCGCGGCGAGCCGATCGCCCGGCTGGTGGCGCCCAAGGGCGTCGACGCCGCCACCGTGACCGCCACGGCCCACGCCTGCGCCCTGGCCCGCGACATGGTCAACACCCCGGCCAACGACATGGGGCCGCTGCAGATCGAGACCATCGCCCGCGAGATCGCCGAGAAGTACGGCGCGGGGTTCTCCGTCATCACCGGCGACGACCTGCTGACCCAGGGCTATCCCGCCGTCCACGCCGTGGGCCGCGCCGCAGTCGAGGCGCGCAGCCCCCGCATGATCGAGATCACCTGGGGCGATGTAGCCCACCCGGTCGTGGCCCTCGTGGGGAAAGGCGTGGTGTTCGACACCGGCGGCCTGGACATCAAGCCCTCGGCCGGGATGCGGCTGATGAAGAAGGACATGGGCGGCGCCGCCCACGCCCTGGCCCTGGGCCGGATGGTCATGGAGGCCGGGCTGCCGGTGCGGCTGGTCATCCTGACCCCGGTGGTCGAGAACGCCATCGCCGGCGACGCCATGCGCCCGGGCGACGTGCTGCGGACCCGCGCCGGCCTGACCGTCGAAGTGGGTAACACCGACGCCGAGGGCCGGCTGATCCTGGCCGACGCCCTGACCCGCGCCGCCGAGCTGAAGCCCGCCCTGACCCTGGACTTCGCCACCCTGACCGGCGCGGCGCGCATGGCCATGGGGCCGTTCGTGATCCCGTTCTGGACGCCCGACGACAAGCTGGCCGGCCAGCTGGAGACGGCGTCGAAAACCGTCGCCGACGCGCTGTGGCGGATGCCCTTGACCGAGGCCTATCGCGAGGCCCTGGACAGCGACATCGCCGACCTCAAGAACGATCCCGACGGCTGGGCCCAGGCCGGGGCGACCACGGCGGCCTTGTTCCTGCAGCGCTTCGCCCCAAATGCTGAAGGTGTGGGACCCTGGGCCCACTTCGACGTCTTCGCCTGGAACCCCAAGGCGCGCCCCGGATTCCCGGTCGGCGGGGAAGTCCAGGCCATCCGCGCCGCCTTCGCCATGCTCAAGGGCCGTTTCGCATGACTTTGGACACTCGGATCACCCTGGCCCGGCCCGACCTGGCCGACCAGCGCCTGGAGGGCCTGGTCCCGGCCGAGCGCTACGCGGCCAGCCGATTGATGGTCTGCGCCGCGCCCGCGGCCGCCATCCGCGCCGCCGCCGCGCCCGACGCCGAGCAGTGGGACCAGCTGTTGTTCGGCGAGGTCTTCCGGGTGCTGGAGGAAAAGGACGGCTTCGCCTGGGGCCAGGCCCCGCGCGACGGCTATGTCGGCTATGTCGCGACCGGCGACCTGATCGAGCAGGGCCACCCGCCGACCCACGCGGTGTCGGCGATCCGCACCTACGCCTTCAGCAAGCCCGACATCAAGTCGCGGCCGGAGGGGCTCTACAGCCTCAACAGCCTTGTGACGATCGAGGCCCGCGAGGGCCGCTTCGCCAAGGCCGCCGGCACGGGCTGGTTCGTCGACGCGCACCTGAC
This sequence comes from Caulobacter sp. GW821-FHT05F04, assembly GCF_059419665.1. Lineage (NCBI taxonomy): Bacteria > Pseudomonadati > Pseudomonadota > Alphaproteobacteria > Caulobacterales > Caulobacteraceae > Caulobacter > Caulobacter sp. GW821-FHT05F04. Next base: position 766,342 of record NZ_JBWKSF010000002.1, read on the forward strand.
CCCGATCGGCCGGGGCGAGAAGGACTATGTCGCCGTGGCGATGCGCTTCCTGGGCGCGCCCTACCAGTGGGGCGGCCGCGAGAGCCTGGGCCTGGACTGCTCGGGCCTGGTGCAGCAGGCGCTCTACGCCTGCGCGCGGGCCTGCCCGAGGGACACCGACATGCAGCGCGGCTTCTTCCCGGAGATCGCCGAGGCCGACCGCCGGCGCGGCGACCTGGTGTTCTGGAAGGGCCACGTGGCCATCCTGCTGGACCCCGACACCATCCTCCACGCCAACGCCCACCACATGGCCACGGCGATCGAGCCCCTGGCCGAGGCGATCGCCCGGATCGAAGCGACGCCGACGGGCGCGGTGCTGGGATATCGGCGGGTTTAACACCCAACTCCCTCTCCTTCAGGGAGGGGGACCGTGTGTATTTAAGGCAAGGTCACAGCCAAACAAAAAGGCCGCGCAGCTTTCGCTGCGCGGCCTCTTCGATCTTGTCAGCCTTGGAAGGCTTAGGCCTTCGGCGGGGCCGTCGCGCCACCGGCGGCCGGAGCGGCCGGAGCAGCGGCGGCGCCAGCGGCCGGAGCCGTCGTGCCGCCCGGAGCGGCCGGGGCCGCGGCGTCGGCGGCGGGCGCGCCTTCGGCCGGAGCGGCGGCGGCGGCCGGACGCGGCGGCGGGATCGGCAGCTTCGAGCCGAGGCTGTGCAGGTAGGCGATGACCGCGATGCGATCTTCCGGCTTCTTCAGACCCACGAAGGTCATGTTGGTGCCGGGGACGTCCTTACCCGGGGCCTTCAGGAAGGTGTACAGGGCGTCGTAGTCCCACACCGGGGTCTTGCCCGAGAAGTCCTTCATCGCGCCCGAATAGTTGAAGCCCGGGTGGCCGGCCGGCTTGCGGCCGACGACGTCCCAGAGGCCCGGGCCGGTGGCGTTGGCGTTCGAGGCGTCCAGCTTGTGGCAGGCCGCGCACTTGGCCGAGACGGCGGCGCCGGCGGCCGCGTTGGCCGGGGTCAGGACCGCGTTCCAGTCGGGCGGGGTGTCGACCGCCGCGGCGGCGCCGCCGGCGGAGTCTTCCTGGACCGCGATCTCGTAGCCGGCCTTCTCGACTTCATGCTTCTTGAAGACGATGTCCGACGCTTCTCGCAGACCAAAGATGATGAGGCCGGTCAGCAGCACGCCGCCAGCGATCTTGTTGAACGTCAGGTCGCTCATTTCAGCCTAGTCAGCCTCTTGTCGGCCCACCCCAGGGCGGGCTTTGAACCAGCGCCTCGGACTCGCGATACGAGTCTCCAGCGCACGTCATGTTGCGCTCGCGTCTCTTACACGCTACCGCCCCTCGCGCAACCGGTCCGCAAAGATTTGAGACCCAGAACCGCCATGAACCCGATCGTCCTGATCCCCGCGCGGATGGCCGCGACGCGTCTGCCCAACAAACCGCTGGCCGACATCGGCGGGACGCCGATGATCGTCCGGGTTCTGGACCAGGCCCTGGCGGCCGGCATTGGCCCTGTCGCCGTGGCGGCCGGCGATCGCGAAATCGTTGAGGCCGTTCAAGCCGCTGGCGGCGTGGCGGTGCTGACCGATCCTGATCTGCCATCGGGTTCGGACCGGATTCTGGCGGCGCTGGCCGAACTCGATCCGGGGTTCGAACATGACGTCGTGATCAACCTGCAGGGCGACATGCCGTTCGTCGATCCGGCCGTGCTGAGCGACTGCGCCCGGATACTTAAGGAGTTCGACGACGCCGATATCGCCACCGTCGTCGCCCCGGAAGCATCAATCGCCGACCGCTCGAACCCGGACGTGGTCAAGGCCGTCCTGGCCATGGAGGACGACGGGCAAAGCGGCCGCGCGCTCTATTTCACCCGTTCGACGCTCTATGGCGACGGGCCGGTATGGCGCCACATCGGCCTCTACGGCTATCGCCGCGAGGCGCTGGTGGTGTTCAACGACGCCGCGCCGTCCGCCCTCGAGAAGCGCGAGAAGCTGGAGCAACTGCGCGCCCTCGAGCTGGGCCTGACCATCCGCGCCGCCGTGGCGACGAGCGCGCCCATTTCCGTCGACAATCCTTCCGACCTCGAAGCGGCCCGTAAGCAGGCCGAGGAAAACGCATGAGCATCCTCAAGAAGATCGCCTTCCAGGGCGAGCCCGGCGCCAACAGCCACGAGGCGTGCCGGACCTACTTCCCGGACTACGAGGCCTATCCCTGCAAGACCTTCGAGGAGGCGTTCGAGGCCATCAAGACCGGGATCGCCGCCCTGGGCATGATCCCGATCGAGAATTCGATCGCTGGCCGGGTCGCCGACGTCCACCACCTGCTGCCGGCCTCGGGCCTGAAGATCATCGGCGAGCGCTTCAAGCCGATCCGCTTCCAACTGATGGCCAACAAGGGCGTCAAGCTGGAGGACGTGAAGGTGGTCAGCTCGATGCCGATCGCGCTGTCCCAATGCCGCAACAGCCTCAAGCGCCTGGGCGTGGACACCGAAGCCGCCGGCGACACGGCCGGGGCGGCCAAGGCCCTGGCCCTGAAGCCCAACCCGACCCACGGCGCGGTCGCCCCGGCCCTGGCGGCCGAGATCTACGGCCTGGACATTCTGGCCCGCGACATCGAGGACGAGCGCCACAACACCACCCGCTTCCTGGTGATGACGGCCGACAAGACCCCGCCGGCCCCGGACTTCACCCACCGTTGCGTGACCAGTTTCGTGTTCCGCGTCCGCAACCTGCCGGCGGCGCTGTACAAGGCGCTTGGCGGCTTCGCGACCAACGGCGTCAACATGACCAAGCTGGAAAGCTACATGGAAGGCGGGAACTTCACGGCGACCTTTTTCTACGCCGAGGTCGACGGCCGGCCGGAGGATCGCTCGCTGGCCCTGGCGCTGGACGAGCTGAAGTTCTTCTCGGAGAAGTTCGAGATCCTGGGGGTCTATCCGGCCGATCCGTTCCGGGATCGGGGCCAAGGTTAGCGCCGTCCCCCAACGTCACCCTTCCGATATCGGCGTTATCCCGTTAGGCTTTCCCAAAACAAGGGGAGGGTTTACGTGAATAGTTCGATGATCGCGCCGGTGATGGCGCTGGTGGCCTGGTCGCTGGTGATCTGGGTCTGGATGTACGTCCAGCGGATCCCGGCGATGCAGAAGGCCGGGGTCAAGCCGCAGGACGCCCGCTTTCCGGGCTCGCTGGACATCCTGCCGGATTCCGCGCGGCAGGCGGCCGACAACTACAACCACCTGATGGAGCAGCCGACGATCTTCTACGCGGCGGCGCTGGCCATCCAGGTCGCGGGCCACGCCGACCCGATGGCGGTGCATTTCGCCTGGGTCTATGTCGGCGTGCGGGTGCTGCACAGCCTGCTGCAGATCAGCATCAACCTGGTGCCGGTGCGGTTCCTGCTGTTCGTGATTTCGACGGGCGTGCTGGCGGCGATGGTGGCGCGGGAGTTGATGAAGGTCTTCTGACCGCAAACCATTCTTGTCATCCCGGAAAGCCCGCAGGGCTTGTCCGGGACCCAGGGACAGCCGCATTGCATTGGCCCCTGGGTCCCGGCTGTCCGCTTCGCCGCGGCCGGGATGACAAGCTATTTCTGGCTTCGACTAAACCGCGTCCAGCCCGATATCCAGCACCGGCGCCGAGTGGGTCAGCGCCCCGACGCTGATCACGTCGACGCCGGTCTCGGCGATGGCCCGGACGGTGGTCAGGTTCACCCCGCCCGAGGCCTCCAGCACCGCGCGGCCCTTGGCCAGGCGCACGGCGGTCTTCAGGTCGTCGAGGCTGAAATTGTCCAGCATCACCACATCCGGCCGATGCTTGAGGGCCTCGTCCAGCTGGTCCAGGCTGTCGACCTCGACCTCCACCTTGACCAGGTGGCCGGCATGGGCGCGGGCGCGCCTCACGGCTTCGCCGACCCCGCCGCAGGCGGCGACGTGGTTGTCCTTGATCAGGATGGCGTCATCCAGGCCGAAGCGGTGATTGACCCCGCCGCCGCAGCGGACGGCGTATTTCTCCAGGGCCCGCAGGCCCGGCGTGGTCTTGCGGGTGTCGACGATGGTCGCCCCCGTGCCCTCGACCAGGCGGACATAGGCCCGCGTCAGGGTGGCGACGCCCGACAGCCGGCCCAGCAGGTTCAGCCCCGTGCGTTCGGCGGCCAGCACGGCGCGGGCGTTACCCTCGGCGCGGGCCAGGATCGCGCCCGGCATGACATCCGAGCCGTCCGGGGCCGCGACCTCGAAGGTCGCGGTCGGGTCGAGGGCCGCCAGCGCCAGGCGCGCGCAGGACAGGCCCGAGACCCGGCCGTCCTGGCGGCTGGCCCAGACCACCGACAGGCGGGCGTCCGGGTCGATGCAGGCCTGGCCGGTGATGTCGCCGGCCCGGCCCAGGTCCTCGGCCAGGGCGTGGTCGACGATCGGGCGGACGAGGATGTCGTCCAGAGGTTGGATAATCATTCGGCGGCGTAGCGGACGGCGGCGTCCGCGCTCGTGAGGGTGACGAAGGTGCGGACCGGCTCGGCGGTCGCGGGGAAGTCGCGGCGATAGTGGCCGCCGCGGCTTTCCTGGCGGGCCAGGGCGGTGTCGACGATCAGCCGGGCGGCGACCAGGGGCGGGCAGGGGCCGTAGGCGGGCTCCAGGGCGTCGATCTGTTCCAGCAGGCGGGTCAGGCCCGCTTCGTCGCGGATCACCCCGGCGTCGCGGCTCATGGCCTTGCGCAGCACCTGGAAGGCGGCGTCGGGCAGGTCGGGCAAGGGCTCCAGGCTGACCGGTTCGCCGCCCGCTTGACCCTCGGCCGCCGCCGCGTGGCCGGCGCGGGCGCCGAACACGGCCGCTTCCAGCAGGCTGTTGGAGGCCAGGCGGTTGGCGCCCTGGACGCCGGTCGAGGCGCACTCGCCGGCGGCGTAGAGGCCCGGCAGGCTGGCGCGGCCGTCCAGGTCCGTGGCGACCCCGCCCATGTGGTAGTGCACCGCAGGGACGACCGGGATCATCTCGCGGCGCGGGTCCAGGCCGCCCGCGCGGCAGGCCTCGAACACGGCCGGGAATTCCTTGGGGAAGTGCGGGCCGACGGCGGCGACGGCGTCGAGGAACGCGCCGCGCCCGGATTCGCGCTCGGCGTGGATGGCGCGGGCCACCACGTCGCGCGGGGCCAGCTCGCGGGCCGGGTGATAGTCGGCCATGAAGGCGCGACCGTCGACATTGCGCAGGATCGCGCCCTCGCCGCGCAGGGCCTCGGTGGCCAGCGGGGCGGGATCGCGGCCGATGTCGATGGCCGTGGGGTGGAACTGCACGAACTCCGGATCGGCGATCGTCGCGCCGGCCAGGGCGGCCAAGCCCAGGCCCTCGCCGCGCACCTCCTTGGGCGTGGTGGTGACGGCGTAGAGGCCGCCGATGCCGCCGGTGGCCAGGATCACCGCCTTGGCGCGGATCTCCACGAGCTCGCCGTCGATCTCGGCCAGGACCCCGACCACGCGGCCGGTCGCGTCCTGAAGCAGACGACGGGCGCGGGCGGTCTCGCGGACCTCGATGGTCGGGACGGCGCGGACGGCGGCGATGACGGCGGCCATGATCGCCGCGCCCGCGCCGTCGCCGCCGACCCGGGCGACCCGGGCCCTGGCGTGGGCGGCTTCCAGGCTGAGCACGAAGTCTCCACCTGTCTTGCGGTCGAACGGCGCGCCCAGAGCGGCCAGGTCGCGGACGGCCTGCGGGCCTTCGCGGGTCAGCAGGTCGACGGCCTTCGGATCGCAGAGGCCCGCGCCGGCGGCGATGGTGTCGGCGGCGTGCAGCGCCGGGCTGTCCTCGCTCGACAACGCCGCGGCCATGCCGCCCTGCGCCCAGGCGCTGGAGCAGCCGGTCGCTAGCGGGGTCGGCGACAGGACGAGCGCCTTGTGCGCGGCCAGCGCGGCGCTGAGGCCGGCCAGGCCGGCGCCGAGGATGACGGGGCCGTCGAAGTCTACGCGTTCGATCATTCCACACTCCACTCCCCTCCCCCTTGCGGGGAGGGGTTGGGGGTGGGGGTGTAAGCTCGGCTCAGAGCCGACACCCCCATCCGACCGCTTCGCGGCCACCTTCCCCGCAAGGGGGAAGGGAGCCAGTTCGTTAAATCAGCTCGACATTCACGTGATGCCGGGCCTTGACCAGGTCGTACCGGGCCGGGACGGCCGGCGGCGGCAGGTCGATCATCCGCTGCACGGCCAGGCGGGCGCGGTCGAGGATGTCGGCGTCGACCGTCACCTCGAACTGCTCGTGAACGAGGGCGTCGTGGATGTTCTGGAGCGTGATCCGCTTCATGTGCGGGCACATGTTGCAGGGGCCGATGAACTGGGTCAGCGGGCTTTCGGCCTGGACGTTGCTGGCCATCGAGCACTCGGTGATCAGCACCACCTGGGCCGGCTTGCGCTGGGCCACGTAGTCGTTCATCGCCGCGGTCGAGCCGGCGAAGTCGGCGGCTTCCAGGATCTCGGTCGGGCACTCGGGGTGGGCCAGGACTTCCGCGCCGGGCCAGGCCGCGCGCATGTCGGCGATGTCGCTGGCGGTGAAGCGCTTGTGCACCTCGCAGTGGCCGGCCCAGGCGATGATCTTGACGTCGGTCTGGCGCGCGACGTTGCGGGCCAGATACTCGTCAGGGATCAGGATGACCTTGTCGACGCCCCATTCCCTGGCGGCCCACTCGACCACCTGCACGGCGTTGGCGCTGGTGCAGCAGATGTCGGTCTCGGCCTTCACGTCGGCGGTGGTGTTGACATAGGTGACGACCGGGATCCCCGGATAGCGCTGCTTGATCAGCCGCACGTCGGCGCCGGTGATCGAGGAGGCGAGGCTGCAGCCGGCCTTCAGATCCGGGATCAGGATCTTCTTTTCGGGGCTGAGGACCTTGCTGGTCTCGGCCATGAAGTGGACGCCAGCCTGGACGATGATCTGGGCGTCCGACTTCGCGGCCTCCTTGGCCAGGGCCAGGCTGTCGCCGACGAAATCGCCGACGCCGTGGAAGATGTCCGGCGTCATGTAGTTGTGGGCCAGGATGGCGGCGTTCTTCTCGCGCTTGAGGCGGTTGATCTCGGCGATCAGCGGGGCCTGGACGCGCCACTCCATCGGGGTGACGTGGTGCTTGACCTTGTCCCAGACGCCGGCGGTCTCCGCCTCGACCTGGGCGGTGAACTCGAGCGGAGCGGCAAACCCGTCAGCCATCTGATACTCCGTTATGCTCAAAGTGAGCATTTCCAGGGCCTCAAAAAACGCCGGAGCTTCCGCGGATGTTCCGCTGGCGACCCGGCGCCAAGGTTATGCTGAAAGTGAGCATAACTGATCCGTACATATAGCCCCTGCTAGCGAGAATGCAAACCCGGCATAAAAGCGCGGCGCCATTTTCCGAGGTGACAGCTTCGCCTTGGAAGCAGCACGTTAAACTACGGCGAGGCGCCCGCAGCGGTCGCCGCTTGCCAAGACCTGCCGCGTTATCGCCAGGTTTCAGGCTTACATATCCGTAATGTGGAAGAAAAATTCTGTCACCAGCGCGACTACGCGGAAAGCTAGGTGCTTTTCGATGCGTTTCAAATGTACAGTATTTAGTGTACAAGTATAAGGTAGGAAGATAAGCGCATCAAATTTCATAATTTTTTATGGAATAATATTATCGATAGTAGTGAACTAAACTTCAATCTCTTTCACAGTCTCAGAATAGGTGCGATCATTACAAACTTGTAAGGCTGTGACTTTATTGCGACAGCCGTTTGGCGACGCATTTCAGGCTCGCGATGTTCGTTGACCTGAGATCCATTAAGTTCGTAGCTCCCCGCCAGTCGGATCCCAATCCGTGATCCGGAGCCGCGCATGTGCGCATGCGCGATGTGAGACGCTGGGGAGTACTACCTTGAATACGAAGTCCATCCGGGAGCGCTTGCTCGCTTCCTCCATGATCTGCGGCGCCGCCGTGGCCGTGCTGGGCGCCAGCCAAGCCGCCGCGCAGACCGCGCCCGCGGCCCAAAGCGACCAGACGCAAGTTGAGGAAATTATCGTCACCGGTTCGCTGTTCCGCCGCACCGACACCGAAACCCCGTCGCCGGTCACCGTGCTGACCTCGGAAAACCTGCAACGCGCCGGCATCGTCACCGCCTCCGACGCCATCCGCTCGATCTCGGCCGACGGCGCCGGTTCGATCGGCACCGGCTTCCAGAGCGGCTTCTCGGCCGGCGGTTCGGCCGTGTCGCTGCGCGGTCTGGGCGTTTCGTCGACCCTCGTGCTGGTCGACGGCCTGCGTTCGACCAACTTCCCGATCAACGACGACGGCCACAACGCCTATGTCGACCTCAACACCATCCCGTTCAGCCTGATCGACCGGATCGAAGTGCTAAAGGACGGCGCCTCGTCGTCGTACGGCGCTGACGCCATCGGCGGCGTCGTCAACCTGAAGCTCAAGAAGTCCTTCGTCGGCGTGGCCGGCAGCGCCGAAGTCGGCGAAAGCGGCCATAGCGACGCCAAGCACCGCCGCATGGACCTGACCCTGGGCTACGGCGACTACCAGGAGAGCGGCTGGAACTTCTACATCAACGGCGAATACCAGAAGGACGGTCGCGTCACGACGCACAGCCGTGGTTTCCCGTTCAACAACCGCGACCTGACCTCGATCGGCGGCCTGGACAACAACTCGGCCGACAACAGCATGGCCGTCCAGACGCCGAACGCGATCGTCTATCGCACCAGCGTCCGCGACCTGAACGATCCGCGCACGGGCTCCGGCACCGTTCTGGACGCGTCGAAGGTCTACACCTCGCTGAACCTGAACTGCGCCAACGGCACGTTCACGCAGACCAGCGCCAACGTGAACGGCACCGGCTGTAAGTGGAACCTGGTCGACGCCTACAACCAGATCGCGCCGCTGCAAAAGCGCTACGCCTTCAACGGCCGCCTGAGCATGCGCCTCAGCGACAGCGTCGAGGCCTATGTCACCGGCAGCTATTCGAGCAACGAAGTCGACATCAAGAACGCGCCGCGCGGCGTTCAGAACACCCAGCCATTCGGCGCCGCTCCGGCCCTGTCGGCCCTGCAGATCACTCTGCCGGTCTGGATCTGCTCGACGGGCGTGAACTGCGCCACCGCCGGGGCTCCGGGTCGCACGCTGAACCCGAACAACCCGTACGCCGCCGCCTACGCCAACGATCCGGCCAACGGCGCCGCGCGTCTCTACTATCTGTTCGGCGACATCCCGGCCGGCAGCAACCGCGTCAACGAAGTCATCCGCGGCGCCGCCGGTCTGAAGGGTAAGTTCGGCGACGGCTGGAACTGGCAAGTCGACGCCGTCGGCGCTCGTGACAACCTGCGCATCCGCCAGCGCGGCTACCTGAACATCGCGGGCCTGATGACCGCGATCAACACGGGCTCGTACAACTTCGTCGATCCGTCGAAGAACACCGAGGCCGTGCGCAACGCGATCTCGCCTGACGTCGTGACGAACTCGCACTCGTCGATGATGTCGCTGGACGGCTCGATCACCCACAAGCTGTGGACCCTGCCGGCCGGTGACATGATGCTGGCCGTCGGCGGTCAGATCCGTAAGGAAGTTCTGGAAAACAACAACCAGAACGCCCGTCTGGACACCTACGGCCTGACCACCTCGTCGGCCTTCGGCAAGCACACGGTCAAGGCCGCGTTCTTCGAAGTGCAGGCTCCGATCACCAGCGACCTGGAAGTCAACGTCTCGGGCCGTTACGACGACTACTCGGAAGGCTTCAGCCACTTCTCGCCGAAGATCGGCGCCAAGTACACGCCGATGAAGCAGCTGGCTTTCCGCGGCACCTACTCGGAAGGCTTCCGCGCCCCGACCTTCGCTGAGTCGGGTCCGCGTTCGCAGTACGCCGGTTTCGCGACCTACGTGCCGCCGACCTCGTTCGTCACCGCCCACGGCGGTTCGTCCAACCCCTACGCCAATTCCTACTCGCTGGGCTCGGGTCTGGTCGGCAACCCGAACCTGAAGCCGGAAACCTCGCGCAGCTTCACGCTGGGCACCATCGTGCAGCCGACCCGTTGGCTGTCGATGACGGTCGACTACTACAACGTCAAGAAGAACAACCTGATCGTCAGCGGCTCCAAGATCTCCGAGGCGAAGGGTGCGTACTTCAAGGGCGCGACCCAGGCTGAAGGCTGCGCCCTCGTGGCCGCCGTGGGCCCGGGCTACTCGTGCAACGTTGTGGACGCGCCGGATCCGCTGTTCCCCAACGCCCTGCCGCGCGTCCTGATCATCAACGCGCCGTTCGAGAACGCCAACTACTCGCAGACCTCGGGTGTCGACTTCTCGGCCCAGGCCAACCTGAACGTCTGGAACGACGTCAAGTGGACCAGCCGCGTCGAAGTCACCCACGTGCTGAAGTACGACCTGCACACCGCCGATGGTAAGGTCCAGAAGTACGCCGGCACCCTGGGTCCGTACGAACTGTCGTCGGGCAATGGTACGCCCGATTGGCGCGGCAACTGGCAGAACACCCTAGCGTTCGGCCGCTACACGGTCTCGGCGACGACCTACTTCGTCAACAAGATCAAGCAAGTCGCCGCCGACGACTACGGCACCACCGACTGCGTTGCTGGCAACACCTACGCCAACAACAACCAGACGGTCGCGCCGAAATTCTGTCACATCAAGAAGTTCATCTACACCGACCTGAACGCCACGGCCCAGATCACCGATCAGGTCCAGGTCTACGGCAACGTCGGCAACGTGTTCGACCAGAAGTCCCCGCTGGCCGCGGGTTCCTACGCCTCGAACCCGAACTTCCTGACCACCTTCCACTACGCCGGCGCCGTTGGCCGGACGTTCAAGCTGGGCGTGCGCTTCGCCTACTAAGACCTGATGACCCTCGGGTCGCCAGTCTGGAGACGGGGCCGGTTCCGAAAGGGACCGGCCCTTTCTTTTTGGACGGAATGTGAGCGGAGCGTCTTCGCCCGACACATCTTCCGATCTCCCCGGCGAACGCCGGGAAGGTCGGATTTTGGCGAGACCCGCCGCCCCAAAGAAAAAAGCCCCGGAGCGCGGGGCTCCGGGGCTCGAGGTTTTCCGGGGAGGAAACGCTTATTTCAGCTTGGCGCTGAGCGAGACGCCGACGATGCGGGGCTCGTTGTAGACGGCGGCCATGTAGTTCTCGATCACGCCCTTGAGGTTCTTCTCGTTCGTGATGTTGCGGCCGAACAGGGCGATCTCGTAGCCCTTGTCGAGGTTCTCGTAGCCCAGCTTCAGGCCGCCCTCGAAGCTGCCCTTGGAGTAGAACTCCTTGGTCTTGTAGAGCACGAAGTTGGTGTAGCCCTGGACGTTCCAGTCGGTGGCCACGAACACGCGGCCGGCCTCGCCGACCGGGATGTCGTAGCGGCCCGTGAAGTTCAGGTTGTACTTCGGGGCGTTCGGCAGCGGCTGGCCGTCGATCTGGGCGAAGGTGTTGGCGCCCACCTTGATCGTCGGGTTCTCGACCGTGCAGACCACCACGCCGTTCAGCGCGCAGACTTGAGCGTAGACGCGCTTGTCCTTGATCTCGCTGTGCAGGTAGCTGGCGCCGGCGGTCAGCAGCAGGTTGCGGACCGGACGCCACTCGAGGTCGGCCTCGACGCCGTAGGCTTGCGCCTTGTCGGCGTTGAACAGCACGCCGTTGCCGTTGCTGTCGTTGCCGTTCAGCTGGATGTCCTTGACCTCATAGGTGAAGGCCGAGGCGTTGAAGCGCAGGGTGTTCTCGAGCAGGAAGCTCTTGAAACCGACTTCGTACGACTGGATCGTTTCCGAGTCCGCCGTGGTGAAGTCGGCGTTGAACACCGCCGAGCGGCCCTGGATGGTCGGGCCGCGGAAGCCCTTGGCCGCGCGGGCGTAGACGCTGACGTCCGGATTGACCTGGTAGTTGGCCGACAGGTCCCAGCTGACCTGCTCGTCGGCCATGCGCACGTAGCGGCGGCCGCCGTAGGTCGACACGTTGGCGGCGTTGTTCGAGGTCTTCACCAGGACGGTCTTCTTGGCGTCATAGGTGTCGCGCAGACCGCCCGTGATCGTCAGGGCGTCGGTCAGCTGGTAGCTGACCTGGCCGAACACCGCCCACGAGGTGTTCAGGTTGTTCAGGCGCACCCAGTTGTTGGGGTTGTAGCCGGCCGAGGTCGGCAGCAGGAAATAACCGCGCTGATAGAAGTCGGTGGTGTCGCGCGAGTCGAAGTACAGGCCGCCGACCTGCCACTTCAGCTTGCCTTCGCCGTTGCTGGCCAGGCGGATTTCCTGGGTCAGCTGGTCGAGGTCGCGGATCTGGCCCATCGACTGGCCGAAGCCGTTCGGCACGCCATTGACCGGGAAGTTGGCCGCCGCGCCGCCGTCGGTGTCGCCACGGCTGTAGCCGCTGGTCGACTCATAGGCGCTGATCGAGGTCAGGGTGACCGGACCGAAGTCGTAGTCGATGTGAGCCGACGTGCCGTAGGTCTTGTAGGCCTGCGGGTTGTTGTTGGCCTCGTCGAGAGCAACCTGGTCACGAGGCGCGGTCGACTTGTTGCTGCCCTTGGTCAGGGCCTGGCGCAGGAACAGGGTCGAGGTGCCGTTGTAGTCGCGGGCGTGGGCCGAGACCAGGACCGACAGCTTGTCGTTCGGCTTGGCCAGCACCTGGATGCGGGCGTCCTTTTCGTCGAAGCCGCCCATGGCGTTCTTCTTCGGCGAGGCGGTGCCGTCGGCGCTGACGCCCGAGAAGGTGTTGTCCACATAGTCGTCGCGGTGCTGGTACAGCACCGAGGCGCGGAACATCAGGCCGTCGGCCAGCGGGCCGCCGACGCCGCCGTCGAAGGTGGTCGTGCCGTAGGTGCCGTACGAGGCCGCGAAGCGGGCGTTGAAGTCCTCGCTCGGCTTGATGGTGTCGAACTTGACGATGCCGGCGGTGGTGTTGCGGCCGAACAGCGAGCCTTGCGGGCCGCGCAGCACTTCCACCTGGCCGATGTCGAACAGCGGGTTCGACTTCAGGACCACGTGCTCCATGATCACGTCGTCATGGATGATCGACACCGGCTGCGAGGCGCCGAGGTAGAAGTCGATGTTGCCCAGGCCGCGGATGTAGAAGCGCGGGAAGATCCGGCCCGTGGTGGTTTCAGCGTAGAAGCTGGGGACCTTGCCCGACAGGGCCAGGATGTCGCTGCCGTCGGCGGTGATGGCGCGCAGCTGCTCGCCGGCCACGGCGGCGACCGACAACGGCACCTTCTGCAGGTTTTCCGAGCGGCGCTCGGCGGTGACGACGACTTCGTCCAGCGCCGTCGAGGCGGTGTCGGCCGGAGCGGCCTGCTGGGCGTGGGCGGCGCCGGCGATCAGGGTCGCGGCGGCCGCGCCCAGGAGCAGGGCGAGCTTGTTGGTGTGGGGAGTACGCATGGTGTTTGAGAGACCCTCGTTCGCGGCCTTGATGGCCGTCTAAGACGCGCCGGCGGCGAGGGAGCAAACCTCCCCGCGCCCGAGCGCTGGGGCGCTATAGCGGGGAATCGATGTCGGTTCAGTGAAAGGTTACTTACTTCCGGCGGGGTGTGGCTTTCTTCTGGCGGGGTGTGGCTTTGGCGCCGCTTGGTGGGGGGCGGGGACGTCGATCCATCGCCCCAGAAGGACGACGGATCTAAGGCGTCGTCTCTCTTTGTCCCAGGAAACGGCCATAGGAGGCGAGTATCCCAAAGGCGCTCAGAGAAAGGCAGACATAGCTGAGCGCCAGGAAGAACGGCAGCCAGTTGACGTCCGGCAGGGCGAACGCCTTCATCAGGAGGATGAGGACACTGCCCAGATAGGCCCAGGTGTCGAACAGGTTGACCAGATAGCCGGTGTTCCCGCCGGATCGCAGGGCGGCGATCAGCCGGTCGGCCAGAACCGAGGTGCACGGTACGTAGCCGAGGTAGATCCCCGCGCCCAGGCTGATCATCCAACCGATGGGGCCGATCATCTTGAGCTGAAACAGGATCGTCGAGATCAGCGCCAGCGCGACGCCGCCCAGCATGGCCAGATGAACGCGCCGGACGGCCTGGCGATTGTCCTTGACGCGCGCCAGCAGCGCGACCGTCACCAGAACCAGCAGCGCGGCCGGCGCCTCCGACAGGGCCAACACCTGCGGCGCCTTCGCGTAGCCCACCGCCCGCCAGATCTCGACGGCGAAATTGTCCCGGAAGTCGCGGACGGTCGCCAGCAGCGCGAAGGCTCCGCCCAGCAGGAACAGTTCCAGACGATGCTGCTGAAAGAAGGCCTGGCGGTCGGCCTTGCGCATAGGGACGCGCGCTGTCCTTTCCTCTTTGTCCTGGCTGTCGGGCGCCGGCGTCTGGGCCAGCAGAAATATCGAACAGGCGATGATCGGCAGGAAGATCGCGCCGGCCAGGGCGGGCATCCAGGTGTCGGCGACATCGCGCTCGACCAGCAGCCACAGTCCGACGCCCTTCACCACGCCCGAGGAGAGAATAAAGCTCGTGCACAGGCCCGCGCCGAGAATTTCGCTGGTCCGACGCCCTTCCAGATAGCGCAGGACCAAGCTCCAGATCATGCCCAGCGGCAGTCCGTTCAGAAACATCGCGAACGGCTTCAAGGTCGTCGGCAGCACGGCGAACAGGACCAGGGAAAGCTCGCTCAGGCCGATCAGCGCCAAGATCAGCCACCCCCGTCCCCGATCGTCGGCCTCGGCGACGATCCTTATGCCAAGGGCCTTGGAGAGCGTGTAGCCGAGCACCTGGCTCAGGATGAGGCTGGCCTTGAAGTCGAAGGCGAAGGGCCAGCCGACGATATGATCATAGGTCGCGGCGGTGAACGGCTTGCGAAACGCGTACATGCAGAAATAGGTCGCGAACGCGAACGACAGGGCCCAGGGCGCGACCAGCCCGCGACGCTCTCGCAGAAAGTTCCTCAGGCCATCCATCGCGCACTCCGTCAGCGCCGTGAGACTTTCAGGCTCGTCGCGCGCAGGCGCGCAGAGCGTCGCGCCAGGCGTCAAGGCCCGGGACGACCTTGCCGACAACCTTGGCGGCGTCATCGGCTTCCCGAAGGCGCAGGGCGTCGTCGCGATGGGGATCGCTGGCGAACTGGGTGATTTCGGCCGCGTTCATGTCGCCGCCCTGCAGCTCGAAACTGCGCAGGCTGGTGGGGGACAGACGATCGCGATAGGCGCGCTCAGTGGTCACCAGATACCGCTTGGCCGCGACATGCAGGGCGACGAGCGCATTCACCCGATCGTTCATCACATCGCGTAGGGCGTGAGCGCCGAACTCGGCGTGGTCGCGGATGTGGCACAGGCCGTGAGCGACATCGTGCAGCAAGCCCGCCACCTGCAACTCGACGTCATCGGGTCTCATCGCCTTCAGCACCTCGGCGCATTGCAGTCCGTGGTCGAGTTCGCTCAGCTCCGGCGCCTCGCACGGCCGGTTGGCCATCTCTTCCAGGAAGGCGTCAAGCGCCTCGAGCGTTGGGAAATAGGCCTTCATCTCAGTCATCGGGCGCTCCTCGCTTAGGGAGAATGATGGCGCCGTCGTATCAATTAGAGAAATTGATATCAATATTTATCGGATCATAAAAACCTATAATTTGGCTTTGTTTTGGGCGGGTTGTTTCGGCGGATACGGGCGAGTGAGGGCCGTTTCGTCAGCGTACGTCGGGGTTTTCGCGTCGGTCCAACACCGACGCCGTGGGCCATCACATTAGTTTCATGGATTTATGAATATCTACTTATCAAGAAATCCGATCAACCGGCACGCCCATGCGTGTCAGGCAAATCCTGGGGGCACCATGAACAGGTTTGGACCATCGCTCATCGCCATCGCGACCGCGCTCGCCGCGGCCGCCAGCCCGGCGCTCGCCGAGACCCGCGACGACTCCGCGGAGCCGGCGAAGGCTTCGCAAGCCATCGAGGAAATCATCGTCACGGCGCAGCGGCGCGAGGAGAAGCTGCAATCGGTTCCGGTCTCGATCCTGGCCTTCACGGCCAAGCGGATCGACCAGCTGAACGCGGTCAGCCTCGACAATCTGGAGCGCGCGGCGCCCGGCGTCACCTTCGCCGTCAACCGGGCCAAGACCGTCGGTCAGATCGGCATGCGCGGCGTCGTCGACTACGCCAGCACGCCGGGCTACGACGCGCGCGTGGGCGCCTATCTGGACGGCGTCTACATCAAGCGTTCCTACGCCGACAACCAGACCCTGCTGGGCATGGAGCGGGTTGAATTCCTTCGGGGTCCCCAAGGCACGACCTTCGGCATGAACACCGACGCCGGGGCCATCAGCTTCATCACCCGAAAGCCCGACTTGGGCGATCTGGGCGGCGAGGCCGTCGGCGAGTTCGGCAGCTTCAGCCACCGCCGCTTCGGGGCGCGCGTGAACCTGCCGCTTATCAAGGACAAGCTCGCCCTGGCCGTGACCGCCACCAGCGAGACGTCGGACGGCTTCATCGACAACATCTACCTCGACCGGTCCTATGGCGGGGTGGATCGGCGCTCGTTGCGCGCGCAGCTGCGCTATCAGCCGAACGCGGATGTCGAGATCAATCTGCAGTATTCGGGCCTGTGGGACGACAACAAGTCCATCTGGACCATCGGCGTCTGGTCGCCCGCGCAGTGGGCGAGCTTCCAGAAGCTCTATCCGAAATTCAGCGGCCTTCCGCTGCCCGGCGACCTCCAGATCGCCGACAGCAACGACCAGGGCGAGACGGGCCGGTCGCAGTTCTTCATCGGCTCCGTCGACTGGCGCCTGAGCGAGGGGCTCAAGCTGACCTCGATCAGCGCCTATCAGACCGAGCGCTTCCAGCAGATTTCCGACGCCACCGACCTGCCGGCCCCGGGGCGCGTCTACGACCTCAACCAGACCTCGCGCCAGTTCAGCCAGGAGCTGCGCCTGTCGAGCGACGCCGCCCAGCCGCTCAGCTTCATCGCCGGGCTGTATTACCAGGACGGCGAGAACGGCGCCGAGACCCGCTACTATCTGGGCTCGGAGTTCGCGGCCCTGACCTTCTGGAGCCGAGGCGTCGCCGAGGCCGCCATTCCCGCCGCGGTGGCCGCTTCGCCGCTGCGGCTGTACAACAACACCGTCATCCACGCGCCCGCGACGGTGTCGGACCAGTCCTACGCGGCCTACGGCTCGCTGCTCTACCGGCCGACCCCTGATGTGGAGATCGGCGCGGGCGCCCGCTATTCGGTGATCCGCAAGACGCTCGAGCACTTCTCGGAAAACGATCCGCTGCGCGCCGACCCGACCAACGCGGCCAACCTGGCCTACGCCTCCTTCGCTCAGTTCTCCGACCAGACCGACAAGCAGACCTTCCGGGCGTTCACGCCCAAGGTCTCGATCAGCTACCATCCGACGGAGGACGCCACCCTGTTCGCCAGCGTGTCCAAGGGCTTCAAGGCGGGCGGCTGGAACACCGGCGTGATCACCCAGGCCGTGTTCAACGCCGGCCTGCGGCTCGGCGACGAATCCTCCACCAACTACGAGATCGGGCTCAAGTCCGAGTGGTTCGCGCGGCGCCTGCGCTTCAACGCGACCGGCTTCTGGGAGGATTTCACCGGCTTCCAGGTGTCGCAGTGGACGCCAACCGTGAACGGGTCGTCGGTCGCGCGCCTGGCCAACGCCGGCAAGGCGCGGTCGAAGGGCGTCGAGGCCGAGGTGGAGGCGATCCCGCTACAGGGGCTCAGCCTGACCGCCAATTTCGCCTATACTCGCGCGCGGTTCACCGATTTCTTGAACTGCAACGGGCTCAACACGAACTGCACCGGCAACCGGTTGCCCTATGCGCCGGACTACAAGCTCTCTCTGGCTGGCGCCTATGAGCGGCCGATCACGCCGGCGCTGAAAGCCTTTGTCGGCGGCGGCTACGCGATGGAGACGTTCTCGTATGCCAACGTGGTCAACGCGGTTCGGGAATATATTCCCCGCCACTATTCCATCGACGCCAAGATCGGCGTGGCGGCCCTGGACGAGCGCTGGTCCCTGACCGTGTTCAGCAACAACGTCACCGACCGCCTGAACCAGGTCTATTCGCAGAACGGCGCCTATGGCGACCAGATCCGCTTCTTCCGCGAACCGCGGTCCTATGGCGCGACCTTCAAGCTGCGCTATTGATCTGACATACGGCCATCGCTCCGCCGGGGCGGTGGCCAGTTCGCCAGACATACCGCTCTCGCCGCCCCCTGTTCTGGAAGCCGCACGCCTTGCGAACCCTGGATCTGACCGATGACCTCGTTCGCGGCGCCGTGACCTGGGCGCGGTCGACGGAAGGTCTTAGCCTGTCGCGACTCCCCGCCACCGCCGAGGGGAGGGACCCTGACCCCCAGCTGGTGCTGACGGCGAGCATGGCCGCCGGGATGCGGCTGCGGCTGGACAGCGACACGCGGGCGCTGGAACTGGACGCGGAAGCGACCGGACTCCGCTATGTCGGCGGCGCGCGACGGCCGGTCGCGTTCGACCTGTTTGTCGATGATCGCCTGTTCGAGCGCCGCGTCGCGGCCGACGGGCCAACCCTGCTGGTCGACTTCGGGCGGCTTCCGCCCGAGGTGACGCGGCAGGCGGGGCCGACCACGCGCCTTCGCTTCGCCCCTCTGCCGCCAGGCCTGAAGCGGCTCGAACTGTGGCTGCCTCAGAACGCGGCGATCACCCTCAAGGCTCTGCGGGTGGACGCGGACGCCCTGGTCGCGCCACCGCCCGGCGCCCAGCGGCGATGGCTGCACTACGGCAGTTCGATCAGCCACGGCAAGGAGGCCGAGGGGCCCAGCGACTGCTGGCCCGCCGTGGCGGCGCGGGGGCTGGACCTGGATCTCACCTCGCTGGGCTATAGCGGCAACTGCCTGCTCGAGGGCTTCGTCGCCCGGGCGATGGCGCGGAGCGACGCTGACATCCTGACCCTGGAGATCGGCGTCAACGTCATCACGACCGACGCCATGCGCGAGCGAGCCTTCATTCCCGCGGTTCACACCTTTCTCGACATCATTCGCCGCGAGCGGCCGGATGTCCCGATCATGGTCATCTCGCCGATCCACTCGGGCGTCTTCGAAACCCACCCAGGGCCCGCGCGGCGCACGGCCGAGGGCGTGGCGCCGCCGCCGCGTCCGGCCAACCTGGCCGAGGGCGCGTTGACCGCCGCCTCGGCGCGCCGTCTGCTTGAAGGCCTGGTCGACCGTCGCCGGGCGCAGGGCGACCGGCGGCTGCACTACCGCGACGGGCGTCTGCTGCTGGGCGACCAGGAGGCCGGCCTGCTCATCGACGGCCTGCATCCGTCCGCCGCCGGACAACAGCTGATGGGGCGACGCGCCACGCCGATCGTCGAACGCCTGCTTTCAGACGACTGAGTCCCCGACGGGCTCGGCGCGCGCGGCTTGCGAAGCGGTCAGCAGCGACGGCGCGGCGGGCTGCTTGCGTTCCACCAGATCGACAAAGGCGCGAACGGCGGGCAGATCGCACAGCGTTTCCGGATAGATCAGATAGGTGCCCGCGACGAGTTGCGGCTCGATCGGAATGAAGCTCACCCGGGAGTCGAAATTGGCTTCCGAGTTGAAGACGATGCCGGCGCCGACGCCGGCCGCGACCGCTTCGCGAACGCTTTCACGGCTATGAATGGTCAGGCGGACGTCTGGCGTCAGTCCCTTTTCCGCGCAGGCGCTCTCGAAGATCCGCCGCGTGATCGACCCCTGCTCGCGCATGACCAGGGGCAGCGTCGCCAAGGTCTCGAGATCGATCGCGGAGCGCCCCGCCAGCGCGTCGCCGGCCGGCAGCCAGGCGCACAGGTGGATGGCCTCGATCAGGCGGCAGTTGAAATCGGTCACCGCCTGCGGCAGGCCGGCGATGGCGATATCGATGCGGTTCTGCTCCAGCAGGCGCAGAAGATCGTCCGAGTTGCCGGCGATGGTGTGGACATCGACGCCGGGGTGATCGCGCATGAACATGCCGATCAGCGATAGCGCGCATCGGGGCGCGCTGATGCCGATCCGGATCTGGCCCAACTCAAGCTGCTTGAACTGGTCCAGACTGGCCTCCAGTTCGTTCACGCGGCTAAGGATGATCCGCACGCGCGTATAGACGTCCCGGCCCACCGAGGTCAGTTCGGGCTTGGGCCGCCTGTGGAACAGGGTCGCCCCCAGCATTTCCTCCACGCTGGCGATCTGAAACGAAACCGTGGGCTGGGCGATCTCCAGCTGTTTGGCCGCGTTGGAAAAGCTGCCCGTTTCGGCGACGGTCACGAAGGTCCGCAGGACCTGCAGACTCAGCGCGCCCAAGCCGCGCTTGCCGTCTTTCTTCTGTTCCATCCAAAACTCCGATGCGCGCGCTCGCCTGATGGATCCTCCCCGGACGCCGAGGACTCATGGCGCGGGCGCGGGGCGATCATGCCGGTCGGAGCGTCCGACGCCAACCATCCTTGAAATCAATATATATAATCATGGAGATGTTACATATTGAATTTATGTATCGTGCAATCGCTTGAGAACGAGGGAAATCGCATGCGTTCGCTGATCCGGTTCGCGGCCCTGATCGCCGCGCTGATGGTTGCATCCGGCTCAATCGCCAGAGCCAACTCCCTGGTGATCATCTCGATCGACGGCATGCGCCCAAGCGAGATCACCGGTCTGAAGGGGGGCGACCCCGACCTGCCCAACCTTCGCGGCTTTCTGCGGCAGGGCAGCTATGCGGAGTCGGTTCGAAACGAAACGCCGACCCTGACCCTGCCCAACCATGTTTCCCTGGTCACCGGCGTCGCGCCGGAGGAGCATGGCGTCGTCGACAACCTGGTGTTCGACCCTCTGCATCCGAAGGCCAATCAGTACTATTGGTACGCGCAGGACATCCGGACGCCGACGCTGTGGACTCGGGTCAAGCAGCACGGCGGAACCGTCGCCAGCGTCAACTGGCCCGTGACGGTCGGCGCCGCCGACATCGATTTCAACATCCCCCTGTACTGGCGCGACCAGACCCTTGAGGACGTCAAGCTGATCCGCGCCCTGTCGACGCCCGGACTGGTCGACGAACTGGAAAAGAAGACCGGCTCGAAGCTGGCGCAGGCGATCATGCACACGCCGGATTCCGATCGCGTCGCGGGCCGCTTCGCCGCCGAGATCCTGAAGTCGCGTCATCCGCGACTGCTGCTGATCAACTTCTCGGCCTTCGATCACGCGCAGCACCTGTCCGGTCCGGACAGTCCGGAGGCCAAGGCGGCCTTGCGGAATGTCGACCAGGTCGTGGGCGCGCTGGCGGAGGCGGCGAGAGCCGCCGACCCGGCGGCCGTCGTGGCCGTCGTGTCCGATCACGGCTTCGCGCCGCTGCACGACGACGTGAACCTGCTGCAAGCCTTCGCCGACGCCGGGCTCGCGCGGCTCAACCGGGACAAGTCCCAGTTCGAATCCTGGGAGGCCATGCCTTGGGGCGGGGCCACCGCTTCGGTGTATCTCGCGCGTCCGGGCGACCCTGACCTTCAGCGGAAGGTTCGCGCCTTCCTGACCGATCTCAAGAAAGACCCGTCGTTTCATATTCGCGATATGGCGGACCTGACCAAGACGCCGGCCTATGCCGCTGGCCGCGCGCCGGCGTTCCGGCTCGGCTTCGAGATCGGCTTCGAAATGGGCCGCGATCCGGCCGCGCCTCGGGTTTCGCCAAGCCGCTACCGCGGCATGCATGGCTATCCCGCCGACTACCCGGAAATGCGCTCGGCGTTCTTCATCCAGGGCGGGGCCGTTCCCAAGGGGCGCAACCTGGGGACCATCCGCATGGAGAGCATCGCCCCGACCCTGGCCACCGTGATGGGTCTGCCGGCGACGGGTGACGTTCTTTTCAAGGGCGACTCGACTTCGCCTCGGTGAACGCCCAGTTGCCGCGAGGCAAGCCAACGGCGGCTACGGCAGACTAGCCATCCAGCGCATGGGCGATGCCGCGCTCCATGCCCCGCAGTTCGGCCAGTCCCCTCAGGCGGCCGATGAGGGAGTAGCCGGGATTGGTGGTCCTGTTCAGGTCGTCGATCATCTGGTGGCCATGGTCCGGGCGCATCGGGATCGAACGCTGCTCTCGGGTCGAGACGTGATGGACGGCCGTGATGACCTTGGCCATCTCAGCGTCACCTTCCAGGTGCGCGGCCTCGTGGAAGGCGCCATGGGCCTCGCGTTGGATCGAGCGCAGGTGCAGGAAGGCGATGCGCGAGCCCAGGCGCTCGATCATGCCCGGCAGGTCGTTGTCGGGGCGGACACCCAGCGAACCGACACAGAAGCAGACGCCATTGGACGGATTGGGAACCGCCGCGATCAGCGCGTCGAAGTCGGCCTCGGTGCTGACGACGCGCGGCAGGCCGAAGATCGGGAAGGGCGGATCGTCCGGGTGGACCGCCAGCCGCAGGCCCAGGGCGTCGGCGGTGGGGCAGACGGCGTTGAGGAAGGCGATGTGATTGGCGCGCGCCTGCTCGGCGTCGACGCCGTCATAGCGCTGGATCGCCTGCAGGAACGCCCCGGCGGTGAAGGTCTCCTCGGCGCCGGGCAGGCCGGCGATGATCGTCCGCTCCAGGCGCTCGCGCTCGTCGCGGGGCAGCGAGACGTAGTGGACCGCCGCGCGCTCCAGCGTGCCGACGTCGTAGTCGCGCTCGGCGTCGGGCCGGCGCAGGATGAACAGGTCGAAGGCCGCGAGGGCGTCCAGCTCGAAGCGCAGGGCCAGGGCGCCGTCGGGCAGGCGCCAGGCCAGGTCCGTGCGCGTCCAGTCCAGCAGCGGCATGAAGTTGTAGGTGACGACCTTCACGCCCTCGGCCGCCAGGTTCGTCAGGCTCTGGCGGTAGTTTTCGACGAGTTCGTCCCACCTGGGGCCGCCGGTCTTCAGGTCCTCATGCACCGGCAGGCTCTCGACCACCGTCCAGCCCAGCCCGGCGGCCTCGATCATGGCGCGGCGTTCGGCGATCAGGGCGCGGGGCCAGATCGCGCCGTTGGGGATCTCGTGCAGGGCGGTGACCACCTCCGTGGCGCCGGCTTGCCGGATACCGGCGAGCGAAACCGGATCCGCGGGCCCGAACCAGCGCATGGTCTGCGTCATCAACACGTCTTGGGTTCCTATGGCTTGGCGGCGGGGAGGGGCGTGATCTCGATCGCGGAGACGACCGCCTCGCCCTTGGTGGGGTTGAACTCCAGCGTCAGGCCCTGGTCGCCGGCGCCGGTCTCGAACGTCTTGATCAGCGCCTTGAGCGGACCGCCGGCCTGCGCCGAAACATCAAGGTCGCTCAGCATCCGCGCGCCGTTGGCGACGACGTCGAAGCGCCGCTCGCCGCTCGCCAGCTTGGGCTCGACGAAGGTGAGGCTCACGCGATAGCGGCCGGGCGCGACAGGGACCGCATAGGCGAAGCGGCCCTGGCGATAGCTGGCGGCCACGTCGATCTCGTCGGTTCCGCTGATCTGGGCCCGCGCGGCGGGACGTCCGTAGTCGGCCGGGGTATTGGCCGACAGAGCCTCGCCGCCCTTGAAGAAGGCGTCGGAGCCAAAGGCCGTGGCCTTGCCCGCGCCGACGATCGCGCCCGCGTCGATGCGGAATGACGCCGCCGCGTCGGCCGGACGCTTCCAGGTGATGCGATCCTCGACGGGCCGGCCGCCGAACCGGGCGCGGGCGACCAGGACGTTTTCGCCGGGCGCCAGGCGCACGCCCGGCCAGACGCAGATCCGTAGCGGACAGTCGCTCAGCGACCCCAGAGAGCGGCCGTTGAGCGTCAGCTCGGTGGTCGCGCCGTTCGAATAGACCCGCACATCGGTGACCGGATAGGCGCGGTCGACATAGCGTCGGCCGTTGATATGCACCGTCGGCGTGGTCGCCCAGTTGGCCTTGTAGAAGTACCAGGCGTCCTTGCGGATCTTGCGGTCGTAGGTGACCAGGCCCTTGGTGTTGATGTCGTCGGCGTCGCCCTCGTGACGGATCGTGGTGGCGAAGTCGAAGGCGTTCCAAAGCCATGTGCCCCAAAGATAGGGGCGCTGTGACAGGGCCGCCCAGGCGGTCTCGTGAATATAGCTCTCGTACTCCTCGGGCTGCGTGCGGCCGCGAGAGTCGATCGGGCCGCCCAGGACATCGTCGGTGTGGAGGGTCACCGCGCCGCCAGCGCCATACTCCGTCACCGACAGGGGCTGGCGCGGACGCTTGGCGCGCAGGGCGTCCAGGTGCGGGCCAAGGTCGCCCGGCGCGCCGAAATACCAGCCGAAATAGCGGTTGGCGCCGCCCAGGTCGGCGGCCTCGGCCGTGGTCGGCACATCCACGCCGGCGGCGAAGACCCGGCCTTCGCAGCACGTCGCCAGCGCGGTGGGGCGTCCCGGATCTTCCTGATGGGCCAGGTCGTTCAGCGTCTTCAGCAACGGCATCGGATCGGGCGCCTTGCCGTCCTTGTAGCCGGTCAGGAAGGCGGGGAACGAGTTGCCGAAATCGACTTCGTTGGCGATGCCCCAGGTGGCGACCGAGGCGTGATTGTAGTTCTGCCGGATCAATTCCTTGAGCTGTTGGCGCGCGTTCTCGATCAGGGCCGGGGTCGGCTCGAGCGCGCCGCCGAGGGTCCAGGCCGAGACCAGCGGGATCTCGTCCCAAAGCACGAAGCCATACTTGTCGGCGAGGTCGTGGATGGTCTGGCCATGCTGGTAGTGGGTCAGGCGGATGGTGTTGGCGCCCATCTCGCGCAGGGTCGCCATGTCGTCCTCGACATCGGCGGGGCTGATCGCCCAGCCCTTGCCCTCGCGGTCCTGGTGGTAGCCGACCCCGTGCAGGCGATAGGGCTTTCCATTCAGCAGAAAGCCCCGATCGGGATCGACCGCCATCTGGCGCACCCCGAACGGCGTCGAGACCCGATCGAGCACCCGGCCGTCGGCGGCGACCAGATCGGTCTCCAGGCGGTAGAGATACGGGTCGGCCACGCCGTTCCACGGATGCGGATTGACCAGCGACAGGGTGAGGGTCGCCTCCTGGGCGCCCTTGGCGGGCAGGGCCGCGGTCGTGCTGGCTTGAGCGGCCAAGCGCCCCGAGGCGTCGTAGAGCTTGCTCACCATGCGGGCGGCCAGGGCTCCGGCCATCTCGTTGCGGAGTTTGCCGCGAACCTGGATCTCGGCCCTGGCGAGCGAAAGCGTGGTGGTGTTCGCATAGACGCCGGCGCCGCCGAAATCGAGCATGTCGAAATGGGCGGCGTTGGTGAGCACGAGGCTGACAGGGCGGTAGAGGCCGCCATGCACGAAGAAGTCGCCGGTCAGGGGCAGATTGTCGGCCGTGGAAGAGCCGGGCGCGGGTTTGCTGTTGTCGGCGCGCACGACCAGCAGGTTCCGGCCCTCGCCTCGCAGGGCGTCCGTGGCGTCGAGGCGGAAGCGCGAGAAGCCGCCCTGGTGTTCGCCCAGATAGACCCCGTTCAGCCAGACCTTGGCAGCGCGGCTGGCGGCGTCGAACTGCAGGTAGGCGCGGCGGCCCTCCAGCTTGGGCGCGGCGAACGCCAGCCGGTACCAGCCCACGCCCTGGGTCTTGTTGACGGTCTCGGCCTTGTGCGTGCGCTCGACCGGACCGGGCAGGTAGAGGCCTACCCGGTTCCAGGTGTGCGGCACGGCGACCCGCTGCCAGTCCTGGTCGTCGAAGGCGGGGTTCTCGGCGCCGCTCAGGGCGTCGTCCTGGCGAAAGCGCCAGTTTTCGGCCAGGGCGGTCTCGGCCCGCACCGGGGCGGCCGGCGACCCGGCCCGTACGATCGCCGGGGCGATGAGGCTCATCATGGCCGTGGCCAGCAGCAATCGTCTCATCGGCATCCCTCCCAGTCGCCACCTGATGGTTGCGTTGGAGCGAGCTTAGCGCCTTAAATCAAATCTGCCAGATCAATTTGAAAAATTGGTCAGTCAGATTTTTCGGGCAGGGCGGTGGAGAAGCGCGCACGCACGCCCGCGGCCGTCCGGCGCGCTTCCTCCAGCGCCAGCTCTTCGGTCGTGAAGAGCAGGTGATCCATCACGGCGGCGAGGTGGGCGCGCATGGCGGCGCGGGCGGCTTGCGGATCCCGGGCCTTGAGCGCCTCGACGATGCGACGGTGCTCGGCCACGACGGGACGGATCTTGGCGCTGCGGGCCTTGTTGTGAAGCAGCGCGCAAGCCGGCGACGTCGAGCGCAGGCGCCACAGCTCCTCGATCATCAGCACGATCCCGGCGTTGCGCGTCGCCTGGGCGATGGTCATGTGGAACGCCCGGTCGGCGTCCTCCGTCACCTTGGGGCGAAGGTTTTCGACGGCCATTTCATCCAGCAGCATTTCAAGCCGGGCGATCTCGTCGTCGTTGATATGGTTGGCCGCCAGCGCGGCGGCCTCGCCTTCGAACGCCAGTCGCGTCTCCGTCAGTTCGAAGGCAGTGATGGCGAAGCCGGGGTGGTCTTCGCGGCCCGGCAGTCGGCGAACATAGGCGCCCGAGCCCACGCGAATGTCGATATAGCCTTGCACCTCGAGCGCGATCAGCGCCTCGCGCACCGCGGGCCGGCTGGCGCCGTACTCGGCGCAAAGCTCGCGCTCGGCGGGCAGGCGGCTGCCGATCTCGTAACGCCCCGCGATCAGGTCGTCGAACACATGCCGAGCCAATCTCTGGTAGATGCGGTCTCCGCTCGCGGTGGTGTCGCCGGCGGGGTTCGCCTTCTCCACGTCCCCCTTTGCGCGCGCCGCCATTCGGTGTCTCCCAAGTCATCATCGGCCTGTATTTGCGCGCCCAGGCTGTCGGCCGGGTGACGCGCTAATCGATTGTGGCCTGGATCGCTCAGGTTGTCAGGCAAAAAGAGGTTGACGCCCCGACCGTAAATCCAAAAATTGGTAAGACAGATTAAGCGCGACCGGACAGACCGTTCGCTAAAATAAACAGGAGGGGAAATGAACAGGCGTCTTCTTTGGATGGCGAGCGCCGCCATGATCGCGGCTTCCGGCCAGGCTTGGGCGCAGACCGCGCCGCAGCCGGCCAACCAGGCCGTGGCGCTCGACGAGATCGTCGTCACCGCGCAAAAGCGCGAACAGAACCTGCAGGACGTGCCCGCCGCCGTCAGCGCCGTCAGCAGCGAGCAGCTGGAAGCGCGCAACGTCGTCCAGGTCACGGATGTGGTCCGCGTCTCGCCCAGCTTGACGGTCACGGAGAACACCAACGCCACCGGCAACAGCATCAATCTGCGCGGGATCGGCACGTTCTCGTTCAGCATCGGCATCGAACCCAGCGTCGCGGTCGTGGTCGATGACGTCGCCTTGCTGCAGCAGGCCCAGGCCTTCTCCGGTCTCAACGACATCGCTCGCCTGGAAATCCTGCGCGGTCCGCAAGGCACGCTGTTTGGCAAGAACGCAGCCGCCGGGGTCATCAACATCGTCACCCAGAAGCCGACAAAGACCCTGACGGGCTCCGTCGGCGGCGCCCTGACCAGCGATGGCGAAAAGCGCGTCGAAGGGATGGTCTCGGGCCCGATCTCCGACAAGGCCGGCTTCCGCCTCAACGCCTTCTACGGCGATCGCGACGGTTATATCCGCAACCTCAACACCGGTCACAAGCTGAACGGCGACCGGTCCTACGGTGTCCGCGGGCGGCTCGAGCTGGACCCGACCGATAATCTCAACATCAGCCTGACGGCCTCGCACACCAACACCAAGACCGATGGCCAGGTCCGCACGTTCCGCAGCGTCAATCCGGGCGCCAGCGCCTTTGGCGCGCCGCTGGCCCTGTCGACCGCGGGCCTGACGCCCGGCGACGACAACTACAAGATCCGTCTCGACACCGAGCCGAAGAACACCAGCAAGCAGACCATGCTGAACGGCCGCGCCAGCCTCGACCTGGGCGGCGCCAACCTGGTGTCGATCACCAGCTACCAGGACTGGCGCTTCCGCTTCCTCGAGGACCTGGACACGCTCGGTTCCCCGACCCTGCTGAACGCCGCTGATCCGACGAGCATCCTGCCCAAGGGCTCGACGGCCGGCGGCCCGTTCCACTCGACGAATTTCACGCAGGAACTGCGGCTGGTTTCGAGCGGCGCGCGCAAGCTCGACTACCTGTTCGCCCTGTTCTACGCCGACGGCGACTCCAACCGCTCCTATGCGCGCGGTCCGAACGCCGCGACGGCCTGGGCGGCGACCGCCGGCACCAAGACCATGGCCGCCTTCACCCAGCTGACCTACCACGTCGGCGAGAAGACCCATCTGGACGGCGGCGTGCGCTTCAACCACGAATCCATCGACGCGACCTTCGTCAACACCACGCCGACGGCGAACCCGCCGGCCAACAACGCCTCGTGCCTGTCGGTCTGCTCCGGCAAGGCCAAGGACGATCACGTCACTTACAAGGTCGCGCTGCGCCAGGACCTGGCCGAACACGTCATGGCCTATGCCTCGTTGTCGACGGGCTACAAGGGCCAGGGCTTCGACATCAGCACGGGCTTCAATCCCGGGCGCGCGGCCAAGCCGGTGCGTCCCGAGACGAGCAAGGCCTATGAACTGGGCTTGAAGAGCCGGATCCTGGAAAACCGTGTCCAGCTCAATGTCACGGGCTTCCTGACCGACTTCACCGACTTCCAGGCCCAGGGCGGCGTCACCCAGCCGGACGGCACCATCGTCCCGCAATTGAGCAATGTGGGGTCGCTGCGGAGCAAGGGCGTCGAGGTCGAGGTCTCGGCCAAGCCGGTGCGCGCCCTGCGCATCGACGCCACCGCCGCCTATACCGACGCGACGATCCGCGAATTCACGAACGCGCCTTGCTACACCAACCAGACGGTCGCCGAGGGGTGCCGCCGGGTCGGGACTCAGAACTTCCAGGACCTGTCGGGCAAGTCGTTGGCCAACTCGCCGAAGTTCAAGTACTCGCTGGCGGGCGCCTACGATGTCGCGTTGCCGAACCTGCCCTTCGACGGCTTCGTGACCGCCGAGTACACGCACCAGAGCGCCGTCATGCTTGACCTCCTGGGTACGCCGATCTCGCGCCAGAAAGCCTACGGCGTGGTCAACGCCAGCCTTGGCGTCGTGGGTCGTGACGAGGACAACTACCGCGTGGCGTTGTTCGTCAACAATCTGTTCGACCAGCACTACGCCAGCTCGCTCGGCTATACTGGCTCGTCCAATGCCGGCGCGGTCGCTCAACTGCTGCCGCGAAACTCCAAGCGCTATGTTGGCATCCGCGCGCGGATGGGCTTCTAGTCGGAATATAGGCGCGGCCGATCGCGCCGCGTTCTCTCGGGTTCCTCCTCCCTTTCCCTGGGACCCTCGTCGCTTCGGCGACCAGCGGCGCGCCTTAGGGCGCGCCGCTTTTTTGTCGTCGCGAGCGTTCGCCGGAGCAAGGCCGGGGCTCGTCCGTGCGGCGATTCCTGCTAGAGGTTGGGCGATGGGGAAAAGCAACGACAAGAGTGTCACGATCATCGACATCGCGCGCGAAGCGGGTGTGTCGATCGCGACGGTCTCCCGCGTTCTCAATCGGGGAGAGGGGGCCGGGCCCGAAGTCCGCACCCGGGTCCTCGAAATCGTCGAGCGCCTCGGCTACCGGCCAAACGTCTCCGCGCGCGCCCTGTCGGGGCGTCGCAGCTATCTGATCGGCGTCATGTTCCTGCGCCTGGGCGGTTACCACTATGTCGGGGAGGTTCAGCTTGGCGCGATGACCGCCTGCCGCCGCGCCGGCTACCACCTTGTCGTCGAGCAGATCGAGACCCCGCAAGGCGTCATTCCGCCCGAAGCCTTGGGCGCGATCCTGCGGGACGCCGCCTTCGACGGCCTCGTCCTGACCCCGCCGCTCTGTGACGACCTCGGGCTGCTGGCCGCGGTCGAGGATGCGAATATCCCCTACGTCCGCCTGGCGCCGAACAGCGATGTCGACCGCGCGCCCTACGTCTGGATGGACGATCAGGAGGCCGCCCGGGAGCAGACCCTGCGCCTGTGGGACATGGGGCATCGCCGCATCGCCTTCATAGGCGGTCCCGCCGGCCATCGCGCCGCGGTCCGCCGGCGCGCGGGCTATCTGGCCGCCATGCGAGACCGTGGCGCGACCGTTCCCGGCGATTGGATCGCCAACGGCGACTTCTTTAGCGGCTCGGGCTTCAGGGCCGCCGAAGCCCTCTTGGCCCTGGACCCGCGCCCCACGGCCATCTTCGCCGGCAATGATGAGATGGCCATCGGCGCGCTCGCCGCCTTGGCCAAGCATGGGGTAGGGGTGCCGGAGCGCATCTCGGTCGTCGGCTTCGACAACTCCATGGCCGCGCAAACATCCTGGCCGCCGCTCACGACCGTTCACCAGCCCATCGCCGAGATGGCCGAGGCCGCGGTGGACATGCTGATCGCCGGCTTTGGCGACAAGAGGTTTCGGGCGCGGATCAAGGAGCGACAGCTGGACTATCGCTTGATCTCTCGTCAATCGGTCGCGCCACCGCCCCTCTGAGGCCCTGCCGCGACGCGCCACGCATCGGTCCGCGAAAAAGAGGCCTGACCAATTTCGATTATTATAGAAAACGTTTTCGTATCGAGCTAAGCCTTGGCCCTCGCCGGCGCAGAAACGGTGAATCGCAGGGTCCTCGTCATGAGGGCCGGGGGAAGCCAAGGAATTTCATGTCACTCGCTTCTAGCCTCGCCGTCCTCACGTTCGCCGTGGCCGCCCAAGCCGCCGCGCCCGCCGAACGCCCATGGGCCGACGCCAAGCTCTCGCCGGACGCGCGCGCCGCGCTGCTCGACAAGGCGCTGACCGTGGATGAGCGGATCAGCTTGCTGCACGGGCCGATGGCCATGCCGGTCCTGGGCTTCAAGGTTCCGCAAGGCGCGATCGGATCGGCCGGCTATTTCCCCGGCGTGCCGCGTCTGGGCGTTCCGGCCCTGCAGGAGAGCGACGCCAGCCTGGGCGTGACCAATCCCTTGAACGTGCGGCCGGGCGACGGCGCGACCGCCCTGCCGTCAGGCCTGGCGCAGGCGGCCACCTTCAATACCCGCCTGATCTATGAAGGCGGCGCGGTGGTCGGCCGCGAGGCCCGCGCCAAGGGGTTCAATGTGCAACTGGCCGGGGGCGTCAACCTGGCGCGCGATCCCCGCAACGGCCGGAATTTCGAATATCTGGGCGAGGATCCCTGGCTCGCCGGCTCTCTGGCGGGCTCGGCGATCAAGGGCGTCCAGGACCAGGGCGTCATATCGACGATCAAGCACTTCTCGCTGAACGGTCAAGAGACCGGCCGGATGACCGCCAATTCGGTGATCGAGGAGGGCGCCCACCGCGAGAGCGACCTCCTGGCGTTCGAGATCGCCATTGAAAAGGGCCAGCCCGGCTCGGTGATGTGCGCCTACAACCTGGTCAATGGCGACTACAGCTGCGGCAACGACCACCTGCTCAACACCGTGCTCAAGCGCGACTGGGGCTACAAGGGCTGGGTGATGTCGGACTGGGGCGCGGTTCACGCCACCGACTACGCCCTCAAGGGTCTGGACCAGCAGTCCGGCGAGCAACTGGACGGGACCACCTGGTTCGGCGAGCCCCTGAAGGCCGCGGTCGAGAAGGGCGAGGTCCCGGCCGCGCGTCTTTCGGACATGAGCCGCCGGATCCTGCGCTCGATGTTCGCCGCCGGCCTCTTCGATCGCCCCGCCGCCAAGTCCGAGATCGACTACGCCGCCAATGGCGCGGTCAGCCTCGAGGCCGCGCGCGAAGGCGTCGTGCTGCTGAAGAACACCGAAGGCCTGCTGCCGCTGGCCAAGACCGCCCGGTCGATCGCGGTGATCGGCGGCCACGCCGACGCCGGTGTTCTGTCGGGCGGCGGCTCCTCCCAGGTCGTGCCGCCCGGCGGCGCGAAGACGATCATCCCCCTGGGCGGGGAGGGGATGATGGCCCAGTTCCGCAGCCAGTACTTCCACCCGTCCTCGCCGCTGGCCGCGATCCGCAAGCTGGCGCCGCAAGCCAAGGTGACCTTCGACGACGGCCGCTATGTCGCCTCGGCCGTGGCCGCGGCGAAGGCCGCCGACGTGGTGGTGGTGTTCGGCAATCAGTGGATGGGCGAGGGCGAGGACGCCGTCGATCTGTCGCTGCCCGACGGCCAGGACGCCCTGATCGCGGCGGTGACGGCGGCCAATCCCAAGGCCGTCGTCGTGCTGCAGACCGGCGGCGCGGTGGCCATGCCCTGGCTGAAGCAGGCCGGGGCCGTTGTCGAGGCCTGGTATTCGGGCGCGCGGGGCGGCGAGGCCATCGCCGACGTGTTGTTTGGCGAAGTCGACGCCTCGGGCCGGTTGCCCGTGACCTTCCCGGCTTCGCTGGCCCAATATCCGCGCGAGCGGTTGCCGGGTCTCGGCGCGCCGGAGAAGACGCGCTTCGACGTCAACTATGTCGAGGGGGCCGATGTCGGCTACCGGCGCTTCGCCAAGACCGGCGACAAGCCGCTGTTCGCCTTCGGCCACGGCCTGTCCTACACGACGTTCGCCTTCTCGAACCTGAAGGTCACCGGGGGCGACACCCTGACGGTCAGCTTCGACGTGGCCAATACCGGCCCGCGAGCCGGCAAGGCGGCGCCGCAGGTCTACCTGACCGGGGCTGGAGGCAAGCCGCTGCAGCGGCTGATCGGCTTCGACAAGCTTGATCTGAAGCCGGGCGAGACCCGCCGCGTCACGCTTGCCGCCGATGCGCGCCTGCTGGGCCGGTTCGACGTCAAGACCAATCGCTGGATCATCGACAAGGGCGGCTACCAGGTCGCGGTCGGCGCGGCCTCCGACGACCTAGCCCTGAAGGGCGGCGCCGATCTCAAGGCCGCGACCCTGAAGCCCTGACGTTCCCCCTACGGCGGCCTGTCGGCCGCCAGCATGACCTAGAGCCTCATCCGTGGAATCCGACACATGAACATGGTGCTTGTTGATCAAGAGCAGGTCCTGGTCCTTCGTCGTGCGCTGCCGGCGGTGACCAAGGTCTGGCTGCAGGAAGTGCTGGGCGTGAGCGAGACGACCTGGCGGTCTCTGCGCGATGGAAGACCGATACGACAATCGACGTACAATCGGTTGCTCGCCAAGCTCGAAAGGACGGGCGGACGTGACAGGGTTCGCCCGCGCTAGCGGCGACGTTCGACCCGCGGCGGGGATCAGCCTCGGCGCGGCCCGGCGGGCCTGGATCTCCCTGTTGGGCGCGCCCCAGATGTGACGCCTTCTTGCGACGGCCGCTTGGCGGACGGCCGTGATGACCTTATCGCACGGAGACGCTCGCGGCTGGCCGGATTCGCAGCATGCCCCAACGACCCTTTTCGACGACCGCCGGCCGGACCGGCCGTACGGACAACGAGCGTCGCCTGCTGACCCTGGTCCGCGACTTCGGTCCGCTTTCGCGCGCCGACCTGGCGCGACGGACGGGCTTGGCGCCGCTTTCCGTCACCCGCCTGATCGGCGACCTGATCGAGGAGGGGCTGGTCGTCGAGGGCGAGCGGGTGATCGCCGGGCGGGGACAGCCCAGCCTGCCGCTGAGCTTGGCCCCCGATGCGGCGTTCGCCTACGGGGTTTCGATCGCCGAGGATGCGCTTTCGGTCGTGCTGATCGACCTGCAAGGCCGGGTGCGGGCCCAGCGGCGTGAGCCTTTCGACGCCTTCGACAAGGACGCGGCGATCGCGCGGCTGGCGGACAGCTTCGACGAGATGGCGGGGGAGGCGCTCATCGATCGCGACCGGTTGTTCGGCGTGGGCGTCGCCGTCTCGGGGTTCTTCACGGGGCAGCGGCGGCAGATCAACACGCCGCTGGTCATGGAGCAGTGGGCCCTGGCCGACCTGGACGCCGAGTTCAGCGCCCGTTTCGGCCTGCCCGTGTGGATCGACAACGACGGCAACGCCGCGGCGATGGGGGAGGCGCTGTACGGTCTCGGCAAGGCGCTCTCCAGCTTCGCCTATCTCTATGTCGGCCGCGGCCTGGGGGGCGGGGTGGTCTTGGACGGGAGGCTGTGGCGAGGCCGCAACGGCAACGCCGGCGAGTTCACCGGCGTCTTGCCGCCCGAACGCCGCGAGGACCGGCCGAC
This sequence comes from Caulobacter sp. GW821-FHT05F04, assembly GCF_059419665.1. Taxonomy (NCBI): domain Bacteria; kingdom Pseudomonadati; phylum Pseudomonadota; class Alphaproteobacteria; order Caulobacterales; family Caulobacteraceae; genus Caulobacter; species Caulobacter sp. GW821-FHT05F04. The sequence goes on from NZ_JBWKSF010000002.1 coordinate 800,196, forward strand.
CCTCCAGCTGCTGCGGACCCTGCTGGAGGCGGACGGCCGGCGCTTCGACTCGATCGAGGCCATGCTGGCGGGACTGCCGGACGGCGACCCGATCATCGACAGATGGGCCGAGCGGGCGCGGGCGCAGTTCGAGGCCATCCTCTCGGCCATCGCCGCCATCGTCGATCCCGAGGCGATCGTGCTGGGCGGCCGCCTGACCCCGGCCTTGGCCGACGCCCTGATCGCGCGCTCGGCGTTCTACACCGCGCCCGTGCGCGACCTCGACCGGGCCTTCCCGCCGCTGCTTCGGTCGCGGGTGGAGGGCGACGCCACGGCGCTCGGCGCGGCGGCCTTGGCTTTCGGCGATCATTTCTTCTAGCCCGCGGGGCGCGACCGGCTCCTCCCCCGACCGTCACAAATATTAAATAACAGACTGTTATTTAATTGGCGTCAGAGGCATCAAGGGGCGCTCACATGTCTATCGTCGTCAAATCCATGCTCTGCGCGGGCGCCGCGCTTGGGGCGCTGGGCGGTGTCGCCCAGGCCCGGCAGACCGCCGTGGTCGACGAGATCGTCGTCGTCGGGCAGCGGGCGGCCGACCGCAACGCCATCGCCGCCAAGCGCGACACGGTGCAGGTGATGGACGCGATCTCGGCTGATGACATCGGTCAGATGGCCGACTTCAGCGTCGGCGACGCGCTGAAGCGGATCGCCGGCGTCAGCGTCTACGACTATCAGGGCGAGCCGCGCTTCGCGAGCATCCGAGGCTTCAACGCCCACTACATCACCACCACCCTGGACGGCCTGCAGATCGCCTCGCCGGACAACCAGAACCAGACCAACGGCGGCGGCCGCCAGTTCTATCTGGAGACCCTGCCGTCCAACATCGCCTCGCGCATGGAGGTCTACAAGACCAGCACGCCGGACATGGACGGCCACTCCGTCGGCGGCTCGATCAATTTCAGGCTTCCGGGCGCCTTTGACTTTCGCAAGGACCAGACCCGCTTGTCGGCCAAGCTGGGCTACCAGATTCAGGACAAGTCGAAGGGCGGCGAGCGCCCGGTCGCTCAGGCCGAGGCCTTCGTCACCCGCCGCTTTGGCGCGGACGACCAGTTCGGCCTGACGCTGAGCGCCTCGTACTGGCGGCGCGAGATGTGGATCCCGCAGCTGGAGCGCGGCAGCTCGGCCTATTGGTTCGACGCCAGCGGCAAGAACACCGGCCAACCCTATGTCGGCGCGGGCCCGGCCCCGGTCGAGCGGCGCTGGTACGCCTATGACAACACCCGCGAGCGGCGCTCGCTGATGAGCGTCCTGGACTGGCGGGTCAGCGATGAACTCAGTGTACGGACGACTGGCTACTATTTCGGCCAGAACGAGAAGTCGCTGCGCAACGACATGATCGCCAGCATCGGCGCCAACGCCCTGGTCAGCGGCCAGACCGCCACCTCGGGGGTGTTCTCGCCGCGCGCTGGCCAGCCCGGCGACGTCGCCCAGAACGTCCGCTCGTTCAAGCTGCTGTTCGATCGCAAGGTCTATGGCCTGCAGAGCGCCGTCGACTACCAGGCCGGCGACTGGACGCTGGGCCTGAAACTGGCCGCGTCGCGGGCCACCTACAACAATCCGCAGATCAGCGACAACTTCAGCCAGAACGGCCTGTCGTTCCGCTACGACGTCAGCGACGACGAGGTGGCCTTCACCCCGGTGAACCAAACCGCCTACGACAATCTGGCCGCCTATGTCGGCGGGACCGGCGCGTCGAACCCGCAGCACTATGACGAGCGCTACAAGACCGACGCCCGCAACTATGAGGGCCGGCTGAAGGCGGCCTACAACATGGACGCCGGCGACACGGGCCTGGGCGTCGAGTTCGGCGGCGGCGCGATCCGGCGCCAGCACGGCGAGAACTACGCCAAGAGCTATCAGACCGGCATGCCCTACACCCTGGCCGACGTCGCCTCGACCACGCGGATCTGCGCGCTGAACTGCGACGCCGGCCAGATGGTCTTCGTCGACCAGGGCAAGCTGATCGGCATGCTGGACCGCTATCTGTCCACTGTCCCCAAGACCGTCGACACGGCCAGCGCCTTCAGCAAGGCCTTCTGGATCCAGGAGGACCTCTACGCGGCCTATGGCATGGCGCGCTGGAAGACCGACCGCTGGACGGTCCAGGGCGGCCTGCGCCTGGAGGCGACCGACGTCGAGACCACCGGCTTCCGCGCCACGACCAAGGCCGGCAAGACCACCTACGACCCGGTGACCGCCGCCAGCGACTATTCGCACTGGATGCCGTCGGCCCAGGCGATCTACGACCTCGCGCCCGACAAGAAGATCCGCGCGGCCTACAGCCGCACGATCGGCCGGCCCAAGCTGACCGACATGGCCCTGCTGGGCGGCTCGCTGAACCTGGCGGACGCCTCGTTGCCCAAGCTGACGACCGGCAATCCGGACCTGAAGCCGCGGGTCTCCGACAATTTCGACCTGTCGCTGGAATGGTACCTGGACGAGGGCAAGGGCCTGGCCTCGCTGGCCCTGTTCCACAAGCGGATCCGGAACGAGATCTATTCGCTGGGCCGCACGGCCGACATCGACGTCGGCGGCGGGACGCTGGTTTCGGGCGTGCTGACCACGGCCGTCAACGCCGATGAGGCCGCCACGACGCAAGGCGTCGAGGTCAACCTGATCAAGTACCTGACCTTCCTGCCCGGCGCTTGGAGCAACTTCGGCGTCAACTTCAACGGCATCGCCTCGAAGACCGACTTTCCGATCAAGCTGGCGGACGGCGCGCCCAAGACCCTGGATGGCCTGCCGGGCCAGCCGAAATACGCGACCAACCTTTCGGTCTTCTACGAGGGCGACAAGCTGCGCGCCCGCGTGGCCTGGAACCACACCGACCTGATGACCGAGGAGCGCTATATCGGCAACGGCACGACCAGCCCGGCCAATTTCTACCGCATCCGCTGGGTGCTGCCGTCCGACAAGATCGACGCCTCGCTGTCGTACGACATCAACAAGACCTACACCCTGCGCATCGATGGCTCGAACCTGACGGGGCAGGGCGTGGACACCAATCTGGGCCTCGACAAGGAGATCCCGGTGGCGCGGATAAAACAGCCCAGGGCCGTGATGGTCGGCGTGTCGGCGAGGTTCTGATGCTCAGCCGACGCGTACTCCTGGCGGCGGCGCCCGCGTTGGGCCTCGCCGGCGCGGCCCTGGCGGGTGAGCGTGGGGCCTATCCGCCCGACGTCGGCCGCAAGTTCCGCGCCGACGGTCGGGTCATGCCGTTTCGCGGGAACACGATCATCAGCCACCTGCCGCAGCAGGGGCCGGGATCGGAATTCTTCGACACCCTTCTGGAGGTCTATCGCGAACTGCCGGCCCACGCCTTCAGCCGCAAGATCACGGCCCTGCCGCCGTCCAGCTATCACATGACCCTCTTCGGCGGGGCCAACGATTCCGACCGGCGGCCCGGACTGTGGCCCGCGGGCCTGCCGCTCGACCTGCCGATGGCCGAGTGCGATCGGATCCTGGGCGAGCGGCTGAAGGCCTTCGACCTCGACTGCGAGCTCCCCTTCCGCATGCGGGTCGACCTCGCCGAGCCGCCGCCCGCCGAACGGCCCCTGACCATTCGCCTGGTTCCGCTGGACGCGGCCGAGGACGCCAAGCTGCGCCGCCTGCGGTCTCGCCTGTCGGACGTCCTGGGCATCCGGGCGCCGGGCCAGGACGCCTACCGCTTCCATGTCACCCTGGCCTACCTCTATCGCTGGCTGACGCCGGAGGAGGATCGGGCGTTCCGCGCCGTCTTGGCCGGCTGGCGCGACCGGTTGGCCAAGGCCTGTCCGGTGATCGCGCTGGGCGCGCCGGAATACTGCCTGCTGGAGGACATGTTCGCCTTCAAGCGCCAGTTTTACCTGGGGCGGCCCTCGATACTCTAGCTTAAATAGACGGCGCGCAACGGCAGCATGGCCGCGCCGATCGCGGCGGCCTCGCCGGGCGCCTCGCTGGGAACGAGCCGTGCGGTCGGCCGCGGCGCCAATCGCCGCTTCTGGTCGAAAAGCTCGATGTGGCCGATCATTCGCCGCGCCAGGTCGGGCGGCGTGCGTCCGCCGATCACGATCGCTTCGAGGTCGAGGATCGCCGTGGCGTTCGAGGCGATGATCGACAGGGAGTCGCGGACCCGCGCGATCCATTCGTCGATGGCCGGCCAGCTGGGATCATAGGCCTCGATCATTTCGTCGACCGTGTCGAACCGCTGGCCGCCCTGGGCCACGATCAGGCGCAGCAGTTCCAGATTGGGGAACGGATAGATGTTGCCCGGCAGGCCGCCCGCGAACTCGCCGGCGTTGCCGAAACGGCCGCGCCAAAGCTCGCCGTCCAGCACGACGCCGCCGCCGACCCCGGCGCCCAGATAGAGATAGGCGAAGCTCTTGGCCCAGCGGCCGACGCCGATCATCGCCTCGGCCATGGCGGCGGCGCTGCCGTCGTTCTCGGCGAAGGCGGGCAGGGCGTAGCGCTCCGAAAACAGTCGGGCGACGTCGAGGCCGGCCCATTCTTCGAGGCTGTGGGGCGTGTTGAAGCCCGGCGCGTCACCGATGAACGAGCCGGCGACGCTGATCCCCAGGCCCGCCAGGGTCCCCAGCGGTCGCCCCAGGGCGCCGGCGGCTTCCGCCAGGGCCGCGTCGGTCCAGGCCAGCACCTTGGCCACGGGCATCGCGCCCATCCGGGCCTTGCGCTCGAACCGGACCTTGCCGGCGAAGTCGACCGCCGCCAGCGCCACCGCGTCGGCCATCACCGCCACGCCCAGGCCATAGGTGTGATCGGGCGCCAGGTGGACCAAGGTGGACGGGTAGCTGCGCTTGCCGAGGCCGGCCTTCTCGCCAAACACCACCATGCCCTGGGCGGCGAGGCCGCCCACCAGGCGCGAGACGGACTGCTGGGTCAGGTCCGTCGCTTCGATCAACGCCGCCTGGGTCGCCCCGCCGCGACGGAACAGCAGGCCCAGCAGCCGGCGCTCGCTGCGGGTCAGTTCCGGAGGGCGCGAGGGCGGGGAGGGAGCGTCCATGCGGCCCTCATAGCGCGACTCGATCATGGCGCCATCCATCTCACGCATGAAAGGTGAGATTCTGGATCCGAGCTCTGTACTTCGTCACATAATGTACGCATAAAAAGTGCAATAGCGCATCGAACAGGCTCGTTCCAGGTTGCATTGCACCCACGGCGAGTGACTTTAAGCCGCGCCACGGCGCTTCGGGGATTTCGTCATGCGACTACGCATCCGTCTTTGTTCGTCCGCCGCCCTGGCCATCGCCTTGACGAGCGTCGCCCTCGACGCCGCCCACGCCCAGGCGGACGATGCGATCGCCGAGATCATCGTCACCGCCACGCGCCGGCCGGAGAAGCTGCAGGACGTGCCGGTGGCGGTCACCGTCGTCGACGGCGAGCGACTGGCGCGGTCGAACCTCAACAGCCTGCGCGACATCGCCACGATCGTGCCGACCCTGAACTTCCGCACCGCGGCCTCGAACAAGGACCAGGCGCTGTTCATCCGCGGCCTGGGCACGGTCTCTACCTCGCCCGGCGTCGAGCCGACCGTCTCGACCGTGGTCGACGGCGTGGTGCTGGCGCGCCAGGGCCAGGCGACGCTGGACCTGCTGGACGTCGACCACATCGAGGTGCTGCGCGGGCCGCAGGGCACGCTGTTCGGCAAGAACGCCTCGGGCGGGGTGGTCAACATCGTCACCAAGGACCCCGGCCAGGACCTCCACGCCTTTGGCGAGGCCTTCTACGGCACGGGCGGCGACGAGCGGCGGTTCAAGGCCGGCCTTTCGGGCCCGATCGTGGCCGGCAAGCTGGCCGGGTCGCTGAACCTCTTCACCGGCAAGTACGACGGCAACGTCACCAACGTCTTCAACGGCGAGACGGTCAACGGCTACGAGCGGACGGGCGCGCGCGGCAAGCTGGTCTACACGCCGACCCCGGACCTGACCCTGCGCCTGGTCGCCGACTACATGGCCTCGCGCGACACCGCCCCGACCGGCGTGGCGCGGCGGACGTACCTGACCGCCTATCCGACCGGCGTCGTCAGCAACTTCCCGGCCTTCGCCGCCGCGCTGGGCCCCGTCGTCCCCGGCGACGATAACCGCCAGATCAACAGCAACCTCGACACCCACGCCCGCGACTTCAACAGCGGCCTGTCGCTGCAGGCGGACTGGAGCCTCGCCGGTCACACCCTGACCAGCGTCACCGCCTTCCGCCGCTGGGACAACATCCAGTTCCAGGACCAGGACCGCCTGCCCGGCGTGGTCGCGGGCCTGCCGCAACAGCATGATCGCGGCGACCTCGGCTTCGAGCAGCTGTCGCAGGAAATCCGCCTGGCCTCGCCGAAGGGCGGCCTGATCGAGTACGTGGTCGGGGCCTATTTCATGCGCGCGACCGACGACGAGCTCTATCGCCGCGAGACCATCACCCTGACCGGGACCACCCGCGCGGTGTTCAACGGCCTGGCCGACTATGGCGTCACGGACAACAACACCTCGCTGTTCGGCGAGGCGACGATCAACGCCTCCGACCGCCTGCGCCTGATCGCCGGCCTGCGCGGCGTGCGCGACGCGCTGAGCTACCGCTTCCAGCGCGTCTCCTCGTCGCCGACCCCGGTCGCGGGCATCCAGACCAGCTTCGTCAGCGCCGGTTCGACCGACAAGGACGGCTACGCCGCCCGCCTGGGCGCGCGGTATGACCTGACGGGGTCGAGCATGGCCTATGTCACCTATTCGCGCGGCTACAAGGGCCCGGCCTACAACGTCGCCTTCAGCATGCTGCCGCAGGACACCGGGGTCCTGAAGCCCGAGACCAACGACGCCTATGAGGTCGGCTTGAAGTCCCGGCTGTTCGACGGCCGCCTGCAGGCCAACCTGGCCGGCTTCGTCACCGACTTCTCGAACTATCAGGTTAATTTCTACGACCTTTACAACGGCTCGCCCGTCACCCGGCTGATCAACGCCGGCAAGGTCTCGACGCGTGGGGTCGAGGCCGACCTGGCGGCCAAGCCCGTCCGGGGCCTGACCCTGACCGGCGCGGCGGCCTACATCCACGCCCGCATCGACGACTTCAAATGCCCGACCGGGACCGCGGCCTCGTGCCAGGTCAACGGCAAGCCGTTGCCGTTCTCGCCGGACTGGAAGCTGAACGCTCGGGCCGACTACCGCCTGCCGCTGGAGAGCGCCTTCGTCGTCGAGCTGACGACCGAATACAGCTGGCGGAGCAAGACGCAGTACAGCATCAACCAGACCCCCGATACGGTGCAGGACGCCTATGGGATCTGGAACGCCGGCGTGACCGTCACCGCGCCCGGCGACTGGCGCTTCACGCTGCTGGCCAAGAACCTGGCCAACACCCACTATTCGTCGATGATGTCGACCTTCGGCAGCGGCGTGGTGCGCTTCGTGCCGCGCGACGACCGCCGCTACTTCGGCTTCGGCCTGCGCAAGGACTTCTGATGCGGCGGGGCGATCTCCTTTCCGAAGGCCGCCGCGCGCTGTTGCGGGCGGCGGCGGGCGTGGCGGTGGCCGGATCGGCGGCGCGGGCGGGCGCCGCCAGCCGCCCGGCCTATCCGCCGGACGTCTTCAGCAAGTTTCTGCCAGACGGTCGGCCCCTTCGGTTCGCCGGCAACACGATCATCTGCCACCTGGACCAGCAGGGTGAGCGGTCGGCGGCGTTCGACGCCTTCCTGGACATCTATCGCGAGGTCCCGGCCCTGCCGTTCGCCCGCAAGGTCGCGTGGCTGCCGCCGTCCAGCTACCACACCACGATCTTCGGCGGCGCGAACGACCGGCCGCGCCTGAAGGCGAGCTGGCCGGCGGACCTGCCGCTGGACCTGCCGATCGCCGACTGCGACCGGGTGCTGGGCGAGCGGCTGAAAGGGTTCGCGCTGGACCACGCGCCGTCGATCCGCCTGAAGGTCGACCTCGAACAGCTCCAGGATCCGGCGAGGCCGCTGACCCTGCTGCTGCTGCCCGTCGACGCCGCCGAGGAGGCCAGGCTGCGCGGCCTGCGCGACCGCCTGTCCCGCCTCCTGGCCATCCGCTCGCCGAACCACGACGCCTACCGGTTCCACGTCTCGCTGGGCTATCCGATCGCCTGGTTCACGGAAGGCGAGACCAGCCTGTTCCAGGCGATCTGGCGGCGCTGGGTGGGCGCCGTCGCCTCGAAGTCGCCCGTGATCAACCTGGGCGCGCCGGAGTACTGCCTTTTCGACGACATGTTCGCCTTTCATCGCCAATTCTATCTGCGCTAGACCCGCTGGGCCGTACTCAATGCAAATGCGCCAGAGTCCCCTTCTGGCGCGAACCCACCGCCATTTCGCGCCGGGCGTCACCGATTTGCTGTCATTGAACCGTTTCCGTCGCGCCCCATAGACGCGGCATGGCGTCGATCCAGAAGCCCCTTCGAGCGAATGGTCCCGCGAGCGCGGCCCTGCTGCGCTCGGCCTACGGCGCGGGTCACTTCGCCAAGAGCCTGGCCTGGACCTTCACCGATCTGCTGCTGGCCTATTACGCCAATGTGCGGCTGGGACTGTCGGCGGCCGAGACCGGGCTGCTGTTGTTCTTCTCGATGGCCTATGGCGCGGTGCTGGATATCGGCGTCGCCTTCCTGTTGCGACGGGCCGAGGGCAGCCGCCGGCGGATCCTGCTGATCCAGTTCGCCGCCGGTCTGGCCACGGCGACGACGCTGATCATCGTCTTCAGCCCGGTTCACGGCGCCTTGCCTCCGTTCGCCTATCTCATCGTCGCGCTAGGCCTGCTGCGCACGGCCTACGCGGTCTACGATGTCGCCCAGAACGCGCTGGTGTCGCTGCTGCCCAGCGACGGGGCCGACGCGGAGCGGTACGTGGTCTTGCGCCAGGCGCTGAGCGCCCTGGCCCGGCTCTGCGTGGCGGCGCTCTCCTTCCTGGTCGTCGGGCAGGGCGTGCGCGAAGGGCGCGAGATCGTCGTGGTCGGGGCGATCGCGATCCTGATCGCGCTGACGGCCGGATGGATCGTGCGCTGGGCCGGGCCCGCGCCGGTCGTCGCGACGCCGCCGCGCCTCAAGGGCCTGACCACGCCGCGAGGCATAGGCCGGCTGCTGCTGGCCGCGGCCGCCCAGGCGGGACCGCTGAGCATGACCGCGCGCATGGTCACCTTCGTCGAGCGCGACGGGCCTCACGACCACACCGGCGCGGCCCTGCTGTTCGCCCTGGTGCTCGGAAACCTGATCGGCCCGATCGCCGTGGCGCGCTGGCCGTCCCGGGGCGATGTCGGCCCCCAGGCGCTCGGCTTCACCACCCTGGCCCTGATCGCCGGCGCGGTCTTTCTGGCCGATCCCTGGTCGGGGCCGGTGGCCCTGGTCGCCTGCTGCGCGCATGGCGTCGGCCTGGGCGGGGTGATGACACTGTTCTGGCGCGGCATGAGCGCGGCGATCCGCGACCATGCCGAGCAGACTGGCGTGCGCACCGACATGGCCGCCTTCGCCCTGCTGACCGCCACGCTGAAACTGTCCAGCGCCGTCTTCGGCGCCAGCCTTGGCTTGCTGCTCGACGGGTTCAAGGCCGCTGACCCGATGAGCCTGTTGGCGCTGGCGGTGATGACCGCCGCGGGCGGCGTCGGTTTCGTGCTGGCGATCGCGCCGGTCCGGTCCTTCGGCGCGCGCGTCTGACGGTTCAGTATTTCGACATCAAGGACCCGATCGATCGCGAGCGGATCGACGCATGAAAAAGGCGGGCCGCTAAGTGGCCCGCCGGTGTTTCAAGCCGACAGATCCGCGGCTCCTTACCCCACGTCCTCGGTCGTCGACTCCGCGGGCTGGCTGCCGCCATAGGCTTCGCCCGAGCGTTCCCACCAGTAGGGCTGACGCGTGCGCTTGCCCGTGCCGACCTCGTTCAAGGTCGTCGGGTCGTAGAGCCGGCCGCCCAGCATCACGCGGTTGATCTTGTCGCTGTTGCGGATGTCGACCGTGGGGTCGGCGTCCAGGACCAGGAGGTCGGCCAGCTTGCCGGGCTCCAGCGAGCCGACGTCCTTGTCGTAGCCGAGGCTGCGGGCCGAGCTGATGGTGCCGGCCGCCAGGGCCTCCACCGGGGTCCAGCCGCCGCGCACGAACGACCACAGCTCCCAGTGAGGACCCAGGCCCGCCTGCTGGCCGTGGGCGCCGATGGCCACCTGCACGCCGCGATCGGCCAGCTTCTTGGCCTCCCGGGCCGTCGCGCCGTCGACATAGTCCTCTTCCGGCGCGGACGGGCGGCGGACGTTGCGCGCGGCCAGCAGGGCCGGCGGCGCGTGCCTGGACAGCAGCGGGTGCTTCCAGACGTCCATGTGCTGGCGCCAGTAGGGATCGCCGGCCAGGCCGCCATAGGCCACCACCAGGGTCGGGGTGTAGTTGGTCCTGGTCTGCGACCACAGGCTGACGATGTCGTCGTAGAAGTGCTCGACCGGCAGGTTGTGCTCCAGCGTCGAATTGCCGTCCTGCACCAGGCTGACGTCCATGCTGTAGAGCGAGCCGCCCTCCGGCACGACTTCCATCCCCTCCTTCTGGGCGGCGATCACCACCATCTGGCGCTGTTCGCGGCGGGGCTGGTTGTAGTTCTTGACGCTGTGGGCGCCCTGCGACTTCAGTCGGCGGACGTGGGCCAGGGCGTCGTCCAGCGTGTTGATCTCGGCATAGACCTCCGGCGCCTTGGCCCCATAGATGATTTCGCCGGTCGAGAAGGTGCGCGGGGCCAGGATCTTGCCGGCCCGCTGCATCTCGCCGGCCACGAAGATCTCGGCGGCGCGGGCCGACGGATCGTGGATCGTGGTCGAGCCCATGGCCAGGTTGACCATCGACGACCAGTTCTGTTGCGGCACCAGGTCGTCCTCGCCCTGCGGCCCGTGGGCGTGGGCGTCGACCAGGCCCGGGATGATGGTCTTGCCGGCCACGTCGATCAGCTTGGCGTTGGCGGGGATGACCGCGCTGGCCTTGGGGCTGACCGAGACGATGCGGTCGCCGTTGATGACGATGACGCCGTCCTCGATGACGCCGCCATCCTTGCTGGCCATGGTGACGATGCGCGCACCGGTCAGGGCCACCACGCCGGTCGGCTTGTCGGCGGCGACCTCCATCGACAGGGAGAGGCCCGTGGCGACCGGCTTGAACTTGCCAGACTCCTTGGCGCTGTCTTTGGGGGCGTCCTTTGGAGCCTCAACGGCCGGGGCGTTGGCGTACAGCGCCTCGGTGCTGGCCGTGAACAGGGTCGGGCCCATGCTCCAGTGGATCTGGGCCCCGCCGTTCGACCAGTTGATGAAGTCCGCGCCCTCGGCGCTGACCCGGGTGACGGGCAGGGGGCCGCCCTTCTGGTCGACCGAGACGTCCTGCGTTCCCGGCAGCAGCGGCATGACGAAGGCTTCGTAGTTCTGGCGGAAGGCCACGTTCTGGCCGTCGGGCGCGACCTGGTAGTCGTTGACCAGCTCGCCGCTGGCGTGGACGTGCTTGGCCTCGCCGTCGAGGTTGGTGCTGACCAGCTGGCGCTTGCCCTTCTCGGACATCACCATGAAGACGCGGTCGTTGCTGGCCCCGAACTGCGGCTCGGATCCTTCACGGGAGATGCGCACCGGGGTCCCGCCGGTCGCGGCCACGCGATAGACGCCGGGGTTCTGCGACCAGCGCGACGAGGTCAGCCCACCGCTGCGCCGCTGCTCGAACACGATCGTCTTGCCGTCCGGCGAGAACCGCGGGACGCCGAAGTGGCCCGGCTGGCTCATGACGTCCTTGGCCGCGCCGCCGGCGGCCGAGACGGTGCGGATGTGGCCCAGGCCCTGGTCGGTCCAGCCGACGAAGACGATGGTCTTGCCGTCGCGCGACCAGGCGGGGAACAGCTCGAACTCGGCCTCGTCGCCGGTCACCAGCCGGCGTGGAGCGCCACCCGATGTCGGCTTGATCCACAGCTTGCCGAGAGTCTCGAACACCACCGACTTGCCGTCGGGCGAGACGCTGGCCCAGCGCGGCATCTTGGTCTGGAACTTGTCGGGGGCGATCTCGACCTTCGGGTGGATGGCGTCGATAACCACGCGGGTGTCGTCGACCTTGAACGGGATCAGGCTGTTGGCGCCGTCCGCGACGTTGACTCGGCGGATCTTGCCGCCGGCCCAGAACACCACGCTGGCGCCGTCGGGCGTCCAGGCCATGTTCGGATAGACGCCGGTGACCGCCCAGGTCTCCTGCACGTCCTGGTCCAGGGCGTCATAGACCTTCTTCTCCTCGCCCGAGGCCAGGTCCTTCACATAGAGTTTGGACTTGGCGCGCTCACGGCGGACGAAGGCGATCTTCTTGCCGTCCGGCGACGGGGTCGGGCGCACCGAGCCGCCGACGCCCGAGACGACGGTGGTCACCTCGCCGGTCTCCAGGTCGTAGCGCTCGATGTCGAACAGGTCGGTGTTGGAGTCCTGGGCGTATTCGAAGATCGGGCCCGAGGTGACGTTGCGGACGTAGAAGATGCTCTTGCCGTCGGCGGCGTAGATCGGCTCGCCCAGCTCCTTTTGCAGCACCTCGTTCGGACGCTTGACCAGCGGCACGCCGCCGCCGCCCGAGACGTGGTAGATCCACACCTCGCCGGTGCCCAGCGAGCGGCCGGTGGTGAAGTGCTTCTTGGCGACGATGAAGCGGCCGTCCGGGCTCCAGCTGGGCTGGTTCAGCAGGCGGAAGTCTTCCTTGGTCACCTGGCGCTTGTCGCTGCCGTCCAGGTTCATCACCCAGATGTTGTCGCCGCCGCCGCGGTCCGAGGTGAAGGCGATGCGCTTGCCGTCCGGCGAGAAGCGCGGCTGGTGGTCATAGGCCAGGCCCTCGGCGATCCGGGTCGGCGTCCCGCCGGCGATCGGCATCGTGTAGATGTCGCCCAGCAGGTCGAAGGCGATCAGCTTGCCGTCGCGCGAGACGTCGACATTCATCCAGGTGCCGTTGTCGACGGTGATGCGCACTTCGCGGGTGGCCACGCCGGGCGGGGCGTTGACGTTCCACTTCTCGGGCTTGTCCGGCTTTGCAGTATCGGCGGCGGGGGCAGGAGCGGGCGGCGCGGTCTGCGCCAGGGCCGAGCCCGACATCAATAACAAGGCGACCAGCGCCGTCAGCCGACGATCCATTCCCAATACCCCCTCAGACGCAATCCGTACGCGCGGAAGCGGAGCCTAGGGGGGAAGGCGCGCGGAGTCACGGTGGAGGTTGGAAGGTTTGAGCAGGTGGAGATCTCCGAGGGCGGCTGCGCCTTCGAAGCCCCCTAATGCGGCCGCGCCTGGGCCAGCGCCTGCGCTAAACTCTCCAGGGAGAACGGCTTGCTCAGGAAGGGCCAGCCGCCCGCTCGCGCCCGGCCCTCGTCGCTGCCGGTGTAGCCCGAGCACAGCACGACAGGCAGGCCCGGACGGGTGGCGGCCAGCGTCTCGGCCAGGTCGACGCCGCTCATGCCGCCGGGCATGATCACGTCGCTGAGCACCAGCTGGATGCCGTCGTCCTGGGCCAGGCGGGTCAGGGCCTCTTCGACGCCGCCGGCGCGGACCACCGAGTGGCCCAGGTCGCGCAGCATGGTGTCGACAAGCTCGGCGACCTGGGGATCGTCCTCGACCAGCAGCACGCGCGAGGGGACCTGGGCCTGGACGTGGTCCACGGCGGGCGTGGCGTCGGCGACCGGCGCGCCCTCATCGATGGGCAGCAGCAGGGCCACGGTCGCGCCCTGACCGGGCTTGCTTTCGATGTCGACCGAGCCGCCCGACTGCCGCGCGAAGCCGTAGACCTGGGACAGCCCCAGCCCGGTGCCCTCGCCGGGGGCCTTGGTGGTGAAGAACGGCTCGACCGCGCGGGCGATGGTGGCCGCGTCCATGCCCATGCCGGTGTCGCGCACGGCCACGCGCAGGTACTGGCCGGGCTCCAGCTCGCCCTGCTTGCGGGTAAGGGTGACGGGGCGGCTCTCGATGGTGACCTCGCCGCCCGCCGGGGTGGCGTCGCGGGCGTTGACGACCAAGTTCAGCAGGGCCGCCTCGAACTGGCCGGCGTCGATCCTGGCCGAGCGGACACCGCCGCCCAGGCGCAGGTTGAAGGTGTAGGCGTCGCCCAGGGCGCGCTTGAGCAGGCCCTCGGACTCGGCGATCAGCCGGTCGACGCGGCAGACCTCGGGCTTCAGCGGCTGGCGGCGGGCGAAGGCCAGGAGGTGCTGGGTCAGCTTCTCGCCCCGCTTGGCGGCGGCGAGGGCGGCGCCGACCATCCGCGCGCGCCGGCGTTCGTCGTCGGGGTGGCGCTCGACCACGTCCAGGGCCCCGATGATCACGGTCAGCAGGTTGTTGAAGTCGTGGGCCACGCCGCCGGTCAGCTGACCGATGGCTTCCAGCTTCTGCGACTGGAGCAGGGCGGCCTGGGCCGCGTCGCGCTGGGCCACGGCCGCCGCGACGCGCTCCTCCAGAAGCTCGTTGATCCCGGTCAGCTTGGCCTCGGCCTGCTTGGCTTCGGTGGTGTCGAAAGCGATGCCGATGAAGCCGACGAAGTCGCCGCTCGCATCGAAACGCGGTCGCGAGAACGACTTCAGCCAGCGCCATTCGCCGTCGGCCCGGCGATAGCGCCCCTCCAGCTGGAACGGCTTGCGCGAGGCCTCGCCCTGGGCCTGGGCCTTGAGGATGTCGGGCAGGTCGTCGGGATAGAGACGCGTGCGCCAGTCCAGGGTCAGCGCCGCCTCGTAGTCCAGGCCGGCGAACTCGACATAGGTCTTGTTGACGAACTCGCGGACGCCGCCGGGGCGCGTGACCCACATCAGGGCTGGGGCGCTGTCGGCCAGCGTGCGGAAGCGCGCCTCGCTTTCGCGCACGCTCTCCTCGGCGCGGCGGCGGGTGGTGACGTCGAAGTTCAGGCCGATCATGCGGATCGGCTTGCCGTCCTCGTCGCGGACCACCTCGCCGCGGGCATGGATCCAGCGCTCGCCCTGGCTGGTGTCGGCCAGGCGGTACTCGACCTCGTAGTCCCCGAAGTCCTTCAGGGCCCGCCGCACCTGCGCCTGGATCATGGCGCGGTCGTCGGGGTGGATGTAGCGGGGGATGTCGTCCAGGCGGATCACCGCGTCGTCTGGAACGCCCATGCCGCGCCGGGCGGCCAGCGACATGTGGACCGCGCCGGTCAGCAGGTCGTAGTCCCAGGGACCCACGCCCGCCGCGGTCTGGGTGACGCGCAGCCGGGCCTCGGCCTCGGCGCGCTCCTCCCGCGCCTGGGCCAGGCCGCGCATCGCCCCGCGCAGGCCCTCGGCGGCGACCAGCACCATGACCGCGCAGAGCAGGTAGATGACCATGGTGGCCAGCTCGTCCTCGGACATCGGCACGGCGCCCTGGTCGCTCCACAGCCACGCGGCGAAGGCCGCGCCGGCGGCCACCGGGATCAGACCCCAGCGCCAGCCGGCGTACAGCGTCACCAGCATGATCGGCGGAAAGAAGGGCTGGGTGGCGCCGACGCCGCCGTGCAGGCCCAGCAGCGCGATGCGCATCAGCACGGCCATGGTCACGCCGATCAGCGCGGCGACGACACATCGCCACGCCGGCGGTGGAACCGGAGGGATGAGCCAAGCGCTAACTAGAGTATGGATTCGACGGTGCTCGTCGGAAGCCAAGTTCGGGGCGTCTCTCTTCTCCACCTTCGCTCCCCGCAAAGATGTCTTGCCATGAGCATGGACACGCTTACCTAGAGCACGCAACACGGGAGATCAGTGATGGCCGACACCTTGAACACCGGACTGAGCGCCAAGCAGCGCGCCGACATCGCCGCTTCGCTGAACAAGGTCCTGGCCGATAGCTACGCGCTCTATCTGAAGACGCACGGCTATCACTGGAATGTTCGCGGCCCGAACTTCCAGTCCCTGCACGTCCTGCTCGAAGGTCAGTACCAGGAGGAATGGGCGGCGCTGGACGACATCGCCGAACGCATTCGCGCCCTGGGTGAGCTGGCTCCGCAGGGCTACGGCGCGTTCGGCAATCTCTCCAGCATCAAGGACGGCAATCCCGAAAACGAGTGGGAAGCCATGCTGAAGGAGCTTTTGGCCGACAACGAGACGGTGATCCGCACCCTGCGCGACAGCTTCCCGACCGCCGACGACGCCGGCGACGAGGCCACGGCCGACCTCCTGACCCAGCGCCTTCAGGCCCACGAGAAACACGCCTGGATGATCCGCTCCACCCTGGGCGGCAAGTAAGCTGACCGGGGACGGGGTGGGGACCCTGACAGCGCCTCTAGCCTGGAAGGCCGCCGCGACCGGGCTGGTTGTCGGCGGCCTTTCCGCGTGCGCGACCTATTACGTGCCGTCCGGATCCGGGCGCGAGGCCGGCCTGATGCGGGTGACGGGCAGTTTCACCGAGCGCGCGCTGCGCCACTATGTCGCGGACTTCGACCCCGCCATGCTGGCCCTGGCCAAGCGTCATGATCCCCGCCCGCACCAGGACTATTGGGGCCGCGTCGAGGGCTGGGAGGTCATCGATCTGAAGGACATCCCGCGCCTGGGCGACCGGGCTCCGGACTTCGACGAGGCGCGGGTGATCAACGCCCTGCGTCCGGCGGTTCCGGAGGCCCTGGAGGCCGCCAGGCCGTTCGTGCTGACGGGTGGCGCCGAGGCCCGCGCCAAGGCGCTGAACTGCCTGACCCAGGCGGTCTATTACGAGGCCGGGTTCGAGCCGGGCGAGGGCCAGATGGCCGTGGCCCAGACCGTGATCAACCGCATGCGCCACCCGGGCTATCCGAAGTCGATCTGCGGGGTGATCTACGAGGGCGCGGCGCGGGCCACCGGCTGTCAGTTCAGCTTCGCCTGCGACGGCTCGCTGGCGCGCGAGCCCGTCCCCGTGATCTGGGCCAACGCCGAGGCGGTGGCGCGGCGCGCCCTGAAGGGTTTCGTGTTCAAGCCGGTGGGCGTGGCGACGCACTACCACGCCGACTATGTCTCGCCGTACTGGGCGCCGACCCTGGTCAAGCTGAAGCAGTTCGGCCAGCACATCTTCTATCGCTGGACCGGTCCTGCCGGGACGCTGAAGGCCTTCAGCGGCCGCTATTCCGGCAACGAGACGGTCAGCGCCGACATCCTGATGGCCGCCGACCCGCGCACCCTGGAGGCCGCGACGCCCGAGATCCTGGCCGCCCAGAACCCGCCGGCCAGCCCGGTGGCGACGGGCGCCATGGCCCAGATGCTGGGGGTCTCGAACCTGGCCCTGCCCGACGCCAAGCTGGTCAGCGTGCCGGACGAGACCTCGCCGACCGGCGAACGCCTCACGATGCAGGGCACGGTGGCGGGGCGGCGGATCCCGACCGCCGACGAGATCGCCCGGATCAACAAGGCGCTGGAGGCGGTCAGCGAGCCCGCGCCGACGGTGATCGCCGCTCCGCCCGCGCCGCCGCCGCCGCCGCCGCCGAAACCGAAGTCACGGCCGCCGAGTCTGCTCAATCCGCTGAATTAAATCCTCCCCCCAGCGGGGGGGGTGGTCGCGCAGCGACCGGAGGGGGAGGGGGCAAGCTCGCAGGACTTCCCCCTCCGTCGTCTCTACGAGCCGACACCTCCCCCGCTGGGGGGAGGATTTGATAACGCCCTCACCAAACCCCGATCTTGTTCGCCTCTTGATGGCTGATCGGATGGTGCGCCGCCTTGTGGTCTTCCTCGGCTAGGAAGCGGACGGCCTCCAGGGCGGCCATGCAGCCCATGCCGGCCGCGGTCACCGCCTGGCGGTAGACGTCGTCGGTCACGTCGCCGGCGGCGTAGACGCCCTCGATCGCGGTCGAGGCGCTGCCGGGCTTGACCTTCAGATAGCCGCCCGGACCAACCTCCAGCTGGCCGGCGAACAGCTCCGACGACGGCGCGTGGCCGATGGCGATGAACACGCCGTCGGCGGCGATCTCGGTGGTCTCGCCGGTCTTGATGTTCTTCAGGCGCGCGCCGGTGACCCCCATCGGATCGGTCTGGCCAATGACCTCGTCGATGACGCTGTCCCAGACCACCTGGATCTTCGGGTGGGCCAGCAGGCGCTCCTGCAGGATCCTCTCGGCCCGCAGCTCGTCCTTGCGGTGGACCAGGGTGACCTTGCTGGCGAAGCTGGTCAGGAACAGCGCTTCCTCGACGGCCGTATTGCCGCCGCCGACCACGATCACCTCTTTATTCCGATAGAAGAAGCCGTCGCAGGTGGCGCAGGCCGAAACGCCGAAGCCCTGGAACCTGCTCTCGCTTTCCAGGCCCAGCCACTTGGCCTGGGCGCCGGTGGCGATGATGATCGTCTCGGCGATCCAGTCCTGGCCGCTGTCGGTCTTCACCATGAACGGGCGCTTGGACAGGTCCACCGAGGTGACGATGTCGTTGACCAGCTCGGTCCCGACATGCTCGGCCTGGGCGCGCATCTGGTCCATCAGCCAGGGACCCTGGATGACGTCGGCGAAGCCCGGATAGTTCTCGACATCGGTGGTGATGGTCAGCTGGCCGCCGGGCTGGATGCCGGCGATCAGCACGGGCTTCAGCAGCGCGCGGGCGGCATAGATGGCGGCGGTGTAGCCGGCGGGGCCCGAACCAATGATCAGGCAGCGGGTCTGGCGGGGAGCGGTCGTGGACATGGCGGATATCTAGGCGCGATTCCGCTCCGGCGCTACTCGAAGACGCCCCCAGATCGATTGACGCCTCATCCACTTTTGATGGGTTAAACTGGCGGTGACCACGTTCTCGGGTGATCCGCCATGTCCGCCCCCTTCATCGAAATCGCTGGACGCAAGATCGGCGCCGACTATCCGCCGTATGTGATCTGCGAGCTGTCGGGCAATCACAACGGCAGCCTCGAGCGCTGCCTTTCGATGGTCGACGCCGCCGCCGACACCGGCTGCGACGCCATCAAGATCCAGAGCTACACCGCCGACACCATCACGCTGGACGTCGACCGGCCCGAGTTCCGGATCAAGGGCGGCCTGTGGGACGGGCGCACCCTCTACGAACTCTACGCCGAGGCCCACACGCCGTTCGAATGGCACGCGGCCATCTTCGAGCGCGCCCGCCGGCGCGGGGTGACGATCTTCTCCAGCCCGTTCGACGAGACCGCGGTCGATCTGCTCGACGCCCTGGACGCCCCGGCCTTCAAGATCGCCTCGTTCGAGGCCGTCGACCTGCCGCTGATCCGGTACGCCGCGTCCAAGGGCAAGCCGCTGATCATCTCGACCGGCATGGCCAACCTAGCCGAGATGCGCACGGCGCTGGACACCGCTTTGGGCGCCGGGGCGGCGGGGGTGCTGCTGCTGCACTGCGTGTCGAGCTATCCGGCCACGTTCGCCGACGCCAATGTTCGGACCGTCCCCGACATGGCCGCCCGCTTCGGCTGCCCGATCGGCCTGTCGGACCACACGCCGGGCACGGCGGCCTCGGTGGCGGCAGTGTCGCTGGGCGCCTGCGTGATCGAGAAGCACTTCACCCTGGCCCGCGCCGACGGCGGACCGGACGCCGCCTTCAGCCTGGAGCCCGCCGAGTTCAAGGCCCTGGTCGATGACACCCGGAACGCCTGGGCCGCGCTGGGCGTGGCGCACTACGACGTGCTGGGCGCCGAGCAGGGTAGCCTGCTCTTCCGCCGCTCGCTCTACGTCACCGCCGATGTGAAAGCCGGCGAACCGCTCTCCCGCGCCAACATCCGCTCGGTTCGCCCCGGCAACGGCCTGCCGCCCGCCGAACTGGACAACGTCCTGGGCAAGACCGCCACCCGCGACATCGCGCGCGGCGAGCCGCTGGACTGGTCGATGGTGGGTTAGATCAGCCCCAGCCTCTTGCCCGTGATCCGGTCCAGGGTCCGCTTGGGCAGGATCTCGGTCATCAGCACCTGCATCGGCGATGGCGAGACGACGTAGCGGACCTTGGGCCGCGCGGTCGTCAGCGCCGTGTGGATGGCCTCGCCGATCGTCTCGGGCGGCAGGCCGGACTTGCCGATCGACAGCATGTAGCCGCGCAGCCGCTCCAGGGCCGGGGCGTAGACGGTGTTGGCGTAGCGGGTGGTGTCGGTCTCGTCCGCCTTGTCCCAGATCGGGGTGGCGACTGCGCCCGGGGCGACGACCACGACGTCGACGCCGAAGGGCAGGAGCTCGCGGCGCAGGGATTCCGACAGGCCTTCCAGCCCGAACTTGCTGGTGCAGTAGGGGGCCATGAACGGATTGGCGTTGCGGCCGCCGACCGAGGAGATGTTGACGATGCGGCCAGGATCCTTGGCCGGCTGCGCGCCGCCGGCCCCGAGCAGGGGCGCGAAGGCCTGGGTGACAGTGACCACCCCGGTCAGGTTGACCTCCAGCTGCTGGCGCCATTCGTCGATCGGCAGGTACAGCAGCGGGCCGGCCACGGCGATGCCGGCGTTGTTGACCAGGCCCGCCAGGGTCGCGCCGGCCAGAGCCCTCTCGACCTGGCGCGCGCCGGCGCGGACGCCCGGACCATCGGTGACGTCGAACACCAGGGGCGTGAAGGCGTCGCCGAACTCAGCCTGCAGCCGGTTGGCGTCGGCCTGTTTCCGGACGCTGCCAAAGACGTGAAAGCCCTTGCTGATCAGCACCTTGACGGCTCCCCAGCCGATGCCGGTCGATACGCCGGTGATCACCACCGATTTCTTCTGCGCCATGTCGCCCCTCCGTTGGTTACGGCCAAGATAGGGGGAGTTGAACGCCGTTCGCTAGAGGGCGGGTTTCGCGAGCGCGCAAGTCAGGAAGGCCTCGGCCGTCCGATCCGCGCCCATCCCGTCGCACACGGCGGCGCTGGCGAGCGACAGGGCCGCGCGTTTGTCGGCGTCGGCCAGCAGGGTCCGCGCCGCGTCGACGAAGGCGGCGTCGAAGTCCGGCGCCTCGACCGCCAGGCAGGTCGTGACGCCGGCCGCCTCCAGCGCGCGGGCCGCGGCGACCTGGTTGTCGGCCAGGATCAGGGTCAGGGTTGGCAGGGCCAGGACGCAGCGCTCCCAGGTCGTCGAGCCGCCGGCGCCGATGGCCAGATCGGCGGCCAGGATCAGCTCGGGCATGCGCGGGGTGTCGACGTGCAGCGCCAGGCGCGGGTCGTCGGCGGCCAGGGCCCGCAGGGCCGGTAGGCTGGACGCGCCGCCGCCCAGGACGATGTCCAGCGTCACCGCGCCGACGATCGGGCGCAGCAGGTCGACGACGCGGCCGGTGATTCCGCCGACATCGGTCAGGCCCAGGGAGACCAGGATCCGGCCCACCGGCGCACGCTGGGCGCGGCGGGCCAGGGCGGCCTCTCGCAGCGCCGCGAAGGCCGGGCGGACGGGGGCGTAGCCGGGGCCGAGCAGTAGCCTGGCGGTCGGCGGGATCAGGCCGGCATAGTCCCGCGCCGTCCGCGCCGGGCCGGAGTCCAGGACCAGATCGGCGGCCAGCGGCCGGTCGGCCAGGTCGTCGATGACCAGGGTCGGGCGGCCCTTGGCCACCGCGCGGTGGTCGTCGGCGGTCAGGGCGTAGCTGTCGAAGACCAGGGCGTCGAAGCCGTCATCGGTCTTGGCTCGGGCCATGTCCGGCGCGAAGGCGTCCAGCACCGTGGCGACCTCGGGCGAGGCCAGGAAGGCGCAGGTCGCGCCGCGCGCTTCGAGGGCCCGCGCCAGGGTCAGGGACCGCATCACGTGGCCGCCGCCGACGCTGGGGCCGGCCGCGCAGACGAAGAGGATGCGGGTCACGGCGTTGACCGCCGACCGTAGGACAGCGCGGGCTCTATCACGCCCGGTCGCGCTGCTTCTTCTCGCGATTGTAGTCACGCATGAAGAACCAGTGAACGCCAAACGCCGAGGCGATGAACACGAGGCAGATCAGCATTGATTGAAAGATGGGGGCCATTCAGTCCTCCACGCGAAAAAGAATGTAGTGCAAGGCTCCTTGCAGGGCAACGAAGGCCAACAATGCTCCGGCCACCAGCAGCAGATTGGAATGGCCGGAAACCAAAGGTTGAAGGAGCGACGAGCCCAGAAACGCGATGGCCGTTGCATTGCAGGTCGCCGCCAGCGCCTTGCGCTGTTCGTTTCGCGCCGCCTTGCCTGGGCGGGATATCGGCGGCTCAATCATCGCGCGAACATAAAGCGAACATTCGCGCGCTCGCAAGCGGCAAAAATCAGGCTTTCGCTTTTGTCGCGCGAGGCTTCCGCGGCTTCGGCGCGGGTTTCTCGGCGGGCGTTTCCGCGACCGTCTCGACCGTCTTCGCCCGAGGCTTCCGCTTCGGCTTGGGAGCCTCCTCGACGACCGCGACCTCGACCTGCGGCTCCGGGATCTCCACCCCGATCCGGCTCAGCACTTCGCGCGCGGCGCGGTCGGTCTCGTTGACCGGCGCATAGGTCCAGCCGTGGAACGCGCCGCCGTAAGGCCGCGCCGCGCCCTGGCTTTCCAGCTCCTCGTGGAACATGCGGAACTTCAGGCTGGAGCCGTCCATCTTCAGCACGAACACCGGCTTGCCGGTCGAGGCCGCCTCGGTGGCCATGTTGGTCGAGTCCTCGGTGACGAGGATGTAGTCGGCGGCGGCCAGGAAGGCGAAATAGGGGTTCGGACCTTCCCCATCCCAGATCACGCCCGGCAGGTGGCGCAGGCGCGCGGTCATCAGGGCGCGGGCCGGCTCGGGCGTGCGCCGCGAGAAGGTCATCAGCAGCGAGCCGCCCTCCTGCTCCAGCGGGATCTGGATCGAATGGGCGATCTGGGCCGCGCGCTCGCTGGAGAGGTCGAAGGCCTTGGACTTGCCGCCGATCAGCACCGCCACGCGCGGCCGGGGCAGGGGATCGATGACCTCGGCGAAGGCCGCGTATTCGGTCTCGAGCCGCTTGGGCGTCACGCGATGCGGCGAGCCGGTGATCGGCAGGATGTTGTCGCCGGTCAGGCGGTCGTGCTTGGGCGGGATCACCAGGTCGAACATGGTGGCGGGCACGCGCGGGTCCTGGATCTGGACCACGAAGGTCTTGCCGCCGGACCAGCGCTTGGCGCGGATGGAGAGCGGCAGGGTGGCGCGGCCGGCGGCGATCCACAGGTCGGGCCAGTCGTCATCCTTGTTCCGGGGGATGCCGCTTTCTGGCGTCAGCCAGCGCTTGGGCAAGAGGTTCAGCCACCACGGCAGGCGGCCGATGGCGCCAGTCCAGCCCACGCGCTTGACGGTGACCTCGCAAGGGACCAGACGCGCGATCGCCTCCGACAGGCCCACGACCTGGGCCTCGATGCCGGCGCGGCCGTCGGACACGGCCCACACTTTCAAGGGAGGTTTCGGCGTTTCGGCCAAGTGGCGTCCCCGGGAACACGCAAACGAAACGAGGCCGCTCCAAGAGCGCGATAGCCGAAAGTGGCGGCCGGTTTCGGCGGCCATCGCGCTCTCAACTAACAGAACTCGGGCCTGCCATACGGCAGGCCCGTTGGGCAGCCTCGCTTCATTGTACTCGATTTATGGCGCGGCTGGGGCGGCGAACCGCCTTACAGCCACTCCACCTTGAGGATCTCGTAGGCCTTGGTGCCGCCGGGCGTGTTGACCTCGACCACCTCGCCGACTTCCTTGCCGATCATCGCGCGCGACAGCGGCGACGACACCGAGATCCGGCCCGACTTCACGTCGGCCTCGTGCTCGCCGACGATCTGGTAGCGGGCCTCGTCCTCGGTGTCCTCGTCGACCACCGACACGGTGGCGCCGAACTTCACCTGCTTTCCCGACAGTTTCGACACGTCGATCACCTGAGCGCGCGCGATCTTGTCCTCGATCTCGGCGATCTGGCCTTCGATCCAGCCCTGACGCTCCTTTGCCGCGTGATACTCGGCGTTTTCCGACAGGTCGCCATGCGAGCGCGCCTCTGCGATCGCGGCGATCACGGACGGTCGTTCGATGGTCTTCAAACGCTTCAGTTCTTCGTCGAGGGTTTGATACCCACCGACGGTCATCGGCACTTTTTCCATTGCGGATTTTAGCTCGGACGCCTTTGGGAGGAAATTCTTCCGGTCGAGGGCGCTCACAACCGGGGGCTGGGAGGATAGGCAGCCAGATCGGTAGACGCAAGGGGGGCGGCCAGCTTGGGGGCAACGACCGGTTTGGCTACGGATGTCAGCCAGAGAAATTGGCGAGGGTGTTTCGTCTTCTCGATCATCGCGTCCCCCGGGATGTGAGCCCCTATACCGATAGTAGGCGCTTGCGACGATGTTGACGTCTGTCGGGAGTTTCGACTTCAAGTGCGGAACGCCCCCGACCTGCTCGACTACGCGGCCGATGGCGTCTGCATCCAGAAGTCGACGTGGATCCGATCGTAGGGAAACACGATGCCGCCGTCGGCAGACTTCTCGACCAGGCCGGCGAGGATCAGCGCTCCGACGTCGGTGTGAACCGCCTTCACGTCGCGGCCGACCAATTCGGCCAGCCGGCGATAGGTCAGACCGCCCTGCCCGCACATGGCCTGCAGCAACTCCCAGCGCTTCTTCGTCATGGTCGACCACAGGACGTCCAGAGACTCGAACGTGATGTGCGCGCCCTGCTGCTCGCCGCCCAGGGCGGCCAGAGCGCGGCTGTTGATTTTCTCTCTGCCCCCGATCGAGAGCGTGACGGTGTTCATTTTGACCTCCACTGATCGACGTCGGCCCAGAATTCATTGAGCAGCTGGGCGGGGCTCGTGAACGTGACGCTGACTTCGCCGGTCGGCAGGTGCTTGTGGTCGCCCTTGCCGGCCTCGTCGTCATAGCGGACGACCGATTGGCCGTTCTCGACCAGGACGAACGAGTATTTCAGATCGTGGCTAGAGCCGCGCACCGGCGCCGGAACCCTCCACACCTTCAGCACGACGAAGGCCGTCGGGCTGAGGATCTGGCGTTCGTCGAGAAGGAGCGCCGCGTTCATGTTGTTGTAGATAACAACGCGCTGTCGCGTTGTCAATCACTACAACAGACGACGGGTGCCGGGGGCGACGGAAAGCTAGCCCTGCCAACAGCCGATCGGCCGCCAGCAGAGCTAGCTGAATTGTTTTCGATGTCCGTCGCATTGCAGACGTGCATCGCTGCAAAATTGCAGCCGTGCAGCGCCGCCGGTCCGCAGTTCGATCTCCGCCTCGGCTCGCGCCTCCTATCCGTGCCACTTCAGGATCAAGATCACGATCGTGGCGATCGTGCTCAAGCCGCCGGCAGTTTGTTTCGTGAGTTTCGGCAAACACTCGAAAAAGAGTTCACGTCTTGCCCACTTGTTCGCTTCATCCGCCTCACGGTTCTTGAGGCGCCAATCATATTCCTCCCAAAACTCTTGCCGATAGTCTTCGGGGTAACCCGTCCGATCCATCCACTTCTCAATCCAGAAGGGACGCTCAGGCGGGCGCGAAGGCCATGGGTTGGTTGGCTTCATCGTTTTTCTCCGGGGTGCCGGAGAGTCGGTAGTGGTCCGCCGTCTTCTCGAATGCCTGTGCGCCCGACGTCTCCAGCGAATAAAGGAAACGACGGCGGCCACCTTGCACAGGCCGAGGGGGAGTCTCGCTCTTGCTCACGAGGCCAAGTTCCTCGAGGCGGGCGAGAGATTTCGAAACCTGTCCGATCGTGACGTGCGATCGGCCAGGAGTGAGGTCGCCGATCATCCGCGCGAGAACACCCGGAAACGCATCGTCCGGATTTTCCCGCAGCACTTTGACCAGGTCGAACTGGAACCTCGTCAGCAGTGGCGCGTCGCGATCAGCGGCGGGGGGGGTGTCGGTGCCGCCGGTCGATTTGGCCGGGGAACTCGTCCCTCCGCCAAAATCGGGCGAGCGAAGCGCCCGCCGGAGCACGTTTCCAAAGTGATTACGATCCATGTGAAGAACATCCTTCTTCGGCTCACAGCCCGGACCATTCCGGGCGTGGCACCATTACGCACACGGCTAGTGTCAATGTGCAAGTAAATAGTTGCAACTAAATCTTAGATTGTATTTACAGGCCGCTTCGAAATCGGCATTGTCGCGACGCGCAGCCCTGCAACTTGCAATCCTGCAAGATTGCAGGAAAAAAGCCCTCACTTCGGCTGATCTGCCTTCCCCGGCGGTCGACCAGCTTGTCTCGGCGAAATTTGCTGCTTTCCCATCGGAGAGCCCTGCGGCATAGGCAGGTGGCAAAGCGCCAGACATGCGAAAGCAGCGCCTCCGGGGCCACCGGGTCGCTGCGGGTTGAAGCAGTGGGTCTGGGTTCGAGAACGGGCCTGGATAGCTTGTCGACCGGCAGGCCGACGCCTTTCCTCTTCCTTCTCTAAAAACGTCAGTCAGGGATTCACGCCCCTGGGGGAAATCACATTAGGTCGTGTCGGCTTCACCCTTGAGGGCCGCCAGACCCCTGGCGGTTTTTTCCGGGCGCGATGAAAGGGGGAGCCGGGGATTGGGGTGACAGGGCACTCTATCCCGGCCCACGGCCTGCGCCCCGCCCCGCCCCGCCCCGCCCCTCCCCATTCACGCGTAGGCGTAGGGCCCGCCCTTCTCCAGGGCCCTTTGATAAGCGGGGCGGGCGTGGATCTTGGCCAGGAAGGCCTTCACGTGCGGGCGGTCGCCCGCCCCGGCCCGCGCCGCGCCGGCCTCCAGCGGGAAGCTCATCATGATGTCGGCGGCGGTGAACTCGGCGCCGGCGAACCAGGGCGTCTTGGTCAGCTCGGCCTCCCAGTAGTCGACATGCGCCTTGAGCTGCGGGTCGACGAAGCCCTGCTGGGCCTTGCTGGCGATCGACCTGACCAGGCCCTTCAGCAGGCCTGGCGCGCGCTCCGGCAGGGCGGTGAAGACCAGCTTCAGCAGCAGGGGCGTCATGGCCGAGCCCTCGGCGTAGTGCAGCCAGTAGGTATAGCGCAGCCGCTCGGGACCGCCGGCGGCCGGGATCAGGCGGCCCTGGCCGTAGGTCTCGATGATGTACTCCACGATCGCCCCGGTCTCGGCGATCGTCTTGCCGTCGTCGGTGATGACCGGCGACTTGCCCAGCGGGTGGATCGCCCGCAGCTCCGGCGGCGCCAGCATGGTCTTGGCGTCGCGCTCGTAGCGCTTGACCTCGTACGGAACACCCAGCTCCTCGAGCAGCCAGAGCACGCGCTGGCTGCGCGAATTGTTGAGGTGATGGACGACGAGCATCGGGCGCTTCCCCATTATGGATAACGTGGCGGGCGAACGATGGTCGCGCGTTCAGCGTTCGGCAAGGTTTAGCTCCTCTTCTCGCTCCCTAGTCGAGTCGGGAGTGCGTAGGATGACCGGAGCGTTCAAGCGGTTGTCTCTGGCGGGAAAGCTGATGGCCGCGGGCGGCGCCGCCCTGGGCGGCTTGCTCCTGGTCGCCTCGCTGTTGATCAGCGTCGGCAGCGGCCAGGCCGTGCGGACCCTGGCCGAGCGCTACGCCGCCAGCCTGACCAGCGAGACCGCCATGGGGGTCAAGAACGACCTCGACGACGCCGACGCGGTGGTCCGTTCCGCCGCCGGCCTGTTCTCGGCCACCTACGCCGCCGGCCAGCGCGACCGCGCCGTCTACATGGCTCAACTGAAGCCGATCGCCACCGCGTCCAAGGGGATGCTGGGCGGCTGGCTGATGTTCGAGCCCGACGCCCTGGGCGACGACGCCGCCGTGGCCGGCAAGGCCGAGCTGGGCTCGACCCCGTTGGGCCGCTTCGTCGGCTACTGGGTGCGCGACGGCGAAACCCTGACCGCTGAACAAGGTGAGGATGGCGAGTTCAACGAGGCCTTCTTCACCACCAGCTTCACCAGCGGCAAGCCGGCGATCCTGGAGCCCTATTCCGACAATGTCGCCGACGGCGGCGCGCAGAAGCAGGTGCTGATGACCTCGATCACCTACCCGGTGGTCGCGGCCGGCAGGACCGTGGGCGTCATGGGCGCCGACCTCGCCTTGGGCGACATCGCCAGCCGCCTCAACGCCCTCAAGCCCTTCGACGATGGCCGCGCCATGCTGGTCTCGCCCGGCGGCGTATGGGTCTCGCACCCCGACGCGGCGTTGCGGATGAAGGCCTATGCCGATCCGGGCCTCGACGTGGTCAAGCGCGTGATGGCCGAGGGCAAGCCGGCCCTGATCCAAGGTGTGAAACTCAATGGCCACAAGGCCCAGCGCCTGGTGGCCCCGGTCAAGCTGGCCTCGGGCGCGACCTGGGCGGTGGTGGCCGATGTGAGCGAGGCGGCCCTGCTGGCCCCGGCGCGCAAGCTGGCCCTGGGCCTGGCGATCGGCGGCCTGGTGCTGCTGGCCGCCGCTCTGTCGGTGCTGGCCATCGCCTCGCGCAAACTGATCGCCAGGCCGCTGCTGGGCCTGCGCGCGGCGGTCGGCGAGCTGGCCGAGCATCGCTATGATCAGGCCGTGGCCGAGACCGACCGCGCCGACGAGATCGGAGCCATCGCCCGGGCCCTGGAGACCCTGCGCGCGGAGCTGGCCAAGGCTCAGGCCCTGCGCGACCAGCAGGACGCCCTGCGCCGCGCCGCCGACGCCGACCGCGACCGCGCCGCCGCCCTGACCCTGTCGATCGACGAGCAGACCGCCGTGGTCCGCCAGGTCGGCGAGGCCCTGGCCGCCGTGGCCGAGGGCGATCTCTCGCGCCGCATCGCCGGTCCGTTCGCGCCGGTTTACGAGCCGCTGCGCGCCGACTTCAACACCGCCGTCCAGAGCCTGGAGCAGGCGATCGGCGAGATCGCCCAGGCCGCCGACGCGATCGGCGCGGCTAGCGACACGCTGAGCCGCTCCTCGACCGAACTGGCCCGCCGCACCGAGCGTCAGGCCCAGGGGCTGGAGCGCGCGTCCGGCTCGCTGAACGCCGTGACCGGGGCCATGGACGAGGCCGCCGCCGGGGCGGATGAAACCCGCCGCCTGGTCGCCTCCGCGCGCGGCGAGGCCGACGAGGGCGGCGGCGTGGTCGCCGAGGCCGCCCGCACCATGGACGACATCGACGTCTCCTCGCGCCAGATCGGCGACATCGTCGGCCTGATCGACGAGATCGCCTTCCAGACCAATCTGCTGGCGCTGAACGCGGGCGTCGAGGCCGCGCGCGCGGGCGAGGCCGGCCGCGGCTTCGCGGTCGTGGCCCAGGAGGTCCGGGCTCTCGCCCAGCGCTCGGCGGACTCGGCCAAGCAGATCAAGAGCCTGATCGTCCAGTCCAACACCCGGGTCGAGGCCGGCGTGGCGCAAGTCGAGCGCACCGGCGCGGCCCTGCATGGCGTGGCCGGACGGATGGCCGGCATCGACGCCGCCGCCACTCGCATCGCCGCGTCGGTCCGCGAGCAGGCCCAGGACCTTTCGGCGGTCAACGCCGAGGTCGCCGCGATCGAGCGCTTCACCCAGGAGAACCTGGCCATGGTCGACCAGGCGCGCGTCGCCGACGAGGCGCTGGCCGGCGAGGGCGCGCGGCTGATGGAACTGGTTGGACGCTTCCGCCTCGGTGGCTTCGGGACGCGCCGCGCCGCCTAGTCGCCGCGCAGCACGGGCGCGGGGCGTTGCGACAGCGCCAGGCTGGCGGCGATCAGCCCGCCCAGGGTCGCCAGGCCCGTCGCGCCGGCCAGCAGCGCCAGCACCCCGCTCCAGTCGACGCTCCAGCTGGCCTCGAACACCTTGACCACCACCGGCCAGGCGGCGGCGAAGCCGAACGCGACGCCGGCCGCCCCCGCGATCAGCCCCACCGCGCCATATTCGATGACATAGGCGACCAGGATCTGGGTTCGCGTGGCGCCCAGCACCTTCAGCGTCGCGGCCTCGCGGGCCCGAGCCCTGGCCCCTGCGGCGATGGCCCCGGCCAGCACCAGCAGGCCCGCCAGGCCCGCCACCGCCGCCGCGCCGCGCACGGCCAGCGCCAGGCGGTCGAACAGGGCCGCCGCGGCGTCCAGCTGCTCGCGGACGCTGATCACATTGACGCCCGGAAACACCTCGCCGAGCTTGCGGGTCAGGGCCGCTTCCTGGGTGCGGTTCAGCCGGGCGATGGCGACGCTGCGCAGCTCCGCGCCCTCCAGGGTGGCGGGGTTGAAGATCAGGTTGAAGCTGGGGCCGAAGCCGCCGAAGTCGATCTTGCGCAGCACGGCGACCTTGGCCTCGATCTCGCGGCCCAGCACCAGGACGGTGAGGGTGTCGCCGACCTTGAGGCCCGCCGCCTGGGCGATCTCGGCGCTGAGGGCGACCTTGGGCGGGCCAGCGTCGTTGGCGGGCCACCAGCGGCCGGAGACCACGCCGGCGTTCCTCGGCTCCTTCGCCAGCAGCGACAGGCTGAGGTCGTTGTCGAAGGCCCAGCGCTCGGAACTCTTGATGGTCTTCACGTCGACCGGCTTGCCCTTCAGGGCGATGATCCGGCCGGTGGCGAACGGCATCCGCAGATAGGCGTCCTCGCGCAGCGGGCCGATGACGCTGGCCACGGCGGCGTCGAAGGCGGTCGCGCGGTCGCCGGGGATCTCGGTGAAGACCATGGCCGGGGCGGTGCGCGGGGCCACGTCGCTGACCTGGGCCAGCAGCGCCGACTGGATCAACACCACGCAGGCCAGCAGGGCCACGCCCAGGCCGATGGCCGGGCTGGCGGTCCGCGCCGCCGAACCGGGACCCGCCAGATTGGCCAGGCCCAGCTTGACGGGGCCTCGCGTCAGGCCGCGCGCCTTGCCCGCCAGCCAGGCGGCCGAGCGGCCCAGAACGGTCAGCAGGCCGAAGGCGACAGCGACGCCGGCGATCATGATCGCCGCGGCCATTGGGGTCGGGGCGGTGGCCACGGCCAGGGCGGCCAGGCCCACGCCGGCGACGACCGCGCCGAGGGTCTCCAGGCCCAGCGGCAGGCGGGCCTTGGGCGCGCGGCGGAACAGGGCCGAGGGCGGCGTGACTCGGGCGCGCGCCAGCGGGATCAGCGAGAAGGCCGCCGCCGCCAGGATCCCGAACAGCCCGGCCTTGGCCAGCGGCCACGGATAGACCTTGAACAGCGCCGGGATCGGCAGGCTCGAGCCGGCCAGCTGACCCAGCACCAGCGGCGCGACGGCCCCGACCGCTAGGCCGATGGCGACGCCCAGCAGGGCCAGGACCCCGATCTGGATCAGGTGCAGGTCGCGGATCAGGCCGCTCTCGGCGCCCAGGGCCTTGAGCACGGCGATGGCCGGCTCGCGGGTCGACAGATAGGCCGAGACCGCGCCCGCGACGCCCAGGCCGCCGGCCACCAGGGAAGCCAGGCCGATGAAGCCCAGGAAATATTCCAGCTGGTCGATCAGCCGCCGCGCGCCGGGGGCGCTGTCCAGCCGGTCGCGGACCCGCAGGTGGGACTCCGGCAGCGCGGCCTGCACGGCCTTGCCGAGGGCGCGGGGATCCTCGCTGGGCTTCAGCGCCACCCGAACGGTGCGGCTGGTCAGGCCGCCGGGCGCCAGCAGGCCGGAGCGCTCCAGCACCTCGCCGCGGACCAGCACGCGCGGGGCCATCGAGAAGCCGCGCGACAGGCCGTCGGGCTCGCTGACCAGGCGGGCGCGCACGACCAGGGTCATCGGGCCGGCCTCGAACCGGTCGCCGATCTTCAGATGCAGGCGATCCAGCAGCGCCGGCTCGACCGCCGCGCCGGGCAGGCCGTCACGGTCGGCCAGGGCGGCGGCCAGATTCGGCGCGCCCTCCAGGGTCACCGTCCCGGCCAGGGGGAAGCGGGCGTCGACGCCGCGCAGGCTGACCAAGCGGCGCTCGCCGCTGGGCGCCTGCGCCATGGCCCGCGCCACGGCGGCGTAGGTGGTGACGCCCAGCCTGTCGAAGGCCGCGCGCTCCTTGTCGGTGAAGTCGCGGTTCTCGACCGAGAACGACAGGTCGCCGCCCAGGATCTCGCGCGCCTGGCTGGCCAGGCCCTGGCGGAAGGCCTCGGCGGTCGAGCCGGCGGCGGCGATGGCGGCCACGCCCAGGGCCAGGCAGGCCAGGAAGATGCGAAAGCCGCGCACGCCCGAGCGCAGCTCGCGGGCGGCGAGGCGGAAGGAGAGGGGGAGGTTCACGAGGCGATGCGCCCGTCGGCCATCCGCACGATGCGGTCGGCGCGGGTGGCGAGAATGGGGTCGTGGGTGACCATGACCAGGGCGGCCCCGACCTCGGCGACCAGGTTGAACATCAGGTCCGCCACCGAGGCGGCGGTCGCGCCATCCAAGTTGCCGGTCGGCTCGTCGGCGAACAGCAGGGCCGGACGCGCGGCCAGGGCGCGGGCCAGGGCC
This sequence comes from Caulobacter sp. GW821-FHT05F04, assembly GCF_059419665.1. Taxonomy (NCBI): domain Bacteria; kingdom Pseudomonadati; phylum Pseudomonadota; class Alphaproteobacteria; order Caulobacterales; family Caulobacteraceae; genus Caulobacter; species Caulobacter sp. GW821-FHT05F04. Next base: position 832,283 of record NZ_JBWKSF010000002.1, read on the forward strand.
ACGCGCTGTTGCTCGCCGCCCGACAGCTGGTGCGGATAGTGGGTCAGGCGTCCGGACAGGCCCACGCGGCCCAGCCAGTCGCGGGCGGTGGGCAGGGCGTCGCGCGTCCCGGCGATCTCCAGCGGGGTGGCGACGTTCTCCTCGGCGGTCATGTTGGGCAGCAGGTGGAACGACTGGAACACCAGCGCCGCCCGGCCGCGCCGCAGGCGGGCCCGGCCGTCCTCGCTCAGCGTCGCCAGGTCCTGGCCGAACAGGCGCACCGTCCCGGCGGTCGGCTCCTCCAGCCCGGCCCCGACCGCGATCAGCGACGACTTGCCCGAGCCCGACGGCCCGACCACGGCCACGCGCTCGCCGGCGTTCACCACCAGGTCGACGCCGCGCAGGATGTTCACGGGTCCGGCGGCGGAGGGCAGGGTCAGGGCGACGGCGCTCAAAACCAGGGGGGAAACCAGGGGCGAGGCGTCGTCGGTCATGGTGTTTCCTGTAGGGCCGGTCCTTGTTCGGCCGGCAGCCTGACTACATAGGAAGGCATGAGCCTGACCGCACAGCGTTTTCCCAGCCGTCGCCGCATTTTGCTCGGCCTGGGCCTTCTGACCCAGATCGCCGCCGCGCCGAAGCCGCAGATCGTCACCGTATTAGGCGACTCGATCACCGCCGGCCTGGGCCTGCCGGCGCGCGACGCCATGCCGGCCCAACTTCAGGCGGCGCTGAGCAAGCTGGGCGTTTCGGCCGTGGTCCGGGCCGCCGGCGTCTCGGGCGACACCAGCGGCGGCGGGCTGGCGCGGGTCGGCTTCAGCGTCGCGGCCGACACCCGGGTCTGCGTGGTGGCGCTGGGCGGCAACGACCTGCTGCAAGGTGTCGAGCCGGCCCAGACCAAGGCCAATCTGCGCGGCGTCCTGCGGAAGCTTAAAAGCCGCGGCATCGGCGCGGTGCTGGTCGGCGTCGGCGCGCCCCCGACCATCGGGGCGTCCTACGCCCGCGAGTTCAACGCGATCTATCCCAGTCTGGCGCGGGAGTTCGGGGTTCCGCTCTACGCCAACATCCTGGCCGGGGTGGGCGGCCATTCGACCCTGCTGCAGCGCGACGGAATCCATCCCAACGCGGTCGGCGCCAGGAAGATCGGCGAGGCCCTGGCCCCGGTCGTGGCCAAGGCCCTGAAGGGGCGTCCCTAGGTTCTGATATTGACTTGCGGCTATTTGAGGTTGAGCTTCGCGCCCTGGAGTTGATCGCGAAGGGGGCGACGGAGAAAATGGGTATTCAACCTAAGACCTGGGCCGTGATGGCGGCGATGGGGGTCCTGGCGACCTCCGGCGCCCAGGCCGAGAACGCCAAGGGCGAGGCGACGCTGGCCAAGATGCTGGAAGGGCGGACCGTTCTCGCCGGGGTCAACTGCCTCGAGACGCGCAAGATCATCACCTCCCAGATCATCAACGGCACGGCCATCGTCTACCGCCTGCGCGGCAGCCCGACGCTGTACGTCAACCGGCCGACCGCCGGCCTCGACGACCTGAACTCGAACAACGCGCTGCTCGTCGGCGACACCCCGAGCCTGTGCGAGGGCAACAACCTGTTCGTGGGCGACAACGGCGGGCGCGGCGCGGCCGCCGGCTATACCGGCGGCGTCCGGCTGGGCGAATTCATCCCCTGGGCCAAGAACTAGAGGTCGTTCCGCGGCGCGGGCGGATGGGCCAGCGGCTTCAGGTCGGGGTCCACCCACCAGCGGCGGGCCTCGACCGAGAACAGCCGCTCGCGCGACCAGTGCGTGAGCGGCCAGTTCTTGTCGCCCAGCGGCGTGGCCAGCAGCAGGGCGACGGCCTCGGCGTCGGACGTCCCGGGCGGCAGGGCCGCCTCGAACGCGCGGATCGCGGCCAGATAGGCCTGGGTGATCGTCTCGTGATAGCCGCTGGTCTCGGTGTTCTGGCCGCCGACCGCGACATTGTAGGTGCGGATCACCCACGGCAGGTCGCGCTCCAGGTTCGCGTCGCGCAGACGGACCAGGCGAAGGGTGGCGGTCAGGTGGGCCGCGTGGGTCCACTGGTCCTTGGGCAGGCTGCGGTCCAGCAGCCCCTCGGCCAGGGCGGCGATCTCGGCGTCGGTGTAGCTCATGCGATCAGAGTTTAGCTGACTCTGTGCAAGCGCGTCAGGTCCTCACGCAGTACGCCGTCATCCCCGCGTCCGTGGCGGAAATCATGGGGGTCGACGATCGTCCCGACACAGGCGATCTGAAGGGCCGCTTGCCGGAAGAATACTGGCGGGGGCTCCCGACCCGTTGAGGAAGTTCCGCCAACGCGGAAAGATGGCCCATGAACTTGGAGTCGATCACTCGTCAGTCCCTATTGGCTTTGTTGGCACCGGCGGTTTTGATCGCGTTTGGCAGCGTGGTCGGCGGGCTGATGTTTGCCCGGATCCTATTTCGTGCTGAAAGGCCGTTCGCCATTTCTATGTGGCTGGCGATCGTTTTGTTTCCAGTTTGGATCCTCGCCCTTCTCGGCATGCGTCGCGGCTCTAAAAAGCTGTACCCTTTAGCTGCGGCTTCATGGCTATTCGGCGCGATGGTGGCGATCTACTATGTTTGGCAGCCCTACGGACGCCTGTGGGGCTGGTGACGCCAAGCTCCGACAACCACCCTTCTCGGCTTTTGGGCGCGACCGCTTTTCGGCACCTGCGGGAAACTCTGGGCATCTCCGAGAACGTGCGCGAAACGGTGCGCAGATACGGACGCTGCCGAGAACTATGAGTGGCCGCTGGCAATTTAGCGGACCAAAGACCGGCCGCAACGGGTGGCGAGCATTGCGTTGCAACCGCCGGAACCGAGGCATTGAACAGCGGACAACAGGCTTTCCGTGCTCTGCAATCGCTACTTGAGGAGCTCGTCCCCTACGCATCGCCATTCGCCATTACCTCGGACCATGCTGTGACCGAGCTCACGCCGAGCTGGTCATGTGGCGCCGGGTGAGACCCTGCGGTGACGGACGGGCGCTCGCGGAGATTGAATTATCGCTAGCGACGCCGTAGCGTTTTGCTTTGGCTGGACCGACGTCAAGGCTGGCCGATCAGGCATTTGATGAGGCGAGTCATGAGTCCCCCGCCTGTCTCCGCTCGCGCCAAGGTTTCGCGCTACGCGGCCGGCGTCATGGCAGTCCACAGTCATAACACGCCCAGTCTCACCCTGGTTCTGGACGGTCGCTATGAGGAGACGATCCGGGGGCGCGCCGCCTGGCATGGCCCCGGCGCGCTGCTGTTCTATCCACCGGGTGAGCCCCACTCGCAGCTTTTCGCGCCCGGCGGAGCAGTGAAGCTCGGCCTTTCGCTCCAGGCGCCCATGTTGGACTATCTGGCGGATAACCTGCCGCTGGCCGAAGCGCCGGTCGCCGTCGCGCCGGAGCTAGCGCGCCTGGGCCGCCGCATGGCGCAAGAGATACGGCTGGCCGACGCCTATTCGCGAACGGCGCTCGAGGGCCTGTCTTGGGAGATGATCGCGCTGTTCGGCCGTCATGCCGGGCGTACCGAGGTCGAGGGGGCGGGCAGCGTCGCCATGGCCCGCGACTTCATCGTCGCTCACCTGGATCAGCCGCTGTCGATCGCCCGCTTGGCCGAGCTTTGCGATGTCCATCCGGCTCGCTTGGCCCGGGCCTTCCGCCGCGAGACGGGTGTCGGGCCGGGCGAATACCAACGCGCGCTTCGCCTGCGACACGCTCTGCGCCTGGTGGCCGAGACCGACGCGCCGCTTAGCGAGGTGGCTCTGGCGTGCGGCTTCTGCGACCAGTCGCATTTCTCCCGCGCCTTCAAGGCCGTCTACGGCTGCGCCCCGAAGACCTATAGGCGTGCGTAGAATACCAATTGTCGTTCCCGTCCAAGACCGGGCCTCCACCCAACTATAGGCTTCTGGCGGAGCCGGATGGGGAAAGAGAATGATTCCGTTGCTGAGTGTGGCGTTGGCGTCCGTCGCCTTGACGAGCGCGTCCCCGCCGTATGACGCGGCCGCGTGGCGCGCCGACTTCGTCCAGATGCGCACTGAACTGGAGGCGCGCTATGTGAACCTGGCCTGGATGGGGTCCTATGAGAGCGGCGTCGACGTGCCGTCGATGGTCCGCCGGACCGAAGCGGCGCTGGACTCGGCCCACAGCGACGCCGAGGCTAGCGATGCCTTGCGAGCTTTCGTCGCGAACTTCCACGACGGCCATCTGTCGGAATTGGCCACCTTGGCGCCGTCCAGGACTAAAGCGCCCGAGCCCGACAAGGCGACGCTTAACCCGGACGATCCGATCTCGGGCTGCGCGGCGTTCGGCCATGCCTCGACGGCCAGCGTCGCCTTCAGCCTACCCATGGAAAGCCTTCCCGGCGTCCGCCTGCTCGGCGACGGACAGGACAGCGTGTTTCGCGTTGGCCTCGCCGAGGTTGGCGGCAAGCGCATCGGCTTGATCCGGATCCAGGTCTTCCGCGCGCGAGGGTTTCCCAGAGCCTGCCGTCGCGCCTGGGACAAGGCGCGCGCTGCGGGAACGCCGATCACGCGCGGGGCGATAGGCGAAGCGGCCGGCCATCTGTGGCTCCAGGATTTGGCCGATCAGCTAAAGGCCTTGCGGGCCGCCGGCGCCCAGGCCGTGATCGTCGATGTGGGTAATAACTCCGGCGGCGACGACAGTGGCGATTGGATTCCCCGCCTGTTCGGCTCACGGCCCATTGCCTCGGCCCGCCTGCTGGTCGTCGACGCCCCTTCCGGCGTGACATATCTCGACGAGGAGATCGACGACCTGACTGAAGCGCTGGGCGCCGGACCCGGCCCCAAGGCCAAGGCAGACCTTGAGAAGGCTCTGGCCTTGTTCAGGGCGCGCAAGGCCAGCGTCGGCGCGGCGCCTTGCGATCTGTCTTGGGTCTGGAGCGAGCGGCGCGCCTGGGGCGATCTCACCTGTCGCCGGGTGATCGAGGCCGGCTATGCCGACGGGCCGCTGCCCGGCCTGCCCGCCCACGCCTATGGCGACAAGCGGACAGAGAGCGCCCTGGCGTGGTCAACAGTCGTCCAGGATCTCTACGGCGCATGGCCCGGCCCAGCCTATGTCCTCACCGATCGCAAGACCTTTTCCTCAGCCGAGATGTTCTCGGCGACGATGCGGGACAATGGCGCGGCAAAGATCGTCGGCGTGAGAACCGGAGGCGACGGCTGCGGTTTCATGGGCGACTCCCCACCGCTGGTTCTGACCCACTCACGCCTACGCTTCCGGGTGCCCAACTGTATTCGTCTGCGCGCGGACGGGACCAACGAGGTCGCCGGCGTCGCGCCGGATCTGCCGGTCATCCCCACCGAGGACGAAAGCGACCGCGCCCGGGCCGCGCGTGTTCTTCAGGCCGTGGCGGCTGACCTGAAGCCTTAGCGGCTGCGAAGCCACCCCAGGCAGACGACGTCCGCCCACCCCCGAACAGACGACCGGAATGTCCGCTGTTCGCGAGGTCGGTGGAGGCTCCCGGCGCGAGGGCGGACCGGCGGAGCTTTCCTTCCTCAGAACGCATTGCTCCACCGCGCCTGTTCGGGCAGCGGCAGGCTGGCTTCGAAGACCAGGCCGTCGGGGCGGAAGTCGAACCGGGCCTGGCCCTTCTGCTCGCGGCGGATCGAGCTCTCGATCAGGCGGGTGCCGAAGCCCGATCGCTCCGGCGGGGTGACCGGCGGGCCGCCGACGTCGCGCCAGGTGAAGAGCAGGTTGTCGGTGACCGGATCGCGCTTCCAGGTCACCTCGACCCGGCCGCCCGGCGCGGACAGGGCCCCGTACTTGGCGCTGTTGGTGGCCAGTTCGTGGAACACCATCGACAGACCCACGGCCGTGTGCGGAGCCAGGGCCACCTCGGGACCGGAACGGTCGACGCGCTCGACATGCGCGCCCAGGCTGGCCTCGACCACGGCGGCCATGTCGGCCTCGCGCCAGCCGGTGCGGGTCAGCAGATCGTGGGCGCCCGAGAGCGCGATCAGCCGGTCGGTGAACACCTCGAGCGGCGCGCTCCCGTCCGTGGAATTCGGGATCTTGGCGAAGGTCTGGCGGGCCAGGGCCTGGACCGTGGCCAGGGTGTTCTTCACGCGGTGGTTCAGCTCGTTGATCATCACCGCCTGGCGCTCTTCGCGGGTCTTCAGCTCGCGGGAGGCCCGGCGCAGGGCGGCGTGGACGGCGGCGATCTCCTCCAGGCTGTCGGGATCGGCGGGCGGCAGGGTCTCGCCGCGTCCGATGAGGCGGGCGTCGGAGACCAGGCGGCCTATCTCCTGGTTGATGCGGCGGGAATAGACCACCGACAGGGCGACGCCCAGCACCAGCAGCAGCAGGAAGACGCCGGTTCCCAGGGCCACGGCGCGGTTGACCGTGCTGGCCAGGTCCTCGCGCGGGATGGCCACCACCAGGGTCCAGCCGGTCTGGGGCGAGCGGGTGTAGGCGACCATGGTCGGCACGCCTTCCAGCGAGACGCTCTTGCTGACGCCTTCGGTCGAGTGGCGGAGGTTCTCCTCCATGTCCTTGGAGGCCAGGTGTCCGGTGAACGCCTCGTTCAGCCGCGAGCGGGCGATCACGTGGCGGTGGTTGTCCAGCAGGGTGGCGACCCAGCGGTCGGGCACGCGCTGCTGGCGGAACACCGAGGTGAACGAGGCCGAGTCGACCACGTAGGAGAGGACGTAGAACTTGCCTTTGACGACGATCGGCGCGCCGACCGTGATCACCGGCTTGCCGGCCACGGGGCCGTCCAGCAGGTCCGAGACCTTGCTGCGCCCGGCCGAGAAGGCGGCGGCCTCTTCCCGCGTGCGTTTGACGCGCGGCAGGGGCGTTCCATAGGGCTTCAGCGTGTTGAGCACCTGCTGGCCGTCCTGGTCGGCGACGACGATCCAGCCGGCGCGGCGCTCCATGGCGCGGCGAGCGCGGGCGTCGAAGGCGGCCCAGTCGCCGTTGATCAGGGCCTGGTCGGTGGCCAGGGTCTCGACCACCGAGACGCCCACCGCCGCCTGGCGGTCGACCGCGCCGCTCAGGGCCCGGGCGGTGGTGACCAGCTGTTGATAGAGCCGCCCGCGCGACTCGCGGTCGGCGCCGGCCAGCAGGAAGCCCATCGACAGCAGGGCCGGAACCAGCAGGCTGACAGTCAGGAGCACGAGCCGGCCGCGCACCGAACTGACGCGGCGTCGGCCGCCAAGGCCGCCTCGATCCCGTTCTTCCATGCCTGGACGGACCCGCGATGACGAGCGCCGCGTCGCTCTCCTGGTTTGTATAGCGAAGCGAGTCGCGCCCGGCGTCTCAAAAATCGGAGGTCTCGGTTAAAGCGCGCGGGCAAGGCGTGGGCGGTTTCGCCGCCCGGACGCGCTTCAGGACCTCAAGGCTAAAGCCCTCTAATGAAGGCTCCTGGGGAGCGGCCGTAGCCCAGGCCCGCCTTTGTGCGTTATGAACAGCGCCATGAAGAACCTGCCCAATATCCTGACCGGCTCGCGCCTCGTGATGGCGCTGTTCATGTTCGTCGCCCTGGCGGCCGCGGCGGGCGCCGTGCCGTATCTGAGCGAGACCCTGACCGCCGAAACCCAGCTGCGGCTGGAGCGCTGGGCGTTCTACGCCTTCGTGGTGGCCGCGGTGACCGACTTCTTCGACGGCTGGCTGGCGCGCAAGCTGGACGCGGTCAGCGTCTGGGGCGCGATTCTCGACCCGATCGGCGACAAGATCCTGGTCTGCGGCGCGCTGCTGGGCCTGATGGCCCTGGGCCCCAACGCCATGGTCGTGCTGCCGGCCGGCCTGATCCTGTTCCGCGAGTTCGCGGTCAGCGCCTTGCGTGAAGTCGGGGCCGGCAAGGGCGTCAAGCTGCCGGTGACCCTGCTGGCCAAGTGGAAGACCACCCTGCAACTGGTGGCCATCGGCGCGGAGCTGATCCTGGCCAGCTGGGGCGCGTTCGGCCTGTCGCCGGAGCCCAGCGTGATGGGCGGCTTCACGATCGTGGCCCACGGCCTGCTGTGGCTGGCGACCCTGGTGACCCTGATCACCGGCGCGCAATACTGGGAAGCGGCGCGCAAGGCGCTGGTTTAGGGCTGAGCGGCTTCACTCCTCCCCCTCCTGGGGAGGAGAGTTTGAACCATCCCCGTCATTCTCCCGTTCCCCCCAGGCACAGCTTCGGGGAAGATTCTCAGTGACACTACACCAAGGCCTCGCGTTCGGTCTGATCGCGGCCACCATCGCCGCGTTCGTCTGGGGGCGGTGGCGCTACGACCTGATCGCGCTGGGCGCGCTGGCGGCCGGCATGGCCATGGGCCTGATCCCGGTGAAGGAGGCCTTCAACGGCTTCGCCAACGACATCGTCATCATCATCGCCAGCGCCCTGGTGCTGAGCGCCGCCGTCGCGCGCTCGGGGATCGTCGACCTGGTCATGGCCCCGCTGCTGCCCAAGCTGAAGGACGAGCGCACCCAGGTTCCCGTGCTGGCCGGAACCACGGCCGTGCTGTCCATGGCCACCAAGAACGTCGGGGCCCTGGCCCTGATGATCCCCAGCGCCCTGCAGATCGCCCGCCGCACCGGCGTGTCGCCCGGTCGCCTGCTGATGCCGATGAGCTTCAGCTCGCTGGTCGGCGGGCTGGCCGTGCTGGTCGGCACCTCGCCCAACATCATCGTCTCGGAGGTGCGCCAGGAAGCCCTGGGCCAGCCGTTCCGGATGTTCGACTTCTTCCCGGTCGGCGGCATCCTGACGCTCATCGCCATCGCCTATCTGTCCTTCGCCTACCGGCTGCTGCCGCGCGACCGCAAGGCGGCCATCGACGTCGACGCGGCCCTGGCGGCCAGCGCCTATGTCACCGAGGTCGAGGTCCCCGAGGGCTGGAGCTTTCAGGCCGGCAGCGTCGGCGCCCTGAAGAAGGCCGCCGAGGGCGCGGTCTCGGTGGTCGCCATCCTGCGCGGACGCAAGCGCATCGCGGCGCCGCACGCCAACCTCAAGATCCATCCCGGCGACGTCCTGTTGCTGGAGGGCGAGCAGCAGGAACTGAACCAGCTGATCGTCGCGGCCAAGCTGCGGCTGCGCGACGCCGACCGGCCGGTGGCTATGAACGAGCCGACCGAGGAGGTCCGGGTGGTCGAGGCGGTGATCGGCCGCGAGAGCGACCTGATCGGCCAGTCGGCGCGCAGCGTCACCCTTTCCGACACCCATGGCGTCAACCTGCTGGGCGTGTCGCGCAGCGGCCACCGCATGGCCGGCCGCCTGGCGACCATCCGCCTGAAGGCCGGCGACATCCTGGTGCTGCAGGGGGCCGAGCAGTCGCTGCCGGGCGCCTTGCAGGCCTTGGGTCTTCTTCCGCTGGCCGAACGCGAGGTGCGGCTGGGCGGGGTGCGGCACGCGCTGCTGCCGGTGGCGATCCTGGCGGTGGCCATGGCCCTGGTGGCGACCGGCGTCGTCCCGGTGGCGGCGGGCTTCTTCGGCGCGGCGGTGCTGGTGGTGGCCGTCGGCGCCCTGCGGATGCGCGAGGCCTATGCCGCCCTCGAGGCGCCGGTGCTGGTGCTGGTCGCGGCCCTGATCCCGGTCAGCGACACGGTGCAGAAGACCGGCGGGGCCGACCTGATCTCCGCCTGGCTGTCGGGGGCCTTCCATGGCCTGCCGCCGATCGCCACCCTGACCGCGATGATGGCCGTGGCCATGGCGGCCACGCCGTTCCTGAACAACGCCGCCACGGTGCTGATCGCCGCCCCGATCGGCATGGGCGTGGCCCAGCGGCTGGGCCTGTCGCCCGACCCGTTCCTGATGGCCGTGGCGGTGGGAGCGGGCTGCGATTTCCTCACGCCGGTCGGCCACCAGTGCAACACCCTGGTGCTGGGTCCCGGCGGTTATCGGTTCGGGGACTACGCCCGGCTGGGCGCGCCGCTCACCGCGCTGATCCTGCTGATCGCGCCCTGGCTGATCGCCTGGATCTGGCCGTTCGTGAAGTAGGGGCGGGGTTGTCTCTCCTCCTCCTGCTGGGGGAGAGGGACCGCCGAACGGCGGTGGAGGGGGTCAGCGCCGCGCCATGGCGCCCGCGCCGTCCCCCGCCGTCTCGTCGCGTATCCGCGCCGATCCACCTCCCCCAAAAGGGGAGGAGAGTCTTTCCAGCGCCGCGAGCCTCTCAGGCCCGGGCGCCCCGTCCAGCAGCGCTGACCGCTCTTCCGGCTCGCGCTCGGCCCGCATCATCGACGCCAGCCAACTGGCGCCCGTCTCCCGCAGAACCATCGTCGTCTCCTCGCGATGATGCTTCTGAGAATGAATTGCAATTACGAGTCCCGCAAGACCGATTTCGCGCTGATCGAGGTCTTCGAGCGGACCGCGCGTCGGCGGGAGTCCTCGCGCTCCAACGGCGTCCTCACCTCGGCCGCCTGGCGGCGCTGGTCGGGCGTGCCGGTGACGTCCAGCCGCCGGGCGTTGGCGAGCAGGGTCTTGAGCTCGGCGTCGCTGAGGGTGGAGATCTTCTCGATCAGGGTCATGCCGAAGCTCCGGATGTCGTGGGGGCGCCAATTTTAGGCGAACGGTAGAGTCCGCCCGACATGCAACGCTTGAAGCCGAGCCTGGGTCCGGGATTCCCGTTAAGTAGACCGGAAATTCCGGCCTTGATTTCTGAAATAAAATCGCCGATTGTAGGCTATCGAATTCGCTGCCGCTCGGCCTGCTATTCCTTGCTCCCGTGGTGGAGCGCCGGACGCGCCTTCCGAACTTCCAACGAAATTTGATCGTCGATCGGGACGTTTTCGGCCGACGAACACACTTGTCTACAAGGATACTCACCATGGCTACTGGCACCGTGAAGTGGTTCAATTCCACCAAGGGCTTTGGCTTCATTCAGCCGGACAACGGCGGCGCGGACATCTTCGTGCACATCTCGGCCGTCGAACGCGCGGGCCTCGGCTCGCTGAACGAAGGTCAGAAGATCTCGTTCGAGCCGGAAGTCGACCGCCGCAGCGGCAAGACCTCGGCCGGCCAACTGCAAGCGGTCTAATCGACCCTCGCAGTCGGACCCACGGGTTCAAGTCAACAGGCCAGCGCTCGCGCTGGCCTGTTTTCGTTTGGGGATCCCCTTCTCCCGCGAGGGGAGAAGGGAATGGGTCTTGACGCCGCCCGGCCGCGCAGCTTTCCAATCTTCCATGGTCAGGCTGCTCGCCCTCCTCTTCGCCGTTCTCGCCCTGGCCGCCTGCGGATCGCTGCCGCGCGACGTGTTCACGGTCAACGACCTGGCGGGCGAGGCCCCGCAGGGGCTGGCCGACATCCGCTTCAACGCCAGCGACGCGGACGCCAGCATCCGCTTCGCCGAGGCCGCCCGCACCCGCCGCGCCAGCCAGAAGACTTTCGACGTCCTGGCCATTTCCGGCGGCGGCTCGAACGGCGCCTATGGGGCGGGGGTGCTGGTGGGCTGGACCAAGACCGGCCAGCGGCCCGAGTTCGACATCGTCACCGGCGTCTCGACCGGCGCCCTGACCGCGCCTTTCGCCTTTCTCGGCCCCGATTGGGACCGCCGCCTGACCGAGGCCTACACCAGCGAGGCCGCGGCCAAGATCCTGGAGCGGCGGGGCATCGACCTGCTGTTCCGTCCCGGCTTCTACGACACCAAGGCGCTGCGGGGCCTGGTCGAGAAATATGTCGACCCGCCGATGCTCTACGCGATCGCCATGGAGCAAGCGCGCGGCCGGCGCCTGCTGATCGCCACCACCAATCTCGACACCGAGGAGACGGTGATCTGGGACATGGGGGCCATCGCCGCGCGGGGCGACGACGCCTCGCTGAAGCTGTTCCAGGACGTGCTGGTGGCCTCGGCCAGCATCCCCGGCGTCTTCCCGCCGACCCTAATCCAGGTCGAGGGCAGGGGCCGGCGGCTGTCGGAAATGCATGTCGACGGCGGCGTCTCGATCCCGTTCTTCGTGGCCCCGGAATCGCTCCTGCTGTGGACCGCGCCCAAGACCGGAGAGGCCCGGCCCGGGCGGATCCGGGTGATCGTCAACGGCAAGGTCGGCGGGGCCTTCGGCTTCACCAAGGGCGGCACCCTGTCGGTGGTGGGCCGTTCGTGGCTGACCATGAGCAAGGCCTTGCTGCGCACGCACCTGACCGCCAGCGCCGCCTTCGCGCGCCGCAACGGCGGCAACCTGGTCTATGCGGCCATTCCCGACGACGCGGCGCTCGACACCTCGGGCCTGGATTTCAGCGCCGACAATCGCCAGACCCTGTTCGACCTGGGCCGCCGGCGGGCCGAGATGGAGGTCGCCTGGACCGAACCGGCGATCCCCGAGGCCGCGCCGTCGGTCGCTCCCGTCGCCGCCGCGCCTCTGGTGGGCGCGCCTGCGGTGGTCCCGATGCTCCGCCCGTAGATCTGGCTGGCCCCGCCGCCTGAGCGGCCGCGGGGCCAGCCGTTGACCGTCAGAGCGTCAAGACCGCACCGGCGACGCTCGAAGCCGCCAGGTTCAGCGTGCCCACCAGCTTGACCGCATAGTCGACACCGGTCGTGAAGGTGGTGTTGTCGCTGTGATCGAGCACGACATAGGTGTCACCGCCGAACACGAACCACTTGACCACCGGCGTTCCCGCGCCGGTGGCGCTGGCCGCGGCGGCGTCAAGCGAGGCCGCCAGGGAGCCGCCCGCCGCGACCGCCGCGCCCAGAGCGCCCGCCGTCGGCGCCTGGCCGGTGAAGGTGATCGTATCCGCGGCTCCCATGCCCGTGATCGCCGTGAAGCTGGCGCTGTTGGCGGTCGCGGCGCTGAAGATGACGCCATCGGCGCCCGAACCGACATCGATGGTGTTGGCGCCGCCGCCGACGGAAATCGCGTCGGCGCCCGTGCCGGCCGTGACGGTGTGGTTGCCCGTCGTGGCGGTGTAGCTGTTGGCGCCGTTCCCCAGGCTGACGATGTTGTTCAGGCCGTTCGAACCCGTCACGTTGTCATTGCCCGAACCGCCGGTGTAGGTCACCGCGCCGCCGGTCGCCAAGCTGAAGGTGACCGTGTTGGTTCCCGTGGCCGAGCCCTTGATCGCCGCTGCCGCCGTGAGGGCGCCCGAGGTGAAGCTGAAGCCGCCCAGCGTGATCCCGCTGGCGTCGACACTGGTCAGCGCCGTGCTGTCGGCGGTCAGGGTCAGGCCGGCGTTGCCGCTGACGTTGATGGTCTTGATGTCGCTGTTCCGCCAGGTGACGAGGTCGTTGAACCCGCCGGAGGGAGTCGCCTGGGTGTCGGTGACGGTGATGTTGGCCGTCTCGACGCCCGTGGCGGTGATTCCGGTCGACGCGAAGCTCACGCCGGAGTTCGAGCCGTCGGTCAGCTGCAGGTTGATGCTGTCGGAGCCGCCGCCGAAGTTGCCCGAACCGAGCGTATAGGCCGTGCCGGCGCCGGTCAGGACGACGGTGTCGGTCGAGACCAGACCGTTCAGGGTCAAGCCGTTGCCGCCGCTGGTCGAGACGTGGTGATAGTTGCCCAGGATTCCCAGATCGATCGTCTGGTTGGTCGCGCCGGTCAGCTGCAGGCGCTCGAAGTTGGTGACCAGCGTGGCGAACGTCCCGGACCCCGAGGCCGTCGCGGCTTGAGCGGCCGTCATCTTCAGGATGTCGATCCCACCCGTGCCGCCATTGATGGCTTTGGTGACCGTGTTGTTCGTCAGGGTAACGGTGTCAGCGCCCGTGCCGCCGGTGAAGGTGGCGTTGGCGCCGTTGATGGTCACAGTGTTGGCGCCGGTGGTGGCCGCCGTGTTGACCGAGGTCACGGTCGCGCCCGACAGGTCCGCCACGATGCCGGCCGCCCCGGTGACCGTCACGGTCGCCAGAGCCGTCATGCCCGCCGTGCTGTTCAGGGTGAGCTGGCTGGCGCCCGCGAGGTTCAGCGTGGTGAGGCCCCCGAAGGTGAGGTTGGCCAGGGTCGAGGCCTGGGCGCCGGTCGTGGCGTTAACCGTCGTGTAGATGTCGGCGTCGTCCAGCGTGCCGCCCGTCGTGCCGTTGAGCGTCAGGGCCAGGGTCAGGGTCTTGTCGCCGGGCGCCAGGGTGCTGCTGTTGTCGATGATCAGGTTGTCGCTGGTATGGGCGGCGCTGAAGTTCGACAGGGCGTTGCTCGTGATGTTCACCGAGGTCGCGCCGTCGACGGTGATCGAGGTGATCGTGGCCTTGGTGGCCGAACCGGCGGCGATCAGGTCGTTGATGGTCACGGTGTTGGCGTTGACGCCCGAGACGCCGGCGGCCTGGGTGATCGCCGTGGGGCCCTTGACGGTCACCGCGGTTGTCGTGGCCTTGCCGTTGACGGTGACAGCGCCCGTGGTCTGGGTCGTGGCGTTGGCGTTGCTGTTGACGGCGTTGACGGTGACCGTCGTGCCGCCGGTCACCGTGACGGCGCCCAGCGTGGAGGCGGAGGTCGAGTTCACGTTGACGACGATCGCGCCGGTCGGGGCGGTCGTACCGCCGACGGTGATGGTTCCGGTCGTGCCGTTGTTGGCGTTGACGGTGACGCCGGCGCCGCCGTTCACCGCCACGTTGCCCGCGGCCAGGGTATTGGCGGTGACGGTTGCGGTCGAGCCGGCGCCCGCGTTGACGGTCGCCGCGCCGGTGCTCGTGACGTTCAGCTTGGTGACGCCGGTCCAGCCCGAGACCACGGCGGCGGTGTCGACGGCGCCGCCGGCGACGATGTTAACGGTCTCGATCCCGGTCACCGTCGACGCCGGCACGGTGAAGCCGCCCGTGGCGTTGATCGTGAGGGTGTCGGCACCCGCGCCGCCGTTGAGGTTTTCGGTGGCGTCAAACGTCCCGTTCGGGGCGGTGAAGGTATCGTCCGTCGCGGCGCCGACGAGTGTCTCGGCGCCGGCCGCCAGGGTGAACGACAGGGGGCTCGGCGTCGTCGGCGTCGTCGGCGTGGTGGGCGTCGTCGGCGTGATCACGGTCGGGCCGCGATCGATGGCCTTGCCGGTGCCGTGCGAGAACGAGTCGACGGTCGGCTCGTAGGTCTTGGTGATGTCGGTGTTGTAGGTCGCCGTGCCCTGGGCCATGGCGACCATGAAGTTGTTGGCGGCCGCGGCGTAGATGCCGACGTCCGACTTGATCGCTTCACCCATCAGGTAGCCCGCCGTGGCGGCCTTGAGGGCCAGGTCGATCTCGGCGGCGGTCGCGTTCGGCTTGATCATGCCGGCCGACTGGGCCGTGGCCAGGATCGCGTCCTTGCGCGAGATGATGTCGGCGATCGCGTTCGCGACATTGACGCCGGCCGCGGTGGCGTACGAGCCGCCGATGATCGTCTGATAGATCGAGGCCACATAGTCGGCGAAGCTCATCGCGCCGTACTTGCCAGCGAAGCTCGTCGCGCCTTCGCCGATGACGCCCAGGTTGGCGGCGAAGTTGATGTAGCGGTTCTCGATGTTGAACTTGGCGTAGTAGCCGTCGTTCAGGTCGGCCTGATTGACCGACGAATTGACCAGGTAGTCGACGCCGACCTTGGTCGGGCTCTTGCCCGTGAAGAACTGGTAGCTGAGGATCGCCAGCGCCGTGCTGTTGTCGGCGCTGTTGACGATGTTGCCGAGGATCTGGGCGTCGGTCATCTGACCGTTGGCGCTCAGCACCGCCACGACCTGGAAGTTGGCCGCCGTCGCCGCATCGGGCGCAACGCCGTCGTGGACGGCCGTCCACGCCTGCGAAATCTGCTCGTATGTATAGGCCATTCGAGTCGTCTCCCAATATTATGATAAATTTATTGGATTTGACTATGATGGGTTCGCGTTAGAAGTGCGATGACGAAATAAATTATGGTTTCTCAATTCCATAATTATTCGAAATGTTGAGATGGCTTCGGCATGTGTGTTGACGCAATAAATTAGAGTTTGTGCTTAAGCTTTGAGTGGCACAAGCTTAAGCTTGTGCATGCCTTCCAGCGGATGCGCGCGCGGCGCGCCCGATAACCATGCTCCGCCGTTCCGGGGTTGCGCCGGGCCGACTCCGTCTCTAAACGGGCGGCTTAACCTGCAAGATGGTCGACAGCGGGCGCGCGGATGTGCGCGACCGTGTCTTTGCGCGAGTTAGCCATGCCCAAGAGAACAGACCTTTCCTCGATCCTGATCATCGGCGCGGGCCCGATCGTCATCGGTCAGGCCTGTGAATTCGACTATTCGGGCGTGCAAGCCTGCAAGGCGCTGCGCGCCGAGGGCTATCGCATCATCCTGGTCAATTCGAACCCGGCCACGATCATGACCGATCCGGACGTGGCGGACGCGACCTATATCGAGCCGATCACGCCGGAGATGGTCGCCAAGATCATCGAGAAGGAGCGCCCCGACGCGCTGCTGCCGACCATGGGCGGCCAGACCGCGCTGAACACCGCCCTGGCGCTGGAAGCCGACGGCACCCTGGCCAAGTACGGCGTCGAGATGATCGGCGCCAAGGCCGAGGTCATCGACAAGGCCGAGGACCGCCAGAAGTTCCGCGACGCCATGGACAAGCTGGGCCTCGAGAGCCCCAAGTCCAAGGCCGCCCACAACATGGACGAGGCCCGCGAAGGCCTGGCCTTCGTCGGCCTGCCGGCGATCATCCGTCCGTCGTTCACCCTGGCCGGCACCGGCGGCGGCATCGCCTATAACCTCGAGGAGTTCGAGGAGATCGTCGCGCGCGGTCTGGACCTCTCGCCGACCACCGAGGTGCTGATCGAGGAAAGCGTCCTCGGCTGGAAGGAATACGAGATGGAAGTGGTCCGCGACACCGCGGACAACTGCATCATCGTCTGCTCGATCGAGAACATCGACCCGATGGGCGTCCACACCGGCGACTCGATCACCGTCGCCCCGGCCCTGACCCTGACGGACAAGGAATACCAGTGGATGCGCGCGGCCTCGATCGCCGTGCTGCGCGAGATCGGCGTCGAGACCGGCGGCTCGAACGTCCAGTTCGCCCTGAACCCCAAGGACGGCCGCATGGTCGTCATCGAGATGAACCCGCGCGTGTCGCGCTCGTCGGCCCTGGCGTCCAAGGCCACCGGCTTCCCGATCGCAAAGGTCGCCGCGCGCCTGGCCGTCGGCTACACCCTGGACGAGCTGAAGAACGACATCACCGGCGGCGCGACCCCGGCCTCGTTCGAGCCCTCGATCGACTACGTCGTCACCAAGATCCCGCGCTTCGCCTTCGAGAAGTATCCGGGTTCGGAGCCCCTGCTGACCACGGCCATGAAGTCGGTCGGCGAGGTGATGGCCATCGGCCGCACCTTCAAGGAAAGCGTTCAGAAGGCCCTGCGCGGCCTGGAGACCGGCCTGTCGGGCTTCGACGAGGTGGAAATCCACGGCGCCGACGATCCGGACACCGGCAAGGCCGCGGTGATCCGCGCCCTGGGCACCCCGACGCCGGACCGCCTGCGCGTCATCGCCCAGGCCTTCCGCCACGGCCTGACCGTGGAAGAGGTCAACGCCGCCTGTTCCTATGAGCCCTGGTTCCTGCGCCAGATCGCCGAGCTGATCCGCCAGGAAGGCTGGGTCCGCGCCGGCGGTCTGCCCAAGGACGCCGCCGGCTTCCGCGCCCTCAAGGCCCAAGGCTTCTCCGACGCCCGTCTGGCCAAGCTGACCGGCTCGACCGAAGGCGCCGTGCGCGCCCTGCGCCAGGAGCTGTCGGTCCGCCCGGTGTTCAAGCGCATCGACAGCTGCGCCGGCGAGTTCCTGGCCTCGACGCCCTACATGTACTCGACCTACGAGACCGGCGCCCTGGGCCAGGTTCCCGAGTGCGAGAGCGAGCCGTCCGACCGCAAGAAGGCGGTGATCCTGGGCGGGGGTCCCAACCGGATCGGCCAGGGCATCGAGTTCGACTACTGCTGCTGCCACGCGGCCTTCGCTCTGGACGCGATTGGCGTCGAGTCGATCATGGTCAACTGCAACCCCGAGACCGTCTCGACCGACTACGACACCTCCGACCGCCTGTACTTCGAGCCGCTGACGGCCGAGGACGTGCTGGAGCTGCTGCATGTCGAGATGAGCAAGGGCGCGCTGGCCGGCGTCATCGTCCAGTTCGGCGGCCAGACCCCGCTGAAGCTGGCCCACGCCCTCGAGGAAGCCGGCATCCCGATCCTGGGCACCAGCCCCGACGCCATCGACCTGGCCGAGGACCGCGAGCGCTTCCAGCAGCTGCTGGACGGCCTGAAGATCGCCCAGCCCGAAAACGCCATCGCCCGCACCTGGGACGAGGCCCGCGCCGCCGGCGAGGAGATCGGCTTCCCGTTCGTGATGCGTCCGTCCTACGTGCTGGGCGGCCGGGGCATGGAGATCATCCGCGACCACGAGCATCTGGAACGCTACATCGCCAACACCGGCGAGATCTCGTTCGAGCACCCGATCCTGCTGGACCACTATCTGAGCCGCGCCACCGAGGTGGACGTCGACGCCCTGTGCGACGGCAAGGACGTGTTCGTGGCCGGCGTGCTGGAGCACATCGAGGAAGCTGGCGTCCACTCGGGCGACTCGGCGTGCTCGATGCCGCCCTTCTCGCTGAAGGCCGAGACCATCGAGGAGCTGAAGCGCCAGACGGTGCAGATGGCCCTGGCCCTGAACGTCCGTGGCCTGATGAACGTGCAGTTCGCCATCGAGGAGCCGCACTCGGCCAATCCGCGCATCTATGTGCTGGAAGTGAACCCGCGCGCCTCGCGCACGGTGCCGTTCGTGGCCAAGACCATCGGCCAGCCGGTCGCCGCTATCGCCGCCAAGATCATGGCCGGCGAGACCCTGGCCAGCTTCGGTCTCAAGGACGTTCCCTACGATCACATCGCGGTCAAGGAAGCGGTCTTCCCGTTCGCCCGCTTCGCCGGCGTCGACACGGTGCTGGGCCCGGAAATGCGCTCGACCGGCGAGGTCATGGGCCTGGACTGGAAGCGTGAGGGCGAGGCCGACATGGCTCCCGCCTTCGCCCGCGCCTTCGCCAAGAGCCAGCTGGGCGGCGGCGTGAAGCTGCCCCGCAAGGGCGTGGCCTTCGTCTCGGTCAAGGAAAGCGACAAGCCCTGGATCGTCGAGCCGGTGAAGCTGTTGCAGGCGGCCGGCTTCACGGTGCTGTCGACCGAGGGCACCCGCGCCTATCTGGCCGAGCAGGGCGTCCAGGTCGACTATGTGAAGAAGGTCCTGGAGGGCCGTCCGCACATCGTCGACGTGATGAAGAACGGCGGCGTCCAGCTGGTGTTCAACACCACCGAGGGCAAGCAGGCCCTGGAGGACAGCTTCGAGATCCGCCGCACCGCCCTGATGATGAAGGTGCCGTACTACACGACCTCGGCCGGAGCCCTGGCGGCGGCGCAAGCCATCGCCGGCGCCCCGGAAGAGGCGTTGGAAGTCCGCCCGCTGCAGAGCTACGCGGCGGAGTAGGGGAGCCTTCCCCGCGATGCGGGGGAGTTCCAAATTCTTGTCATCCCGGAAGCCTCGTAGGGGCTGTCCGGGATGACAAGAAGAACAGGGCCGCTCAGGCCCTACTTCGCGTCCCTCTTCCAGCCCCAGGCGTCCATCATCACGTCGAACAGGTGGGTGTTGGGGAAGTAGCCGCGCACGCGCTCGGACCCGGGGCCGACAGCCAGGGCGGCGACTTCCTCGCCCGTGTGGCTCCGGTTGACCATGACGTTCTTGAGGCGGATGACGTCCTCGTCCTTCTGGTTGGCCTTCCAGGCCTCGTAGCCTTCCAGCAGCGGCTCGCCGCGCCGGCCGCCGTCCACCTGCAGGCCGAAGGAGTGGTCGGCGGTGAACACCAGCAGGGTGTCCTTCAGGTCGACGCGCTTTTCGATCTCGGCGATCAGCTTGTCGAAATCGACGATGTGCTGGAGACCCTCGCGCGGGTCGTCGGTGTGGGCGTCCCACTCGACCACCAGCAGATAGCCCTTGGGCGAGCCCTTCAGCAGGTCCAGCGCCCGCAGCGTCGCCGCGCGGGTGTCGATCTCGTCGGCCACGACCACCGGCCTGGCGTTGGCGGACGGGGCGTCCTCCAGCCGGGCGTAGATCGGACGCTCATGCGCCTTGGCGATCTGGTCGAAACCGGTTCCCGCCGTGGCCAGCTGCTGACCGATCTTGGCGCGGCCGGTCCCGAACAGCACGTCGACCCCGTCGCCATAGCGCGGGGCGAAGGCCTGCTGGAAGATCTCGCCCCACTTTCCGCGATCGTTCGAATGGGCGTAAGTCGCCGCCGGCGTGGCGTCGGTGATCGGCTGGGAGGTGACGACGCCAGTGCGCAGGCCGCGCTCCTCGGCGTATTCCAGCAGGGTCTTGGTCGGTTCGCCGTCGGTCTTGCCGCGCACGGCGGCGGGCGACTGGCTGATCACGCCGTTGCGGGTCTTCACGCCGGTCATGATCGCCGACATGCCGTTGGCCGAGTCCGAGACGAACTGGTCGACCGGCGAGGTCTCGCTGAGGCCCAGATTGGGCCACTGCTGGACGTGCAGCTTCAAGGGCTCGCCATAGCCCAGCAGGCTGGCGGCGTGCACCGACGGAACGCCGCCCGCGTCCGCCAGGAACAGAATGACGTTCTTGGCCTTCTGAGGGGAGACGGGCTCCGCCAGAACGGGCGATCCGATCGCCAACGACAATGAGGCGGCGACCAAAAGACCTTTGAACATAGGCGTCTCCCAGGGAAGCAAGGTTTCGATGGAGACGGCTTCTAGCGGCTGTGGCGCGCGATCGGTGTGACATGAGTATGACAGCGCGCCCGAGGCCGTCGACCTACTCGCGCGCCCCGCCGCGCACGGTGTAGCAGTGCCGCCGCCCGGCCTCGCTGCCGCAGAAGCCGGGCTCCATGGTTCCGGCGTGCAGGGTCACGTACTGGTCGCGGCGGCACTCGAACCAGGCCTTCTGAAACGCGACGTGCTCGACGTCCTGGTGGAACACCGGCTTTTGGTCGACCGTGTAGAACCGCACCATGCTGGAGAGGCCGCCGAAGCTGCCGCGGCCGTTGACCAGGCCGCAGATCTGGCCGGTACGGGTGGACCACACCGCGCCCAGTTCCAGCGGCAGGGTCTGGTTCAGCCGGCTGTCGAGATTGGCCTGCACGATCCGCCACTCGGTCTGGGCCAGGGGGCGATAGCGGGCCAGTTGCTCGGGACGGGGCCGGGGCAGGAAGGCGTTGGCGCGCTCGAACAGCGCCAGGTCGAAGCCGGTGAACAGGAGGACCCCCAGCATCCCGACCACGGCCAGGCCCGAGAAGATCAGCGGCGTCCACAGCCGCCGCGTCGTCCGCGTTCCGAAATCCCGCACCGCCATGGCCTGGCCTCCATTCGTTCCCGAGGGAGGTTTGGCGGGGATTTTAAGAATTACAAGTCTAAATTATTTACAGATGTAATTATCTTCGGCGACACCCGGGCGTCGCCAGGGCTGCGCGGGGCCAAGCTTCGATGTTAAGCAGGTCGTCGAGTACTCGGGGGAGCGCATGGTTTCGTTCAAGGTCGATCCCAAAAGCGATGGGAGCCGGATCCTGTTCGCCCTGGCGGCGACGCTGATCCCGGTCGTGCTGTGCGGCTTCATGTTCGGCTTCGACATCGCCTTCGCCCATGCCGCGTTCTGGACCCGGCCCAAGGGCGACATGGCCGTGATGAACGCGGGCTACGAGGCCTTCCTTCGCCAGCCCTGGCATTGGCCGCTGACCGCGGTGAGCGGGCTGGGCGACAAGCCGATCTCGATCGTCTTCACCGACAGCATCCCCTGGCTGTCCCTGATCCTGAAGGCGACGGGCCTGTCGCATGTGTTCAACCCGATCGGCCTGTTCCTGCTGCTGTCCTATCCGCTGCAGGCCTGGAGCATGATCGCCCTGCTGCGAGCCCTGGGCGTCACCGACCGCTGGACGCTGCTGCTGGGTGGGCTGATGGCGCTGATGGTTCCGGCCTGGATCGCCCGACAGTTCGGCCACATCGCCCTGTCGGGCCACTGGATCCTGCTGCTGGCCCTGACCCTGTCGGTGCGGTCGGCGCGCGAGGGGCTGACCTGGCGGCGGATCGCGGGCTTCGCGGCGCTGCTGGCCCTGGTGGTCGGGGTCCATGCCTATCACCTGCCGCCGGTCGGGGCGCTGTTTGGCGCGGCCCTGCTGGCCGAGCTGCTGCAGCGCCGGGCCGGGGCCATGGCGCGCGTCGCCGGAGCCGCGGCCCTGGCTTGCGCGGCGATCGCCGTCTCGGTCTGGTTTCTGGACTACCAGGACGGCCGGGGCTGGACGGGCGCGTCGACGGCGCTGGGCCTCTATTCGATGAATCTGGTCGGGCCGTTCTGGCCACAGGCCTCGACCCTGGCTGGCCAGGCCTGGAACGGCTCGTGGTACGAGGGCGTGATGGACGCCACGGGCGGTCAGAGCTTCGAGGGCTTCCAGTACTTGGGCGCGGGGGCCTTGCTGCTGGTCCTGGCCATGGCTGGCTTCCAGGCGACCCTGGCCGTGCGCCGGCGCGGCGTCTCCAAGGCCTTCTGGGTGCGCTGGGCGCCGATGACCCTGGCCCTGCTGGGCCTGACGGTCTGGGCGGTGGGCTGGTCGGCCTACGCCTTCAAGACCCACGTCTATGACCTGCCGCGGCCCAAGGGCGAGATCGCCGAGGTGATCGGCGGCTTCCGCGCCTACGGACGGTTCTTCTGGGCGGTCGGCTACCTGCTGCTGGC
Source organism: Caulobacter sp. GW821-FHT05F04 (assembly GCF_059419665.1). Classification (NCBI taxonomy): domain Bacteria; kingdom Pseudomonadati; phylum Pseudomonadota; class Alphaproteobacteria; order Caulobacterales; family Caulobacteraceae; genus Caulobacter; species Caulobacter sp. GW821-FHT05F04. The sequence goes on from NZ_JBWKSF010000002.1 coordinate 854,810, forward strand.
GCTGGGCGTCACCTGGGCCAGCCGCCTGCCGCGCCGGACGGGGATGGCGGTGCTGGCCGCCGCCCTGGCCGTGCAGGCCGTCGACACCAGCGGGCTGCGCCATGGCGTGCGCGAGACCTTCGCCTCGCTGGACCCGCTGAGCTATCCGGTCGCCCTGGTCTCCAGTCCCAGGACGGCCCATCGGCCCTGGGTGTTCGCGCCGACCTACTACTGCTCGGCCAACTGGCGCGACCTGCGGGTCATGCGGCAGATGTTCCAGGCCATCGGCCGCACTGGCGGCACGGGCAACACCTTCCCGACCGCGCGCGACAGCGACCCGCCCTGCATCGTCACCCGTCCCGAGACCTTCGTCGACGCAGCCCCCGGCGATCGGCGCATCACCGTCGTGGTGGCCGACGGCGTGACGCGCGGCGGCGTGCTGGAGCCGGTCGCCAAGCGCACCGACTGCCATCGTTTCGGCTCCGGCGTGGCCTGCGGCCGCGACCTGGCGGGGATCCCCGGCCTGACGCCGGTGAAGCCCGGCGAGCTGGCGGCGGTCCCCTAGAGCTTTCACCCTCCAAGCTTTCGTCCTGGCGTTTTGCTGCTAGAAAACTTCGCGCGTGGGGCGCGTGAGAATCGAGTTGGGGAATCCGGTGGGCAACAACACCAAGTGGATTTGGGGTGTCGGCGCGGCCGTCTGGTGCCTGCTGCTGGCCGGCCTGCTGTCGACAGACCGCCTGCTGTCGCTGTCGGTGGACAGCTCCTATCACCTGCAGGTCATGGAGGTCGTGCGCCACGCCTTCCTGATCCCGCAGCAGGGCCATGAGTTCATGGCCGAGATGTTCATCTACCCCAAGCTCAGCCATCGGTTCGCGGCCCTGTTCGCCACCCTGGGCTGGTCCGAACTGAACGCCCTGCTGATGGCCGGGGTGCTGTCGGCGGCGGTGGTCTGGATCGTGCTGTTCGACCAGGCGCGACGGGTGTCGCTGACCTATCTGGTCGCCAGCCTCGGCTTCATGGTCGTCAACATCTTCGCCGTGCGCGGGGCGTTCGGGGCCGAGCTGGTCGACAACTTCTTCTTCCCGCAGATCGTCGGCGAGGCCGTGGCCATGCTGTGCCTGGCCGGCGGCGCGGCGCTGCTGCCCCGCTCGCGTCCGCTGTATGTGGTCTACGCCACCGCCGCGGTGCTGTTCTGCGGCTGCTTCCACCTGGTGCCGACCCTGAAACTGGCCGGCGCCCTAATGGCCATGCTGGGTCTGGCCTGGCTGCGCGACCTGATCCACGCCCGCCGCTTCGACTGGGTGGGCCTGGTCGGCCTGTTGGCCATCGCCGGCGGCGTCGTCGGCAGCCCCTATTTCTGGCGCATGCGCTGGATGGCGGCCAACAATGGCAGCCTGCACCTGGCCAGCGAGATGCCGTTGAACGGTCTCGCCGCCGCCGCCATCGTGCTGGCCCTGCTGTCGGCCTGGGTGCTGCTGGTCGAGCTGCGCCGCGATCCCGGCGCGGTCCAGGAGGACGCCGGTCCGACCGCCGCCACCGTGCTGCTGGCCTCGCTGGGCGCGGCCGCGGCCCTGGCCGCGCTGGCCCAGTACGGCATGTACGTGTTCAAGGGCGATGGCTCCGAATACGCCGTTCTCAAGCACAGCTTCGGCGTCTTCACCCTGCTGGCCTTCGTGACGCCGCTCTGGTTCCTGACCGTGCTGGGCGTGCGCTCGGTCCCCGCCGAGGCCCCCTCCGAAAACAATAGGCCCGCCTGGGTTTCCGCCCTCGGCCCGGCCCCGGCCTTCGTCGCCCAGCTGGTGGTGATGCTGTGCCTGTTCCTGCGGCCCAGCGCCCTGGACGTTCCCCGGATGGACGCCATCCTCCACGACGTGCGCGAGGTGCGCCTGACGCGCGGCCTGGAGGGCGAGAAGGTGATGTTCTCGGCCGCCGACGTGAAGCCGGTGACCACCTATATGGCCACCATCGCCATGCTGCGCTCGCCCCATGGCGGCAACGTGCTGAGCCTGCTGGCCGACGGCCGGCCGGACCGTCCGGGCGACGTCGACTATGTCGTGACCCTGCCGGGCGACGCCTATGACAAGCCCGGCTGCCGCTCGGGCAAGCCCGTCGGCCTGGTCGTGGTGATGATCGGCCCGTGCATCGAGCCGCGGTCGCTGCTGTTCAAGGCGGGCGGCTCGGGCGTGCCCTATCTGCGCGAGGGCTGGGGCCTGCCCGAGGGCGGCGGCGTCTGGTCCGGCGGCAAGCGCGCGGTCGTCGAACTGCCGATCTCGCCGTCCCAGCGGACGCTCTCCAGCGCCTCGGTGCAGGTCGCGGCCTTCGGCTTCCTGCCGCCGCAGTCGCCGTCGCGCACGGTCACCGTCTCGGTCCCGGGCGGCCAGCCGGAGACCTTCACCTTCGGCCTGCACACGGCGCTGCGCCACGACTACCTGCTGGCCCTGCCGCCGGAATCCCTGAAGGGCGAGACCCTGAAGGTGACCTTCGACATCCACGATCCGAAGACCCCGCGTGAACTGGGCGCGGGCCCCGACGACCGCCAACTGGGCGTGGGCCTGGAGGCGATGCGGATCATCCCGACGCCGGTCATGCGGTAGGAATTCTCGCAACGCCCATAACCACCGTCATTCCCGCCCTTGTGGCGGGAACCCCTCTGTCCGCCGCAGGTGCGGGAGGGGTGGATCGCTGGCGATCCGCTTGCATCTCACGTGTCAGCTGAACCAGGGGTTCCCGCCACAAGGGCGAGAATGACGGTGGGTTTGAATCAGCGGACGACCCGCCGATTTCGCTAAACCTTCCGGGCGATCACCGCGATCGACAGGCCGAAGGGCAGGCCGCCGCCGACCGTCAGCGGGGCCTCCAGCGAGAACACGCCGGCCAGGGCCTTGTTCAGCCAGGACGGCGGCATCGCGTCGTCGGCGCTGTCGTTCTTCAGCAGCTTCTTGGCGGTGCGCTGCACGGCCGCCAGCGGGAACAGCAGGGTGTTGAAATAGGTCGCGGTCTCGACCTTCAGGCCTGCTTCCTCGAACAGGGCGCGGTAGCGCGGCAGCAGGTAGCGGCGCTTGTGGTGGTGCAGCACGTCGTGGTGGCTCCACATCCACTGATAGGCCGGCACCGTGGTCAGGATCGCGCCGCCGGGCTTGACCAGCCTGGCCAGGGCCCTCACCGAGCCGGCGTCGTCATCGACATGCTCGACCACGTCGAAGGCGCAGACCAGGTCGAAGGTCTCGGGCGCGTAGGGCAGGCCGTCCGGCAGCAGGCCGGTGTCGATCGCCAGGCCGAGGCGCTCGGAGGCGTAGGCGCGCGACTCGTCGTCCGGCTCCAGGGCCTTCACGTCGCCGAACTCGCGCAGCAGCGGGACGTTGCCGCCCGCGCCGCAGCCGACCTCCAGGATGCGCGCGCCGGCCGGCGGGGCCAGGCGCCGCAGCAGGCCGCGCAGGATCTTGCGGCGTCCGACAAACCACCAGTGGTCGGTCTCCAGCTCGCGGATGCGGTCGTAGATCAGGCGGTCCATGCGGCGTCCCGGTCGGCGGTGGGTTGGTGGGCGAAGACCCAGAAATGGCTCAGCAGGAAGAGCGCGGCGGTATAGCTTGCCACGGCCGCGCCCTGGGCGGCGACATCGAACAGGGCGCCGTGCGGCAATACCATCCGGGCCAGGGTCAGCACGCCCTGGTTCAGGGCGAAGGCCACGGCCACGGCCACGCCGTAGCGCAGCGGCGCCGAACGCGCGGCGTTGCGGGCCTTGAACACGAACAGCTTGCTCAGCGCGAAGCTGACGCAGACCCCGACCGCGTAGCCGACGGCGTTGGCGATGTGCGGGTCGACATGCAGCCCGACGTCCAGGGCCAGGATGATGGAGAGGCCGACCAGGGTGTTGGCCACGCCGGCCACGCCATAGCGCAGGGCCGAGACCAGGAACTCGCGCCGGGCCGGGGTCAGCAGGGCGCTCACGTCTCCGGGTTCCGCGCGTCGAAGCCGTAGCGGTCCATGATCACGTACAGCGGCCGGCCCTTCACTTCCTGATAGATGCGGGCGACGTACTCGCCCAGCGAGCCGATGGCCAGCATCTGGATGGCGAAGCCGGACAGGATCACCACCATCAGCGACGGATAGCCGGGGACCTTGTTGCCTTCCAGCAGGGTGCGCAGCACCAGGAACACGGCCGCCGAGGCCGCCAGCAGGCCGGCGATCAGGCCGACATAGCTCCAGATCCGGATCGGGGCGGTGCTGAACGAGGTGATGCCGTCGAGGGCGAAGTTCCAGAGCTTCCAGTAGCGGAACGAGCTGGTCCCGGCCGCGCGCTCGGGGCGGGCGTAGGGGATCGGCGTCTGCTTGAAGCCGACCCAGGCGAACAGGCCCTTCATGAAGCGGTTGCGTTCGGGCAACTGGCGCAGCACGTCGACGACCCGCCTGTCCATCAGCCGGTAGTCGCCGGCGTTGTAGGGCAGGTCGACGTCCGACATCCGGTTGAAGGCCTTGTAGAAGCCCTGGGCCGTCAGGCGCTTGACGAAGGTGTCGCTGCTGCGGTCGACCCGCACGCCATAGGCGACGTCGGCTCCGGCCTCCCAGGCCTCGATGAACTGGCCGATCAGCTCGGGCGGGTCCTGCAGGTCGCAGTCGATCGGCACCACCATGTCGCCGGTCACCGCGTCCAGGCCGGCCGACAGGGCGACCTCCTTGCCGAAGTTGCGGGCCAGGTTGATGACCTTGATGCGCGGATCCCGCTGATGGTGCTTCAGCAGCACGGCCAGGGTGTGGTCGCGGCTGCCGTCGTTGACGCAGACGATCTCGTAGTCGACCCCCAGCCTGGCCAACTCGGCGTCGATGCGGTCGAAGAACATGTCCAGGACCTCCTGCTCGTTAAAGCAGGGCGCGACGATCGACAGCGTCTTGCCGACGCGCGAGCGCGTGGCGACGGGCGCGGGCTGAAGCGCGGCTTGGGGCGCGGCGATGACGGACGCGGACGACTGAACCATGAGGGAGGGTTTAGCGGGGTTACGCGCGGAGGGGGAGGGGAAAGCGCCGCCGGCGCGCCTGATGGGGCGTCGCCGGCGGCCATTTCGTCAGGAGGCTTCGGCTTCCGTCTCGGTCTCGTCGGTCCCGTCGCGGAACTCGTCCGCCGTCAGGAAGGCGATGCCCTCCTCGTCCAGCACCCAGGCGCCCAGGAACGCGGCGTGGCCGGGATCGACCTCTTCGTCGATCAGGTCGCCTTCGTAGAGGCCGACATGGCTGTAGTCGAAGTCCAGCGACAGCTGATGGGCCATGCTGAGCATCTCGTCGGCCATGCGGCGCGAATAGCCCAGGGCTTCGATGTCGCTGCCGAACTCATCGGCCAGCGAGCTGACCTCCGCCGCATCGCTGCCTTGGGTCGCACTGGTCGTGACGATGGTGAAAGCGGGCATGGCAAGGGTCTCTCTTTAGTCTGGAATCACCACCCCTAACCCGTTCGGCCGGGGGAAGGGTCCAAATTCTGAGAGAACATCGTGCGGCGACGCGGCCGGTTCAGCGATCGGCCCCGCCGCGCACGTCCTTCTTGGTGGCGCGATAGACCTTCTGCAGCCCGCCTTGCCGGCGGCGTTCGGCGTCCCGGGCCAGGCGCTCGGTCTTCTGCTCCATGGCGGCCAGCTCCAGCCCCAGCTTCTGGAAGTGCGCCCAGCGGTCGGGATCCAGCGTTCCGCCGTCCAGCGCCGCGCGCACCGCGCAGCCGGGTTCGTTGGCGTGGGTGCAGTCGCTGAACTTGCAGTTATGGGTCAGCTGCTCGATGTCGTCGAACACCACGCTGACGCCTTCCTCGGCGTCGACCAGGCCGATCTCGCGCACGCCGGGGGTGTCGACGATCAGCCCGCCGCCGGGCAGCAAAACGAGCTCGCGGTGGCTGGTGGTGTGGCGGCCCTTGTCGTCGCCTTCGCGGACGTCCTGGGTCGCCATGCGCTGCTCGCCCAGCAGCACATTGACCAGGGTGGACTTGCCGACCCCGGACGAGCCGATCAGCACGCAGGTCTCGCCCGGCGCCAGATGGGCCAGCAGGGCGTCCAGGCCGACGCCTTGCCGCGCCGAGATGCTGACCACCGGGCAGCCGGCCGCCAGGGCCTCGATCTCGGCGGTCTGGGCTCCGGTGTCGGCGACGAGGTCGGACTTGGTCAGCACGATCACCGGCCGCGCGCCGCTCTGCCAGGCGGCGGCCAGATAGCGCTCGATCCGGCGCGGATTGAGGTCGCCGTTCATCGAGGTGACGATGAAGGCCAGGTCGACATTGGCGGCGATGACCTGCGGCGACTGCAGGCTGTCGGCGGCCCGGCGGATGAAGGCGGTGCGGCGCGGCAGCAGGGCGTGGATGGTGGCGGTGCGCTCGGCGGCGTTGACCGACATCGCCACCCAGTCGCCGACGGCGGGATGGCCGATCTCGCGGGCCTCGTGGCGCAGGCGGCCGGACAGCTTGGCGCGCAGCTCGCCCCGGTCGGCGGTCACCAGATAGCCGTCGCGCCGCTGGACGACGACGCGCCCGGGAACGTAGCCGGCGCGGGCGTGCGGCTTGAAGTCCCGCGCCAGCGCGTCGGACCATCCGTATTGCGTGATCAAGTCGAGGCTTTCAAACGCCAGGGCTCCTTGAGGCGGTTTCTGGGAGTGCGGGTTGTGGTGGGTCATTCTAGAGGCGCCGGCCCCCGACGGCCAGCCGTCCGAGGAGCATCGGGAAAGCCAACGCTCCAAACTCTTGTCATCCCGGCCGAAGCGCAGCGTAGAGCCGGGACCCAGGGGCGGCGCGCACGGTGTTCCTTCACCCCCTGGGTCCCGGACAGCGCTAGGCGCTTCCGGGATGACAAGTTGAGAGCCTCAGCCTCCCGCCCCGGAGTAGCGAGGCGCCGCGAAAAGCGGCATAGGGTTCTCCATGGCGAAAGACATGACCTACGCGCGCTATCTGGCGCTGGACGAACTGCTCGCGGCCCAGAAGCCCCAGAGCGACCGGCACGACGAACTGCTGTTCATCGTCATCCACCAGACCAAGGAGCTGTGGCTCAAGGAGATCATCCACGAGGTCGAGCTGGCCAAGCGGCTGATCGCGGCCCACGACGTCGAGCCGGCCTACAAGGCCCTGGCGCGGGTGTCGCGGATCCAGACGGTGATGACCCTGTCGTGGGACGTGCTGGCGACCATGACGCCGGCCGACTATCTGAGCTTCCGGGGCGAGCTGGGCTCGTCCTCGGGCTTCCAGTCGCATCAGTTCCGGACCCTGGAATATCTGCTGGGCCTGAAGGACCAGAGCTTCCTGAAGTTCCACGAGGAGGGCTCCTCGGCCCTGGGCCAGCTGCAGGCGGCGCTGGACGCGCCCAGCCTGTACGACGTGGCCATCGCCCAGCTGCCGCGCCACGGCCTGACCGTGCCCGACAGCGCCCTTAACCGCGACTTCAGCCAGACCTACGCGCCGTCGGAGGCCGTCGAGGCCGCCTGGCTGGAGGTCTATCGCGACCCGCAGCGCTATTGGGAGCTGTACCAGTTGGCCGAGAAGCTGGTCGACCTGGACGACGCCCTGGTCACCTGGCGGCACAAGCACGTGCTGACCGTCGAGCGGATCATCGGCGGCCGACCGGGCACGGGCGGCACCGACGGGGTGGGGTATCTGGCCTCGACCCTGCGCCGCCGGGCCTTCCCGGAGCTGTGGTCGCTGAGGACGAAACTCTGATGACCGCGCGCAAGGACCTGTTCTCCAAGGCCCTCGCTGTCCCTGGCCGCCTGCACATGGCCGCCCACAGCCATCACCTGTGGCCCGACGCCACCCTGGCCGGGCAGGTCGAGGCCTGGGAGGACGCGGTCGTCCTGGCCGACCACAAGTGGGACAAGGCGCTGGGCCAGGTCTATCCGGCCGCCCAGGGCCTGGTCGCCCGCGAGCTGAACCTGCCCAGCTCTGACAGCGTGGTCTTCGCGCCCAACACCCACACCCTGCTGGCGGTGCTGATGTCGGCGATCGAGCGCCCCGCCGCCGGCCAGCCGATCCGCGTCCTGTCGACCGACGGCGAGTTCCACTCGTTCCGCCGCCAGGCCCAGCGCTGGGTCGAGGCCGGGCAGATCGAGCTGACCCTGGTCGAGACCGACCGCCCCGACTTCGTCGAGCGGTTCCTGTCCGCCGCCAGGACCGGAACCTACGACCTGATCTTCGTCAGCCACGTGTTCTTCAAGACCGGCTTCGTCTTCGACCGCGTCTGGGAGCTGGCCGAGCTGGCCCGGCCCGAGGGGCCGTGGGTGGTGGTCGACGGCTATCACGGCTTCCGCGCCGTGCCGCCCGACCTGTCGGCCGTCGCGGACCGGATCTTCTATGTCGCCGGCGGCTACAAATACGCCATGGCCGGGGAGGGCGCGGCCTTCCTGCACGCGCCCGAGGGCTTTGGTCCGCGCCCGGTGCTGACCGGCTGGTACGCCGAGTTCGGCGACCTGGAGGGCCCGCCCGGCGGGGTCGGCTATGTCCGCGACGCCGGCCGCTTCTTGGGCGCGACCTTCGATCCGTCGGGGCTGTACCGCTTCGTGGCGGCGGGCCGGATGCTGGAGGCCGAAGGCCTGAGCACGGCGGCGATCGCGGCCCATGTCGGGCGCCTGCAGCGGCTGCTGCTGGACAGGATCGCCGAGGGCGAAGCCGGGCCGCTGAAGGACGCCGTGGTGCTGAACCCGCCGGGCGAGGGCTCCCAGGCGCGCTTCCTGGCCCTGCGGCACGAAAAAGCCAGCGCCTGGAAACAGGCGCTGGCCGAAAAGGGCGTGGTGACCGACGTCCGCGACGACGTGCTGCGGATCGGGCTGTCGATCTATCACGACGAAGGGGATGTGGCGGCGTTCTGCGGGGCGTGCCGCGAGCTGACCTAAAGCCACCAACACCCGTTTTCCCCGGCGAAGGCCGGGGCCCAGATGGAAGGGCGCTGGGGTGGGATCTATGAACGCAGCGCTCTTCCCGTCAGCCCAAACGCCTTGAGATCTGGGCCCCGGCTTTCGCCGGGGAGATCGGAGTTTGGGGAGAGGGGAGGAGAAACCCGCCCCTAAGCCGCCAGGCGCTCCAGCGCCCGCAGCATCGAGCCCATGGCCTCGTGCACCGGCTTGCCGTCACGCTCGTAGCTGCCAGTCTCGAAGATCTGGACCAGGTCCGAACGGGCGCGGCTGACGCGGCTCTTCACCGTGCCGACGGCGACGCCGATGATCTCGGCCGCTTCCTCGTACGAGAAGCCGCCGGCGCCGATCAGGATCAGCGCCTCGCGCTGGTTCTCGGGCAGCATCAGCATCGCCTGGCGCAGGTCGTCCAGGGCGATGGCGCCGTCGAAATTGGTGTTGGCCACCAGGGTCCGTTCGGCGGTTTCCTGGTCCAGGCCGACCGAGCGCCAGCTGCGGCGCTTTTCCGAATAGAACTGGTTGCGCAGGATCATGAAGGTCCAGGCCTTCATGTTGGTGCCCATGGCGAAGCTGTTGCGGCTGGCCCAGGCCTTGGCCACGGCTTCCTGCGCCAGGTCGTCGGCGGCGGTGGCGTCGCCGCACAGCGAACGGGCGAAGGCGCGCAGATGCGGAATCAGCGCGACCAGATCGCGCTCGAAGGTCTTTTGGTCCTGATGGTCCATGACGGTCCCCGCTTGAAAATACTCAAGTTAACAAACGAGGCCGGAGGGCTTTGGTTGCGCCGAAGAACGGTGTTCTTTCAGATGGCGGAGAGCGCGGCGGCGTCGACGGTGACCCGCTCGACCATCTCGACGTTCATCGGAGGCGCCTCCCGACCCCCGCCACCAAACAGTTCGGGCCAAGGCTTTGAGCGCGAAAAACGCAAGCTAAACTTATAGTTGGGGGAAAATCGATGTCGTCTGGAAGCGTCTCGCGAGGAGGCTGGGCGCTTCGGGTTGCAGAGTTTACTCTAATTTAAACTTGGAGGTCGCATCTTAAATTTCAGGTATAGATTCGTTCTGTCAGCGGACTATATTTGCTCTGAGGGGTGGGTATGTCGAGCGAATTCGAGAGTTCGGTTATCCTGTTTTTGGATAACGTGAAATATACTATGTTCGCAGCTTTCGAGCGCGAAAGTTCAACTAGGATCGAGATCGGCCTCGAGGAGGCGGGTTCTAAATTCATTCAGCTGATCGAGTCTGCTCGGCGGACGGCCGCAGCAGGCGGTCGTTCGATCCCGTTGGCCGGCTATGTGCGCGAGGTCCTGGACCTGCTGCCCGAGACGCTGGTTCCCGTCACCCCCCACCCCACCGCCCAACGCTGATCGCCCGGAGTATCCCATGCGTCTGACCATCAAACTTAAGCTCGGCTTGGCCTTCGGGTTCGTGATCGCCCTGCTGCTCATCGGCAACGTCTTAGGCGTCACCAATCTGGCCAAGACGAACAAGGCTCTCGACGACGTGGTGGACGGTCCGGCGATGCGCCTGGAAGCGGCCCAGCAGCTCAACATCCACCTGCTGAACGTCGTGCGCTCCGAAAAGAACATGATCCTCGTCGGCTCTCCCGAGGAGGTGAACAAGCTTGAAACCTCCATCGAAAAGGAGCGCCAGGCGTTCGACGCCCTGCTGACCAAGGCCGAAGGCCTGGCCACGGCCGAGGGTCGGCCGAAATGGCGGGCTCTGGGTGGGGCCTTCGATCAGATGATGGAGGTCCATGGCCGCATCCTGTCGATGGCGATCGCCGGCCATGATGTCGAAGCCTCGGCTCTGTCGATGGGCGAAGGTCGTAAGGTCGTGGTCGAGGCCGGCGCCCGCGTGGAGGAACTGGTCGAGCTGTCGAAGGCTCAGCTGGAAACCGCGACGGCCAAGGCCGACGCCGATTTCGCCGCCACCCGTAACCTGCTGATCGGGATGTCGGTTCTCTCGCTGCTCGGCGCGGTCGGCGCGGCGCTCTGGATCGCGCTCGGCATCAGCACGGGCCTGAGCCGGTTGAAGTTGGTCGCCAACGCCGTGGGCATCGGCGACCTGAGCCAGCGCGTCGAGATCAACTCCAATGACGAAATCAAGGACTTGGTCGACACGTTCAACGGCATGACCGACAATCTGAAGGCTACCGCGGCGCTTGCCGACCAGGTCTCCGCTGGCGACCTCTCGGTCGAGATCAAGCCGCTGTCGGACAAGGATACGCTGGGTCTTTCCCTGCGCAGTATGGTCGGCAGCCTGCGCGAAAGCGCCTCCATGGTCGACAAGGTGGCCGAAGGCGATCTCTCCGTCGACGTCAAGCCGCGGTCGGACAAGGACACGCTGAGCCTTTCGCTGCGCGCCATGGTCGCCAATCTTCGCGACACCGCGGCGCTTGCCGACCAGGTCGCCGATGGCGACCTGACCGTCCAACCCACGCCGCTGTCGAACAGGGACACCCTGGGCCTGGCCCTGGAGCGCATGGTGGAGCGCCTGCGCGGCGTGGTCGCCGATGCTATCGCCGCTTCCGAGAACGTCTCGGCCGGCAGCCAGGAGCTGTCGGTGACCTCGGAGCAGATGAGCCAGGGCGCGACCGAACAGGCCACGGCCGCCGAACAGGCCTCGGCCTCGATGGAAGAGATGTCGGCCAACATCAAGCAGAACGCCGACAACGCCATGCAGACCGAGAAGATCGCTCGCCAGTCGGCGATCGACGCCGCGACCTCGGGCGACGCGGTCAACCGCGCCGTCGACGCGATGCGCACGATCGCCGAGAAGATCACCATCGTGCAGGAGATCGCTCGCCAGACCGACCTGCTGGCCTTGAACGCGGCGGTGGAAGCCGCCCGGGCCGGCGAACATGGCCGTGGCTTCGCGGTCGTCGCCTCGGAAGTGCGCAAGCTGGCCGAACGCAGCCAGACGGCGGCCTCGGAGATCAGCGCCGTATCGTCCGACACCGTTAAGGCCGCCCAGTCCGCGGGCGACATGCTGACCGAGCTGGTCCCCAATATTCGCAAGACCGCCGAACTGGTCTCCGAGATCAGCGCCGCCTGCCGCGAGCAGGACATCGGCTCCTCGCAGATCAACGAGGCCATCCAGCAGTTGGACAAGGTCACGCAACAGAACGCCAGCGCGTCCGAAGAGATGTCGGCCACCTCCGAGGAACTGGCCGCCCAGTCCGAGGAGTTGCAGGCCTCCATCGCGTACTTCCGGATCAACGCCAATGGCGCGCCCGCGCGCCGATCGGCGCCACGGTCCGCGGCCAAGCGGCCCCCCGCGGCAACCGTCCGCAAGTCCGCCGCCTCATCGGCCCCGCGTCAGTCGGTGGCCGCCCAGCAGACCCGCGCGAAAGGCTTCGCGCTTGATCTCACCCACGGCGGTCCTGATGTCGACGACGCCGATTTCCGCGAATACGCCTGACGGCGGCGTCCACCTAAAATCAGCTCATCGCCCAGGGCCTGGGCGATGAGCGTTCGCGGTCTCGGTCGCGGCCGTGCCGATCGGGATATCGCGCCCTCACCCCTTCCGGAAAAACCCATGGATCCGCTCGGCTAGCGCCTGGCTGACCCCCTCGACCTTGACCAGGTCCTCCACGCTGGCCCGGCCCACGCCCTTGGCTGAGCCGAACGCGTGCAGCAGGGCCTTCTTGCGGCCCGGGCCGACGCCTTCGATCTCGTCCAGCGGGTTCTTCTTCAGGTCCATGGAGCGGCGGGTGCGGTGGGCGCCGATGGCGAAGCGGTGGGCTTCGTCGCGCAGGCGCTGCAGGTAGTAGAGCACCGGCGACTTGGGCTCGAGCATGAACGGGGTCTGGCCGGGAATGAAGAAGCGCTCCAGGCCCGCGTCGCGGTCAGGACCCTTGGCCACCCCGACCACGGCGATGTCGTCGACGCCCAGGTCGGCCATGATCTCCAGGGCCGCGTCCAGCTGGCCCTTGCCGCCGTCGACCAGCACGAGGTCGGGGCGGTTGTCGCTGTCGCCTTCTTCCTCTTCCTTGACCAGGCGGGCGAAGCGGCGCTTCAGCACCTCCTTCATCATGCCGTAGTCGTCGCCGGGGGTGAGCTCGGTGCTCTTGATGTTGAACTTGCGGTACTGGCCCTTCATGAAGCCTTCCGGCCCCGCCACGATCATGCCGCCGACGGCGTTGGTGCCCTGGATGTGGCTGTTGTCATAGACCTCGATCCGCTCAGGCGGGGCGTCCAGCTTGAAGGCCTCGGCGACGCCGGCCAGCAGCTTGGTCTGGGCCGAGCCCTCGGCCATCTTCCGGCCCAGCGCCTCGCGGGCGTTGGTCAGGGCGTGCTGAACCAGGTCGGCCTTCTCGCCGCGCTTGGGGGTGGCGATCTCGACCTTGCGGCCGCTCTTCAGGGCGAAGGCCTCGGCCAGCAGCTCGGCCTCGGCCGGCTGCAGGTTGGCCAGGATCAGGCGCGGGATCGGCTTGTCGTCGTAGAACTGGCCGAGGAAGGCGGTGAGGATGCGCTGGTCCTCGGTGGTGGTCTCGCCCCTCTCGTCCACGCCCTCTTCGACATTGCCGGTGACGCGCGGGAAATAGGCGCGGTTGCCCCAGTTCTGGCCGGCGCGGAAGAAGAACACCTGCACGCAGGCCTGGCCGCCCTCGACGTGCAGGGCCACGACGTCGGCCTCGTCCACGGTCTCGGGGTTGATCTGGGTTTCCTGGGCGACGCTGGAGAGGGCGCGGATGCGGTCGCGCAGGCGGGCGGCGCGCTCGAACTCCAGGTCCTCGGCGGCGGCTTCCATTTCCTTGGCCATGGTCGCCATGACCGCGCGGGACTTGCCCCGCAGGAAGGCCTCGGCCTGGTCGACCAGGCCCTGGTAGTCTTCCTTGCCGATCAGGCCGGTGCAGGGGGCGGCGCAGCGCTTGATCTGGTGCAGCATGCAGGGGCGGTCGCGCGTCTCGTAGACGCTGTCGCTGCACGAGCGGAGAAGAAACGCCTTCTGCAGGGTGTTCAGCGTGCGGTTCACCGCCCAGGCGCTGGCGAACGGCCCGAAATAGTCGCCCTTGATCGTGTGGGCGCCGCGGTGCTTGCGCAGCTGCGGGGCGTCGTGGTCGCGGCGGATGACGATCTCGGGAAAGCTCTTGTCGTCGCGCAGCAGCACGTTGAAGCGGGGTTTCAGCTGCTTGATCAGGTTGATCTCGAGCAGCAGGGCGTCGGCCTCGGTGCGGGTGGTGATGAACTCCATGGCCCGCGTGGCGTCGACCATGTTGGCGATGCGGTTGGTGTGGAAGCGGCCTTGCGCGTACTGGACGACGCGCTTCTTCAGGCTCTTGGCCTTGCCGACATAGAGCACTTCGTCGGCCTCGCCGATCATCCGGTAGACACCGGGCGCGTCGGGCAGGCGCGTGACCTCGTCCTTGATCAGGGCGGCGCCGGACAGGCGGGGCGAGGCGGAGGTGTCGGTCGTCGTATCGGTCACGGGGCAGATATAGGCGAGTCCGGCGCGTTCAGCGATCTTCCAGGCTGTGGAAGACGCGGGCGATGATGACGCGATCCCGTCTGACGCCGTACCGGAGCACGTAACCGGCCGAACCGAATGGAACAACGAGTTCGCGTAGGCCGGATCTAACAAGCCGCCCACGCTCGGGAAACTCCGCGAGTGATCTCGCCGCCGAAATCAAGGTCTCGGCGGCGTCCTCGGCGGCGTTCGGCGCGCGTTCCGCCAGCCAAAGGCGTAGACGGTCGAGATCGCGCCTCGCGGTCAGCGCAAATTCGACAGGCTTCATTCGCGCGTGCGCGGACGGGCTTCTGGTGGGGGGAGCTCTTTGGCTGTTCCCCAGGATTTCATCCAGCGCTCGACATCCTCCAGAGGAACACCACCCCGCCGATCGGTCTCGTCGACGATGCGATCTATCTCGTCCCAGGCGGCGTTGCTGTCTTCGAAGCCTTGAGTGTTTCCGAACGCGAGCAACTCATAGGCATACGCCTCGACACTCCGCCCCGCCGCTTCGGCGCGGGCGCGCAGGCTCTCGGCGAGCGCCGCATCGATCTTGAGGGTCAGTTCGCCGTCGGCCATGGACTCATGATCCGCCCGGACGGGGAGGGCGTCAATCACGCCGGGAAGGTGGCCGTCACGGTGTAGGTGCCGTCGGCGGCCTTGAAGGTTTCCACCCTGAGCGCGCCCGACGCCCAGAGGATGCCAATCAAGGTCGGGCGACGGCTTTCGGCGACGCCTTCATAGACGTCCTGGGTGACCTTCGTGCTGTGGCTGGGCGTCTCGGCCATGGGATCCCTCCTAGTTGACGGCCTGGTTCCTGCCCTTCAGGCAGCCGATGATCTCGACGCGCTCCTCACGGGTTCCCGCCTCAAGCACGTGGGCCACCTCGCGGCGCTTGTCGTTCTGGCTCGTCATCTTGCGGGCCGACGGCGAGCAGTCGGCGACGAGATCGAGGCGGGTCACGAAGTTGTCCGTGCCGACCGCCAGATAGGCGTTGATTTTGTCGGAGGTGTCGTCGGCGGTGGACTTGTATCGGTTGATCCGGGTGATCTCCTCGACGGCCGCCTGGTTCTTGACGCCGGCGTCGTTGGCGACCTGGGTCAGGGCGCCGTTCAAGGTGCCGACCGCGTAGTAGGCTTTCAGGTCCGACAGCGCCGCGTCCAGGGAATAGTCCGCGTCCGTCCGGGTCTTGCCCTGAACGATGCGCGCCAGGACCACGTTGCGCGAAGCGTCCATCTGGCTGATGAGCACCGGGAGCGTCTTGCTGAGGAACAGTTCCTTGTCGACGCTGCCGCGCAGGCCCAGGACGAGGCTGGCATAGGTCGTCAGGTGAGTCTTGGTGCGCGCGCTCTTGGCCAGGGTGGCCGCCGCCGCGAGGCCGGACGTCGCCAAATCGGACCCGACGGCGAAGGTCTTCTGGTCACTCGATAGGCCCTGGGCGAACGCGCCGTAGCTGGTGTCGATCGCCGCCAGGCAGCTGTCGATGAAGGCGTTTCGCGCCGCGCCGCGCTTGGCGTCGATGGTTTCCTTGTCATAGGCGGTTCGGCTCGGCGCCGCGCCCTTGGCGGTTACCGGGCAGGCCGAGACCGCGGCCGCCGCGATCGTCGTGTCAGGCGAACCCTTGAACCCTCCGGCGCAGCCTCCAAGGCTGGCGGCCACCAGCAGGATCATTGTCCGAACAGCGATAGAACGCATCCTCCGCCCCTTTTGGAAGAACGCTGATATGCTACTCTGACACTAGTCTTATTTTTAAACAACTAGAAAGTGTCTTTGACATCTCCGAGCCCGGTGGACTACGCCGCGCTCCATGACCACGCGCCCGCTCTTCGTCACGCCGCTCTATGAAGCCAGCCTCGCCGGCGAGAAGGACGCCGAGGCGTTCCTCGACGAGCTGCACGACGCCTGCATCGCCATCGCCGAGGACGACGAGGCCGGCCAGGCCTGGGCCTATAACAAGGGCTATCTGGGCTACACGTCCTACGCCTCGCTGAACGACCTGCCGCAGCGCGACAGCCTGTTCGAGACGCTGAAGAAGAAGCTGGACAGGCACGCGGCGGCCTTCGCCAAGGATCTGGCCTTCGACCTGTCCGGCGGCAAGCTGGTCATGGACAGCCTGTGGATCAACATCCTGGAGCCGGGCGGCTCGCACAGCGGCCATATCCACCCGCACAGCGTGATCTCCGGCACGATCTACATCACCATCCCGCCGGGCGCCTCGGCCCTGAAGTTCGAGGATCCGCGCCTGCCGATGATGATGGCCGCCCCGACCCGCGCCGACGACGCGCCCGAGACCCTGCGGCCGTTCATCTACGTCAAGCCGTCGACCGGCACGGTGCTGATGTGGGAGAGCTGGCTGCGCCACGAGGTGACCACCAACCAGGCCGACGAGCAGCGGATCAGCGTCAGCTTCAACTACGCCTGGCGGTAGGCGCGCGTGGCGGCGGGCGCTTTGGCTAGGGAAAGCCTGTCGCCCGCGCGGGATGATCGCCTTCGAACCGGACGCG
Organism: Caulobacter sp. GW821-FHT05F04; assembly: GCF_059419665.1. Classification (NCBI taxonomy): domain Bacteria; kingdom Pseudomonadati; phylum Pseudomonadota; class Alphaproteobacteria; order Caulobacterales; family Caulobacteraceae; genus Caulobacter; species Caulobacter sp. GW821-FHT05F04. Next base: position 871,602 of record NZ_JBWKSF010000002.1, read on the forward strand.
CGGAGATCAAGTGAGCAAGACGGGCACATCGTTCCTGGTGAACTTCGCCGCGGCCTCGGCGCTGCTGTACGTGTTTCGCGCCGTGCTGTGGCCCTTCGCCCTGGCCCTCGTCCTGGCCATCCTGATCGTCTCGCTGAGCGACCGGGTCGTGCGGCTGCTGCCTAGGGCGCGGCGCTGGATGGTGTTCGCCATCACCGCCGTGATCCTGGGCGGGATCATCGTCGCCAGCATGGCGATGGTGGTCGAGGGCGCCTCGCGGATCGTCGCCGAGATGCCGGCCATGCTGGCGCGCATCGACCAGCTGCTGGCCCTGATCCGCCTGCCGGGCGGCGGGACCCTGAGTCTGGAGGCCCTGGCCCAGAAGGTCGAGCTTGGTCCCCTGGCCGACCGCTTGCTGGGCAGCGTCCAGGACGCCTCGGCGGGCCTGGGCCTGACCCTGATCTTCCTGTTCTTCCTGCTGATCTCCAAGCCGATGATCGAAAAGCGGGTCGACCGGATCGTCGCCGCGCGCGGCGGGCGGGGCCTGGCCTCGGTGCTGGAGCGCAGCTTCTCGGGCGTCGAGAGCTACATGTACGTCCAGTCGGTCACCGGCCTGATGATCGCGGTCGGTTCGGGCGTGGTGATGTTCGCCGTGGGCCTGGACAACGCCCTGTTCTGGAGCCTGGTGATCTTCCTGTTCTCGTACCTGCCGGTGCTGGGCGTGCTGGCCGGCAGCGTCGGGCCGACCCTGTTCGCCCTGCTGCAGTTCCCCAGCCTGACGCCGGCCGTCACCGTCTTCATCGGCATCCAGATCGTCTCGTCGGTCGTCGGCAATCTGGTGCTGCCCAAGATGCAGGCCGACAGCCAGAACATCGACCCGGCCGCCAGCCTGATCGCCGTGGGCATGTGGACGGTGCTGTGGGGCGTGCCGGGCGCGTTCCTGGCCATCCCGCTGACCCTGGCCCTGATGTACGGCCTGGCCCAGTACGATGACCTGCGCTGGCTGGCCGTGCTGATCTCGCACGACGGCGACCCCACGCCGATGGAGCCGGGGGAGTAGGGGCCGCCGCGGCGCCGTTTCCTGTTTTTACGCATTTTCGACGACGAGCCGGAGCCGGAGCCTGGGCAAGGCCTACGGCCCGCACGTCCAGGTCCCGACGAACACCCGCTTGGCGCCGTCGGCGCGGTCGTAGGTCAGGGTGGCCGGGTAGGGCGGGGACTCGCCGCCGCCGGTCGCCGGACCGGTGATGGCGATGGTCACCGTCTTGCCCTGGCCGCTTAAGGCCGTACCTTTGACCATGGCGTCGTAGCCGCCCGGCGCGACGACCTGCTCGACGGAGTCCAGCACCTTGACCAGGCCGAAGCCGGGCTCCTTGACGCCCGAGAAGCCCGAGGCGACCAGCAGCAGGGCGCCGGCCTTGTCGCGGAAATGGCAGCTCAGTTCGCCCTTCAGCGGATGGGCCTGCTGGTCGGCGAGGGTGAGGTCCGACAGCTGGATCTGAGAACCGTCACCGCCGATGGTTCCACCTTCCGCGGGGACGGGGGCGGCGGCCACGGGGGCCGGGACGGCGGGCGCCACCGCCGGCGTGCGGGTCTCGTCGCCCACGGCCGGGGGCGGCGTGGCAGCGGGCTGGTCCTCGGTCTTCTGCTGCGAGCAGGCGGTCAGGACCAGGGCGGCCAATCCTAGGGTCGCGAAACGATATCCGGTCATGGTGGGCGTTCTCCCGTTGTGGGGAGACCCTAGACGGCCGCCGGCTCGGTCGCCAGGGCGCTCGCCTTCCAGCCCTTCTCCAGGCTCCAGGCGGCCATGGCCAGCCACAGCAGGCCCAGGAACGCGTGGCCGCGCTGCCAGTAGCCGACGTCATAGCCGGTGCGGACGTTCCAGACCCCGGTCAGCAGGGCGAAGACCAGCAGCAGGCCGAAGAACCAGCCCAGCGAGAACTGGGCCAGCCGCCGATAGCCCGGCTTGCCCCACAGGGCCCAGGCGGTGAACAGCGGCGCGAACTGCATGGCCAGGCCGACGCCGCAGGCGCGATGCATGGGATCGGGCCAGTGGAACACCCCGGCGAAGAAGGCGCCCAGGCCCGTCAGCGCCACGAACAGGCCCGCGAAGGCCGAGACCCGCCGCCGGCCGCCGGCATGCTCCAGGGCGTGGGTGAAGCCGGCGCCGGCCAGCAGGCCCGCGATACCAGCGATCATCATGCCGTAGTTGAAGATCTCGGGCAGGGGGGCCTTGGGGCCGCCCAGCTCGCTGATGAACTGGGCCCCGGCGTCGAAGCCCGGGAACAGTCGCTGGGCCAGCGCGACGTCGGCCACCATGATGGCCGGCGCGATCACGCCGATCTTCAGGAAGGCGCCGGTGCGGGCGGTCACGGTGCGAGGATATCCGAGTCGAAACGAAGGAGGGCGGCAGAATCCCTTCCGCCGCCCTCCGGGTCAATCGTCGATACGCCTAATTCTTGTCATCCCGGCCGCAGCGAAGCGGAGAGCCGGGACCCAGGGACGACCGCACTGGGCTTGGCCCCTGGGTCCCGGACAAGCGCCATGCGCTTTCCGGGATGACAAGGGAAGGAACCTACTTCGCCCCAAATCACTTGGCGGAAGACGGATGCCCCGCCGGCGCGAACGTGCCGCCGAAGAAGTCGCCCTTCTTCCAGACCGGGCGGGCCGGGATGTTGGCCAGCTCGCGGGCGATCTCGTAGTTCACCAGGGCGAACTTGGCGGCCGCCTGGTAGTCGATCGGCTGGTTCAGATCATCGCCCGGGTGGTGGTAATTGCCCTTCAGGAAGCCCTTGAAGGCCGCCTCGCCGCCGTTCTGGAAGCCGGTCATCAGGAACACCGACGGGATCCCCTGCTCGACGAAGCGGTAGTGGTCCGAGCGGGTGAACAGGCCCTCTTCCGGCATCGGGTCGCCGGACAGCGCGACGCCCACGCGGCCGGCGGCGTGCTTGACGGCTTCGCCGATGGTCGAGCGGTCGGCGCCGAACGCGATCACGTCGGTGAACGGGTACAGCAGCACCGGCATGTCCAGGTTCACGTCGGCGGCGATGTCGGTCTTCTTCACGGTCGGGTTGTTGGCGAAGTAGTCCGAGCCGACCAGGCCCTTCTCCTCGCCCGTGACGGCCAGCAGGATGATCGAGCGCTTCGGCTTGACCTTGCTGTTCTTGAAGCCGCGCGCGACCTCCAGCAGGGTGGCGATGCCCGAGGCGTTGTCGAGCGCGCCGTTGTTGATCTTGTCCTCGCCCGGCTTGGCGTTCTCGCGGACGCCGATGTGGTCGAGGTGCGCGGACAGGATGATCGTCTGGGCCTTCAGGGTCGGGTCCGAGCCCTCGATCAGGCCGACGACGTTGCTGCTCTCGCGCTTCTCGATCTCGGTCTTGACGTTGATGCTGGCCTTGGAGGTCAGGGCGAAGCCCTTGACGGCGCCGTCCGGCTTCTCGGACTCGGCCAGCACGTCGGCCAGGGCCACGGGGGCGCCGGCGAACAGCTTGGCCGCGCCGGCCTGGCTGATCGAGGCCAGGGCCGGGGCGCTGGGCGCGCGGATGGCGCCGACGTCGTTGGCGTCGCGCCAGATCACCCGCCAGCCGCGCATCATGCCGGCGCCGGCCGCGAACGGACGGCGCTTCTCGGCGCTGGGGCCCGACAGGGTGACGACGCCGATGGCGCCGCGCTTGGCGGCTTCCTGGCGCTTGGTGTTGGGGTTGCTGAAATGGGCGCGTTCCTCGGTCTGCAGCGACGACGGGGCGCCGTTCAGCATGACGACGATCTTGCCCTTCACGTCCAGGCCCGCGTAGTCGTCGCGGCCCGTGGCCGGATTGACCAGGCCGTAGCCGACGAAGACCAGCGGCGCGTCGACCTTGAGGTCGGCTGACTGGGCCTGCGGGTTGGGCAGGTAGTCCTCGCCGTACTTCAGGGCGAGCGTCTGGCCGTCGGCGCCGGTCAGGCCGAACGCGCCCTCGCCGGCCCCGCGGAAGGCGATCAGCGGCACGTGCTGCTGGTACGAGACGCCGGTCGCCGTCTTGTCGCCGGCCGGCTTGACGCCCAGCAGGGCGTATTGGGCGGCGACGTAGTTGGCGGCGATGTCATAGCCGCGCGTGCCGGTCTCGCGGCCTTCCATCAGGTCGTCGGCCAGGAAGGTCATGTGGGCCTTGATGGCCTCGGGCGAAGGAACGAAATCCGAGGCGGGCGCGGCCTTCTTGCCGGCCTTCTCGGCGATGGCGACCGGCTTGGCCGGTGTGGCCGCGAGAACCGGTTGCGCCACCATGAGCAGGGCGGCGCTGGCGAGCGCGACACGACGCGTGAACGACATTTCTACAGAGACTCCCGGGGAGCGGACCGCCCCCCGGCCCGCGAAGGGGCGAACCATGTCGGGACGATGACGGCTTGTCGATACGGCCGAGCCTGAACGTTTTGTAATGTTGGACAGGTTTTGCGCGGAGACCGCCGTTGACGCCTCGCCCCCGCTGCTTGGCCGCGCGCCTTGCGACAACGGCGTTCGCGCGCGGTTTGGTTGGCGAAAGATTCACCCTGTCGAGGTCGCCTGGAAAGGTCCCGCCGAAAGGTTAACCGCCGCTAAAAAAGATGACCAAGTCGTGAATTTTACCATTTTTGGTTGTAAGGTCTTAACCCAACCGGCCAGATAACCAAGGCGTAGAACGGAGACACCCCATGCAGGCTCTCTCAATCGCCGCCTCGGGCATGATGGCCGCCGCCGACCGGCTCAACGCTTCGGCCCAGCGGGTGGCGGCTTCGGACGCCCACGCCGCCGAAAGTGTTGGGGAAGTCGACTACGTCAAGGAGCGCACCGACCAGATCGGCGCCGCGACCGACTTCAAGGCCAATGCGGCGGTGGTTCGCGTGGCCGACGAGATGAACAAGCGCCTGCTCGACCTCAAGGTCTGAGCACCGCGCCTTTACCAGTTCCCGCGTTAGGGCCTGTCTTCGCTCGGGAGTCACCCGACCTGGACGCGCTCGCCCCGCCAGACGCCTGAAGTGCGCCCCCCTTGCCTAGGGTGTCTGGCCGCCGCCTCCCGCTTTGCCCCCTAGTCTTGCGGGAGGCGGCCCCCACCTTTTGGGGGGCTAAAGCAAGAGTAAAAAACCCTTGTCATCCCGGCCGCGGCGAAGCGGAGAGCCGGGACCCAGGGGCGGCCGCAATGCATTTGCCCCTGGGTCCCGGACAGCGCTACGCGCTTCCGGGATGACAAGGATTTTGGCTGTAGGTCGGGGGCCTGGAAGGCGCCTACTTCGCCTTGTCCATCAAACCCGCGAAGCGTTCGAACAGATAGAGGCTGTCCGTCGGGCCGGGCGAGGCTTCGGGGTGGTGCTGCACCGAGAAGACCGGCTTGTCGGCCAGCTGGATGCCGGCGTTGGTGCCGTCGAACAGCGAGACGTGGGTCTCCCGCACCGGGGCCGGCAGGCTCTCGCTGTCCACGGTGAAGCCGTGGTTCATCGAGACGATCTCGACCTTGCCGGTGGTCAGGTCCTTGACCGGGTGGTTGGCGCCGTGGTGGCCCTGCTCCATCTTCACGGTCTTGGCGCCCAGGGCCAGGGCCAGCATCTGGTGGCCCAGGCAGATGCCGAACACCGGCTTGCCGCTCTGCACCAGCTTCTGGATTTCCGGCACCGCATAGGCGCCGGTCGCGGCCGGGTCGCCGGGGCCGTTGCTGAGCAGCACGCCGTCCGGGTTGCGGGCCAGGATGTCCTCGGCCGAGGTGTTGGCCGGCACCACCGTGGCGCGGGCGCCCACATGAGCCAGGGCGCGCAGGATGTTGCGCTTCACGCCATAGTCGATGACCACGACCTCGTACTTGGGCTTGTCCAGCTTGGCGTAGCCTTCCGGCCAGGACCACAGGCCCTCGTCCCAGGTGAAGGTCTGGGTGGTCGAGGCGTCCTTGGCCAGGTCCAGACCCTCCAGGCCGGCCCAGGCCTTGGCCTTGGCGACCAGGGCGTCCAGGTCGAACTTGCCGTCGGGCGAGTGGGCGATGACGCCGTGCGGCATGCCGGTCTCGCGGATCTTGCGGGTCAGGGCGCGGGTGTCGATCCCGGCCAGGCCGATGACGCCGCGGGCCTTCATCCAGGCGTCGAAGTCGCTGTTGGCGCGCCAGTTGGCCTGCTCGGTCGGGACGTCGCGGAACAGCGCGCCGCGGGCGGCCGTCTCGGCCACGCCGGTGATCTGCTCGACGTCCTCGAGGTTGGTCCCGACATTGCCGATGTGCGGGAAGGTGAAGGCGACGATCTGGGCCATGTAGGACGGGTCGGTCAGGATCTCCTGATAGCCCGTCATGGCGGTGTTGAAGCACACCTCGCCGACCGCGTCGCCGACCGCGCCGCAGCCCACCCCTTGCAGGATCGTGCCATCGGCCAGGGCCAGAACGCCGGTAACGCCGGGGAGAAGGTCTTGGGACATTCTGTGAAGCGCTCCTGGACGCGTGCTGAGGGGGCCTATTGTCGCAAAAAGGCGGGCTGGGTGTAACCCCGGCCCAGCCCCGGCGAGCCGGGGCGTTCGCCTGCAAGAAAGCGGACGGGCTTTTGGCCCGTCCGCCGCGCAAACGGCGCGGTGTCTAGGGGGTATGGGGGAGGGGGTCAACCCCCGCTGATCACGCGGATTTCGCTTGGCGCCACATTCCCGTGATCGACGAACGCGCACCCTCGCGCGACGGGCTCAAAAGCCCTTATGGTACAAGGCTTCCAGGCGCAAGACACCTGAAGCACCAGACGAACACGGGAGGACGGCCCCATGCTCGAACTGCGCCCCAATTGCGAGTGCTGCGACGCGGACCTGCCGCCGGCCAGCCCCGCGGCCCGAATCTGCACGTTCGAACACACCTTCTGCGCCGACTGCGCGGACATCCGGTTCGAAGAGATCTGCCCCGACTGCGGCGGCGGCCTGGTGGCCCGGCCGATCCGGCCCGACGCCCAGCTGCACCGTTATCCGGCCTCCCTGCGGCGGGTGAACAGGGGCCACCGGTATGGGCCGGCCGCGCGCCGCGACCCAGAGCGCCCGACGGGCTGGAACTAGAGCATTCACCGATCCAACTGGATCGGTGAGATGTTCTAGATACTTGTTTCACGCACTTTTTGACGACGAACCGGCGTCAGCCTTCGTCGAGCAATGCTCTCGAGCGCCGACGCGCCGGCGCCCTCTCGCCCCGCGCGGCCGCCGAACCCTTCCTGAACACGCCAGGATCGCGACCGGTCTCCCTCGGCCGGCGCGCGAGCGTGGCCCTGGCGCCGCAGTCCCCGCGAAGCGTCCGAAGGGGCATGACAACGAGGTCAGACCACATTGACTTGATAGGACTTACCTCGTAACCATGTCGAGTGTGACCGCTACCACCGCCAAGCGGAGCGTAATCGTCGGCCAACCGGGAAGGGACGGCCGATCAGCCGCACGGCGACAACGAAACAAGTGCTCAGAGCACTGTCATGGGGAGAGAAACATGTCGTCTATTCGACACCACGGGTCCGTTCGTCGCCTGGCCTTGATCGGCGCGACCTGCCTGACCACTTTAGCGATTGCCCAGGCCACTTACGCCCAGACGACCGCTCCGGCGCCGGCCGCGGACACCGCCGTCGACGAGATCGTCGTCACCGGCTACCGCAAGAGCCTGGCCCAATCGACGGTCGCCAAGCGCGAGACCACCGGTTTCGCCGACGCCATCTTCGCCGAGGACATCGGCAAGTTCCCCGACTCCAACATCGCCGAGTCGTTCAACCGCATTCCCGGCATCACCATCACCCGCGACATCACGGGCGAGGGCACGAACGTCGCCATCCGCGGCCTGGGATCGAACTTCACCAACGTGACGCTGAACGGCGCCTCGATCGCCGTGGCCTCGTCGGGCGCCACCGACGCGCAGGGCACCGACCGTTCGGTCGACCTTTCGTTCTTCCCGACCGACCTCTTCACCAAGCTGACGGTTAACAAGAGCTATTCGGCCAGCCTGCTGGAAGGCGGCGCGGCGGGTAATATCGACATGCGCTCGGCGCGTCCGTTCGACCGCCCCGGCCAGCACCTGACGATGAACGTCCAGGGCGTGAAGCCCGACGGCGCCAAGCTGGGCGGCAAGGGCTCGGTGATCGCCAGCAAGACCTGGGACAATTTCGGCGTCCTGTTCGGGGTTTCGGGCCAACGCCTGCACACCGACACGCGCGGCTACGAGACCATCGGCTTCACCAACCCGAACCTGTCGGCGGCCCAGTGCGGCGCGACCAGCGGCTGTAACGCCACGGGCGGCGGCAACTGGACGATCCCGGCCACGGTGCCGGTCGGCGCGGGCGCGGGCCTGGTGGCCGGCACGGTCATCGACCGCGATTTCCTGCTGTCCAAGAACCCCGGCGCGACGATCCAGCAGATCGACAACGGCCTGCTGCCGCGCCTGGGTCGTCCGTCGGCCGAGTATGGCCGCCGCGATCGGATCAACCTAGTCGGCAGCGTCGAGTGGCGTCCGAACGACGACATGAATTTCTATGTCGACGGCATGTACGGCTACAAGAACAACGACCTGATCCGCGAAGACATGATGTGGATCGTGCGCAACGGCGCGATCATTCCGACCAACACCAAGTACGACAAGACCGACTGCTCGGCCGGCTGCACGGTCACGCAGGGCACCTACGCCAACTCGCAGTTCTTCCTGGAATTCCGTCCCTATCTCGAGAAGACCGAGCTGTGGGGGATCAATCCGGGCGGCGAATGGCGCATCAACGACAAGCTGAAGGTCGAGGCCCAGGCCAACTACACCAAGAGCACCTTCCACCGCGAAAGCCCGACCTTCGGTCCGGTGACCGCGCTGGGCCTCGGCACGACGGTCGACTACACCTACAACCCGAACGGTCCGCCGACCATCAAGAGCAGCGTCGACCTGAACAACCCGGCCAACTTCGTCTGGAACGGCGGTCGCCTGAACATGCAGGACGAGAAGCGCTGGTACGAGACCAAGGGCGCCCGCGCGGCCATCACCTGGGGCGACGAGAAGCTGAACCTGAAGTTCGGCGGCAACTATGACGACGTCTCACGCACCATCCGGGGCTACGACAACACCACGCCGTGGCAGAACGCGACCTGCGGCAACAACCCCAGCATCAACCTGACCTCGCCGAACGGCGCCCCGCCGTGCCAGGGCCTGAACCAGCCGGGCGCCGCTCCGGCCGGCTATCCGACCTATCCGGGCTACGGCACGGGCGCCACGGCCGGCCAGACCGGCACGCTGACCTACGGCGGCTCGCTGATCCCGACCGCCAACCTGGCCAGCTACCTGAAGCCCGGCCCGGCCGGCTTCGTCACGGTCGACTGGGACAAGGTCAAGCAGGCCACCGGCTACGACAAGCTGCACGACGCCTCGCCGGAAACCGGCGGCTCCAACACCGGCGCCAGCGGCGGCTATATCAACGAGAAGAACAGCGCGGCCTATACCGAGCTGAACGGCGTCACCCAGGTGATGGACAGCGACCTGCGCTTCAATGTCGGCGTCCGCTACGTCCACACCAAGCAGACGATCGGCGGCCGCGTCTCGCTGGCGGATCCGCGCAACACCCTGCCGGGCGGCGCTCAGCTGCCGGACGGCGCGCGCTATCCGAACGTCACCAACTTCGTCTACGTCGAGAACACCTATTCCAAGTGGCTGCCGGCCGCCAACATCGCCTATGACGTCGGTGAGCACGCCGTGGCCCGCGTGGCGGTGTCGGAGACCATGACCCGTCCGGACCCCGCCGCCCAACTTCCGGGCGTCAGCTTCGGCGCGCCGTCGGCCGACCAGGCCACGATCGGCAACTCGGCGCTGAAGCCGTACTTCTCGAAGAACATCGACCTGGGCTTCGAGTTCTACACCGGCCAGGAAGGCGTCATCGCGGTCAACGCGTTCCGCAAGTCGCTGACCGGCTTCACGACCAACAACGTCGTGACCCAGCCGTTCTCGGCCCTGGCCCAGTACGGCATCACCTACGACACCCTGAACGACACCCAGAAGACGGCCATCAACTCGCGTGGCGGCCCGACCCAGGCCCAGGTGCAGATCCAGTCGCAGATCAACGTGCCCAACAAGCTCACGATCAACGGCCTGGAATTCCAGTGGGTGCAGCCGCTCGACTTCCTGACCAGCCGCTTCGGCGTCGAGGGTCTGGGCGTCAACGCCAACGCCACCATCGTCGACCAGACCAGCAACGGTCCGGCCATCGCCTACGGCGTTGCCAAGTACACCTACAACCTGACGGGCTATTACGAGCACAACGGCGTCAGCCTGCGCCTCAGCCACGTCTACCGGAAGGGCTCGCAGTCCAGCGGCGCCAACCAGAACGGCGTCACCGCCGCCGCCCTGTTCGCGGACGACTACAAGCAGACCGACTTCTCCTCGAGCTACGATCTGGAGAAGATCCTCGGCATGAAGAACGCCCCGCAGCTGACCTTCAACGTGACCAACCTGACCAACGAAAAGCTGCGCTCGCACTTCCAGTACGACAACGCGACCTTCACCTACTACAAGCCCGGCCGCCAATACGTGGTCGGCCTGCGGATGAGCTTCTAAGGCTCCTCCGGCGCGGTCCCCGTCCGTCGGTCCGAAACCTCGGACCGGCGGGCGGTCGCGCTCCATCCAGCCTTCAAGCGTGGGCGATCCGCCTCCTCCCGCCCGCGCGGCCTCACGGCGCGTCCCGTTCCAGGGCGCGCCGATTTTTTTGGGGAAAGCGCCGGAATGGACGGCGGCGCAGGACAACTTGTCGCGGCGATCCATCCGTCCAAGATTCACGATCGTTAACCGGTCAGGGTGCAAGCTCCAGCGTGCAAGGAGCACCCGCCATGATCCCCACCGCCGCCCCGTTCAAGCTGCCCAGCCGCTCGGTCCTCAGCCTGACCGAGACCGTGCTGCACATGGCGCTTTCGGCGGCGATTCCGATCAGCGCGGTGGTCTTCGCGGTGCTCAGCTTCTAGAGCATTTTCCGACGAAGTGGATACCGGTTCGTCGTCAGAAAATGCGTTAAAACAAGAGCCTAGAGCAAGCCGCGCGCTCCGGGGCGCCTTCAGGGCTCGCCTCGGCCCCGCAGCCGCGACCAATGCTGGGTCGCGGCCTCGCCGGGTTGGTCCAGCGCCTCGTCCAGGTGGACCAGGATCCGCGCGGCGCCGAAGAACAGCAGCCAGACGACGGCGAAGAACCGCAAGAGATCGGCCTGATGCGGGGCGCGGGCGGCCCAGGCCAGGAGGCCTGTGAAACCGCCGAGGCCGGCGACCAGCAGGATCATCAACAGGCGGCGGTGAGCGAGGGAGGGCTTGTACATGGCGGTCTGTCCAATAGACGCGCCTTTAGTACCCCCGCCCCGCATAAGCGCTCCACATGGGAGCGAGCCCTCCGGCGTAAGGGCCGTATAAAACTCAGCCGATCGGCGGCAGCCCGTCCATGATCGCGGTCAGGGCCAGGACGGTCTGGGCTTCCATGGCGCTGTGGCCGGCATTGGTCTTGACGTAGCTGGCCGGGGTCGCGCCCACCGACGCCATCGCCGCCACCAGCCGCGAGGCCTGGGTCAGCGGGCAGACCTGGTCGAAGCGGCCGTGGACGATGTGGGTCGGGATGGCGGCGATCTTGTCGACATGGCCGACGATGTAGTCAGGCTCAAGGAACAGGCCGTTGGCGAAGAAGTGGGCCTCGATCTGGGCGAAGCACAGGGCGAAGTCGGCCTCGCCGAACTTCCCGGGATCGCTGTCCTTTGGGATCATGTTCGAGATCGTGCCTTCCCAGACCGACCAGGCCACGGCGGCGCGCAGCTGGCGGGCGCGGTCGGCGTCCGTCTTGGCCTCCATGTCGAAGATCGCCTTGTAGGCGGCCATCATGTCGCCGCGCTGCTCGGCCGGGATCTCCTCGACGAAGGCCTTCCACTCGTCGGGATAGGCGACATAGCTGCCCGGCTCGGTCAGGGCGTAGGGCGCCGCTTCGAACGTCGCGGCGTTGCCCTGGTACATGTAGAGCAGGTCCTCGCTCGCGCCGAGGAAGATGCCGCGCAGGATCAGCGAAGCCACCTTGTCCGGGTGGCGGATGCCATAGACCAGGGCCAGGGTGCTGCCCCAGCTGCCGCCGAACACGTGCATCTTGCCGGTGATGCCGAGGGCGTCGCGCAGGCGGTTGATGTCGTCGACCAGATGGTCGGTGTCGTTGCGGGTCAGGGCCACTCGCGGCCCATGGGTGGCGACCGTCGGCTCGCTCTTGCCGCAGCCGCGCTGGTCGAACAGGATCACGCGGTAGCGCTGGGGATCGAAGAATCGCGACATCACCGGCGCGCACGCCCCGCCCGGACCGCCGTGCAGGAACATCACCGGCTCGCCGTCCGGATTGCCGTATTCTTCCCAATAGAGCTTGTGGCCAGAACCCTCGTCGCCCGCCTGGTCGACCTGCAGCAGACCCGCGCGGTTGGCCGGCGCCAGCGGATACTTCCACTCGGTGGTGACGGTGCTGACGGCCTGCAGCTTCGAGAAATCCATGGGGCACACCTTCGGGTTCGACAGTCCTGGCCTACCGCGCCGGAAAGCGCAGCGCCATCGTCAATGCGCCGTCAGACCTTGGCCTTGAACTTGTAGACCAGCGACACCCGCACCGCCCGGGCGTTGGGCGCGAGGTCGCTGTCGATCACCACGCCCCCGTCCCGATAGCGGCTGCGCTGCCGGTTGGTGTTGAAGATGTCCGTGGCGTTCAGGGTCACCGAATAGCGGGCGTCCAGCTTGTGGCTCCAGGTGGCGTCCAGCTGATGGTAGGCGGCCTGATAGCCCTGCAGCGTAGGGGTCTTGCCCGCGCCGCTGAGGTTGAACTGCAGCTTGTCGCCGTTCTTCAGGACCTTATCGACCACGACATTGCCGGAATAGTTCGTCCGGGTCGTGGTCGCCAGGGTCGCGGTGGCCGGGACCAGTTGCCGGCGGAAGACGTTCAGGTTGACGACGTATTTCCAGCCGCCGGGCGCCTCGCCGCGAGCATTGGCCTCCAGCCCTCCGGACGTCGCGCGGTCGTAGTTCAGCGGCCGGATCGCGGTGGTGAGGTCGGGGTTCCAGGTCGTATAGCTCTGCCAGGGATCGTGGCTGACGCGGTAATAGGCCGTCAGCCCCAGGGTCGTCTTGCCGAAGGTCCGCTCGTAGCCGCTCTCGTAGGAGTCGGTGGTGGTCGAGGCCAGATCCAGGTTGCCTTGCATGGCGCTGCGCTGGTTGCTCGGCGTCCGTCGGGGGTCATAGAGCTCCAGTTCGGGCCGTAGAATGCGGCGGCTGTAGCTGGCCTTGAGCTTGCCGCCGATGAGCGGATGCGACAGGTGGAACGAGGGGAACAGGCGGGTGACGTCGCGGTCGCGCGCGGCGGCCGGCGCGTTCAGCCGCAGGGATTCCGTCTCCACCCGCAGGCCGGGCATCAGCTTGAACCCGACGAACGGGAACTGATAGGTCGCGTAGCCCGACAGGTTGACGCGCCGGGCGTTGAACACGCCGAGATCGCCGGTCGCCAGGCCCAGCGCGCCGATGTCGCCGTCATAGGACCGGAAGAGGTCGCGCTCGACGCGGTTGGCTTCCAGGCCGGTGGTCAGGATGGCGCCGCCGGTCAGGTTGGCGACTACCGCGACCTTGGCCTGGTCGTCCGGCCCCCGGACGCGTTTGGTGTCGCCGTAGCGCTGGGCCAGGGCCGTCGGTGCGACCTGGCGGTCGTCATGGTCCATACGGCTACGGTTGTCGCTTTGGGAATGCGAGATATTGGCCTCGAGCGAGCCGCGATCATCGGGCCAGGTGTCGGAATAGCTGACCTCGATGTCGTCGGACCGGTTCGTGTCGCGCTGCGTCCCGGCCTCCTCCGACTGCACCGGAGCGCCGCTGAACGCTTGATAATGGGCCAGGCTATCGACGCGGAGGCGACTGCCCATGTGGTGGGCCTCGACACTCAGTTCGCGGTTCTCGGAAAACCGCCGGGTGACGCCCAGAGAGGCCTGGGCGAAGTCCAGCTGGGACTTGCCGTGGCTGTCCCGCGCCACCAGGCGCTGACCGGTCGCGGCGTCGCGCTGGCTATATTCGGCGTCGGTTTCCGCCGGGCCTTGGATCAGCATGACGCGGCCGTCGACGCTCCAGTCGCCCTTGGTGGCCGAGGCGCTGGCCGAGATCTGGGTTTGCTCGTGCGTGTCGACCCGCGCCGAGATCGTGCCGGAGACGCCCAGAGCGCGGTCCTCGCGGGTGACGATATTGATGATCCCCGCCGTGCCGTCGGGCGAGAATTGAGCCGACGGGTTGGTCATCACCTCGATGCCGCTGACACTGGAGGCCGGCAGGGATTGCAGGACCGAGGTCCCGGTGGGCGGCGGCTTGCCGTTGATCAGGATCTGGACGCCGGGATCGCCGCGCAGCGCGATCCGTCCGGTCGGCGACACCGTCACCGAGGGGATGCGATTGAGGATGTCCAGGGCGACGCCGCCCTGCGATCCGGCGTCCGAGCGGATGTCGTAGACGCGGCGGTCGATCTTGTCGCGAACCTGGGCGGGCCGGGCGGTGACGACGATCGACTCGACCTTCTGGGCCGCCTCCACGGACGCGGCGGCCTGGAACCACATGAGCACCATCGACACCCTGCCTTGAGATCGCCAAGGGCTCTCACGGCGAAGCTTGGTTCGCAATCGAAAATTGCAGGCTGGGGATCGGTGATCTTTTGGGAGAGTGGCCTTGTCGCCTCAGGCCGTCCGGCTGGAGACCAGATTGGCGCGCGCGCGGGTGTGGATGGCGTCGGGGCCGTAGACCATGACCGGGGCGCGGAGCAGCTTCTCGATCGCGGCGCGGACCGGGGCCTCGCGGTCGTAGGCGGCGCGCAGTTCGGCGGCGCGCAGGGCCACGCGGGGCGGACGGCGTTCCTCGGGGGTCTGGAACAGGCCCAGGACGTCGCCAAGCTCGCGCTGCGACAGGAAGAGGGCCAGCGGCGCCGACAGGATCAGGCCCAGATAGACCGGGCTGGACCACCAGAACATCACCGGATCGAGGGCGAAGACCAGGGCCGCGGCGACGCCGCCGATGCCCATGTGGGCGCGGTGGACGCGCCAGGCCTCGCGGCGGGTCAGGCGGCCGGGGTCGCGCTGCTGCGTCGCCCAGCCGGCGTCGCGGCCCAGCAGCACCTGCAGCACCGACACGCTCTGCATCAGCATCAGCACCGGCGCGACCAGGGCCGACAGCACGATCTCCATCACCATGCTGGCGACGAAGCGATAGCCGCCGCCGAACGCCTGGCGCTGGGCGCGGCGGCGCAGGATCAGGGCGCCGGCCATCAGCTTGGGCGCGATCAGCAGGGCCATGGTCAGGCCCCACAGCCAGGCGGCGGCGTCGGCGCGGATCAGCGCCGAGGCGCCGCCTTGCTCCATCCACACCCCGGCTCCGGCGATCAGCAAGAACAGCCACAGCGGCGAGGTGGCGTAGGACAGGACGCCGCGCAGCAGGTGCAGGCGGCTGACCCAGTGCAGGCCCTTGGCCCCGATCACGCCCAGGTGCTGCAGGTTGCCCTGGCACCAGCGGCGGTCGCGGATGGCCATGTCGAGGATGGTCGGCGGGGTCTCCTCGTAGCTGCCGGTCAGGTCGGTCGCCAGGCCGATCTTCCAGCCGCCCCGGCGCATCAGGGCCGCCTCGACGAAGTCGTGGCTCATGATGTGGCCGCCAAACGGACGCGGCCCCGGCAGGTGCGGCAGGCCCGCCTGCGCGGCGAAGGCCCGCGTGCGGATCATGGCGTTGTGGCCCCAGTAGTTGCCCTCCGCCCCCGACCACCAGTCCTGGCCGGCCGACAGCATCGCCCCATAGGCGCGCGAGGCGAACTGCTGCAGCCGCGCGAACGGCGTCTCGCCATTGATGATCGAGGGCGAGGTCTGCAGCAAACCCAGCTTCGGGTCGCGCTCCATGCGGTGGGTCAGGCGGATGAGGGTGTCACCGGTCATCAGGCTGTCGGCGTCCAGGATCAGGAACTGCGCATAGGCCCCGCCGAAGCGCTCGACCCATTCGGCGATGTTGCCGGCCTTGCGGTCGGTGTTCTTCTCGCGCCGGCGATAGAAGATCCGCGCCTTGGGGCCCAGCCGCGCGCGCAGCCGCAGCACGCCGACGGCCTCCTCGCGGGCGACGGCCTCGACCCGCGTGTCGCTGAGCACGAAGATGTCGTAGAGCTCGGCCACCTCGCGCTGGTCCAGGTCTTCGTACATCGCCTGGATGGCGGCCAGGACGCGGCCGGGATCCTCGTTATAGGTCGGGGCCAGCAGGGCGGTGCGGGTCAGGATCACCGGTTGCGGCTGCTCACGGCCGTCGCGCGCGCGCCAGCAGGTCCAGAAGCCGCCGACCGCGCTCATGAAGGCGAAGGCCACCCAGGCGAACAGCAGCACGAACAGGCCGAAGGCGACGCCGTCGACCAGGCTGAAGCCGCCGGGCGAGAACAGCAGCGCGGTGATCACCGCCGTGACGGCGGTCAGCACGCCCGAGCCCGCCAGCAGCACCCAGCGGCGTCCGGAGACGTCCGGGCCGGCCAGCGGCGTCAGCCGGCCCGCGCGCAGGCTCTGGGCGGGCATGGCCAGCGGCTTCTCCGCCGGCAGCCAGGCGGCGAACGAGGCGGGCGCGGGCCTGGCCGGCGGCGGGGCCAGCTTCAGGGCGGGGAGGGGACGGGCGCTCGCGCGTCGTTCGGAGGACAACAAAGCCACTACACTCTGGGTTCGGGGAGGCGGGAGCCGTCGGCAAGCCAAGTTCGCGACGGCGCGGTTGGTTTCACGGCGCGGGCGGAAAAATCAGCGCCGTCCAGGTTTCGCTCAACGCGCGCCCCTTCTGCCTGAGGACGACGCGCACATCGGCTGGTTCCGCGCCATCGCAGACCACGTCGAAGGTCACGCGCCACAGGGCGTCGGTCTCGGCCTCGTGGCGGGCGCCGGGATAGTGCGACAACAGGCGAATCTGGCCGTTGCGGGCGGTGACGTCGGCCTCGATGTCGATGGCCGTGCGCAGCGCCAGCAGGTTGGCGCCCCGGAACTCGACGGCGACCTTGCGGCCTTGCGCGGCGGTGTCGCGCCCCGGCTCGCCTGGTCGGCCCGAGCGGCTGGCCACGACCTTGGCGAGCTCGGTCTCCGGCGCGTCGGACGTCCAGTGCAGGCGATAGGTCAGCTCGACCTGGCTTCCGGCCTTGACCGGCGCGTCCGGCGTCCAGAAGGCGACGATATTGTCGTTGGTCTCGCTGTCGGTCGGGATCTCGACCAGGCGCACCGAGCCCTTGCCCCAGTCGCCGATCGGCTCGACCCAGACGCTGGGCCGGCGCTCGGCCCTGGCCTGGTCGTCGTGATAGTGCTCGAAGTCGCGGTCGCGCTGGATCAGGCCGAAACCCTTGGGGGTCTCGTCGCTGAACACGCTGGTCACCACGCGCCGGGGGTTGGAGAGCGGCCGCCACAGGCGCTCGCCCGCGCCGGTCCAGATCGCCAGGCCGTCGGAATCGTGGATCTCCGGCCGCCAGTCGACCGCCGGGACCGCGCGGTCCTCGCCGTACCAGAACATGCTGGTCAGGGGCGCGAAACCCATCTGGTCGAAGGCCCGCCGGAAGAAGACGCTCGCCTGCACGGTCTGGGTCAGGGCCAGGCCGTCGCGGTCGTTGACGAACCTGTAGGCCCCGACGATCCCCGGGCTCTCCATCAGGGCGTGGATGACCAGACGCCCCTGCGCGTCGCGCTCCAGCCAGACCTCGCGCCAGTCGGGAAACTCCTCGGGCTGGACGGCGTAGGTGTCGGCGGCGATGGCGCGGGCCGACAGGCCGTACTGGCCGAACGGCGCAGGCGAGCGAAAGTACGATGCGCCGTGGAAAACCAGCCACTCGCCGCGATCATCGCGGCTGATGGCGCGGAAGCCCGAGAAGCCGGCCTTGGCGGGCAGGGCGCGGACCGGGCTGTCGGCGGGCGACGAGAACAGGGTCGGGTCGTAGGCCAGCGGCCGGGCGCGACCGTCCTCGACCAGGTGGATGGTCACGGTCTTGGACACCCCCTGGCTGAGCGGGAACAGCTCGATCCCCCAGTCGCCGCCCCACAGCGGGATCTTCTCGCGATAGAACCCGACCGCCTGGGCGGCGTCATAGTCCATGGCCGCGACCTCGGCGGGCGGCGGGGGCGGGGCGACATAGGGACGACCGGCCAGGGCGCGGGCGCGGGCCTGCACGACGTCGAACGAGAAAGGCGCCGGGCGCGCATCGGCCTGTCCGGGCGACAGGCTGGCGGCGACGGCGCCGCCGGCCAGGAGCGTCAGGGCGGCGCGGCGATCAAGCAAAGACAATAGGAAACCTCGGGCGATTACCGACTCGGCGCGCGGATAAAGGAGACTTGCGGCCGAAATGGTTCAATCGTGTCGCGCCGGAAACCAGGCTTCCGGTCAGAAATGTCATCCGGCGGTCAGGCTGCCGACCGTGCGGGAACGGCAGTATGCCTCGTCCTCGCCTCGCCGCCGGACCCGGTCCCCCACCCCCAGCGATGGCGGCGGACGCGAGGGCGCCTTATCTTGTCGGCCCGGAACGTCCCCCGGCGTTCCGGGCCGCTGGTCGTGAGACGCCTCACTCTGATGAAGATCCTGATCGTCGAGGACGAGCCCAAGACCGTCGCCTACCTGCGCAAGGGGCTGACCGAGCAGGGCTATGCCGTCGACTTCGCCGCCAATGGCGAGGACGGCCTGCACCTGGCCCAGACCCTGGACTATGACGCGGTGGTGCTGGACGGCATGTTGCCGGGGCTGGACGGGGTCGAGGTGCTGGCGCGCCTGCGCCAGACCCGTCAGACGCCGGTGATCATGCTGACCGCCCGCGACAGCGTCGAGGACCGGCTGAAGGGCCTGGGCGCGGGCGCCGACGACTATCTGGTCAAGCCGTTCTCGTTCCTGGAGCTCTTGGCCCGGCTGCAGGCCATCACCCGTCGCGGCCGCAGCGAGTCGTCGACGATCACGGTCGGCGACCTGCACCTGGACCTTCTGGCGCGGCGCGCCACGCGGGGGGGCCGGCGCCTGAACCTGACGGCCAAGGAGTTCGCCCTGCTGGTCGTGCTGGGCCGCCGCCAGTCGCAGATCGTCTCCAAGACCATCATCACCGAGCTGGTCTGGGACATCAATTTCGACACCAACACCAACGTCGTCGAGGTCGCCATCAAGCGGCTTCGGGCCAAGATCGACGGGATGTTCGAGACCAAGCTGCTGCATACGGTGCGCGGCATGGGCTACGTCCTGGAGCACCGCCCCGAGGGGACGTCTTCATGACGCCCCGTTCGCTGGCGCCCAAATCCATCGCCGGCCGCCTGGCCCTGATGTTCGCCATCGCCACCAGCCTGGTCTCCATGCTGGCCGGCGTCGCCCTGTTCAGCTTCCAGAGCCTGGAACTGAAGCGCCACCAGGCCGAGGAGCTCAGCGCCCGCTCGCAGATCATCGAGGCGATGATCCGCAAGCTGGAGGACCCAACCCGCTGGCCGCTGATGACCGACAAGCTGAAGTCGTTCACCCCGGCCGACGGCAGCCTCCGCTACCGGATCGAGTCCGCCGATCCGCGTTTCCGGTTCACGCCGGGCGCGGCGCTGGAGCCGGCCCGCGACGGTCTCGGCGTCATCCATGCCGACGGCAAGCGGTTCATGACCCTGGCTCGGCGCGTGCCCGCCTATGGGCGGCGTCCGGAGGTGCGGCTGGTCATCGCCGCCGACACCGCGCCGTTCGACGCCTCGCGCTACGTGCTGGGCGTCGCGGCCCTGGCCATGTCGGTGCTGACGACCGGGCTGGTCAGCCTGCTGGGCTGGTGGATCGCCCGACGGGGCCTGGCCCCGGTCGACCGCCTGTCGCACCGCGCCGGGGCCCTGAACCCGGCGGATCTCAGCCTGCGGATGCCGACCCGCGACCTGCCGGCCGAACTGGTCGGGCTGATGAGCGCCTTCAACGGCGCGCTCGATCGCCTGCAGGCGGCCTATGAGCGGCTAGCCGCCTTCAACGCCGACGTCGCCCACGAGCTGCGCACGCCGCTGGGCAACCTGATCGGCCAGACCCAGGTCGCCCTCTCGCGCCCCCGCGACACCGACGAGCTGGAAGAGACGCTGCACTCCAATCTCGAGGAGCTGGAGCGCCTGCGCACGATCATCAACGACATGCTGTTCATGGCCCGCGCGGACCAGGGGGCCCTGGCGGCCAACCTGGCCCCGCTGTCGCTGGCGGCCCTGACCCACAAGACCGCCGACTTCCTGGACGTCCTGTTCGAGGACGCCGAGGTTCGGTTGGAGGTGCGGGGCGACGCGACGGTCAACGCCGACGCCGCGCTGCTGGGGCGGGCGGTGACCAACCTCCTGGACAACGCCATCCGTCACGGCGTCGCCTGCAAGACCGTGCGGGTGACGATCGAGCCGCGAGACAAGGCCGTCTGCCTGTCGGTGCGCAACCGCGGCGGCCCGATCCCCGAGGCGCATCTCGCCCGCCTGTTCGACCGCTTCTACCGCCTGGACCGCGCCCGTGAGCACAGCGGCGAGATCCACGGCCTGGGCCTGGCGGTGGTCAAGGCCATCGTCCTGATGCACGGCGGGTCCGTGTTCGCGCGCTGCGAGGGCGGGGAAGTGCTGATCGGGTTCCTGCTGCCGGGGAGCGAGGGGGTGGTGTCGCCTGAGCGGGAGACGGTCGAGGCTTAGAATCCCTCTCTCTTAGAGAGAGGGGATTATGAAACGCTCCAACCCCCGCCCAGCGCCCGGATCAAATCCACGCTGGCCGACAGTCGCCTTGTCCGCAGGTCCTGCGCCTCGCGCCGCGCCTGCAGTTCCGCCGTCTGGGCGGTGACCACGTCGAGATAGCTGGCCGCGCCTTCGCGGTAGCGGGTGGTGGCCAGCGCGGTGGTGCGGACGGCGGCGGCGACGGCTTCGTCCTGGCGGTCCTGAGCGGCGGCCAGGCGGTTGGCCAGGACCATCTGATCCTCGACCTCGCGGAAGGCGTCCAGCACCGTCTGGCGGTAGCCGGCGGCGGTCTCGTCGAACACCGCGCGGCTGCGGGCCACCTCGGCCTTCCGGGCGCCGCCGTCGAACAGCGGCAGGGCGGCGGCCAGCGGGCCCAGGGCCCAGACGTGGTTGGCGGCGGTCAGCAGGTCACCGCCGCCGGACTGGTAGCCGCCGGCCGCGGCCAGGGTCACGCTCGGGAACCAGGCGGCGCGGGCGACGCCGACACGGGCGTTGGCGGCCGCCATCCGGCGCTCGGCCGCGGCGATGTCGGGCCGGCGCTGCAACAGGGTCGAGGGCGCGCCGACCGGGGTGACCGGGGCCTCGGTCAGTTCCGGCGCGGCGGCCAGGGTGAAGCTGGAGGCCGGCTCGCCGACCAGCACGGCGATGGCGTGTTCCAGCAGGGCGCGGTCGGCCACCGCCTGCTCGTACTGGGCCTGTGTCGCCGCCAGCTGGGTCTGGGCCCGGCCGGTGTCGAGGCCGCTGGCCGCGCCGCCACGCTGGCGGCGGTTGGTCAGGTCGAGCGCCTGGCGATAGGCCTCGACCGTCGAGCCCAGGACCGCGATCTGGGCGTCGGCCCCGCGCAGGCTGAAATAGGTATCGGCCAACTGGGCCTGCAGGCTGAGGCGCACCCCGGCCAGGTCGGCGGCGCTGGCTTGCGCGTCCGCCCGGCCGGCGGCGACCAGGTTGCGCACCCGGCCCCAGAGGTCCAGCTCATAGGCGGCGCTGGCCGCCAGGGTGGTGGTGTCGTAGCGGCCGTTGGCCGGGGTGCGCTGGCGCTCGACGCTGGCCGAGGCCCCGACGCTGGGGAGGAGAGCGCTGGAGGCCTGGCGCGACAGGGCGCGGGCCTGGTCGTAGCGGGCCAGGGCGGCGGCCAGGTCGGCGCTGCCGGACTCCAGCCGGCGCTCAAGGCCATCGAGCGTCGGATCCTTGAACACCGCCCACCAGGCGGCGTCGCGGACCGCCTCGGCCGGCGCGGCCGGCGTCCACGAACCGGTGTCGCGGAAGGCGGCGGGCGCGGCGGGCGTCGGCGGCGCATAGGCCGGGGCCAGGGAGCAGCCGGCGAGGCTCAGACCCGCCAGGATCAGGAGACTAGCCCTTCGCACCGGCGGCTCCCTTCTTGGCCTTGACGATGTTGACGTGGTCGCCGGTGGCGATGGCGTCCGGCGGGCTGGTGACGATCCAGTCGCTGGCCGCGACCCCGCTGGCCAGCTCAAGCTCGGCGCCGTCGTCGCGGGCGATGCGGACCGGGCGGATCGAGACGGTGTTGTCGCCGCCGACCACCGCCACGGCCGTGCCTTCCTTGCGGAACAGCAGGGCGTTGGAGGGGATCCGCACCGATGCGGTCAAGGTCGCGCTGGCGGCCTTGAGGTCCAGGCTGACCTGGGCGTAGGCGCCGGGCTTGAGGGCGCCGGCGGCGTTGTCGACGTCCAGCTGGATCAGCATCGCCCCCGACTGCGCGTCGACCGCGTCGGCCGTGCGCGCCAGGCGGGCGTTGAAGGTCCGGCCCGGCAGGTCGGGCGTGGTGAAGGCGGCGCTCATGCCCGGACGGATCTGGCCGGCCAGGCTCTGCGGCACGCTGACATAGAGCCGCAGGCGGCGGGTGTCGGACACCGTGAACAGCGGCGAGGGCCGGGCGCCGCCGGCGCTGATCAAGGCGCCCTGGTCGGTGTCGCGGCTGGTCACGACGCCGTCGAACGGGGCGACGATGCGCTTGAAGGCGGTCAGGCTCTCGAGGCGGCGGACATTGGCGATGGCTTCGTTGCGCATGGCCTCGCGGGCGGCCAGGTCGCCGGCGCGCTCGTCGGCCTCCTGCTGCGAGACGGCGTTCTCGCCGACCAGCCGCTTCCAGCGGGCGGCGGTGGTGGCGGCCAGATCGCGCTGGGCCTGGGCCGTGGCGAGGGCGGCGCGGGCGGCGACCAACTGCTGGTCGACTTCCGGGGCGTCGATCTCGGCCAGCACCTGGCCGGCCTTCACCGGCTGGCCGATGTCGACGTACCAGCGGCGCAGATAGCCGTCGGTGCGGGCGTAGACCGGGGCCTCGGCCCAGGCCTGCAGGCGGCCCGGCAAGACGAGGTCGGCGCTTTCGCCGCCGCCCGGCTGGATGACGTGGACCGTGGTCAGGGCGCTGGCCTGGCTGGTCTTCTTCAGGTCCTGGCTGGCCATCAGCCGCGAGGTCGCGCCCGCCGCCAGGATCAGCACGAAGCCCGCTCCGCCGATCAGGGCCAGGCGGCGCAGGCTTCGGGGGCTGGTCTTCGGGAAGTCGCGAGAGGGGGGAAAGTCGCCGGCGGGGGGCAGGGGGGACTCAGACATGGGCGACGCCTTCGGGGGAGGCGGCTTCCGCGCGGGGGCGGCGGCCGTGAACGATGGAGAAGATGGTGGGGACGAACAGCAGGGAGGCGCAGGTGGCGAAGATCAGGCCGCCGATCACCGCGCGGCCCAGCGGGGCGTTCTGCTCGGCGCCTTCGCCCAGGGCCAGGGCCATCGGCGCCATGCCGATGATCATGGCGAGAGCCGTCATCACCACCGGGCGGAAGCGGGTGACCCCGGCCTCGAACGCGGCCTGGACCGCGTCGCCGGTGGCCGCCAGCCGCTCGCGGGCGAAGCTGACCACCAGGATCGAGTTGGCCGTCGCCACGCCCATGCACATGATCGCGCCGGTCAGGGCCGGCACCGACAGCGGCGTCCCAGTGGCGAACAGCATCCAGGCGATGCCGGCCAGGGCGGCGGGCAGGGCCGAAATGATCACGAACGGGTCCAGCCAGGACTGGAAGTTGATGACGATCAGCAGATAGATCATCACCACCGCGCCCAAGAGGCCCCAGCCCATGCCGGAGAAGGCGGTGTTCATGGTCTGGAACTGGCCGCGCAGGTTCACCTTGACCTTGGCGGGCTTGTCCTTCTCGAGTTTCTTGAGGGCCTTCTCGATGTCGGCCGCCACGCCGCCCAGGTCGCGACCTTGGGTGGCGGCGAAGACGTTGACCATCGGTTGGATGTTGTACTGCGAGACGACGGCGGCGGTGGAGCCCCGGCTGAGCGTCCCCAGTCCGCCCAGCACCTGCGGCGCCGGGTCTGCGGCGCGGGCCCCGGTGACCGGGATCGACCGCAGCTTGTCGAAGCTGTCCAGCATGTATTCCGGCGTCTGGGCGACGACGGGGTAGGAGACGCCGTTCTTCGGGTTCAGCCAGAACACCGGGGCGGTCTGCTGGCTGCCGGCCACGGCCCCGGCCAGGCTGGCGGTGACGTCGCGCTCGTCCAGGCCCAGGGCGTGGATGCGCGTGCGGTCGACGTCGAAGCGCAGTTCCGGCGCGGCGGCCGGCTGCTGGATGCGGACGTCGGCTATGCCCCGGATACTCCGGATCTCGCGCAGGATCTTCTGGGCGTAGGCCTGGTTGGTCGCCGCGTCGCCGCCGGTGACCTGGATGTCGATCGGGGCCGGGCTGCCGAAGTTGAGGATCTGGCTGGTCACGTCGGCCGGCAGGAACGAGAAGGTCGCGCTGGGGAAGGCCTTGGGCAGCTCTTCGCGCAGCGCCTTGATGTAGCCGTCGGTCGGACGATGGCCCTTCTTCAGGCTGATCAGGATGTCGCCGTCCTGCGGGCCGATGGTTCCCGAGGCGTTGTAGGCGGTGTTGATGCCGCTGGAGGACAGGCCGATATTGTCGACGATGGTCTCGACCTCGTCGGCGGGGATCACGGTGCGGACGTGGCGCTGGATGCGGTCGAACAGGGCCGCCGACTCCTCGATCCGCGTGCCGACCGGGGCGCGGACGTGCAGGGCGATCGAGCCGGAGTCCACCGCCGGGAAGAAGTTGCGGCCCAGGAACGGGACCAGCGCCAGGCTCAGCAGGGCGAACGCCAAAAAGCCGACGACGAACACGCCGCGCGCGTCCAGAGCAAAGCCCAGCAGGCCGGCATAGGCGTCGCGCACCGTGGAGAAGCTCCGCTCGAAGCCGCGCTGGAAGCGGACCACGCGGCTCTTCGAGGGGGCCTCCTCGTCGTGCGGGACGTGCGGCTTGAGCAGATAGGCCGCCATGGTCGGCACCAGGGTCCGCGACAGCAGGAACGAGGCGATCATCGCGAACACCACCGACAGGGCCATCGGCACGAACAGGAAGCCCGACACGCCCGGCAGGAAGAACATCGGCACGAAGACGATGCAGATGCACAGCAGGGAGACGAAGGCCGGGGTGACGATCTGGGCCGCCCCGTCCAGGATCGCCGTCCTGACGTCCTTGCCGTGCTCCAGGTGCCAGTTGATGTTCTCGATGGTGACGGTGGCGTCGTCGACCAGGATGCCGACGGCCAGGGCCAGGCCGCCCAGGGTCATGACGTTCAGGGTCTGGCCGAACGCCGCCAGGGCCGCGATCGCCGCCAGCACCGCCAGCGGAATCGAGACGGCGATGATCACCGTCGAGCGCCACGAGCCCAGGAACAGCAGGATCATCAGCGAGGTCAGCACGGCGGCCAGGGCGCCTTCGTGGACCACGCCCTCGACGGCGGCCTTCACGAAGGTCGACTGGTCGTTCAGCGGGGTGATGGTCAGTTCGGGCGGCAGCTGGGCCTTCAGGTCGGGCAGGGCGGCCCTGACCCCGTCGACGATGGCGATGGTCGAGGTGGCGCCCGATTTCAGCACCGTCATCAGCACCGAGCGCTGGCCGTCGACGTGGACGATGTTCTGCTGCGGGGCCGAGCCGTCGCGCACGTGGGCGACGTCGCCGATGCGGATGGTCGCGCCGTTGACGGTCTTGACGGGAAGGGCGTTCAGCTCCTCGACCGTGCCGGGGGCGTTGTTCAGGCGCAGGCTGTACTGGAACTCGCCGATCTTGACGAAGCCGGCCGGGGTGATCTGGGTCTGGGCCGCGATCGCCGCCCCGACGTCGGACGCCGACAGGCCCTTGGACAGCAGGGCCTGCGGGTCGATGTCGACCTGGATCTGGCGGGTCCGGCCGCCGAACGGCAGGGGGACGGCCGCGCCGGGCACGGTGACCAGGCGCGTGCGGATGACATTGACGCCGAAGTCGGACAGCTGCTGCTCGGACAGGCCCTGGCCGGCCAGGGCCACCTGCAGGATCGGCACGGTCGAGGCGTTGTAGTTGAGGATCAGCGGCGGGGTCACGCCCGGCGGCAGCTGGCGCAGCAGGGTCTGCGAGATGGCGGTGATCTGGGCGTTGGCCAGGCGCACGTCGGCCCCCGGCTGGAAGTAGATCTTCACCACCCCGACGCCCTGCAGCGAGGTGGCCTCGATATGGTCGATGTCGTTGACCGTGGTGGTCAGGGCCCGCTGGTAGGGGGTCAGGATCCGCCCCGACATGTCGGCCGGCGACAGGCCGCTATAGGTCCAGGCCACCGCCACGACGGGCACGCGGATGTTCGGGAAGATGTCCGTGGGCGTACGCAGGATCGCCAGGACGCCGACGATCAGGATCATCGCGGCCATCACGACGAAGGTATAGGGACGCGCCAAGGCCGTCCGCACGAGCGATATCATACTGAATTCCGTCGTTGCGGAGGGGAAGCTTGGGCCGGGTCTAGCAAGGCCAAGGGGTCCGCAGCCTGACGGCCAACTGACAAGATGGTCAGGGAGGGTCAAGGGCCCTCTCGCGACCGCCGAGCCGTTTTGCTATGGCTGCCTCAATGAGCACCATCACCACCGTCGGCGTCGACGCCGACGACACCCTCTGGCACTGCGAGAGCAAGTTCCGGCTGTCCCACGCGCGGTTCCTGGACCTGCTGTCCGACCACGGGGACGCCGAGAAGATCGAGCAACAGCTGGTCGCCGTCGAGAAGCGCAACCTGCGGGTCTATGGCTACGGGGCCAAGGGCTTCACCCTGTCGATGATCGAGACCGCGCTGGAGGTCACCGACGGCCGCGTCGACACCCGGGTGATCCGCGAGATCCTGGCCGTCGGCCGCGAGATGCTGACCGAGCCGATCGAGCCGCTGTCGGGCGTCGACAAGGCCCTGGCCGAGCTGTCGGACCGCTACCGCCTGATCCTGATCACCAAGGGCGATTTGCTGCACCAGGAGCAGAAGCTGGCCTCGTCGGGGCTGGGCGACTATTTCGTGGCCGTCGAGATCGTGTCCGAGAAGGACGCCGGGACCTACCGCCGGGTCTTCGACCGCTACGGCACGGGCGCGGAGCAGGCGGTGATGGCCGGCAACTCGATGCGCTCGGACATCCTGCCGGCGCTGGAGGCGGGCTGCTGGGGCGCGTTGATCCCCTATCCGCTGGTGTGGTCGCACGAGGCGGCCGAGGCGCCGGTGGGGCATGAACGGTACGCGGAGCTGGGTAGTATCAGCGAGCTGCCGGGCTGGGTGGATCGGATCGCGCAGGGCTGAGCCAAGCATTTTGAACCCCTCTCTCTAAGAGAGAGGGAGCGCGTTCAGCGTTTCCCGAGTTTGGCCAACGCATCCCGCGCCGGCCGCTCGAACCCGATCAGCGACAAGTATGCGATCGGGATCAACAGCACGACCCACAGCAGGCACCACAGCCGCATGGCGTCGCCGTTCAGTCCCCACATGCCGAACCCGACCCAGTTCAGCGCGATCTTCAGCGCGATCGGGTGCAGCAGGTAGAGGCTGAAGCTGAGCTGCGCCCACGGGGCCAGGGTCTTGCTCACCCCGCCCTGGACCCCCGCCGCGTCGGCCGCCACGCCGGCCAGGCCGACGGCGTAGATCAGGAACAGCAAGGTGGTCCGCGAGGCCCCCGCCCAGGACGCGACGAAGAACGCCGCCAGCAGGGCCCACATCACGAAGCGGGCGAACGGCAGTTTCGCCAGCACGTCCTTCAGCTGGAACGCCAGCATGCCCAACATGAAGCCCGGCAAGGCGCGGGCGACGCCGAAATCGTAGGTCCATTGCGAGAAGGTCTCGCCGGTGCGCGAGATCCACAGCAGCAGGGCCAGGCTGCCGAAGGCGACAGCCGCCGTGGCCTGCCAGCCGCGCGCGGTGATCCAGAACAGCAGGGGCAGGGCGACGTACATCCCCATCTCGGCGCTGATCGCCCAGCTGACGAAGTTCCAGGTCTGGGCGTGGCAGGTTCCCCAGGCGTGGATGAAGAGGATGTTCTGGGCGATGCACGAGACGTCGTAGCGCGACGGATCCCGCTCGTTCAGCACCCCGGCCCAGCCGAGGGCGGCGATGGCCACGAACACCAGCATCGTCGCCCAGTGCAGCGGACCCAGCCGCGCGACGCGCTTCTGCAGGAAGTCGCGGTACCTGGCGACGGTGGTCAGGCGGCCGGTATAGATCGCGGCCATCACGTAGCCGGAGATCAGGAAGAACAGGTCGACGATCAGGCTGAAGCTCTTGATCGTGTCGTCTGCGGCCTGCCAGCGGCCGTCCAGATTGATGAAGCGGTTGAAGTGGAAGACCACGATCATCAGCGCCCCGACGATGCGCAGGGCGTCCAGGTGCAGCATCTGGTCGGAATCGG
The DNA here is from genome assembly GCF_059419665.1 of Caulobacter sp. GW821-FHT05F04. Lineage (NCBI taxonomy): Bacteria > Pseudomonadati > Pseudomonadota > Alphaproteobacteria > Caulobacterales > Caulobacteraceae > Caulobacter > Caulobacter sp. GW821-FHT05F04. The sequence continues at coordinate 899,935 of NZ_JBWKSF010000002.1, forward strand.
GCTTCAGGGCGGGGAGGCGCATGGCCTAGCTGTGCCACGGAGCGGCGAGCGCGTCATGGGGTTCGTCTCTCCTCCCCCTCTTGGGGGAGGGGGACCGCCGAACGGCGGTGGAAGGGGTTAGCCGCGGCGCCATTGGCCTGAGCGGTCCCCCTCCGTCTCGCCGCGTATCCGCGGCGATCCACCTCCCCCAAAAGGGGGAGGATCGAGAAGGCTCCTAGATCGCCACCCGCTTGGCGATGGCGCTGCGCCGGGCCTTGGTCTCCTGCTGGGCCTTCTGCACGGCTTCGGTCTCGGTCGCGTGCAGCAGGTGGTCGATCACCCGTTCCAGGTGGTCGCGCATCGCCTGGCGGGCCGCCGCCGGATCGCGCGCCTTCAGGGCGTCGACCACCCGGCGGTGCTCGACGATCCGGGGCTCCAGCCCCATGCCGCGCGCGCGCGTCAGGATGTTGCGGGCCAGGGACGAGCGGTTGCGCCAGTCCCACAGGTTCTCGATCGTGGCGATGATCGCGCCGTTGCCGGTGGCGCGGGCGATGGTCAGGTGGAAGTCGCGGTCGGCGTCCTCGCCCCGGATCTCTTCCTCGACGCGCATGCGCTCCAGCAGGCCTTCCAACTCGCCGATCTGTTCGTCGGTGATCGAGGTGGCGGCCAGGGCGGCGGCCTCGCCCTCGAACAGGCGGCGGGCCTCGATCAGCTCGAAGGCGCCGATCTCGAAGTCGATCTCGGCCGAGGGGGCCTGGGGGCGGACATTGCCGGTGACATAGATGCCCAGGCCGTGGCGGGCCTCGATCATGCCCAGCATCTCAAGGGCGATCATCGCCTCGCGCAGGGTCGGGCGCGAGACCCCGAACTGCTCGGCCAGCTCCCGCTCGGTCGGCAGGCGGTCGCCCAGCTTGTACTGTCCGGCCTCGATGGCGTCGGCCACGGAGTCGGCGATCCTGCGGTAGAGCTTGACGTTGTCTGACATGTCGGGGCGGAGGCTCGGAAGGACGCGTATGCCCAAGTAGGGCGTTGTCGGGACCCCAATTCCCTACCACGGGGACCGGCGCGAATTGTTCTGTTTTTTCGCCTCTCTCCGCCGGGAGGTCAGGTTTTTCCGCGCCCGAGGCCTGACCAAGGTCTCACCAGTCGTGCATCGAGCCGTCAAGGCGGCGGGCGACCGGCAGATAGGCGCGCTGGTAGGGGTATTTGGCCGCCAGATCCTCGTCGATGTCGACGCCCAGGCCGGGCGCCTCGCCGGGGTGCAACATGCCGTCGCTGAAGCTGTAGGCGTGGGGGAACACCGCGTCCGTCTCGGGCGTGTGGCGCATATATTCCTGGACGCCGAAGTTGGGGATCGACAGGTCGAAGTGCAGGGCCGCGCCCATGCAGACCGGCGACAGGTCGGTGGCCCCGTGGCAGCCGGTGCGCACGTGGTGCAGGTCGGCGAAGCTGGCCAGCTTCTTCAGGTGCGTGATGCCGCCGGCATGGACCACCGTGGCGCGGATGTAGTCGATCAGCTGCTCCTCGATCAGCTGCTTGCAGTCCCAGACCGAGTTGAAGATCTCGCCGACGGCCAGCGGCGTGGTGGTGTGCTGGCGGATGATGCGGAAGCTGGACTGGTTCTCGGCCGGGACGGCGTCCTCCATCCAGAACAGCCGGTAGGGCTCCAGATCCTTGCCCAGGCGGGCGGCCTCGATCGGGGTCAGGCGGTGGTGGACGTCGTGCAGCAGGTGCAGATCCCAGCCCAACCGCTCGCGCGCCGCGGCGAACAGGTCCGGCGCGGTGCGCAGATAGCGCTCGGTCGACCAGATGGTCTCCTTGGGCAGGTCGCTGTCGGCCGGCTCGTAGAAGAAGCGGTCCTTGGAGACGCCATAGGCCCCCGGCATGCCCGGCACGCCGGTCTGCAGGCGGATGGCCTTGTAGCCCAGGGCCGCGTAGTGGGCGGCGTTGTCGAGGGTCTCGTCGATCGTCTCGCCATTGGCGTGGCCATAGACCATCACGCCCGTGCGACAGGCGCCGCCCAGGAGTTGATACACGGGCAGGCCGGCGATCTTGCCCTTGATGTCCCACAGCGCCATGTCGACCGCGGCGATGGCGGCCATGGTCACAGGTCCCCGACGCCAGTAGGCGCCCTTGTAGAGGTACTGCCAGATGTCCTCGATCTGGTGGGCGTCGCGACCGATCAGGCAGGGGATGACGTGCTGGGAGAGATAGGCCTCGACGGCCAGTTCGCGGCCGTTCAGGGTCGCGTCGCCGATGCCGTACACACCTTCGTCGGTCACGATCTTCAGGGTCACGAAATTGCGCCCCGGGCACGTGACGATGGTCTTGGCGGCGATGATCTTGGGCATGGTGGCCTTGGGGACGCTTTGTCTGCAATCGTTTGTCGGGACCGAAAGACCGGAGGCCCGCCCAAAACCAGGCGCGCGGCGTCCATCTTCCTCCCCGCCTATCGGTTTACCGGTACCATTAGGGTTGTCAACCCAGTGGTCTGACCACTATGACTTTGGTGACCCGACCTTTTTGGCGTGGTTCAAGTTTCAAATGAGCCGATCTTCCCGGCGAAGGCCGGGACCCAGATCGTAAGGCTGAGCGGCGCCAGGAATGGCTCAGGCTCCGGCCGTATCTGGGCCCCGGCCTTCGCCGGGGAAATCGGGAGAAAGTGGGAGTGAAACGGATGCGGCTTCTGGCCTTGGCGCTGGGTCTCATGCTCGTGGCGACAACCGCCCGGGCGGAGGACGGCTACGACCTCTGGCTCCGCTATCGGCCCGTCGAGGCCAGCGCCCGGCCGGCCTATGCCGCCCGCGCCGCCGCCATCGCGCCCCCAAGTTCCCTGGCCCCCGACACCCCGACCCTGAAGGTCGCCCGCGCCGAGCTGGAGCGCGGTCTGACCGGCCTGGTCGGCAAGCCCGCCAGCGCCGCCGCGGGCGTCCGCGACGGGGTCATCCAGCTGACCGTCGAGCCCGCGAAGGGCCTCGGCGACGAGGGCTACCGGATCCGCACCCAGGCGGTGAACGGCCGGAAGACCACGGTGATCTCGGCCAACAAGGACGTCGGCGTCCTCTACGGCGTCTTCCGCTATCTGGAGCTGATCCAGACCCGGCGGCCTGTGGATAACCTCGACATCACCTCGGTCCCCAAGGTCAAGCTGCGGATGCTGAACCATTGGGACAATCTCAATCGCCACGTCGAGCGCGGCTATTCCGGCCAGTCGATCTTCGACTGGTGGCGGCTGCCAGGCCACGTCGACCCGCGCATGGTCGACTACGCCCGCGCCAACGCCTCGATCGGGATCAACGGCACGGTGCTGAACAACGTCAACGCCAAGGCCGACAGCCTGACCCCGGCCTATATCGCCAAGGCCGCCGCCCTGGCCGACACGTTCCGGCCCTATGGCATCAAGGTCTATCTGTCGGCCCGCTGGTCGGCGCCGGTCGAGTTGGGCGGCCTGAAGACCGCCGACCCGCTGGACCCGGCCGTCGCGGCTTTCTGGAAGGCCAAGGCCAACGAGATCTACAAGGCCATCCCCGACTTCGGCGGCTTTCTCGTGAAGGCCAATTCGGAAGGCCAGCCTGGCCCGCAGGACTATGGCCGCACCCATGTCGACGGGGCCAACATGCTGGCCGACGCGGTCGGACCGCACGGCGGCGTCGTGATCTGGCGGGCCTTCGTCTATTCGCACGAGCAGCCCGACGACCGCGCCAAGCAGGGCTATTCGGAGTTCAAGCCCTTCGACGGCCAGTTCCGCGACAACGTCGTCATTCAGGTCAAGAACGGCGCGATCGACTTCCAGCCGCGCGAGCCGTTCCACCCGCTGTTCGGGGCCATGCCGAAGTCGAACCTCGGCATGGAGTTCCAGATCACCAAGGAATATCTCGGCTTCTCGACGCACCTCGTCTACCTGGGCCCGCTGTTCGAGGAGACCCTGCGCGCGGACACCATGGCCCACGGCAAGGGCTCGACCGTGGCCAAGGTGGTCGACGGGACGCTGGACGACCGCAAGCTGACGGTGATGGCCGGGGTGGCCAATATCGGCAGCGACCGCAACTGGTCCGGCTCGCAGTTCGACCAGGCCAACTGGTACGCGTTCGGGCGTCTGGCCTGGGATCCGGAAGCTTCGGCCAAGGACATCGCCACCGACTGGACGAAGATGACCTTCGGCGACGAACCGCGCCTGGTGAAGCCGGTCGTCGACATGATGATGGGCTCGCGCGAGGCGGCGGTGGACTACATGACCCCGCTCGGTCTGCACCACCAGATGGGCGAGGGGCACCACTACGGCCCCGGTCCCTGGGTCAGCGGCGGGCCGCGCGCCGACTGGACCAGCGTCTACTACGCCAAGGCCGGCCCGGACGGGATCGGCTTCGACCGCACCCCCTCGGGCAGCAACGCCACGGCCCAGTACGCGCCGGCCGTGGGGGCCTGCTTCGCCGACCTCAAATGCGTCGACGAGAAGGACCTGCTGTGGTTCCACCACCTGCCCTGGGACTACCGCCTGAAGTCCGGCGACACCCTGTGGGACGGCATGGTCAAGCACTACGGCCGGGGCGTCGCGTATGTCGACGGCATGGAGAAGACCTGGGCCGGCCTGACGCCGTATGTCGACGCCGAGCGCCACAAGGAGGTCGCCGACTACCTGAAGATCCAGCGCGACGAGGCCCAGTGGTGGCGCGACGCCTCGGTGGCGTGGTTCGGAAGCTTCTCGAAGCGTCCGCTGCCGCCGGGCGAGAAGGCGCCGGCGAGGAGCCTGGAGTACTACGAGAGCCTGAAGTTTCCGTGGGCGCCCGGGAACGGGCAGTAGCGCCCTCACAATTCTTGTCATCCCGGAAAGCGCCTAGCGCTTGTCCGGGACCCAGGGGCCGGCGCATTGCGGCCGCCCCTGGGTCCCGGCTCTCCGCTGCGCTGCGGCCGGGATGACAAGTTTTGGAGCCACACGACTGGGGGCCGGTGCGCGCAACCCCCAGAACTGGGGGTGTCCCCGTAACGGCGTTCCGTGATGGTTGCGGTCGCGCTAGTCCTGTCCCAAGGTCTGCGTCCCAATCGTTTTCAGTAAGACCGGATGCGCGCCTCGTCCCCCACGACCCTGCTGCTCGGCGTCGTCCTGCTGTGCGTGGCGACGGCGCTGATCGGCGTCTGGATGGCGATGAGCCCGCCGTGGCTGGGCGCGGGCTTCCAGGCCAGGCCCGACGGCGCCCTGGTCATCACCCGCCTCACGCCCGGCGGGCCGCTGGACCGCGTCGGGGCCAAGGTCGGCGACCGGCTGGCCGGCGTCGGCTCCGATCGCGCCGCGCCGGTGCTGCGCGCGCCCGAGATCGGCGGGCTGGACACCCCCGACACCCAGGTCGCCGCCGCCGAGCAGAGCCGCCGCCGAGCGGTCTTCGCCGAGCAGCTGGCGGCCCGGCCGCTGGCCCTGCGCCTGGCCGGGAGCGACGGCGTCCAGCGCGTCGTGACGCTGGACAACCGCGTCCGGCCGCTGTCGACCCTGGGCGCGGAGTTCTGGGCCAATCTGTCGTTCGGCCTGATCGCGGCCCTGATCGTTGGCTGGGTCTGGGCCCTGCGGCCGCGCGAGCTGTCGACCCAGCTGTTCGCCCTGACCGGCCTGTCCATGCTGGCCTTCACCTTCGGCTGGGCGGTCAATTCCAGCGTCGAGCTGGTCATGGACGGGACGCTGGCGACGATCGCCATGCGGCTGAACATGATCGGGGCGGTGGCCTATGGCGGGGCGATGATCGCCTTCTTCCTGGCCTATCCCAAGCGGGTCACGCGGCTGCCGGTCATGCTGCTGGCGCCGTTGTGGGTGCTGGCCTGGGCGCTGACGCCGCTGCTGCCGGGCAATCCATCGACCGAGAGCATGGGGCAGGGCATCACCTCGATCGAGATGGCCCTGATCGTGGTGGCCATCGGCGTGCAGGCCTTCGCCAGCCGCAAGGACCCGGCCGCCATGGCCGCGACCCGGTGGCTGGGCCTGTCGGTGATCGTTGGGGCCGGAGCCTTCATCGGCAATGTCGCCGTGCCGATCGCCCTGGGGATGCGGCCATTCCTGGACCCGCGCTTCTCGCTAGGCTTCTTCGTGATCATCTATGTCGGCATGGCCGTGGGCCTGCGTCGCCATCGCCTGTTCGAGCTGGACCAGTGGGCGTTCCGGATCCTGTTCTACCTCAGCGCCGGCGCGGCCCTGCTGGCCCTGGATGGCGTCCTGATCACCGCCCTGGGGACCAGTCCGCAGGCGGCGCTGGGCGTGTCGCTGCTGATCGTGGCCTTCGCCTACCTGCCGTTCCGCGACGTGCTGTGGCGGCGGACCCTCGGCCGCAAGACCCTGAAGGATCACGAGATGTTCGCCGCCGTGGCCCAGGTGGCCCTGATCCACGGGGCCGAGGCGCGGGCGGATGCGTGGAGGGCGCTGCTGTCCAAGGTCTATGAGCCGCTGGAGATCGCTCCCGCCCAGGCCGCCAGAGCCAAGGCCGAGATCCTCGAGGAGGGCGTGGCCCTGGGCCTTCCCGCCGCCGCCGGGACCACGGCGCTGACCCTGCGCTTCCCGTTCCGGGGTCGGGGCCTGTTCGGCACGGCGCAGGTCCAGCTGGCCGACCAACTGGTGAGCCTCCTGAGCCAGATCGAGGAAGGCCGCGACGCCTATGCCCGGGGCGTGGTCGAGGAACGCCTGCGCATCGCCCGCGACCTGCACGACGACGTCGGCGCCCGCCTGCTGTCGGGCCTGCACCGCCAGGACCTGTCCCAGACACGCGAGGCCGTGCGCGGGGCGATCGGCGACCTGCGGGCCATCGTCTCGGGCCTGTCGGGCCAGGACCTGCCGCTGGAGGCGGCGCTGGCCGACCTGCGCCATGAGACCGCCGAGCGGCTGGAGGCGGCCGGCATCGCCCTGGACTGGCCGCCGGTCGAGCTGGCCGATCCGGGCGTGACCGCGCCCTATCGCGTCTACAAGAACCTGACCTCGGCCGTGCGCGAGGTGATCTCCAACGCCATCCGCCACGCCGGCGCGACCACCGTGGCCGTCACGGTTCACGAAGACGCCGGCCGGCTGGAGCTGACCCTCAGCGACGACGGCGTCGGCCTGCCGCGCGAAGCGGGGGGGCGCCGCAGCGGCCTGGCCAACCTGGAGCGGCGGCTGGGCGAGATCGGCGGGACGGTGGCGTTTCCTGAAACCACGAAGGGTACGGTGGTCCGGCTGTCGACGCCCGTCGATGCGAGCGCCCCGGCATGACCCTTGCTCCCAACGCCCCCGGCACGGCCCTCGTCCTCGAAGACCAGGCCGAGACCCGCGAGCACCTGCTGGCGGCCTTGTCGGAAGCCTTCCCCGGCGTGGTGGCGCGCGGCGCGGCCGACCTGGCCGAGGCGCGCTCGTTCCTGTCTGACGGCGCGCCCGACCTGGCCCTGGTCGACCTGGCCCTGCCGGACGGGCGCGGCGTCGACTTCCTGCGCGATCTGGCCGAGCGCTCGGGCGGGGCGACGCGGTCGGTGGTGGTGACCATCTACGCCGACGACCACCACCTGTTCGACGCCATCGCGGCGGGAGCGGGGGGCTATTTGCTCAAGGACATGGGCCGCGACGAGCTGGTCCGCTATCTGCGCCGCCTCGAAGCCGGCGAGACCCCGCTGTCGCCGGCCGTGGCGCGGCGGATGCTGGACTACTTCCGCGCCCGGCCGGTTCTGATCCAGACGGTCGAGCCCGAGGCGGCCCTGACCCCGCGCGAGACCGAGGTGCTGCGCCTGATCGGCCGGGGCCTGCGCTCGGGCGAGGCGGCCAAGGTCATGGGCGTCACCGAGCTGACCGTGGCGGGCTACGTCAAGGCGATCTACCGCAAGCTCAACATCTGCTCCCGAGCCGAAGCGGCGCTGGAGGCGCAGAAGCGCGGGCTGGTCTAGGGGGGCGCCAATCCTTGTCATCCCGGAAGCGCCGCAGGCGCTGTCCGGGACCCAGGGGCGGCCGGCACGACGTTCACGCACCCCTGGGTCCCTGTGTATTGCGATGTACGTTGAGCCTTGGCTTGATGTTGGCGGGTGTAGCTCGTTGGGTCCCTGGT